>NZ_JBVHTP010000001.1:0-915365 GCF_055565795.1 Streptomyces sp. NPDC028314
GAACGATGTAGATGTCGCAATCCACACCGAACCCGGAGGCCCTCACCCATTTCAAGAACCCAGCACGCGTGTCACCAACGTCCCGGGACAACACACCTAGGGCGGCGAGAGTGCGTGCAGCCCTGACGGCGTGGACGTGCCCAGATCGACGCTGTCCAATCACTGGCGCATCCTGCGCGAAGCCGGAATCACCCAGACCCGCAGGGCGGGAAAGGCTCGTCTGATGACCCTGCGTCGCGCTGATCTCGATGCCCGCTTCCCGGGACTCCTCGCCGCGGTGTTGGCCGAAAACGATCGATGAGCGCGGTGGCTCTCGGCCCCGGGGAGGGTGGGGCCGACAGCCGTCCTGGCTCCCACCGGGTCCACTGCGTTGAGGAGCGTCCGCCACGCAACGTCCTGCCGGTTCCCATCCTTCAGGGTCCCGATGAACCGAGCGACGAGATGTCACCACAGAAGTTGAGCCAGAACCACGACTCATGAACAAAGCCACATAACCCATTGGCCAGGCCCTCCTCGGCATCGCGAAAGACTGCCCCAACACCACCGTCGTCTAAGAGACCACACTCTGACCCACCAGGCAGAAAAGCAGAGGCCGGTCCGCCTGAGATGGCGCGGCAGCCCGGCGGGAGAAATCGCAGCCACGCGGTGAGCGCGGCCTGGAATGGAGGCGGCGTGGTGTTCGCGCAGGCTTTCGATCGGACGGGTCAGGAGGTGTTCGCCCCGCGTCCACGGCAGATCCGGGTACAGCAACCGGGGCGGCAGCTCCGGAAGAGCCAGCTTCGGATGGGCTGTCCGTTCCCGAGCCCACGATCGCCCCGGCCGGGATCCGGTTCAGCGGAGAGGAACGCCGCGACGAACACCGCGCTGCGCAGCGGTGCGTGGAACAGCTCGGAACCTGGGGCACGGCTGGCGAGGGCGCGCTGATGGATCCGGCGGAGATCGGGTGCCTGGAGGGCATCCCCATGGAAGAGAAGGGCGCGGTCCGTGCCCGTAGGTCCTCCCGGTTCTTGCAGCTATGCCAGGAAGCATCCGCTGCCCACTCGCACTGCGGTCAATGCGACCGTCAGAAGACCGAGCGCCTCGGCCTCGACAGGCGGTGTGGATGCTGACGAGGCCGAAGAGGACTGCGCAGCCGCGTCGTGCGGTCACTCCGTGGTCGAGGGCGGCCCACTCGGCGGGCTCCAGTCGGCGGCGCGCAGAAGTCGGCGACCTTGTCCGGCATGTCGAGGGTGACCGGCAGCTCCGGCGCCGGGACGCCCTCCTGCTCGTTGGCGGTGTGATCGGGCAGGAGGACGGCGTCGGGCCGTCGGGGCCGGCTGGTCAGCCATTCTCCGCAGGGCTGAGCCCGGAACCGTGGGCGGGCGTCGCAAGCACCAGCTCCGAGTCCGCGTGGAGCGTGATGCGCACCGGTGTGAAGGTCGTGGCGTCCAGCGGCGACTCCGCGTTGCCGGGATTGCGGGCGTAGCGCGGATGGGCGCCTCCGCTGATCTGCCAGCGAATGCGGTGGCCGACCTCGAACCTGTGGGCGGTCGAGCTCATCTCCACGGTGACCTGCGACGGCTCCTGCCCGTCCGTCCGCAGCTGGCCCAGGCCGTCACAGATGTTGAGGGAGCGGCCCTGTGCGTCCACGTCGCACAGGCGGGTGAAGACGTCGGTGTGACCAGTGTCCGTGGAGATGCTCAACCGTGCCGAGATCGGCCCGAGGACGTCCACGGGCTCGGTCAGCGGGGGGCCGGTGAACGTCAGTACGTCGTCCCGGGCCTCCAGGGGGCTGTTGTCGCGAGGGCCGGCGATCCGGGAGAGCAGCGGACCGCCGAGGGACGGGGTGGGGTCGCTCGGGTCGTAGCGGAACGACGTCACTGGTGCGCGGTCCGTGGGGGACTGCTGGGTGAGATCTCCCTGCGCGGTGGGGAACCACGGGCTGACGGCCGTGGTCGGCGGCCATTCGTCCAGGTCCCGCCAGGCGTCTTCGCCGCCTACGTGCACGCGCACCTTCGTGGGACGCAGGTCGGAGGGGTCGGCGTACAGGTGGGCGCGCAGCCAGGCGAGGCTCTCGGCGAACACCTCGGGCCATCCCTGTTGCAGGGCGGAGGTGTGGGTCCAGGGGCCGACGAGCAGGGAGGTCTCGCATCCGGCCCGACGCAGCCGGTCGTACTGCTCGAAGGTCTGGTCGGCCAGCGCGTCGTGCCATCCGGTGATCAGGCTCGTGGGCACGCTGTGCCGCTCCGCCACCTCACCCAGGGACGCGCCGTGCCAGTAGGCGTCCTCGGCGTCCGGGTGCGTCATCACGTCGTCCAGCCAGGGCACTTCGCCCCCGAGGGCGGTGGTATGCGCCCCGCGCAGCGGCTGCGCGGTGGTGACTTCGCGCAGGCGTCGTTGCAGGCGCAGGGTCGCCTTCACAAACGGTGCCATGCCCTGGTGCTGGTAGGTCATGCCCGCACCGACGGCGAGGGCGGTCTCCAGGTTGAGCGCACCGTGCGCGTGGAACAGGGCGTGGGGATCGTGCAGGCCCACCTGCACCACCATCGCCTTCAGCTCCGGCGGCGGGTCCGCGGCGAGGGCCCACTGGACGTAGCCCAGGTAGCTGGGGCCGACGGTACCCAGCGTGCCGTTGAACCAAGGCTGCTCGCGCAGCCAGGACACCGTGGCCCGGCCGTCGGCGGCCTCGTTGCGCCACAGGTCGAACGTGCCTCCCGAACCGCCGGTGCCGCGACAGCTCTGCACGATCACGTGGAAGCCCTGTTCGGCGAAGAGCAGCCCGTACATGGGGGACCACGGCAGGCCCCTGCCGTACGGCGAGCGCACCAGGAGGGTGGGGAAATCGCCCTCGGCGCGCGGGAAGTAGTGGTCCGTGATCAGCGGGCTGCCATCGGCGGCCGGCACCGCCAGTCCCGGCTCCCACCCGACATCGTGCAGCTTGGCCGGGAGACGTCGCCACGTCGCCCTCATCATCCGTGAGGAAAGGGGCGGCTTCCCGGAAGGCGGTGTCCAGGTCGGACTCAGCACAGAACCGTGCGTGCGTGACGTCATCGTTCCCCTCCTTGATTCCCGTACTGTGTACGAGAATAGAATACTCGACTGAGGCCCACAAGGGCTGTCGATCAAGGAAGGAGCGTGGAGCATGCCGCGTGACGGAGGGGCCGGCGCCCCGGGCGTCGACCCCCAGCAGCTCTGGCTGAGCTCTGGCCAGCCGCGCCGGGGCCGCAAGCCCACCTACAGCCGGGAGGCCATCACCGAGGCGGCCGTCGCCCTGGCGGACGCCGAGGGGATCGAAGCGGTCACCATGCGGAAGGTCGCCGAACGGGCCGGAGCCGGCGTCATGTCGCTCTACAGCTACGCCCCCGACAAGGAGACGCTGCTGCACCTGATGGTCGACCACGTCAGCGGCGAACTGCCGACCACGGGCGGGCTCACCGGCGACTGGCGCGCCGACCTGAAGGCCATCGCCCACCTCCAGCGCGCCCACATGCTGCGGCACCCCTGGCTGCCCGCCGCGCTGTCCACCCGGCGCGTCCCCGGGCCCAACACCCTGGCCTTCCTGGAGCATGCGCTCGCCGCCCTGCGGCCCGCCGGGCTGGACGGGATGACGAAGATGGAGATCTTCGCCCAGCTCACGGGGTTCGTGGCCGGGCACGTCGGCCATGAGATCGCGCAGGCCGAAGCCTCGCAGTCCCCGGACCGGGCTGCGGCCGAAGCCCGCTACCTCGTCGCCGTCGCCACGGACGGCCACCACCCGGAACTCGCCGAGGCCATTTCGGCCCCGGGGCGTCCCGTCACCCCCGAAGCCACTTTCACCCGGTTCCTCAACCGCCTGATCGACGGCCTCGATACCGACTGATCCGTGTCCCGTCTCATTCGATCTTGCCGCCGGACAGCGTACCGACCTGCACAGAGGCAAAGTCGAGCGAGACGCCGAAGCCCCGTTCGCTGACAGGCTCCGTCTCCGGGCCCAGATCCGTCAGGCGGCCCACCGCACCTGCCGCATTGGATGGTGCCCACCGCCGCGGTGAAGGCGGCCCGCACCGTCTGCTTCAGTGCCGGGAGGCCCTCTGCGAACAGGAGCAGGGCCAGGTCCTTCGGGCGCATGCGCGGCCGGCGGGACGGGCGAGGCCGAGGGCGAGGCCCGACCGGGCGCCCTCCCCCGCCCCCGCGGCCGGTCACCCGGCGAAGGGGTCGGAGCAAGGCTCAGCAGGCGTTCCAGGGGGCTTGGAGGCCCTTGGGCGGTGGTCGCGCGGGAAGAGCGCCCACCGGCCGGTCCCGAGGGCTCACGGCGAGGAGATCGCGGTCGAGGGCACGACGGAGCCAGTCGTCGTGAAGCCGGGCGTATGGGTCTCCAACACCAAGAGCCGGCGCGACAAGCTCACCGCCGAACAGCGCGCCGCCCTCGCAAAGCTGGACGTGGGCTGGGCATGACACCCGCGCAGGCGGGCAAAGTCGGCCGCCGGACGGGCCCTGGCGTGCTTCACCATGGCTCGCACAACCCGGTCAACGGCCCGGGGCCTCGGCGAGCTCGTGCAGGAACTCCTCCAGGGCGCGGGTGAAGGCTTCCGGGGCCTCCATGGTCGTGTAGTGGGCGACGCCGTCGAGGGTGACGGTGCGGCCGTCGGGGACGGAGCGGATCAGGGCGTCGGCGGTGGCCACCGCGCCTGGGGCGTCGAGAGCGCCGTTGACGGCCAGAACCGGGAGGGTGAGCTCGGTCTTCGCGCGCTCCGCCACACCGGCCACCGGGACGGTGAAGTCCTGCTCGTCGGGGGTGTGCTTCATGAGCGTGCGCAGCGCCATCTCCCTTACGTGGCGCACGGTTTCGGGGTCGACGTCGGCGAGGGTGCGGTGGGGTCCGGGGACCCACTGGGCGAAGGCGTCGAGCCAGCCGGGGATGTCTCCGCTCGCGAGGGCGGCCGACTGGGCCTGGCCGACTGCGGTGGACCAGGGGTCCGTGAGGTCCGGTTCGCCGACGCCCCGGCCGCTGACGACCAGGGCGCGGACCAGGTCGGGATGCTCCAGCGCGGTGTCAACGGCGATCAGGGCGCCCATGGAGATGCCGACCAGGACCGCCGGTCCGGCGAGGTCGAGGTGGCGCAGGAGCGCGGCGAGGTCGTCGGCCTGGCGGAACGGCTTGGTCGCGTTGGCGGAGGAGCCGTGGCCGCGGGCGTCCGGGGCGATGACCCGGTGGCGCCGGGCCAGTTCGGGGATCAGGTTGCCGAACTGGGTGTGGTCCGTGAAGCCGGTGTGGAGCAGCACCAGGGGGCGGGCGTCGCGGGGGCCTGCGTCGCGGTAGGCGAGCGGGCCGTCCGCGGACTCGAAGGTCTCGACGGTGTCGGAGGCGTCGGAGACTCGTGTGCGGGGGGCGGTCGCGTTCTCTGTCATGACAACCAAGGTGTCATGTTTTTGGGATCATGACAACTGAGGTGTCATGATGGTGGTGTGAATAGGACCCCGGCCGACCGACCGCTTTCCCCCGACGAACTGCCCGAGCGGCTGATGGAGGTGTTCGGCCTCGTCGGGCCTCTCTACCGGCGCGTCCAGCGCAAGATCGAGCAGGATGCCCCGGGACAGGACCTCTCGGTCGGCGTGCAGGCCGTGCTCGACCTGCTGCGCGAGCACGGGCCGATGACGGTCCCGCAAATGGGCCAGGCCCAGTCGCTGAGCCGGCAGTTCGTGCAGCGGATGGTCAACGACGCCGCCGCGCGCGGTTTCACCCAGGCTGTCCCCAACCCGGCGCACCAGCGCTCCTCGCTGATCCGGCTCACCGACGCCGGCCTCGCCGCCATCACCGCCGCGACCGCCCGCGAGCACGCCCTGCTGCGGCGGACCGGCGGCGGGCTCACCGAAGGCGAGGTGGCCGCCTGCCTCAAGGTGCTGGGCCGAATGCTGGACCTCTTCGACGACATCGAGGTCACCGGGACACCACCGCGTTAGAGCAGCAGCCCCGGCCCGGTGCGCGGGTCAGTTCGGCCGCCGGCAGGCCCGCTGCAGTTCGCGGTGTGAACAGGCACGCCCATGGCAGCCAGCCACCTTCGCGATTGGCGCCTGCCGGCAGCAGCTCGGTCAACCCGTGACAGCCATGATCACGGCTGCTGCGCGGCATGAGCAGGGACAGCCGTCCCGTCCCGGCTGACGCTCATCTGGTGCCACGGCCGCACCCATCCACACACAATCAACCTGCGCAGCCAGGCCCCGGGGCAGGAGACCCGCAGGTCAAGCGGCAACGCGCTCGTATCCTGCGCAGATTCAGTGAGCGAGCACAGTCCCGACTCGCTCAGCCAAGCCGCGGCGGCCACCGCGCAAGCCGCCGGGATCCACCAGGGCTAGACCGGGTCGGGCATGCGGCGCCAGCCGCCCCAGCTGCCGTCGCGGTTACGGATACTGATCCACTGGTAGCCGTCGTCGCCCCGGCTGTTCACCGTGAACTGCCAGGGGTCGCCCCCGCGGAAGCGGTCCATGATGTAGATCTCGCCACTGAAGAGCCCGCCCATGGGCTGCCAGCCGGACCACCGGCCCTTGACGTCGGTCCAGCGGGTCCACATCGCCCGGTCGGTGCCGATCAGGAACTCCTGCTTGGCGCCATTGGGGAGCTGAAGCCGCGGACCACGAGTACGGGGATGCCCGCGAACTCGAGCCAGCCGGTCAGCTGCTGGCGGAGGGTGTCCTTTCCCGCTGCGACGTACAGGGCCTGCTTCTGGCCCGTAGTGCGGTCCAGGCGGAACCAGCCGGGCATCTCGGCGACGGACGCGTCCGGCCAGGCCGGCAGGACATGGACTTCGCGGACGATGTCGATCAGCTCGGGGAAGCGGCCCTCCCGCCGGGCCTGGGCCAGCTGCGCGGACAGCCGCCGGTACATCGGCGGCGTGTGCGGCAGCACGCCCTCGGAGACGAGCCGAATACATCACCTGCCGCAGCGTGACCTTCAGCGGCGCGTGCCCGTCCACGATCTGCCGCGCCCGTTCCACGACGAGGGGCCACCGGATCCGTTCACGAGCCATACCGGTACATGTACCCCTCCGCGCGGCCCCGGCCCCCGGGATACGGGATACGGATAGACCTCCCCCCTCGGCTATCGCGAGGATAGAGGTGTCGTTTTCCGGATGAGACTTGCCCACCAGGTTTGACCTGCGGGAACGGGAGATCATCGGTTTAGGAGGTTCACACCTGCGGTCACACCCCCGGTCCCCCTCTGAAAGCAACCGTCCAGGCAACGTTCAGCCCCGGTGCAACGCACAGGGCCGGTCGTGGGCATCCACCTCAGGCGGCAACCGGTGCTGCCTCGGCGTACGGGCTGAGCATGGTGTCGAAGTAGCCCTCCGGGGCTTCCTCCAGGAAGATCAACAGATTCTCCAGGAAGGCACGCAGCGGGGGCGTCGCGTTGTGCCGGTCCAGGTCTTCCTGGGAGCGCCAGACCTCGTACAGGAAGAAGCGGCCGTCCTCATGCTCGTGGAGGTGATACTGCAGGTTGCCGGGCTCTTGCCTGGTGGGCTCCACGAAAGAGGAGAGGGTGCGCCGGACCTCGTCCGCGTACTCCGGCCTGGGGCGCAGGAAACCGTAGAGGGAAATGGGGCGGTCTGTGTTCGTCATGGCCCTCACGCTAAGATCTCACACCAGTGTGAGGTTCAAGGGAATGTGAGGAGCACCACATGAAGATCGGCGAGCTCGCCGCCACAACGGGCACCTCCGTCCGGCTGTTGCGCTACTACGAGGAGCAGGGCCTCCTTGAGTCCTACCGCCTCGACAGCGGCCACCGCCGCTACGGCGACAGCGCCCCCGCCGTGGTCCGGCGCATTCGCGCGCTGCTGGACGCCGGCCTGCCGACCCGCGTCATCCGCGACCTGCAGCCGTGCATTCGCCAAGACGGCACGGTCGCCGCATGCAAGCTGGAGACCCTCCAAGAACACCTCGAGGGTCTGGACGACCGGATCTCCGCGCTATCGGAAACCCGCACCTCCCTGGCCGGGCTCATCTCCGCCACCCAGGCCCGCGAACGGATCCTCGTTTAGGGTGATCCATCGCTGCCCTCCGCGAAGGCCAACTCGTTTGAGAGGGACGCCACATCGTGTTCCCGAGCCAACTGGCAGCCCCGCAGGTCAGGGCCTCGCTTCCCGCCACATGGAATGCGACAGGACACCGATGAGCCACGGGGACCCGAGGCCGGCGAGGCACAGCGGGGAGCCCGTGCTCCGCGGCAGCTGATGGCTCCGGTGTGCGGGCTCGGTGCGAAGCGGGTCAGCAGGTGATGACGACGCACCCGTGGTAGCCGCCGGTGCTACCGGCCCCGGCGTTGCCGCCCTTGCCGCCGTTGCCGGCTCCCTTGGGGCAGGCAGCCGCTGGCGTGGCGGCGGCACCACCGCCCGCACCCATCTCGGCGCAGTCGTCGAAGTGGCTGCCAGAGCAGCGCAGCCGCTTCCGCCAGACCGTGACGGCTTTCGTCGACGACTTGCGCACCGGCCGCTTCCGAGCCGGCCTCCGCGAAGCGCGCGAGTTCGCGGAGACTTGGATGCCGTCACGCTCCATCCCCCGCATCGATTGGAGCTTTGAAAGGGCCTGTGCGCGCGTTCGCCGCTCCAGCACTCGGACAGATTCGATCGTACGAGCCAAGGGTGACGGCCACTCGTTCGGCCGGTCAGGGCCCCTTTCGCGCTGTCAGACTCCCGGGAGGGAATGCGCCGGTGGGGCGTGGGCGAGGCGGGGGCGGCAGGGTGGGCGTGACCGAGCGCGGCACGGCCGGTCGTGCCGCTCCGGACGGGGCGGGGCCGGGCGTGACGGACCATGGCGTGCCGCGCGCACGCGCGGTGGCGGAGGATCTGCCGGGCGGGCGACAGTGCGGTGGCGGACCCGACGGGCAGCGGCGGGACGAGGGGGCGGCGCGTGCGGGGCCGCGGCACGTGGCCTGCGTAATGGACGGCAACGGCCGTTGGGCGCAGCGGCGTTCGCTTCCCCGTACGGCGGGTCACCGGGCCGCGGAGACCGCCGTCATCGACGTCATCGAGGCGGCCCGGACCGCCGGCGTGGAGTGGCTCAGCCTGTACGCCTTCTCCACCGAGAACTGGAACCGCCCTGGCACCGAGGTCGAATTCCTGATGCGTCTGGTGCGCCGGGTTGTGCGCAAGCATGCGCCGCTGCTGCTCGCGCGCGGCATCCGCTGCCGATTCCTCGGGGTCGCCGACCCGCGCATCCCCCGTGAACTGGCCCAGGACTTTGACGACTTGGCGGCGCTGACCGCCGACAACCGGGGGATGACGCTGACCGTCGCCTTCGACCACGGCGGGCGCCGGGACATCGTCGAGGCCGCAAGGTCGCTGATCCGCAGCGGGACGCCCGCCGACGAGGTGACCGAGCGGCTCTTCGCGGACCACCTGCCTTTCCCCGACACCCCCGATGTGGATCTGGTCATCCGCACCTCCGGTGAGCAGCGCATCTCCAACTTCATGCTCTGGCAGGTCGCCTACGCCGAGTGGGTCTTCCCCGAGGCACTCTGGCCGGACTTCCGGGCTCCCGACTTCCTCGCCTGCCTGCACACCTACCGGCGCCGCGACCGCCGCTTCGGCGGCGTGCCCGCCCGGACGAATGGAGACCCATCATGACCACCGAGACCACGGGAACGGCCGACGAGGCATCCCTGTTCGGCCCGAACTCGCAGTTCAGCGCCTTCTTCGACGACCCGCGCTGGGCTCTGGCCATGATCCGCGCCACCGTACTGGAGGCCGCTCACCCGCAGATCGGTGGCGCCCTCGTCGACAACTCCACCTTCGTCACCCACCCCTGGCGCCGACTGCGCAACACCTTCCTCAGCATGCGGCGCATGTTCGGCTCCGACCCGGCGGTACGCGAACGGGAGGCCGCCCGACTCAACCGGCTGCACGCCCGCATGAGCGGCTCCGACTCCCGCGGCCGAGCCTACGACGCGATGGACCGCGCGACCCGCGCCTGGGTGGTCGCCACCCTCTTCGAGAGCGCCGTCACCATGTGCCGACTGAGCGGCCAGCCGCTCGACCAGGACACGATGGAGCGGATGTACGCGGAGTACCGCGCGTTCCTCGCCGCGCTCGACGGCGACGCCGCAGAACTCCCCGAGGACCTGAACGACTTCTGGCGATACTTCGACCGGGTTGTCGAAAACGAGCTGGAGAACACCGAGGCGGCCCGCGTCATCCTCTACCGGCTCTTCGACCACCTGCCCGCCCCTGCGCTGCTCGACGGCGCGCCGACACTGTGGGCCGCCGGCCGCGCTGTCGCCGGTCCGCTCCTCGGCGCGATCACCGTCGCCTCGCTCCCCGAGCCCTACCGGCGCCGGGCCGGGCTGCCCGAGATGCCCGGCGCCCCCACCCTCATGCAGGGCGCCTACCTCGCCGCCGGGCTCGCCCGATTCCTGCCCGAAGGCTGGATCAACGCCGAAAGCATCATCGAGGCCCTCTCACTCTCGCCCGACAGCGACGACCCCCGCGCCCGCACCGTAACCGCCCTGCGCGCCCGCATGAAGCGGGCATCGGCCCTGCTCCGCCTCCTCACGCCACTGAGCGGCGACGACGATTTCGACCCGGCACCTTCGACGGGCACGGAAGCGAACCGACGCTCGGCGGAGGAGTTCTTCCGCCGGGTGCTGGACCAGACCGGCGACGGCCACCTCGACTGGCCCGACCTCGCCGCCATGGCACGCGAACTCTCCACCCGCCTCGACCTGGACGAACCCGAAGAGACCCGGCTCTACGACGCTTTCGCCGCCTGGTGGCGCGAGCTCCAGGCCGCCCTCGACACGGACGGCGACGGCCGCGTCAGCGCCGAGGAGTACGCCACCGCCGTCCCCTCCCTCGCCGGACCCGCGCTCATCCGCGTTGCCGAGGTCCTCTTCGACGCCACCGACAAGGACGGCAACGGGAGCATCGACGCGGACGAGTACCGGGCCCTCTTCCGCACCGCCTTCCACCGAGACCTCACCACCACCGACGGCGCCTACGGCCGGAGCGCCTTCGTGGGCGACTTCCTCTCCTTCATGGCGGGCCGCCGCACGGGCACCCTGTACGACCCCCTCCTCGCCGACGCCTGAAGGGTGTTGCAGAAGGCCCGTCTCGGGCGGGCCTGAGTGGTGTCTGACCTGCTGTTTTCACCGTGTCATGGCGAGGTTGTGCATGGTGGCGACGGCCTGGACGGCGGACATCGACCCGGCGGCCGATCAGTTTCCAGGCAACCGAGTAGAGGGCGCGTCCGACCTTGAGGTGGATGTCCGGCCCGACCACAGCCGTCGACCAGCGGGCCAGCACGGGCGGCGGCGGGCTCGGCGTTGGCGTCTTCGCACTCATCGCGAAGACCGTCTCCTGATCCGTGCAGGGAAAGCAGTACACGTACCCAGTCGTCGGGTCTGGGTGTGCACATAAATTCAGGGCGGAGCCCGCCTGGGCCACGGAGCCGACCCTTTCGATCGCGATCGCCCCCAATGGCTCATGAACCGGGCATCCAGGTCGGCCTGGGCTACCAGCTCATCCGGCTTCGTGCCGTTGGGGAACGTCTCCCCGCTCTTCCACTTCCAGCTCACGGTGCAGAGTTTGGCCGACCGCGCTCACCGGGGTCCTTCTACCCGGTGAGGATGGACCCGTACCCGTTCGGGTCGTCGGCGGTCAGGCGGGCGCGTACGCCGGTTCCGTGGCCTTCCATGTGGGCGCCCACGTCATCGACCCGATAGCGCGCCCGGTGATCATCTCGGCACGGCGAGGCGTGCGGGGCCACCAGGAGTAACCCGGGATGCGTGTGCTGGAAACAGGCGCTGAGACTGAGCCCATGCCGCAAAGCTGCCCGGTGGTGGTCCATCCACCGGACCGTCGGGGTCTACGCGCCGTTGCCGTCGGCCACAAGCGGGTGGGTTCCGTATGGTCACCACGCGAACTCCGCCGGCTTCTCCGCCGGGCCGGGCTCCCGCACGACCTTCCACTGGACGATCCATCCATCTGTTGGCGCGAGGCCGACAGCACGACGTGGCCGGACAACGCTTGGTGCCGCCGCGCAACAGCGAGTGTGATGGCGGCAGGCCTGCTGGGGTCGATGGTTCTGCTCATCTTCATCGGGCTGCCGGACGCCTTCGACTCTCTGACATTCGCGGGACGGCTCACCGGATTCCTCTTCATCCTGGCAGGTGCCGCCGAGGGTATCGCCAGTCTTGCTGCTCTCGATTTCTGCAACAAGCGTCAATGGAAGTTCTCCGGGGCCGGCGCCCTGGTGGGGGTTCTTATTTCCTTGGCGGGAAGCAGTGTGCTCCTGGCCATGTGGCTGAAACACCGGGAGTACATCCCGCTCCTTCCAGCCTATATCGGCCTGTGGGTCTGGTCCGTCTGGGCTCTTTTCACTCTCCACAGAAGTCGGGCATGGGAGTCGGTTCCGCATCCGAAGAGTTTCGCCGTCGGCCTCGCATTCACGGCCTTCCTGGCCGCAACAAATTTCTCCTACTCAAGCCTGTATCAGCCGACGCTACAGAACCCCTCGATTGCCACCGAGGTGAAGTTCGGAAAGGCGTTGACCGAGGGCGGCTTCATCCACCTTCCACTCGAGGTGAAAGTTCGCAATCTGGGAAAAGTTCCGGTACACCTGCTCGGGACCATCTACTGGCTCGATGGCCAGACGCGTTACGCCAGTGAAAATCAGCGAAGTCTGGCTGAAAGGAAGAGTGACCCGAAACAGGAGACAAGCACGAACCTGTACGCCACGCCAGCCAGCCGGCAGCTGATCAGCACCGGATGGTGGGTCACACCAGGCTCCCCGCTCAACCCGGGAGCCGAATACAGCACGGTCAAGGTCATCCAAATCCCGACCGGCGCTGCCTTTGACTCTCTCCAGGCCTCTGCACAGGCACACCTGATCAGGGGAGACCGAGCGAAATACATTGATCGAACAATCAGCAAGGGGATTGTCACGTGGGCAAACAATAAGGAGACCGACGAAGGCTGCCCGCTTCAATGCAGCACGCACATTCTCTACCAAGGGAAAGTCGCCCACAGCAACAACTTGATCAACGTGACAAGGAAGCCACGCTACGCCGCTTCCTGGATTACCATCCTCCCCGACGGCAATACTTCCATGCTCACCGCGGGCATTGGTCCACTGATCCCCGGGGAGCGGGTCTTCACTAACCCAGCAGACGGCGGTGAGTACGGAATCGAATACCAGACGACCCATGACATTGAGATCCCGTTCATTTCCCTCAAGTGACGCTCGTACCCCTCGAGGTCTCGCGCCGACCGACACCGCCCGGTCTTGGCTTGGACATGATCAAGCCAAGACCGTGCCGCCCAACGGCATCAGCCCACCTGGCGGAACGCCAGCCGGTGCGTTGAGGCGTCTACAGTCACCGGGCCGGAAGCCGAGAGTCAGCCAGGCGGGGCAGAAACAACGGCGAACAGCTCTGCGGCTCTGGTCATCTCCAGAGGAGTCACAGAAGATCATCCCGGTCAGGTCCACGCCGCCAGGGGCGCGGTCGATCCGCGCTGTTCTGGTCCAACGTCAACCCGTACGGCTCGTTCCGCCTGGGCATGGACAAGCGGCTCGATCCGAGGCTTACCGCGCCCCCGTCCCCGCACCCTTACGGATGCCGACCGACGTCTTACGACATCGCGCCCGGAATCTCAGTATCCAGTCACTGGGAGCGCCGCGCCCTGAGGACGTAGCCGGTTGCGTCGCGGATGGTCTTCAGCTTCTTGATGTGCTTGTCCGGGATGCTGATGTCGAAGTGCTCTTCGGCGGCGACGACGACCTCGACCATGGCCAAAGAGTCGACTCCCAGATCGTGTTTGAAGGAGCTGTCCAGTTGGACGTCCTCGATCGGAATGTTGGCGATCTCGTTGATGATCTCGGCGAGGCCTGTGATGATCTCTTCCTGAGCGGTGACCAAATCGGCTTGCTCTTGGCGTGCCCGGGCGATGGGGATCGTGGTGGACCCGTCTGCTGGCGCGGGTTCCGGGAGAGCAGGCTCGCGGGACGGGACGGATTGGCGCAACTGTCCCCAGCATTCCGCCGCGTTAGGACGCTCGCCCGGATCCAGGGCGGTCATGCGGTCGAGCAGAGCCCGGAGGTTGGGGGCGAGGGCAGTCCGGTCGGTGGCGGGGAGCTGCGCGGCAGGGCCACGCTTGCCGGTGATCTTCTCGATCAGGACCAGGCCGAGCGCGTAGACGTCGGAGGCGACGGAGGCGGAGGCTCCGGAAAACTGTTCGGGAGCCATGTAGGCAAGAGTTCCAGGGGAAACAGCCGCGGTGATCGTGGTGAGGGTGGAGAAGTCGCGGGCTATGCCCAGATCCATCAGCACGGCCTTTCCGTCCGCGCAGATCATGATGTTCGCGGGCTTGATGTCCCGGTGCACGATCCCCATCTCGTGCATGTGCGCGAGTGCCTCCGCCAAGCTCGCCCCTGTCCGGACGACTGACTCCACCGATTCCACGGAGGAGCTCTTCTGCCATGTCGAGCCGTCCAGCAGTTCCATGACGAGGTAGGGCACGGCTTGGCCGTCGTCGGCAATTGTTCCGGCGTCGTGGACGGTGACGATGCCGCGATGATGCAACCGGGCGAGTTTGCGGGCTTCGGCAGTAAACCGCGCGACCGCCTGTGGATCATCGGCGATGGCGGTGGCGATCTTGACCGCGACCTCACGTTCAAGGGTCCGATCCGTCGCCTTCCAGACCTGTCCGGAGCCTCCCGCTCCGATCAGGTGCTGCAACCGGTAGCGGTCTTGAATGGTTGTGTCTGCGCGCATAGTCACCCCGGAATCCTCCATGCCTCAGATCATGTCGGCCCTGACACCCCCGCACAGCGCCTTCCGCCGTTTCACAGGTGGTCCCTTGTGATACAGCCCGGCCCGAAGGGGCGGGTGTACCGCTGGCGGTGTATCCACCACTGCACGGCACGCGCCCGCTTCCCCAGGAAACGCTCTGGAGGCCGGCCCGACGGCTCCGAGCGACCTCCGCGCTCACGGCTGTCGCCGGGCCGCTCGTCGCATGCAGGACTGATGGGCCGACGAACCCCCCAGGGTCAGCTGACACCACCCGTCCCGCGCCGGGCGATGGAATCACCTACTCGCCGGCGCGGGCCACAAGCAGCGGCTGGAAGAAGCCCGTCTCCTGCGACATCCGCCACTCAGGGTCGACAAACCCGGCCTCGGCTGCGAGGCCGGCCAGCCGGTCCCGGCCGAGTGCCCAGTAGGTGGTCCGACGGACCTGGACGCGCCATTCTCCGCCTGCCGGGAGGAGTTGGAAGTGCTCCAAGTCGTAGTGCTCGCCGTCGTCGTGCCAGTGCCAGAGCTGGAAGGTGACGGTTCGCTCTCCGCCGTCGGCGCCGTCGTCGATCCTGTGGACTTGTGGAGGCGTCGAAGCTGGGCGATCGCGCAGCAGGTCGTCGTAGGGCCGTGTGCTGATCAGCAGCTGGCCGTCGGGACGCAGGACTCGGCGCATCTCGGCCAGGGCGGCGTGCACATCCTGCTCCGTCAGCAGGTGAGGCAGCGAGTTGTCGGCGCAGACGACAGCGTCGAACTCGCCATCGGCAAACGGGAGGCTGCGCATGTCGGCGGCGGCCGTACGAAGGCTCAGGCTCCGGCGGGCGGCCTCACGGGCGGCGCGGGCGGCGGCGCGGGGGCTGAGGTCGGTCCCGGTGACGCGGTGCCCGCGCAGCGCCAGGCCGATGGCCTGCGTGCCGATGCCGCAGGAACAGTCGAGCACCGCCGCGCGATCCTGGCCGATCAGTGCGTCCAGGGCGTCCCCCTGCCGACGGACGCTCGCGTCCCAGTCTGAGTAGATCAGGTGGTAGTCGTCGGCCAGTTCGTCATAGAAGTGCGCCACTGATGTCTCGGGCATACCTGAGATTACCGTGCCAGATCAGCTGGAGGCTGGTCGCCTCAGTGATCGGCGCGAACGCCCTCGCCGACGACAGTGCCGTCATCCCCCGTGTCGGCTGAAGGAGGGTGCGGGCCATCGAATCCCTACGGACATCCCAGAGCCGATGCCGCCCAGCGTTCGGAGGGGGTCCGTCTGGGGCGTGCCGTTCACCAGCCAGGACCCGTTCCACTCGACGTTCCATACTGCGCCCCAGGAGTTCTCGAACTCCAGCTCAGCGGCTGGGCACAGAAGGTCGTCTCGGACAAGAAGCTCCGCAAAGCCAAGCTCACCGCGGACGCCCGGCTGCTCGTCCTGACGCTGGCCACCCTGGGAGCACTTGCGCCGGGTCGGCGAGTTCGACCCCGAGGACGGAGTCTGTACGACTGCGGGCCGCCGGATCCGGCGCAGGGAACACGGGTGTAGGCGGTCTACGGTGCCTATGTGCAGAACTTCGCGGCCGCGTCCTCGGCGCCCTTGTCGTAGCCCGCCTCCCACTCGGGGTCGACCTGCTCGGTGGTCTTGGGCTGGGTGGCCTGGCAGTTGGCCTTGATCCTGCCGAAGGCGAAGTCGTAACCCTTGACCCATTCGGCGCTCTTGCCGGCCTTCGGGTCGCTGCTCTGGCCCTTGCAGAAGGTGTTGGCCGCCAGTTCGGCGCCCTTGTCGTAGCCCTTCTGCCAGTTCGGGTCGAGCGAATCGGTGGTCTTGGGCTGTGTGGCCTGGCAGTTGGCTTTGATCTGCTGGAAGGCGAACTGGAAGCCCTTGTCGTACTCGGCCTTGGCGTCGTCCCCGTCGGTCTGGTCCTTGCCCCCCGTCTGCGTGCAGGGGTAACTCTGGCTCTGCGACCCGAACGGGACGGCGATGTACGAGCCCACCGGGAGGGCCGCTGCCTCGAACGTTCCGTCCGCCGTGGCGTCGACCGTGACCTGCTTCGTGCCGCTCGTTTCCTTGACGACGACCTTCCCGCCGAATCCACTCCCCTTCACGTTGACGTGATCGGCGGCGCCGGGGAACGGCTCCACGGTGCAGGTGGGGCCGGCCGGTGCCTGTGGGGCGGCCGTGGCGGTGGCAGCAGCGTAGGGACAGAGCGCGACCGAGCAGGCGATCAGCGGGCTGAGGGCGACGAGACGGGTGCGCTGGGTCATGGCTTGCCTCCCGTGGGGTGGTCAGGTGCAGAAGGTCTTGGTTGCGAGCGCGGTCCCCAACGGGCCGAGGGCGACCGCGCCGACGAGGAGGGGGCTGGGCGTGACGAGACGGGTGCGCCGGTTCATGGCTCTCCACCCATGACTCGTTGGCGCAGGAGAAGGCCGCCAGAGCGCGTCATTCATTCTCATGATCCCGCCCCGGTCGGGCGGTGTCGACCGGAGCCCCGCCCGACCGGGCGGGGACAGCGCACCTGCCGGGTAAATGCGCGACCGTCCTCCCCAGCGAAGCCGGAGAGACCGGAGGCTGCCGTCTCCGTTCTCGTTCGAGGAGCTGCCGGTCGGCCGGTACGGGTGGTGTGTGCGACCAGCAGGGCCGGGTGCGGTCCCCGACGAAACTGGGATCACGATCGAGCAGCATCAGCTGGAACAGCATTGCCGCCAACCCTGGGTGCCGCAGATCTTCGCCCCGTACACCGACGGAACAACGCTCCTAACTTGCCGTCTATCGTCGGGCTTCGAACGTGGCTCGAACTTGTTCGGAGTTTCCGCACCGGACTGAGAGAGGCCGGGCTCCGATCCTGTGCTCAGGGTTGATTCAGCACGGAGGCCGGGGTCGTGTGACTGGTCGAGCACAACGTTCAACAAGACGCGTTGACGAAGTTGTCGGGGTTCCGGACCGAGCTCTATGCGTGCCTGACATCGCGGGCGGACGCCGTCTTCGAGCTGTGCGACGCTCTGCTGTGTACCGACGGCCCGGTCCGCGCGCTTGTGGACTTGGCGCTCGCGCCGGAACACCGACGCGGGCACGGAGCCCTGTACTCCGGGATCAACCAGGGCCGGATCGACATGGCCCGCCTTCGTCGCGCTCTGGTGGGTCTGCCGTTGCCCCGCGCGAACGACGGCCGGCTGGTGTTGGCAGTAGATGTCTCCCCGTGGCTGCGGCCGGACGCCGACACAGGCTCGGACCGCTCCTTCTGCCACACCTTCGGCCGCGGCCTGGGCAAGCATCAGATGGTCCCTGGTCGGCCCTACTCGATCGTCGCCGCCCTGGAGACCGGCCGCACCTCGTGGACTGCGCTGCTGGACGCGATCCGGCTGGAGACCGGCGCGACTTGGCCGCGGTCACTGCCGACCAGGTCCGCGACGTCGTCGAACGCCTCGTGGAAGCCGGCCAGTGGCAGCCAGAGGCCCCGAACATCTTGGTCGTCCTCGACGCCGGCTACGACGCGCCCCGCATTGCCCACCTCCTCAGCGATCTGCCGGTCGAAGTGCTGGGCCGGCGCGCTCGGACCGGGACATGCGCAAGCCGGTCCCGGTGCCGTGGATCTGCCCGCGAGCAGGTTCGGCACTGCCACGGGAACGCCGTTGCACCAAGCCGCACAACAAGGGAATTGAGAGGAGGGATGCAGATGACTGCAGAGATGGATCCGGCTCGTCACTGCGCACGGTGCGAACGCCGTCTGTCAATGCGGCAGGCGGTGGCCGACTGGGCGCCCGTACTCGTGATCTTGCTGGAAGTACTGAAGTTCGGTTGGTTGTGACCGTGAGGGTCGGCAGGGTCTCGCTGCCAGAGTGCGGCTGAGCCCCGCGGCCTACCCTCAAAACGCCGGCCGGCCCGGAGGGTGCCGTGGCGCCGTAGGTGATGTCCTTGCCGTCCAGGGACGCGGCGGCGGTGCCGAGGGAGGCTGGGTCGACGCCTCCGCCGGGTCCGGGCTTGCCTTGCGCAGGTGCAGGCCCCGGTCGCAGGTGTTGACGGTCAGCCGGGTGGCTTCGGTGATGGAGGCGCCGCTGTAGCCGGTGAAGGCCCAGGAGGACTCCTGCGTGACGCCGAAGATGTCTTCGGCGCCGTCGGCGTCTTGGCGGACTACCGCTTGGCGGCCTCGATGACCCTCCCGGCGATCTGGGCGGCTTCCCGAGTAGTGTCGGCGCCGCTCGAGAGAATCACGGCCACGGCCAGGGGGCGGCCGCCCGGAGCCTGGGTGTAGGCCATGGCCCAGGTGACCGATGCTGAAGGCACCCACGCGTTCACCGAGCCGCCTACCGCGGACCGCAACTGGTCCGCGGTGTGCTGGGAGACCGCACGCCGACTGGGCTCGGGTGCCTTGGGATCGGCCACCATCCGGGGAGAGACCCAGGCACCGCCGTTGGCGATCGCGCCCATCACCATCGCCATCTGCAAGGGGGTGGCCTTGGTGTCGAAGAGGCCGTTCGCCGTGAGCGCGAGCTGCGCGGCATTTCCCGGCTGCCGGGGCCACTTGCTTTCGAAGGCCCGCACCGGCGTGTCCGTCTTCTCCGTGTTGAAGCCGAAGCTCCCTGCTGTGGCTGCCAGGGCGTCCGCGCCCAGGTCGGTCGCGAGGCGGGCGAAGACGTTCTGGCAGGCGTACTGCAGGGCCGTCCGCAGACTCGCGTCGGTGCAGTGGGCGGGGTCGCCGGAGAACTGCACCGAGCTGTCGGGGACGGTGTGGACGGCCGGGCTGCGCGTCGGTGTGTCCACCGACGCGAGCAGCCCCTTCTCCAGGGCCGCGGCCGCCACGATGATGTGGGCGGCGGAGCCCGGGTTGTGGTCGTCGCGCAGAGCCCGGTTGACGAGGGGCTTGCCGACGTCCGCCTGGAGCTGCTTCCAGGCCTTGTCGTCGGGGGGCGCGTATCCGCTGAAGGTATTGGGGTCGTAGCTGGGAGCGCTGACCAGGGCGGCGATTTCGCCCGTTCGCGCGTCGAGGGCGATCGCGGCGCCGGTACGGCCGCGCAGCGCGTCGAACGCGGTCCGCTGCACCACCGGGTCGATGGTGGTCGCCACGTCCTTCCCCGCGTCGAGGTCCTCCCGCCGCACACTCTCGAGCTGGGTGTCTCCGAACGCCAAGGAGCGGAAGCCGGTGACGGGCGCGTACAGCTCCCCGTCCGTATAGGTCCGCCGGAACGGGAACGTCGCGTGCCCGGAGGGAACCGAACCGGTCACGGGACGGCCGCCCACCAGGATGTCGCCGGGCGCCCCTTCGGGCTTCGGCGCGGGCGGCTTCGCCTCCGCGGTCCCCGCCGCGCCGGAGGGGTTCGCCCTGTTCGCGTCGGGCTGCTCCGAGGAGCACCCCGACAGACCGGCAGACACCAGGGTGAGCAGCGCGACGAGGACGGCGGCACGGGGCCGTGACGGTACAGACATGAGGTCATCTTAGGAACAAGATCACGCACGATCGACCGGTGGCGTTCACGGCGCTCGCCTTCGTCGCACCGCCGTCCGCCGCGGTGGTGCCGCCCACTCACCCGCTGCCCGCGCCCCATGCAAGAGCCGGTCCGCTCTCTCACCCGTGCCTTGGAGCCGTCGCGCATGCACGGCAGGGCGCGGCCGGGCCCGCCTGGGCCGGTGATGGCAACCCGGGATGCAATCCGGGTCCGTCCAGCCGCGATTCACTGCCCTCTCGTACCTGATCGGTGCGGGAAGCTGCGGCCATTGCCGTGCTGGGCCCGCGCCATGTCGGTCGGCTGTCGGTGGGGACAGCGACCTGTCGGCGGGATGTGGGTGGCGTCAGGGACCGTGGGAACCGGGCGTGGCCGGCTGTGAATGTGCGGTCCCGCCCGCCTCCAGACCACTTCGAGCTTCCGGGAGCCCGCCATGCCCTCCGTACCCCAGGTCCCGCACTGGGACGTCCACCGGCTGCCTCGCGCCGAGGGGAGGAGTTTCCTGGTCACTGGCGGCAACGCGGGCATCGGGTATTTCGTCGCCGAGCAGCTCGCCGGCACCGGGGCCATGGTCGTTCTCGGTAGCCGCGACAGGGCGAAGGCCGACGACGCGATCACTTCCATCCGCTCGCGCGTCCCCGGCGCCAAGGTGAAGCACCTGTCCCTGGACCTGGCCGATCTCGCTTCGCTCAAGGCATCCGTGGACGCGCTCGGACTGGATCGCCTCGACGCCGTCGTCCACAACGCCGGCGTGGCGCTCGACCATCCACCGCGCCGTGAAACCACGGCCGGCCACGAGCTGATGCTCGCAACCAACCACCTGGGGCACTTCGCGCTGACCCACCACCTGGCCCCCCTGCTCACGGCAACCCCGGGGAGCCGGATCGTCACGACCGGCAGCTTCGCCGCCAAGTCCGAACGCCTGGACCTCGACGATCTCCAGAGCACGCACGACTACCAGCCCAAGCGCGCCTATGCGCGGTCAAAGCTGGCCCAGATGCTCTTCGCTCTCGAACTCGACCGCCGCCTGCGTGCTGCCGGCAGCACGACGCTGAGCGTGGTCGTTCATCCCGGCGGCGCGCTCGACTCCCTCACGCCTTCGCGCCCGCCATTCCATGTCCGGACCGCCGGCGAGCGGCTGCGCCATCTGCCGCTCGGCCTTCTCGTCCAGGGCAAGGACGCTGCCGCATGGCCCGCTGTTCGGGCCGTACTCGACCCGGGTGTCCGCGGCGGCCAGCTGTGGAGCCCCCGACTGTTCGGGCTGCGCGGTACGCCCAGGATCGAACCCCTCTGGAACCACCTCTCCGACACCACGACCGCGGCACGTCTATGGGCGGCCAGCTGCGACTTGACCGGCACCAACCTCCGGTCTGGAAGCTGAAGTCCCACACGCCGCACCGCACGGCCGGAACGGACCGGGCGCAGGCCCGGCACGGCCCGCGCCCGGTCCGGGCGCGGGCCGGCACACCCTGCGCTGCCCTCCTGACGAGCTATCGAACCGTCCGGGTCAGGTGCCGGCTTCGCAGACGAGCGTCACCGTGAACACCGCCGACGACACACCCGTCTCCGATCCCTGCCGGGGCACCTGGAGTTGGACCTTCACCGAGGGCCGCGGTTCTGCCGGGTTCGCGCGGGCGGGAGCATTGATGACAAATGCCGGGGTCTTGGAGCTCGGGCCGGTGAACTTTATCGTGGGCTCGGACCGCTTCCCAGTGTCCGGGCTCACCCACACGACCCTGATGTCACCGGTTCCCGTGCCTGTGAGCGTGCCCTCGAACGTCACGGGAGTCGGCTGGTTGCACTTGACCGTGGGGGTGTCCGGTTTGGTCGCAACCACGTCGGCATCAGTGATGTTGACGGTCACGGGGGCGGGGGCGTCCGTGCACGGGACGCTGGAGCCGCGACCACCGTTGCGTGGCTTGACGTTGTAGGTCCCATCGCGCAGGTTCTTCACGTTGAGGTTGCCCTGCGGATCGACCCGCGTGTCCGACGCTCTGCCGCCGACGTGGTTGATCGTGATCCTTTGGTTCGCCGCGAAGCCGGTGATCGCCATGTTGACACGGGACGAGGAGCCGGCCACGGCTTTCAGTTGGCATGCCGGGGCGGCAGGGACCTGCACGGCCGAAGGGGCTGCCTGGGCCGCCATCGTCGGGGGCAGGGCCACTGCGGAAGCCAGGAGTGGGGCCAACAGTGCACAACGACGTTGCCGATTCATGCGCTTCCCTCCATGGCAGAGATGCTGCCGGAGTGTGTACGGAATCAGGGATCGGGCCCGCCATGGCGGTTGACGCGAGACGTGTCGCGGCAAGAGGTGCGCGGCCGCCAACCGGTCGGTCCGGGATCAGCGCTCGACGCCGACTGTCCGCGAACGCGGACGGGCTGGCGGGCTGACGGGCCGTCATGACGGCCTGCGGCGGCCCCGCGCCATGGGGCTCTTCTCCGAGAATACCTGCCAGCGCCTGGGGCGGCCCGTCAAGAGCACCCGGGCCAGGTCGAGCCGTGCTCGGACGCCGATCCCCGACCCGCACGGGCGGACACCGAGCCGACCCTGCCCCTCTTTTTTCGCCCGTCGCCGCCGTCCCGACCGGCACCCAGCCCAGGGGGTGCGGACCCGGCCCGACCGCGGTGGGGCCGCCCCACCGTTCACGGAAAGGCTGGTCACGCCGTGCGCGGCGCGGCACAGCGCCGGTCATGTCCGTGCCCCCGCCCCCTGGCGGCACGTACCGAGCTGTCTGTGGGTAGGAGGGTGTCGTGCGGGTCGGCCGCACCTTCACCTTCTTCGGGTTGACCTTGGGCCTGACGGGGCGAACGCCGGCCTTCTAGGGCCGATGCCTCGACGGGCCGGTCGCAGAGATAATCAAACACTAGTTCCATCAACGGGTGAGACCACCGTTTCGCTTCCCCAAACGGACGCCGAGGAAGTCGACCCCGCCGCCGAGGTGGGCGAGGAATCCGGCCCAGACAGGTTTCGAGGGCGGTTCGGGCGTGGGAGATCACCCAGATGCCTCGACGCTGGGGTGGCCGACGGGGTTGCCAGTGGCAAGTCCACCGCGTGCTCGTCCCGCTCCGACCTCACTATCTGGCGGGCTTCCTGGC
This sequence comes from Streptomyces sp. NPDC028314, assembly GCF_055565795.1. Classification (NCBI taxonomy): domain Bacteria; kingdom Bacillati; phylum Actinomycetota; class Actinomycetes; order Kitasatosporales; family Streptomycetaceae; genus Streptomyces; species Streptomyces sp. NPDC028314. The sequence continues at coordinate 23,246 of NZ_JBVHTP010000001.1, forward strand.
CACGTACTGGAGCTTGATCGACTTGGCTTCTTCGGGGGTGCCGTTCGCATTGGGGGTCTTGCTGAAGGTCCCGCTGTCGGTCTTCGCCTTGCCGGATCCGAGTCGCTCGGCGGAGCAGATCGCATCGCCCAGGTAGTCGCCGTCCTTGTCGAGGACGTCGTAGACCACGAAGTAATCGGCGTCGTCGGGGCCGTTGTTGGTGATCTGGCAGTCGACCTTGTAGATGGTTTCGCGGCCGTCGTTCGTGAGTCCCTGGCCAAGGATCTTTACGTCGCGCTCGGCGATGCCTCCGGGGAGGGAGCCCTTCTCTACTATCTCTCCGTCTGGTCTGACGGTGCGGCTGGTGCTCTGCGGGGCCGGGAGTGGCGCTGCCATCACGGTTTCCGTGGAGGTCACGGTCACGGTGGGCACCGGAGCCGCTTCCCCGGGACCACTGTCGACTCTCAGGGCGTAGACGATGGCGGCGGAGGCTGCCGTGCAGCTGACGAAGGCAACAGCGGTGGCGGCAATGGCCGTGGGCTTCCACACCCGGGGCACCAGCACGGCGGGCGGCGTCGCCGGCATGGGTGGAACAGTGGCGGTCTCGCCTGCTTCGAGTCTGTCGGGCTGCTCGGACACGAGTCGGGTTCTCCTTCTTGGACGGCAGTGGCTACTTGCAGATGAAGGCTTCGCGGGCCTTGCCTTTGGTCTCGGCGTCGGCGTCGGCGTCGGCGGAGTCCAGGACGGGCTGTCCGGCTGCCGCGTTCTGACCGGCTGCATATCCGCGCTCGTATGGGCTGGGGTCGTCGTCGAATGCTCCGGTGGCGGCTGCTGCGGCGGCTACGACCAGGCCGGTGCAGGCCGCGGCGACGGCGGTGCGAGCGCTGACGCGGCGCTTCGGAGGCGTGGTGACGGTGGGCTGGTAGGTGGGCGGTCCGGGGATCGTCACATGGGTTGTTCCTCGTTGATGTGGGTTGGGCCGGCCGGGGTTCGGTCGGGCACATGGGTGCCGCGTCCGCCGCTCCTTACCGTGAGTAAGCGGGTGGATGCTAACCCGATATCGGCGACACCAGAAGGTCCGTCTCAAACCCCGGGAGGGGTCGGCTGGCACCGCCACGGATCCGGGCGGGCGCACCAGTGCCTGTCCGAAGGGCTGAGGGGGTGCCGGTGCCGGCTCGTTTGGCGGCGTTGCCGGTGGCGGCCAGGGCGCTCAGGGACATGCCGTGGAAGGCGGCGGTGAAGGTGACAATGCCGGTGCGGCCAGTGGCCTTGCGGGGGCCCGTTTCAGCGCGGCTTTCACCGCGTTGGTACCGGTCGGGCCTGGGACATGGCCTCGTACGGGAGGCGGCGCGGGCCCAGGACCGTCTCGTGGAAGCACTTGAGGAAGCCGCGTTTGGCGGTGCCCTGGGTGGGTCGAAGACGGCGGGCCACTGGCGGCAGCAACTGCGTACGTCCTGATCCAGTACTGCTCGCCGGTCTCCTCGTCGGTGAGCTCGGCCTCGCCCTCCACACAGACCACCGCTTCGATGTGGTTGGCGTACCACATCGAGGTCTCCGTCCCGGCGAACATCACCGTCTCGTGCAGCGAGAACCCCACCCGCTCCCGGGCGGTTCGAACGTCACCACTCCGGCGCCCAGCGGTGCCTGTATCGCCCTGAGTCGTGCATAGCGGTCGGGATATACGTCGTCGTCCAACGGGCCCTCGTTGCGGCGGGTGCGTGGGGTTCCCGACTCCGGCATGCGCCCCGGGAGGGTGCCGGTGACGACGTCCCATGCCGGGTGGCATTTTCTCTGGTGAACGGGTTACGCCGTTGGTGTGAGGCAGCCGACGCAGTAATGAGTGGCGGGTCGGATGTGAGCGGGCGTGGATGCCGTCGGCCGGGGGGTGCGGCAACGTGCGACGGCTGCCGGCTCCACCCCAGGGCAGAGCCGCACGGGCACGACCGGCCCGCCCGCCGAAAATCCGGCGGCTCTCCCGCCTGCCCACGGTTACGCTGCCTCGTCGCGAACAGGCTACGGAGGTCCTCCATCATGAGCAGCACAACGTCGTCCTTTCCCGAGCGGATCGAGCTTTCGGGAGAAGGGCTCATCCTGCGGGACTGGTCGGAGGCGGACCTGACGGCGATGCCGGAGCTCTTCGACCACCCCGACATCGCGTACTGGACACCGATCGCCTCCCCCTTCGACGACGCGGCCGCCCGCGCGCGACTGGACCGGGACCGGCAACTGCGGACGGACGGTACGGCCATGCTTCTCGCCATCACCGTCGACGGCGGAGCGCCGCTCGGCGAGGTGATGCTGCGGCGTGCCCCCGAGGGAACCGAGATCGGCTACGCCGTCGGCCCGGCACACCGAGGGCGTGGACTGGCAGCGCGAGCGGTGCGGGTGATGTCCGCCTACGCCTTCGAGGAACTGGAGGCGGATCAGGTGATCCTGGAGCTGGAGGCCGAGAACGCCGCCAGCGTCGCCGTGGCCACCCAGGCCGGCTTTCACCTCCTCAACGTGCCGCTGATCACCGGTGAGGAGAAGGGCCGGCCTTACAAGTTGCAGACGTGGGGGCTTTCCCGCCCCTGACGCACCCCACGGATGCGTCGGCCACCAGGGCCACGACCCCCAGGGCAGGGAAGACGCGGCCTTGACGGCGGCGGTCCAGAGGTGCATGGACGCCGGCCTGGCCCCCGCTGGACGACCAGGTCGCTCGCTTCCTTCGTAAATTCGTAGGCACACCGCCGGCCCCCGGCCGCGAAGAATCGACTGGCGTGGTCGGAGGTCTGGTGTCATCCACGTGGATGAGCTCGGGGCGTGCGCGGGTGTGCGGCAGACCGAAGAACGGTGGCCTTTGTCCGAATTTCATTCATCGTGCATTTATCGCGTGCCAACATGTGATCGTGAGATCAACCCCTGCTGCAGGACACGCACATGAAGGAGTACGTTCTTGACCACTTACCTCAGGCGTAGCGCCGCTTTGCGGAGGTTACTGGCGCTGATCGCGGCCCTGTGCGCAATCTTCGGTACTACCGCGCTCGGTACGACCCCGGCGGCAGCAGCCGATCAGCGCCACCCGATCTACGCCATCGCGCACCGCGTCGACACCCTGGGCGGCGTGGACGCCGCGCTCAAGCACGGCGCGAACAGCATCGAGATAGACGTCTGTGCCTGGTGGAACCCGAACGAATGGCGTGCTTATCACGACTGTTCCTCGGCCGGTGAGAACCGGCTGGGCCCCAGCTTCGACAGCATGATCGACCGCATTCTTTCCCACGCGAACTCAGGACGCCGGCTGGCTCTGGTCTGGCTGGACATCAAGGACCCGAACTACTGCGGAGAGCAGGAGAACCGCGGGTGCAGTGTCGCCGGACTGCGCGACAAGGCGCAGCGGCTGACGGCTGCCGGGATCCAGGTGCTCTACGGGTTCTACGAGTACCACGGCGGCAGCACCCCGGATGTCGGCGGCCGGGGCTGGAAGAGTCTGGAAGGCAGGCTCGGCAGCCTGGAGGGCATCACGACGACCGGAACCCGCGACCAGGTCCGAGGCGCTTTCAACCGGTCCGGTTCGGGATTCCCGGCCGGTCGCCGGGTGATGGACTACGGCGACAGCGACATCACCAAGGGGTTCGGCAACTGCACGGAAGCCACCTATTACACGTGCGCGGAGCTGAAGAAGGGCGCCGGGGACCGTGACGCCGGACAGCTCGCGGCCACGCTGTCCTGGACGACCACCTACAACGATCCGTGGTACGTCGACAAACTCCTGGGTGACGGGCGTGTGGACGGCATCATCGCGGGCTACGGGGCGTTCACCGGAGTGCGCGAGTACGACGACAGCTGGCAGTGCGCCAACGCCATCAGCCTCGTCCGCGACTGGGTGAACCGCCACGGCGGCACCCATCGCATGGCCGCCCCTGGTGACCGTCTGTTCAGGTAGAGCACAGACACCGCCAGCCGCCGCACGCTACGCGAGCCTTGCGTCCCCCAGTCATACCCTGCAGGAGCAGGAAGCCCGCGTCGGCGAGGACCAGTCCCGGAGTCACCTCCTTCGGCGGACAGTCACGGCACACGCCAAGCCCCCTGCCTCAGCGGGCCGACAGGTTGTCGAAGCCCGGGCACGCGAGCGCACCTACCGCCCCACCGAACTGCCCTGGCTGTAGGCACTTCTGACGGAGCCTCGGCCGGAACCATCCCGCCGCACGCGCGGGATCGTGGTCCTCGGCCCGGCCGTACTCGGCATGGGTGTCCTCCGTGGACCACGTACTGGTCAAAGCCGTCGGCGCCGCGCTGGCCGTATGGGCGTCGCGCCGCTGGTGGCGCACTACGGCGCAAACGCCGTCGGACCGGCTTCGCCCTGCGCTCGCGCCGGCGGGGCTGAGCCGCGTGTCCGGCGCGCAGACGTCTTGGCACACGCAAGGGACAGGCCCTCGGCGTATGTCTCCGCATAAGCCTTTGCACACGAGGGCGAGATGTTGTGCGGCCCAGGCTTCGGACATGCGCGTACGGATCAGCGCGGAGGCCAGTGCCGAAGCGGCCGGGGCGGCGTGCTGACCGGCCCGCCTCGGTCCCGGGTACGAGGGCCGCATTCCGCGCCCCGGTCGTCCACGGGGGGCACCAGATGCAACTGGAACGGCATCGCCGGGGTCAGCTGTTGACGCGGGCGCTGGACCGCTGACGGCGTCTTACGAGGCGCCGCGACGGGCAGCCTGGAGCAGGCGGCGGTGGGGGGCGCAGGCCGGGTCGCCGGGGCCGTCGCCGACGGGGCCCGCAGGCAGTTCGCCGCGCCGGCCGGGCCGTCGGGGGGACTGTGGCGGGTCTGCGCGTACCGGCTCCGCGCCGGGGCGGAGCCGGGCGTCGGGGTGCCGGCGGCCCGGGCGCGGTCCTACGACGGGGCAGGAGCGGTGGGAAGCCGTTCGCCGGCCTCCGGCTCGTGCGGTGGTTCGCCGAGCTGGTCGCGCACGTAGTTCCAGATGACGGCGCCGAGTGCGGCCGCCGGTACGGCCAGCAGGCTGCCCACGACCCCGGCCAGGCTGCCGCCCAGCGTGACTGCCAGCAGGACCACCGCCGCGTGGAGACCCAGACCGCGGCTCTGGATCATGGGCTGGAACACGTTGCCTTCGAGCTGCTGCACCACGACGATGATCGCCAGCACGATCAGCGCGTCCGTCAGGCCGTTCGACACCAGCGCGATGAGCACCGCCACCAGACCGGCGAACAGGGCTCCCACGATCGGCACGAACGCGGAGACGAAGGTCAGAACTGCCAGCGGCAGCACCAGGGGTACGCCCACGATCCACAGGCCCAGGCCGATGAACACGGCGTCGAGGAGGCCGACGAAGGCCTGGGACCGGACGAACGACCCCAGGGTCTGCCAGCCGCGCACGGCTACGACCGGGATGTCGGTGGCGAGCCGGCCGGGGAGCTGGCGGGTGAGCCACGGCAGGAAGCGGGGACCGTCCTTGAGGAAGAAGAACATCAGGAAGAGCGCCAGCACGGCGGTGAGCAGACCGTTGAAGACGGTGCTCACTCCCGTGACGACGGTGGAGACCGCGCTGCCGACGCTGTTCTGGAGGCGGGCCATCGCGGCGTCGAAGGCGCCGGAGATCTGGTCGTCGCCGATGTTCAGCGGCGGCCCGGCCGCCCACTCGCGCAGCCGCTGGATGCCCTCGGACACGCCGTCGACCAGATCGCCCGACTGGGAGGCCACGGGCACGGCGATCAGCGCCACGATGCCCGCGGCCACCAGAAGGAACAGCACGGTCACCACGGAGGCGGCCAGAGCGGGCCGCCACCCGCGCCGGCGCAGGAATGCGGCCAGGGGCCAGGTCAGGGTGGTGAGAAAGAGGGCGATTATGAGCGGCCAGACGACCGACCACATCCGGCCCAGAACCCACAGGGCCGCCGCCGCCATGACCAGGACCACCAGCGACTCGGCTGAGACCCGTGCCGTCGTACGGAGTGCGGCAGCGGCTCTTGCGGAGCTCAATGTGTCAGACATGGGGTCACCCTATGCACACTCACTTGCCGCCTGGGCATTGCCGCTGGCGACCGCCGGCCCCCGACGAACCGAGGCGCCCGCAGGCCCGGGCGCGGTGTTCCTCCGCGCGCGCTCCCCCGCACTCGTTTCCCGCCTCTGTGCGCCCCTTTTCAGCCGACCTCGCACGAAGCAGGCTGGTTGCATCCTGCCGCGCCCTCGGGGCAGGGGCCTGTGAGGGGGGCGTATGAGCGGGCGAGCCCGGCGGGGAATCGCTGCTGCGGCGACCGTGGCGGTCGCCGCGGCGGTGAACGTGGCCACGGGAATGCTGACTCAGCACTGGACGGTGGCGTGGTGGGCGGCCGTTGCTGTGCTGGTGGTCGTCGGAGGCGGTGTGCAGGCCTGGCTCACCGTCTCGGAGCAGTCGCGCGGCGCGTCCGCAGTGGCCGCCTCCGGAGCGGGCGCGATCGCCGCCCGCGGATCGGTGGAGGATGCCCGGGCGAAGGTCGTCCTTCGCTCGTCGGGTGGAGCCGGGGAAGGCCCACGGCCCGTCGACGGGGGCGAGGGGGTCAGTGCTTCCGGGGCGGGGGCGATCGCCGCGGGCGGGGACGCCCGTCGTATACGGACCGATGTGACCGACGAGGGACCGTTCACGGCATGAGAAGACGGCGTCGTCGGGAACCCCCTCAGGCCCCTTCGGGGGCGACGGGCGCGTTCGGCCCCGGCTCGGTGTACGCGGGCGGGGATCTCCGAGATGTCATCACCAACGTCTACTTCGGCACTGACCAGGGCTCACCGACCGGCCGCGACCTGCTCGCCCGGCAGCGGATCGCCGCCGAGCGCCAGCGCGCCGCCTACGCGCAGTACTTCCTGCCGAAGGCGCGGTCTTCGGTCGCGGACGACGCCGACACCTGGGACTTCTCAGGACGCCACGAGGCGCTCCGCCGCGTCGTGTCGTGGCTGGCTCGTCACGGAGAGGGCCGGCCGGGGCTGGTCCTCGCCGGTGCCCCCGGATCCGGCAAGACGGCCGTTCTCGGCCTGCTCGCGGCTCTGTCCGACCCCCGCTATCAGTCCCATGTGCCCCGGTCTCTTGTGGGCGTCGATACGGAGACGACTCCTGCGCTCGGCTGCTTCGCCCATGTGGTGTACGCCTCCGGCCTGGAGGCGGAGGAGCTGGCGGATGCCCTGGACCTCGCCAGGCGCGTCGCCCGCGGGCCGGTGAAATCGGTGGCCGGCGGTGTGCTTTCGGAGCAGGCCGGCGACTCCCCCGTCATCACGGTGTTGATCGACGCCGTCGACGAAGCGGCCGACCCACAGCTCCTGGTCGACCTCGTTCTGAAACGGGAGCTTCAGGACGGAAGCGTACGCATGGTGCTCGGCATGCGAACCGAGCTCGCCTCCCAGCTCAGTGATCTCTGCGAGGTTGTTGATCTCGACCACGACTGCGCGGATCCCGAAGCCATGCGGCTCCACGTGGAACACGTCCTGCTTCAGGCGACCGAGACCAGCCCGTTTCGCGGCGCGGCGCCGGAGGTCGTGGCGCGGGTGGTGGCGGCCATCGTTCGCGCGGCCGGATCCTCCTTCCTCGTCGGGCGGCTCTTGGCCCGGATGCTCGCGGCCCGCTCCGCCCTGCCCGACCTCGCATCGGACTGGGAGGGCGAACTCCCCCGGCTGCCCGGGGAGATCCTGGAGCAGGACCTGACCGAGCGGCTCGGCCCTGAGGACGCGCAGCGGGCCCTCGACCTGCTGCGGCCACTGGCCTTCGCCGAAGGGCGGGGCCTGCCGGACGAGGACGTGTGGTCCGGGCTGGCGGGGCGACTGACGGGACGCGCCTACACCTACACGGACCTGCTGTGGCTGCGCGAACACGTAGGGAGCTACGCCGTCAGGTCCTCCGACGGCGGCCAGACCGTCTACCAGCCGTACCATCTGACCCTGTCCGAGCACCTGCGGAACGTCCCGGACCAGCGGGCGGTGCACCGCGCCTTCATCGATTTCCTCCTCAGGCATGCCACCCTGCGGCCCGACGGTACCCGCGACTGGCCCAACGCCCCCTCCTACACCCGCTCCTACCTGGCCACGCACATCGCCAAGGCGGGAGGCCACGACGCCCTGGCGCAGCTGATGCTCGATCCCGGCTACCTGCTGGCCGCGGACCCCTACCGGCTGCTCGGCGCTCTGGCCGGCTACCGTCCCCCGGCGGGATCCGCGGCGAGCGAAGTCCGTACGGCGGTCGACGTCTACCGGCAGGCGGCCGCCGACTTCCGGCGCCTCCCCTTGGAGCTTCGCGCGCCGGCTCTCGACCTGGCGGCCCGCGCTCACGGCGCCCTCACCCTGCTGTCGCGCATGGAGCCGGTTCCCGACACCTCGCCGTGGAAGGCCCGCTGGGTCGATCTGGCGCCGCGTCGCAGCAGCTACACCTTGACCGCCTTGTCCGATCCGGTGTCCCGGCTGACGGTGTTCCGGCATGCGGGCGACCAGTACGTCGCCTGCGCGTCCACGTCGGGCGAGGTGGAGGTGTGGAACCTCGACATGAACCGCCAGGTGCTGAGGATCGACTCCACGGCGGACATGCCGATCACGGGGCTGGACACCGCTGTTCACGACGGCAAGGTCTTTCTGGCCGCGAGCAACACGAACACGGTGTACCTCTGGGAGGTCTTCGGTGGAGGGCGCCTGACCAGGAGCTGGAGGGCAGGCAACGAGATCTCCGACAGCGAGACCACCGCAGTGGCCTTCGTCGACATCGACGGCGCCCTCATCCTGCATGTTTTCGACGACGGCGACGATGTGGAACGCTTCGACGTGGCCGAGCTCAAGCGCCTGCCGATGCTTCGCCTGAGTGAGAACTACGGGTTCAACCGGAACCAGGCGTCCGTGGCGGTGACCACGCTGAACGCGTCTCCCACTGCCGTCATCGGAACCTGGGGCGGTGTCCGCCTCGCTGACCTGCGCACCGGTCGGACGTCCCGGGTCAGCAGCCCCGATACCGGAGGCTTCGTCGCGGGCGTGCGCCTCATCCCGGGAACGCACGACCCGCTCCGGCTCGTGACCGGTGTGAGCAATCACCTCATTCACGAACTCCGTTTTCCCGGGAGCTCGATGACCGTTCGCCGATGCCCGGAGAGCGTGCAGGACGTGGACGTCCGCCTGTACGACGGCAAGGCTTTCGTGCTCGCCGCCTACGATGCCTGTGCCCGACCGCTGGAGGTGTTCTCACTGGCAGGCGACGGTTTCTCGACCTCTGACTTCTACGGTGTCGACGGGCACACGGCGGTCGATCAAGTGCGCGGTGCCGAGTTGCACCACGGCCACTGGGTCATCATCGCCGGAGAGCGTTCGGGCTGTGTGCGCGTCTGGGATTTTCCGGAGTTGCCCTCGTGACCATTTACGAGCGGCCCGAAGCGCCGATCGCCGTCCACGGGTTGGAGCTGGACGGGGAGCGGGTCACGGTCGCTGTACACCTGGGCGGGCTGGTCCGCGTCCGGGACAGCTCCAGCGGACGGATCCTCTTCCGCCACAACCTGCCCGGGCCCCTGTCACACACGGCGTGCACCACTCTGGACAGTGGCGCTCCCACGCTCTTGGCGGTCAGGGGCCTGCAAGTCCTCGCCCATGATCTCCGGACCGACACGACCTCGGTGATCGGCGCGTCCCCCGAGCGCATCACCGCCCTGGCCGCCGGGCGCCCTGGCGGTCTCGTCGTGGTGGCCATCGGGGACAGCGAGGGCTCCGTGTGCATCTTCACTCCGGGGGAAGACGGCTCGTGGTCCGGTGACTTCACTCACGCGCACCGGCGGCGGGTGGTCTGGCTTTCCCTCGGTCTCGTTTCCGGCAGGCCGGCAGTCATCAGCTGCTCGACCAACGCGACGGTGTCGGTCACCCCCGTCGGCCCCGGATCGGCCACCTTCTGGGCGGTCGACTGGAATCCCGATCATCAGGCCTGCGCCTGGACGTACCACGGGGCGAAGTTGCCGTACGACCACGATGCGGTGCTGGAGAAGTGGTCTCGGCATCCGGCCAACCGCCGTCGCTCAAGCGCGCGCATCCTGTTGGACAAACGTGCCCGGCAGGTCCGCAAGTGCGAGGTCGTCGAGACCGGAGGTATGACGGTCGTCCTCGTCGCCGGTGAGCACCGGTCCCACAGCGTCCTGGCCGCCGGAAACCTGCCGACCGCGGGGAACCTCAGCCGGGCCTTGCCGGCCCTGCCGGTGAGGGGGAGTCTCGCGGCTGTCCTGCCGGTAGCCGGCGGGGCGCGCCTGGCATTCGTACGGGGAACCACGGTCCACACCGGACTGCTGGAGTGGATCACTCGGCGGGGCCTGCCCCGCCTGGGTTCGTACCCGCTGGCTCTCAGCCTTCTCTATCTGTTCTTCCCCGCGTACGTCTACCAGGAATTGGCCTCGGCCGCACTCGTGTACGGCCTGCACTGTGGGATCCACTACCGGCGCTCCCGCCTCAGCGTACGAGGAATCCGCTTGCGCTATCTCGCCGAGATCGACCTGCACAGCGAGGTCATCGATGTCGACTTCGAGGGCCCGGAGGGGCTGGTGGTCCTCACCCAGCAGGGCATCGCCGCCTTTCAGCTCGCGGGGGGAATGTCGTCAGCGGTGCGCGGCGGCGCCGCACGTCCGGGTGGTGGGTCCCCGCCCGGGGGCTTCTCGGCGTGAGGGGCGCGCGGGCCGCGAGAGTTGCCCCTGGGGATCGTCTGTCGCACGGCTGCTCACCGGCACGGCGTCCGGTGGTCACACGCCCCCGGTCGGCGGCCGCCCACCCCTGTCAAGGGTCAGGTGGTCTGCCCGCCGATCGCGGCAGGGGGCGGGGGCGGCGGCGGTGGGAAGGGCGGCTGGGGCGGAACACGCGGTCGGGCTGGAGCCGCGGGCGGGGGCGGCGGGGGCTCCGACGGCGGCCGGCTGGGCCGCTGGCGCGGGGGCCTTGCCGTGGCCGGAGGCGGCGGGCCAGGTGGCGGGGGCGCAGGCTGCTCCATCGCCGGCAGCAGCGGCCCGCCCGCGCGCAGCCGGGCAATGGTCAGTTCGTTGCGGCGTCGTGCGGGCGGGGCGTCGTCGCGTTCGTAGACGAGCCGGATTCCGGCGAACCCGAGGTTGTGGAGGGTGAGCAGCCGGTAGCCGAACGCGTGGGCGATCTCGTCGATTCGGCGTCGCCGGGAGGCTGTGGGCCCGCCGGGCAGCAGCTCGACGCGGCCGCGACCGTCGAAGCGCGAGCGTATCTCGTCGTCGTTCACCTGACTCCACCCCCGGGAAGGCCAGCAGCCACACGGCCGCTCCACACCGTGATCGTCGCACACGCCGTTTCGGCGCGAGGCCATCCTGGCTCCGTCGAAGCGTCGACAGGACGCCGCAGACGAGCGACTCGCTCGGCTCCCGTGGCGGGATGGGCGCCGCCACCGGGCCCCGCTCAGCCCTCCAGGCTCGCGATCGCCTCGGCCAGCCACTTCTTCTCCTCGGCGCTGGTCGCGCGAGCGATGCGCAGCATGCCGTGCCGGAAGAGATCCGGCGCCTCCTCGGCCCGTACGGGCTGGGGTAGAGCGCCCCGTACGAGGTAGGCGTTGCGGAACTCTCCGGTGCCGGTGGTCTCGTCCATGAGCTCGGTGAAGGTGCCGGACTCGGCGTGCTGTCCGTCCTTGAGTACGTGGATGACGTCGGCGTGCCGGACCGAGTGGAGCCGGTGGGTGATGAGGGGCGATGGTCCGGCCGGTCAAGGCCGGACGCATCGGTGCGGATCGCCAGAACCGCCGTGCCGGCGACCGAGAGCTCCGTCAAACCCGCTCCACCCGGGCAGAATGCCTGTGTGCAGACCTCGGAACTGGTCAGGAGGGCGGCGGCGCTGGCCGCTCGGGGCTCCCGGCGGATCCTCGGCATCGCCGGGCCGCCCGGAGCGGGGAAGTCGACCCTGGCGGCACTGCTCGCCGACGCGCTCGGGCCGGAGCGGGCCGTCGTGGTCCCGATGGACGGGTTCCATCTCGCGCAGGCCGAGCTGGACCGGCTGGGGCGGGCCGACCGCAAGGGCGCCCCGGACACCTTCGACGCGGCCGGGTACGTCTGCCTGCTGCGCCGGCTGCGGGCGCCCGGCGGGCCCACCGTGTACGCACCTGCCTTCGACCGCTCCCTCGAGGAGCCGATCGCCGGCAGCATCCCCGTCGCCGCGGACGTACCGCTGGTGATCACCGAGGGGAACTACCTGCTGCACGACCACGCGGAGTGGGCGCCGGTGCGGCCGCTCCTGGACGAGGCCTGGTACCTCGCCCCGGACGAGACCCTGCGCCTGGAGCGCCTCGTCGACCGCCACGTCCGCCACGGCAAGGACCCGGCGCACGCACGCACTTGGGTGGCCCGGTCGGACGAACCCAATGCCCGCCTCATCGCCCGGGGCCGCCACCGGGCCGACGTCGTCATCGTCCTCGACACCGGCTGACCGGCACGCGCCGCGTCGGCCCGTCGGGCGATCGGGCGATCGGCCCTGCGCGTGCCGCGCCCCGCGCGCGGAGGGCCGGGGGGTCAGGCGGGGCCGGCCTCGCACAGTGCCGCGAGCTGGGTCAGGCGGTCCTGCTCCTGCGGGCGGCGTGCCTTGACGTAGGCGATCTGCCGGCGCGGGATGCACCCGCGCAGGAGCTTCGCCTGGTCCGAGCCCGTGGAGTAGTGGATCTGCGTCAGCCCCTCGGCCAGCGCCGTCCGCAGCAACTCGTAGTAGACCAGCCCGAAGTAGAGCGGCAGCTTGCCCTGTGCCTCGTAGTCGAACCCGGCCTGGCGGGCGTACATCTCGCCCCGGTGGGTGAAGGTGAGGGCGAAACCGGCCAGTTGCCCGTCGAGGAACGCGGTGGTGACCCGTGCGGCGTCGCCCGCGTGGCGGGCGACGCTGTGCAGCACCGCCGTGAAGGCGTCCGCGTTCGCGGGGGTGCCGTACTTGGCGTAGAGCGCGAGCTCCAAGGGGGCAAGCCGTTCGATGAGCCCGGGGGTGAGCGGCTGGGTCTCGTAGGCGACCCCGGCCTCGCTCAGGGCGCGGAGCTCGCGTTTGATCTTCGTACGGCGTGATCGGTCGAAGCGGGCCAGGTAGCTGTCGAAGGAGCCGTCCTGAGGGACGGGCAAGGAGTACGCCGTCTGGCCCGGCAGCGCCGTGTACCCGCGCTCCGCCAGCACGCCGCGGAGCAGGTCGTCGTCCTCGTCGACGTAGAGGAAGGAAACGGCCCGCAACCCGGCGGCCCAGGCCTCCTCCTCGGCCCGGCGCACGAGGGCCGTGAGGGTGTCGTGCTGGGCTCCCCCGTCCGGCCCGGGGGCGATCCCGGCTTTGGTGTGCGAGGGGTTGCGGCCCCCGCACGCCAGGGCGGGCAGCAGTCCAGCGGTCCAGGGCGCCTCCTCGCCGGTCACCGTGCGGTGGATGCTGTCGATGACCCTGGCCGGGCTGCAGAAGACGTACGGGGTGTCGTGGTCCAGCGGGTACGCGGGAAGGACACCGGTGCGGCGGTGCTGCCCGTCGGGGTCGTCACCGTCGTGGGCGGTGAGGTAGTACGGAGCGGTGGCGGCGGTGGCCTCCGCGTGCCGTAGCCACGGGGAGGCGGCGTAGAAGCCCCGGGGGCCGAGCAGTGCGTCCCACCGCTGCGGGTCGGCGTCTTCGAGAGCGCGGTGTACGGTCACGCGGACCCCGGATGCGGCGGTCACCGCTCGCCGCCCGTCGCGGGGGCGATGACCGGGGTGAGCTGGCCCAGGGCCGCTTCGGCCCTGCGGACCGCGTCGCCGGTGGTGTCGCCGACGGCCACGACGTAGCCCAGCAGGTCGAGATTGCTCTCGGCGGGCCGTACGGCGTCGCCCGGGTGGACCTCCAGGTCGACGTCCACCACGCCCGGAACCCGCCGGGCCAGGTCCGTGCCGCCGATCCCGGTCAGCGTGCCGGCCTGGCGGGCGGACAGGTAGCGGGAGGCGGCGGCGCGGTCGAGGGTCGCCGTGAGGTCGGCGGCCTGCCCCGCGTGCAGTCGGACGACCTCGCGCTGGAGGTAGACCCCCGTCGCCTCGCGGATGAGCTGGGTGATCTCCGCTCCGGGCATCCGGCCGTTGACCTCGACGACGTACGGGCCCTTGTCCGTCATCTTCACCTCGACGTGGGCGGCGCCGAAGTCGTGGCCGACCGCCTCCAGCGCCAGGCGGGCCAGTTCGGTGCACTGCGCGCGCACCGGTGCCGACAGCATCGAGGGGAAGGTGTCGCCCATCTCCACGAAGTGCGGGTGGGAGCCGAGCGCCTTGTCGGTCACGCCCAGGAATCGGCGCTCGCCGTCCACCAGGACGGATTCGACGCTGACCTCGAAGCCCAGGAGGTACTCCTCCACGAGTGCTCCGGGGCGCCTGGGCTGCCCGCGGAAGTCGGTCGGGGAGAAGCTGATGTCGCGGTAGGCGGCGAGGACCTCGTCCGGCGTGCGGCACAGGGTGACGCCGATGCTGGCCGATTCGGTCATCGGCTTCACCACGCAGGGATAGCCGAACCGGTCGGCGGCGGCGAGTGCGTCCTCTTCGCTGGTGGCCTGGTGGAAGCCGGGTGCCGGGACGCCGGCCCGCTCGCACGCGTACCGCATCAGCAGCTTGTCCCGGCAGTTGCGGGCGGCCTGCGGGGACAGGCCCGGAAGGCCGAAGTGCGCGGCGACCTCCGCGACGATGGGGATGTTGTAGTCGGTGACCGTCATCACGCCGCGCAGCAGGCCCTGCTCGTGGAAGGGCAGGAGGGCGGCGATGACCGCGTCCACCGAGTTGGTGTCGGTCTGGATGATCTCGTCGATGTGCTGGGAGAAGACCTCCTCGGCGATCCCGACCACCCGGTAACGGTCCGGGTTGTTGCTCACCAGCACGGTGTGGAAGCCGAGTTCGTGGGCCGCGCGCAGCGGGGTGAGACCGAAGTTCGACAACTGGCTCTCGACGACGGCGAGTACGCCGGGTGAGGTGTTCATGTCTGGGTTTCTCCAGGGTCGGTGGCCGGGATCGGGGTGCGGTCCGCGGGATCGGCGGAAGCGGTGGCGGTGGAAGCGGTCGCCGTGGAAGCGGTGGTGGTGGAAGGGGCCGGTGACACCGCTCGGGTGATCGGCCGGCGGGCCGCCAGGCTCAGCAGGAGGGCGGCCAGGGTGAAGGCGGCCGGCGTGCACAATGCCGCGCCCGGGCCCAGACGGTCGGCCACCAGGCCCGTGACGGCCGAGCCCGCCGCACCGCCGAGGGCGATGAAGCTGCCGACCCCCGCGAACGCCTGGGTCGCCCGCCCGTGGGCGGTCATCTCCCCGATGAGCTGGAACTCCTCCGCCCCGGCCGGGGCCATCGGCAGCCCGCTGAGTACGAGCAGGGCGCCCAGCAGAACCAGCGCCCAGGTGGTGGGCAGCCCTGCCTGGAGGGCCAGTCGTACGGTCGGCAGGGCCGCCAGGGCCAGGGTCAGCACGACCAGGAGCCGCAGGTAGCGGTGGTACGTCGTGCCCCCGAAGGTGCGCGCACCGTAGAGCAGGCCGCCGACCACACTGCCGGCGGACTGGAGTGCGACGAGCGTGCCCGCGAGTTCGGGCGCCGACCCCTGGTCCCGCAGCGACGCGGTCACCGCGACCACGAGCCCGCTGGACAGCGCCGCCGTCAGGGCGATCGCCACCAGCACGGCCGAGGCCGCGGCCCGGCCCTGCCCCGAGTCCTTCTCGCCCTGGTCCGCGACAGCGGAGGCGGGCTCGGGCCGCCGGCCGCGCCCGCGTACGGCGGGTGCCTGCCCGTATCCCAGCCCTCCGGCGCCCAACAGGATCGCGGTCGTCAGCAGCGCCCCGCGCGCGCCGGTCAGGGTGGCGAGCACCGTGACGGCCGTCGGACCGAGGATGAACAGCAGTTCGCTGAGGGTCGCCTCGAAGGAGTAGGCCCGCTGCCGCAGGGCGGCGTCCTCGGTCAGAGCGGGCCACAGGGCCCGCATCGACGCGCCGACGGGCGCAGTGGCCAGCCCGGCCGCGCACGCGGCGGCCAGCGCCACCGCGGTCGGCGCCGTGCGCACCCACAGGGCGGCCGACACCAGGATCAGGCCCGCCACGGGCCCCGTGACCCGCAGGACCGGGCTCGGGCCGGCCCGGTCCATCAGGCGGCCCGTGAAGGGACCTCCCACCGCGCTGCCCACCGCGTACGCCGCGCCGGCGCCCGCACCGACGGCGAGGGAGCGCCCCGACTGGACGAACGTGAGCAGCAGGGCGAGCGGGACCATGGTCCCGGCCAGGCGCGCGAGCGCGGCGGGTACCGCCGCCGCGCTCGCGCCCGGGAGTTTCAGGAGCTCCAGGTAGGCCTTGATCATCAGGGGGTCCCGGGCGCCGTACCCGGCGTGGTCGGGTCAGCGAGACCGAACACGTCCGCTCCGGTCTCGGCCCGCCAGACCAACTCCTCGTGGTCCCCGTCGACCGCGACGACGGCGGCCCGGGTCCGGATGAAGTTGTTGCTGCGGCCGAGCGAGTAGGCCCCCGTGTCGTGGAGGCACAGCAGGTCGCCTGGGCGCAGGTCGTCCGGCAGCTCCATGGCGGCGGCGTGCACGTCGTTCTCGTAGCAGAGCGGCCCGGCGACGGACCAGGTGCTCCGGTCGGCCGAGTACTGCCTGCCGATCGGTGTCAGACGGTGGACCTCGCCGGTTCCGCTCCACGGGGCGACGTTGTTGCCGGCGTCGAGGATCAGCCAGCGGGCGTCCGGCAGTTCCTTGCGCGACATCACCCGCGTGACCATGGCCATGACGTCCGAGACCAGCCAGCGGCCGGGCTCACAGGCGAGCGCGACACCGTCGAGGCCGCGTTGCTGCATCTGCTTGTCCAGTTCCGGCAGCAGCCGGGTGATGTCGAGGACCGGTTCGTCGTCCGGTACGGCGCTCTCCCCCCGCAGGGCCGCCAGCGCGCCCTGCGGGCCGACGCGTGGACGCCGGATGCCGGGTACGCCGAATCCGCCGCCGATGTTCACCTCGGTCAGGCCGAACCGGCGGTGCAGCATGCCGGCTTCGTCCAGGACCCGTTCCAGCGCCCGCAGCATCAGGTCCTCGTGCACGATCTGGCTGCTCAGATGGGCGTGGACGGCGCGCAGCGCCAGGTGGGGGGATCCGGCGATCCGGTCCACCAGACGCGCGAGCTGCTGCGATCCGGCGGGCCAGCCGAAGCGGGTGCGGGCGGCGGCGCGCTCGGCCTGGGCGCGGTAGGAGGGATCGCCGGAGGTGGACACCGGCAGGCCCGGGGAGATCCGGATACCCACCTCCACGCGCTGCCCGGTCCGGGCGGCTATCGCCTCCAGCGCGTCGATCTCCTGCTCGCCGTCGATGTTGACCCGCACGCCGTGACGTACCGCGGTGGCCAGCTCGGCATCCGTCTTGACCGGGCCGTTGAACACCATGTGTGCAGGGTCGAACCCGGCGGCCAACGCGGCCTCCAGCTCGTATCCCGACACGACGTCCGCGCCCAGGCCGTGGGCGGCGAGCCGCCTCATGAGGTAGGGCAGGTAGTTGGTCTTCACCGAGTAGTACGCGCGGGCCGGCCTGCCGAGCCCGCCGAGCACGTCCAGCAGGTGCTGCGTCGCGCGGTCCAGGCGGTCGGCGTCGAGTACGTGCACCGGCGTGTCGTGCCGCTGCGCGATCTCCGCCAGCCGTACGGGGTCCCATCCGGGCTCCGTGCCGTGGTCCGGCCAGGGCCGGCTCATGCGGACGCCTCCCGCTCCGTGGCGAGTGCGGACACACCGGTGAGCAGGCGGAAGCCGGCGTCGATGTGGTCCCGGGTGCTCAGCTCGGCGTAGCGGCGGTGCCAGTCGCCCGAGGCGAGGTCGTCCCGGAGGCGGTCGATGCCGCGGGTGACGGCCTGTTCGTCCGTCAGCGCGAAGGCGGAGCAGGCCCGGCGCGTGGCGGGGTCGAGATAGGTCTCGGGCCTGCGCCAGAAGGCGGTCATGAACCCGTCGGTGAAGTCGTGCCAGACGGGCATTTCCGTCACCTCGCAGGGGCCGAGGAGCTTGGTGAGGCGCTCGATGGAGGGCACGCGGGAGCACTCCGCCTCGGCGATCTCCGGGACGTAGTCGCGGGTGAACCAGAAGTTCTTCTGCACCTCCATGTCGTAGGTGACGATGGAGAACCGCCGTGCCACGCGCTGGAGTTCGGCGATGCCGGCTTCCAGGTCCGACCAGTGGTGCACCGTCAGGACGGCCATGACGGCGTCGAAGCTCTGGTCGTCGAAGGGCAGTCGCTCGGCGCTCGCGACGACGCACGGCGCAGCCTGCGGGCCGCGCTGCGCCCGCATCTGCAGCGATGGTTCGACCGCGACGAGCTGGCGGCCGGCGGGTTCGTAGGCGCCCGTTCCGGCTCCCAGGTTGAGGACGGTACGGGCGTTGCCGAGCGAGGCCTCGATCTGGGCGGCCCAGCGGTGGTCGGGGCGGCGTACAGAGGAGTAGCCGACGCCGATCCGGTCGTAGACGGGTGCCGGGCCGCCGGGGCCCGCGCCGTCGGCCGTGGTGGCGGGCTGGGTGGTGGTGACGGGAAAGGACATCTGCCTCATACCTCGTTGCTCGCGCGGACCTCGGCCTCGTACTCCTCGCCGTAGCGCCGGTTGTCCCAGGTGTTCACCGCCACGAGCCACACGTCCCGGTAGCCGCCCTCGTCGGTGAGGTGCTCGATGTCGGTGACGTGATGGAACATCAGACGGTCGTCGAAGGCGATCGCCTGGCCGTCCTGCAAGGTGGTGCGGAAGAAGGGCTCGCCCCCGCCGAGAGGCATGAGCTGGGTCTCCCCGCCGGAGATGTTGTGGCGGCGCGTGACGGCGACGATGCCGAACTGGTGACCGTCCCGGTGCGGCCCCTCGGGAGCGGCGATGCCCTCGACCTCGGGGGTGGAGACGACCCTGCACTGGTGGATGTTGAGCTGCCAGGCCGTCTCCTTGTCGAGGCCCAGCGCTTCGGCACCGGCCGCGATGAGCGGCGTGGGATCGGTGGTCAGCGGCTCCAGCGTGCGCATCTGTCCACCGACGAGGTCGTTGTACTGGCGTGGCTGCGCGAAGTGACGGTGCGGCAGCAGTTCCAGCGTCCACCGGTCCTCGTGGACCAGGCGGAACTGGGAGAAGCGGCGGTACCTCTGCGTCGAGCCGGTGTACGGGTCGAGCGGCAGCCTCTCGAACTCGGCCAGGCTGTGATCGTCCAGCGGCGGAGTGTCTATGACCGTAAAGCCTTTGTCACCAAGACTCATGTGAACCCCCATCGTCAAGAGCCCAGATGTGTGCGCTCTGGGCTTCGGAGCAACGTTGGGAAGGCTAGACAGATGTACGACACACGTACAAGATCTTGATCTTCACATGAATGCTGGGTGAACTCGACATGTTGTCGAATGGACAGCAGGGGTGTCCCCAGGTATAGGAGGTCCGATTCGGCCAACTGCCCTGACCTGGCGCCGCGTCACGACCCTGGCTGGAATTCTACTACGAGTTGGCGAAAATTCGACGCCTCTTCAGATCCCGGCAGCCACCCCGCCGACGGCCCGCCTTGCGGCTGGTGTTCGGCCGCGAACGGCCGCCCGACGTGCGCCGAGTCGCAGGCTGAACGCCAGGTCGGATTACCGCCAGCGCCGACGATCACCGCCTCGTTTCATTGAACCAGCAACCAATAACGAGGAGGACGTATGAACGGCAAGGCGGTTCTGGTGACAGGTGGCGGCCGGGGCATCGGCGCGGCGATCGCACTGGCCATGGCCGAGGCGGGAGCGGATGTGGCCATCACCTACACGGCCAACGAGGCGGCCGCCAAGGAAGTGGTCCGCAGGATCGAGGCGGTCGGCCGCCGAGGCGTCGCCGTCAGGGCGGACGCGGGCGACGTCGGAGACGCGGCGGGTGCCGTGGACTGGGCGGTGCAGACACTCGGCCGACTCGACGTACTGGTCAACAACGCGGGCGCAGGCGTCCTGGGCCCGCTCGCCGGGCTGACGCTGGCGGACATCGACCGCGTGCTCGCGGTCAACGTACGCGGTACCTTCCTCGCCTCGCAGGCCGCAGCGGACCACATGGGCCAGGGAGGCCGGATCATCACCATCGGCACCTGCATGACCCAGCGGGTGCCCGGCCCCGGCGGGACGCTGTACGCGATGAGCAAGTCGGCGCTGACCGGGCTCACCAAGGCCCTCGCCCGGGAGCTCGGCGGGCGGGGCATCACCGCCAACATCGTCCATCCCGGGCCGGTCGACACCGATATGAACCCGGCCGACGGGCCCTACGCGGACCCCCAGGCCGCGATGACGGCCCTCGGCAGGTTCGGCCGTCCGGAGGAGGTCGCGGCCACGGTCGCCTTCCTCGCCGGAGAAGGGGCCGCCTACGTCACCGGCTCCGAGTTCTCCGTCGACGGCGGCCACGCCGCCTGATCGGGGCGGACAGTGCCCTGACCCTCGTCGCCCTGCTTTCGGGGCGACGAGGGTCGGGGCTTCGACCGTGATGGCGCATCGCCTTGCGGTCGGCGAAGTCCGCCATGTCCGGCCACCTGCGCCGGGCCCGGAGGGCTACGTCACGACCTGACGAGCCTGGTTCCCCTGCGAGCCGACACCTACGGGGTCTGCGACGGGGTGAACTTCGCAAGGATCAGCAGGGTGTCGACGAGGTCCTCGGCGGGAGCTCCGGTGGCCAGGCGGCGCAGCTGCTGCCCGAAGACCAGGGCGACGGCGACGCCGGCCAGGCGTTCGGGGTCCGGCACGCCCAGGTGGGTCAGGATCCGGGTGGCCAGCAGGTCGTAGGCGGCGAAGCACTCGGCCGCGGCGGCGCGCAGCCGTTCGTCGCGGCCGGCCTGAACGTACAGCTCGAACGGCGCGATGTGGCGGCTGTCGAAGGCGTTGCCGCCCGCGACCTGGGCCACCACCTCGGCCGCCTGCCCGATGTCGAAGCGCTCGTCGGAGCACGCGTCGGCGAGCGCCGTGAAGTGCCGGGTCTCCTCGGCCACGAAGTGCAGCAGGCTCTCGCGCAGCAGCTCATGCTGGGTGGCGAAGTGGTAGGTGACGGAACCGAGGGAGACCCCGGCCTCCTTGGCGATCCGCCGGTTGGTGACGGCGGCGATGCCGTCCTGCCCGATGATCCGCAGTACGGCGTCGATGATGCTCTGGCGGGTGTCGGAAGCATGGGGCATGTCGACATTCTGCCCCATCGGTCCGCGCGCCGGCCCAAGCGGGGAAGGGGAGTTGGGGATGTCCGAGGTGTGGACACCGGGCGGAGCGATCCATACTGTTCGTTCGAACGAACAGTATAGGGACGCCTCACGGGAGTCATCGTGGACATATCCGGATCGAACGTTCTACTCACCGGGGCCACCGGAGGCATCGGCTCCGCCCTGGCCGCGCGCCTGACAGCGCAAGGGGCCCGCCTGACGCTCACCGGACGGCGGGAGGAAGCCCTCAAGGCCACCGCGGACGCCTGCGGCGCCCGCACCGTGGTCGCCGATCTGGCCGTCCGGTCCGAGGTCGTCCGCCTCGCCGAGACCTGCGCCGAGGCGGACGTTCTCGTCGCGAACGCCGCCCTGCCCGCCAGCGGCGACCTCCTGGACTACACCG
Source organism: Streptomyces sp. NPDC028314 (assembly GCF_055565795.1). NCBI lineage: Bacteria > Bacillati > Actinomycetota > Actinomycetes > Kitasatosporales > Streptomycetaceae > Streptomyces > Streptomyces sp. NPDC028314. The sequence continues at coordinate 44,718 of NZ_JBVHTP010000001.1, forward strand.
AGGAGCAGCTCGACCGCGCCCTCGACGTCAACCTGCGCGCGCCCGTCCTGCTGTCCCGACTGCTCGCGGCGCAGATGGTCGCCCGCGGCCACGGCCACATCGTGCTGGTCGGTTCCATCTCCGGCAAGGCGGCGACCAAGTCGACCTCCCTGTACAACGCGACGAAGTTCGGGCTGCGCGGATTCGCCCTCGCCCTGCGCCAGGAGCTCAGGGGCACGGGGGTGGGGGTGTCCCTGGTCCAGCCCGGCTTCGTCCGCGACGCCGGGATGTTCGCGGCCACCGGTGCCGCCGCACCGAACGGCATCAGGACCGTCACGCCCGGCCAGGTCGCCGACGGCGTCGTACGAGCCGTCCGCCGCGACCGGTGCGAGGTCAATGTGGCGCCGCTGGAGCTGCGGCTGCTGAGCGCCATCGCCGGGCAGTTCCCCGGGTTCGCCGAGCGGGTCCAGGCCCGGGCGGACGTCGACGGCTCCGTACGGCAGATCGTCGAGGCCCAGCGCTCGCGCCGTTGAGCGGCGGTCCCGCCCAAGCCCGAGCGGACCGCCACTCGCCCCTCTCCCCCGCCCTCGGGCGGATCCGTCCGCGCCCGCACTCGCGCCCCCTCGCGCCCGCACGCCTTCGATGCCACCTCACGTGAACGGAGAGCACCGCTGTGCCGAGAGAACACGTCCCGAACGCCGTGCCCGACGCCAGCTCCGACCCGAGCCACGACCCCGGCCCCGGCCCCGGTGTCGAGCGCAGGTCCCTGCTCCGATTAGGGGCCCTGCTGGCCGCGGGCGGAGCCGCCGCGCTGGTTCCCGCCCCGATCGCGCACGCCGCGACGAGGGGCCTCGGGTCCGACGCGGTGACCACCACGTACCGGGGCCGCGCCCCGTACGGCAACGACCAGTGGGCGTACGTCCCCTTCGACGTCCCCGCCGGAGTGCAGCGGATCTCCGTCGCCACCTCCCACGACGCCGCCGCCGGCGTCCTGGACCTCGGCGTCTTCGGCCCGTCCGGCTTCCGCGGCTGGTCGGGCGGCGAACGGTCCGGGTTCACCCTCTCCGCTGCGGACGCCACCCCCGGCTACGTGCCCGGGCCGGTCGAGCCCGGCAGCTGGTCCGTCATCCTCGGGCCGATGGTCGGCGCCGCCGGCGGCATGGCCTGGCAGGTCGACGTCACCCTGCACCACGGCGAAGCGCTGCCCCGGACCCCGTACGACATCCTGCCGGCCTCGGTGGCGGGACGGGGACCGGGCTGGTACCGGGGCGACCTGCACCTGCACAGCGTGCACTCCGACGGGAAGCGCACGGTGGACGAGATCATCGCGGCCGCCCGCGAGGAGGGGCTGCACTTCATCGCCACCTCCGACCACAACACCAGCTCCACCGGGGTGACATGGCGCGGCAACGTCCCGAGCGACCTGCTGGTCATCAACGCCGAGGAGGTCACCACCCGCCACGGCCACTGGCTGGCCGTCGGCCTGCCCCAGGGCGAATGGGTGGACTGGCGCTACGGCCCCGCGGACCAGGGGGCGTTCGAGGGCCACGTCCGGCGCGTGCACAGCTTGGGCGGCGTCACGATCGCCGCCCATCCGCTCACTCCGGCACCGGGATCCTTCTGGGAGTTCGGCCTCGACCGCGTGGACGCGCTGGAGGTGTGGAACGGACCGTGGACCCTGGACGACGCGGCCAACATCGCCGCCTGGCACGTCATGCTCTGCCTCGGCAAACGGGTCGCCGCAGTGGGCAACAGCGACGCCCACAGCCCCGCGGACGCCGTCGGCCGGCCCCACAACGTGGTGCGCGCCACCAGCCTGTCGACGCCCGCCGTACTGGACGCACTGCGCCTTGGCCGGTCGTACGCCGTCGAATCCGCGGCCGTGACCGTGGACTTCACCGCCCGCGCGGGCGGCGCGATCGCGGGACCCGGTGAGGAACTGCCCCTGTCGTTCTTCGACAGCGTCGACGTGACCTTGGACGTGACGGGCGCCCCGGACAGCATCGCCACGCTGTACACCGAGTGGGGCATCATGGCCGCCACCTGTATCGACGGCAGCGGCAGGGGCCAACTGCGCTGGCGCGGCTGGGGCAAGGCCTCGCTGTTCGCCCGGGCCGAGGTGCGGCGGCCCAAGCCCGCCTCCACCACGCTGGACCAACTGGTGGCCATCACCAACCCGGTGTGGTTCTACTCCGCGCAACTGCCCCCGTACGACGTCGAGCGGCGCGCGCTCTTCCACACCGAGCGCCGCCCCGACGGGTCGTGGACCGGCATCCGCCCGCTGCCCGGTGCCGCCGGCGCCGCCTCGTTCGCGGGGGTGCAGAGCGCCGTGGCCGGCCTGGCGGACGGCTCGGTCGTGGTGCTGGGCATCGCGCCCGACAACGGTCTGTGGCTGACCGCCGTCCGGGGTTCGGCGACGCTCCAGCCCTGGCAGCGCGTAGCGGGGCCGGACGGCTCGACCGGATTCGCCGTCCGGGAGGCGGACATCGCGGCCTTCCCCGACGGCACCTGCCAGATCGTGGTGACGGCCATGGACGGCACCACCTTCCACCAGCAGCGCCGCGCCGACGGCGCGCTGCCCGGGTTCCGGGCCCTGCCCGGCTTCACCGCGAAGAGCCGTTGGGGTGCGACGAAGGTGTCGATCACCGCCATGCCCGACGGGTCCGCCCAGTTGCTCAGTTACGGCACGGACGGTGCCATGTACCACTGCGTTCGCGGGCGTGACGGTACGTGGACGGCTTGGGGACGGCTGGCCGGCTACAGCGGGGCTCCAACGTTCTCCGGCCCCGCCCTGGCGATCACCGGCCTGCCCGACGGTTCCTCCCAGGTCCTCGCGATCGGCCTCGACGGGATCGTGTACCACCAGCAGCGGCGGCCCGACGGCTCCTGGACCGGATTCCGGCCCCCGCGGGGCGTCACCACCGCCACCATGGGTGCCAGCGCCATCGGCATCGCGGGGACGCCCGACGGCTCCGCCCAGGTCGTGGCGGTCGGGCTCGACGGACGGATCTGGCACAACATCAGGAAGCCTGACGGCTCCTGGACGCCCTTCTCGCAGATACCCGGCCCGAACGGGCGGGACCCCTTCCCCGCGGGACAGGTCCGCATCACCGCCCTGCGTGACGGCACCACGCACGTGACGGCCATCAGCGCCGGCTAGCCGGAACCGCCGGTACGGGTCGGCCGCAGGGAGGGGGCGTCGCCGCTTCGAGTTCGGCGGGCGTACGGCCCGGCGGATGCCCGGGGCAGCGGGACAATGGCGGCATGGAACACGGGGAAGCGGAATTCGGTCCGGCGTGGCGAGCGGCGCCGGAGGCGGTCCGGCGGGCCCTCTCGCTCGCCTACGAGGCGCTGACGGCGGGCGGTCTGGCGGTGGGCGCGGTGCTCACGAACGCGACGGGCGCGGTGCTCGCCGAGGGGCGCAACGAGGCGTACGAGGACGGCCCCGGGCGGGGCCCCCTGCGCGGGACGCCGCTGGCCCACGCCGAGATGAACGTGCTCGGGGCCGCGCGGACCGGATGGGACCTCGGCTCCGCGGTGCTGTGGAGCACGCAGGAACCGTGCCGGATGTGCGCGGCCGCGACGCGGTTCACGGGCGTGGGCCGGGTGCGGTACCTGGCTCCCGACCCATGGGCCCTGTCGGATGGCTCCGCCGGCTCCTCCGGAGCGGATCCGGTGGAGCACGACGGCTGGCTGGTCGCGGCGAACGTGATGTTCCTGCGCAGCGTGGTGCTGGCGCACGGGGACGGCCCGGGCGAGCCGCAGATCCTGACGCACCACCGGGCCGTGGAACCCGAGACGGCGGCCCTGCACGACGCCCTCGCACCGGGGCGGCCGGGCGCGGCTTCGGCTTCGGCTTCGGCTTCGGCTTCGAACTCGGCCTCGAACTCGGCCTCGAACTCGGCCTCGGCCTCGGCCGAGGAGTGGCTCGCCGGGATCTGGCCGGACCTCGCCTCGGCAGCACGGGCCCGGAAGGTACGCCAGGGCCTGGCTGACTGAGCTGGCCGCCGAGCTCTACGCCGAGGACGCCGCGGTGGAGACCGCCTTCGAGCCGGTCGGTGCACGCCGGTTCGAGGGGCGGGGGCGCTCGGGGAGCGGTTCGCTCAGGTGCGCGCGGTCCCGTGCGCGCTGTTCTCGTTCCTGGAGCAGGCGGCGGAAGCCCGCCAGCGCGTACCGCTCCCCCGTGGCCGATCCGGGGCCTCGGATGCCGGCGACCTGGGCCATGAGCTGCTGGGGCTGGGGCTGCCAGCCGACCACCAGGACGCGCAGGCCCAGGCACTCCGCGCGCCGGTGCAGGTCCAAGAGGTGAAGCAGACCGTCGGAGTCCATGGACACCACGCCGTGCAGATCGAAGGTGAGGTCCCGCTCGTAGTCGGTGACGTGGTCCAGCAGGGGCTGGAGTGCCGCGCCGGCGTCGTCCTCGAGTGGCCCGCCGACGCTGACCAGGACCGAGCTGCCGTAGCGTTGGACGTCCAGGGTGATCAATACCGTCTCCTTCACATCTCCCGCAGACGCCGGCGCCCGCGGAGCCCCCATCCTGGCGCGGCGCTCCCGTGAGCCGGTGGACGGCTCGCGGAAAGGCAACGATGCGAGCGAAGCGACGCCCGGCAGGCGGGTGGTCAAGGACTCCGTGGGCAACGTGCTCGCCGACGGGGACACGGTGACGGTCGTCAAGGGCCTGAAGGTCAAGGGCAGCGCGAGCGGCATCAAGGCGGGTACCAAGGTGCGCAACATCCGCCTCGTGGACGGGGTCGACGGCCACGACATCGACTGCAGGATCGAGGGCTTCGGAGCCATGCAGCTCAAGTCCAGCGTGGTCAGGAAGGTCTGACCGCGGGGCCGTACGAATCCCAGTTCGTCAGCGGTGCGCGGCGGCGCCGCACGTCCGGGTGGTAGTTCGCCTCCCGGGCGCTTTTCAGCGTGCGGGGCGCGCGCGGGGCGCGAGAGTTGCCCCATGATCATCGATCCGCCCTCCACGCCCGCCGAGCCCGCGCCCGCACCGGCGCCCGCCCGCCGCCCCTCCCGCCGTACCGTCATCGCCGGAGCCGGCGCGCTGACCGTCGCGGGGGCCGGCGCGCTGACCGTCGCGGCGGCGTCCGCCGAGACCCCGCGGACGGCGCCCGGCAGCGCCCGGCCCGACTGGGAAACCTGCCTCACCGTCGCCCGGGCCGTCCTCGTCCGCGACGAGGAGGACCGGCCCCTGGTGCCCCGGTACTCCGACATCCTCCTGAAGAACGGTCTGCCGCGCTCCCGGGTTGCCCGCAAGAAGGTACTGGTCGTCGGCGCCGGACCGGCCGGGCTCACCGCCGCCCACCTCCTGCGCGAGGCCGGACACCAGGTGACCGTCATCGAGGCCAACGGCAACCGGGTGGGCGGCCGGATCAAGACCTTCCGTACCGGCGGCCACGAGAACTCGCCCGCCGTCTTCGCCGATCCCAAGCAGTACGCCGAGGCCGGCGCCATGCGCATCCCCGACAGCCATCCGCTGGTCACCGGGCTGATGGACAGCCTCGGCCTGCGGCGGCGCCGCTTCCACCTGGTCGATGTGGACGCCTCGGGCCGCCCGGCCCACCGCACCTGGATCTTCGTCAACGGCATCCGGGCCCGGCGCGCCGACTACGCCCGCAGCCCGCAGGCCGTCAACCGCTCCTTCGGGGTCCCGGCGGCCTACGAGTCCGTGGCCGCCGCGCAGATCGTGCGCGACGCCTTCGCCCCCGTACGCAAGGAGATCGAGGGCAAGAAGGACAGGGAGCTCGTCGAGGGCTGGGCCCGGGTCGTCCAGCGCTACGGCCACATGTCGACGTACCGCTTCCTGACCGAGGTGGCGCAGCTCGACGACCGGACGATCGACCTGATCGGCACCGTCGAGAACCTCACCTCCCGCCTGCACCTCGCCTTCATCCACAGCTTCATCGGGGCCTCCCTGATCAGCCCGGACACCGCCTTCTACGAACTGCCCGACGGCACCGCAACCTTGGCCGACGCGCTCTACGCCCGGGTCAAGGACCTGGTCCGGCTCGACCGGCGCGCCACCCGCATCACCCACGACGAGGGCGGGGTGAGCGTCGACACCGTCTCCGAGGGACGCGGCGGCAGCCCCGTGCGGCGGGAGACCTTCACCGGGGACACGGCGATCATCACCGTCCCCTTCTCCGGACTGCGTCACATCCAGGTCACCCCCGCACTGTCCTACGGCAAGCGGCGCGCGGTCACCGAACTGCACTACGACGCGGCCACCAAGGTGCTGCTGGAGTTCAGCCGCCGCTGGTGGGAGTTCGACGAGGCCGACTGGAAGCGTGAACTCGAGGCCGTCAAGGCCGGTCTGTACCGGAACTACCAGGTCGCCCAGACCCCGGAGGACGGGGCCCTGCTGGGCGCCCACCCCTCCGTGCCCAAGGGGCACATCTCGCAGGCCCAGCGCGCCCACTACGCCGCCTGCCGCCGCACCACCCGCGACCAGCCCGAGGCGGCCGGGGTCATCGGCGGCGGCTCGGCCACCGACAACCCCAACCGGTTCATGTTCCAGCCCTCCCACCCGGTCGAAGGCAGCCCGGGCGGCGTCATCCTGGCGTCCTACAGCTGGGCGGACGACGCCCTGAAGTGGGACTCCTTCGACGACGCGGAGCGCTACCCGCGCGCGCTCGCCGGACTCCAGGAGGTGTTCGGGCAGCGCATCGAGGTGTTCTACACCGGCGTCGGACGCACCCAGTCCTGGATGCGCGACCCGTACGCCTACGGAGAGGCCTCCGTGCTGCTGCCCGGCCAGCACACCGAACTCCTCCCGTACGTCCGCGAGCCCGAGGGCAGGCTGCACTTCGCCGGCTGTCACACCTCGGTCAAGCCCGCGTGGATCGAGGGAGCCCTGGAGTCCGCGGTGCGCACCGCCCTGGAGGTCCACTCGGGGGCGTAGGCCGTTCCTTCCACCGGGCGGGGACCGGCGCCGTCAGCCCTCGGCGAGCACGATCAGCCAGTCCCCCTCGGCGAACCGCACCGGCTGCCGCTTGTCGGGGTTGATCCGCACCCCGTGGGCGGGAGCCGTCGCGGCCTCCGCGCGCAGCCTGTACCCGATCGCGCATTCCCGGCGGCGGCGCGCGGACTCCACGACGGTGGCGAAGGCGACCTCGCTCCCGGCCCGGACGTAGTCGGTGACCGGCTTCAGGTACAGCTCGTGCCCCTCCGCACGGAACAACTCCTCGAAGACGGCGGCGAGGTGGCGGCTCTCCGAGATCTGGGTCATCAGGAGGCTGATCAGCCGGCCGCTGACGATGAAGTCGGCGCCCTCCCGGGCGGGCGCGAGCAGCCGGTTGCCGTCGTCGGACATCTCGGTGGTCAGTGCCAGTTCGCGGTCGGCGGCCTGCGCGATGGCCCGCAGGTGCAGCAGGGTGACCAGCGTCCGGTCGTCGGCCTGGGACTCGCTCGGCGCGTCGGACCCCGCCTCGGCCGTCGGGTCCGTCTCGCCGATGACGATCACGCTGTCGTACGCGGGAACGTCCAGCTTGTCCAGGACCTGCGGATCGGTGATGTCCCCGGCTTGGTAGGTCACTTCGAAACCAGTGCAAGCCAGTGCGACCGTACGAGCGCTGCGCGCCGTCGCCTCGTCACCGAGGGCCACCACGTCCAGGGTGGTGCCGGGGCTCACGTACTCGTCGAGCTGCTCCACGATGAGCGGGGCGCGGCGGTTCCAGCCGAGGAGGAGCAGGCGTTCGGCGGGGCGGGGGCCGGGCCGGGCGGTGACGATCGCGTCCTCGTCCACCCAGGAGGCGGCGTCCGCGGGCAGGGCCGTGTCGTCGTCCTCGGTGATGACGAGGATCAGGTCGCCCGCATCGATGACCGTACGGTCATCAGGGTTGAGCGCGACGGTCCCGTCGTGGTGCAGCACGCCGACCACCGAGGACGTCGTGAAGGCCAGCAGGGCCTCGCCGAAGGTCCGTCCCGCGAGGTCCCCGGCGGGGGCGGTGTAGAACTCGTCCCCTTCGAAGTCGAGCAACTCCTGGTAGACGAGGGACAGTCCGGGCTGGCGGGCGGTCTGTACGAGGAGCCGCGCGACGATGTCGTCCACGCACAGGACGTGTCCGCCGGGACCGGCCGCCAGCCGTGCGGTGAGGTGGTTGCGGGTGTCCCGGACGGCGGCGACCACCACCGCGTCTCCAGCGCCGGCCCCGGCACGGGCCGCTTCGAGGGCGAGCAGGGTCTTCACCACGTGGGCGTCGCCCGTGTCGCCGCCGGGCGGCAGGACGAGCACGGCCTTCGCGGTCTGCGGACCGACCCGGGCCAGCTCGGTCGGATCGGTGGTGCGGCCGGAGCGGCAGATGATCCGGGTCCGGCCGGTGTCGGGGACACGGGCGGCGATGGCCTCCTCCATCTCCACCTTGTCCATCGGGGCGAGGACGGCGAGGGCCGATCGGCGCTGGTTGGCGTTGGCGGCGACCAGCTCCCCGACCACGGGGAAGATCTGGTCGGACCAGCCCAGGACGACGGTGTGCCGGGTCTCCAGCACGGTGGAGTGGCCCAGGCGCAGGTCCATGATGCGCTGGTTGATGCCCGCGGTGATCACGCTGACCAGGGTGGACACGTAGAGCAGGGCGACCAGGGCGAGGGCTACCGAGGCGAGGACGTACAGGGGAGGTCCGACCGCGCCACCGATCTTGAGCGTCTGGCCCACGCTGACCCACACTGCGGTGAGCTTGCCGGAGAGATCCGCCGGAGCCGCCCGGTCGGCCCAGACGAGGAGCGCGCTGGCCGGCAGGACGACGGCGAGGCAGGCCAGCGCGAGCCAGCCCACCAGCGCGGCGGTCCCGCCCGCCACCAGATGGTCGAACAGGTACCGCAGGCGCAGCCGGAGGGTCGCCTTGTGCTGCCCCGCCATACAAGCCCCCGTGCTGAAACCACGCGCCCACGGGGTGGCTGCCCGCCACTCCCTGACCCAGGCTAGACAATTCCGGCGCGGCCGCCTTCCTCGAGAGCCCTTCCCTCACCCGGAGGAATGAACGTTTCCGACGGCTCGGCCCGGCCACTCGCCGGCCACGCAGCCGGAGCGCGCGGCCGCTGCGGCGGGCCTGTCCGGCGGATCGGATACCGCCGGACAGGCCCCGGGCCGGAAGGGCTCAGCGCTTGAGCATGAAGGTGAAGTCGCCCGATCGCTTGCCGCTCAGGCGGACTGCCGACACGAGGTTCCCCTCGGCGAGCAGTCTCTCGACCTCGGCTCGCGAAAGGCCGAAGCCTTCGGCGATCAATCGCACCGGCCGCACAGGTATCCGCGCCGCGAAGCGGACCGAGACCTCTATGGCGTCACCCTCCGGTTGATGCGGATGGTGCGGCTGATTCGGCCGATTCGGCTGTTCCGGCGCGCCGTTGTCGAGGCGCCAGGCGTTGTCCCAGTCGAGGGCGATGCGGTTGCGGCGCCGTACGACCGGGTCCTGGAGCAGTTCGGCTGCCAGGCCGAGGTCGTTGTCGTGCAGCAGGTTCAGGAGCTCGGGTCGTACGCCACGCACGTTCATCCGCTCCAGGACAGTGAGCTTGGTGGTGTCCCCGCATTCGGTGCACAGGGCGAGGAGCCAGGCGTCGAGGAGCTTGTGGTTCGCGTTGACGCGGAATTTGCCGTTCGCCCGGAAGCGCCCGGAGGCGCACCTGTGGCAACGGCGGAGAACTATCGGCAGGCAGGTGGGCACGACCACCCAGGTTTTGGACACAGAGATACACCGGTTCCAGTGAGAAGACCGCAGCGAAAAGGAGCACGGCGCACAGGTGCGACGCGCGACGGATCAGCGCTCGGGGTGTCTCACTTGGTGTACAACGGCACGTCCTTGCCGGGATGACTGTGGGCGGGAGCACCGTAACGGCTCACGGGACTGCGGCTCCACTGAATTTCGGATCGACGCGGGCTCGCGTTTGTGGTGCTGACTCAGCCGGCAGCCTGTGATCTCGATCGGCACGTCGAGGGCCGCTAGTGTCGACGGGATGGAGACCATACATCGGCCCGCTGCGCGGGTGCTCTGCCTGGACCCCGCTGACCGTGTGCTTCTGCTGCGCTGGCGTGATCCGGTCGATGGGACGTGGCTCTGGGAGCCTCCCGGCGGTGGAATTGACCCCGGTGAGACGCCGCTTGCGGCTGCACGGCGCGAGCTGGCCGAGGAGACCGGGCTGGACCCGGATGCGGTCCTGGAGCGGTCCGTGCCTGTCGAGCGGGACGTGCGGTGGAAGGGCGTGAGGCTCGTCGGTTCGGAGGATTTCTTCGTGGCCCGCTTCACCGAGGAGCGGCCTTCGCTGGTGCGGACCGGCCTGCTCCCGGATGAGCAGGTCAACCTGGGCTCGCACGCGTGGGTCTTGTGGTCGGACCTGGACTCTTTGCCGGATCCTGTCGAGCCACCACAGCTGTTGGCCGTGCTTGGCGCCCTGGTGCCGGACGGCCCCTGGGGCGCGGGGCATCGCGGTTGACTCACAGTCGGAGTGACTGCCGCACAGGGTGACCTCAGACAATCACCCAACTGCCTGCTGCTCGTGCCGGTTCAACCGGCACGAGCAGCAGGGGGGCGGCGTCGCGTCACGCCACGGCGGTCCCCTCAAGCTCGACCATCTGGCCGGGGATCGCCAGTCGCGTCACCCCGAGCATCGTGGAGGTCGGCGCCACCCCGGCGGCGCCCAACCGCGCCGCCAGCACGCCGTAGTGCTGGAAGAGCAGATCGACGTCGGTCGTGTAGACGTTGAGCCGGACGAGGTTCGACAAAGACATGCCGGCCTCGCCGAGAACGGCTTCCAGGTTGTCGACGCTCAGCGTCAACTGCGCCGCCATGTCACCGTCATGCTGGGGCTTGCCTTCGCCGCTCATCGCGGTCTGCCCCGAGATGTACAGGGTCCGTGTGTGCCCGGAGACGACCTCACCCTGGTTGAATCCCAAGTCCACCGACCACGTCACCGGGTTGACCGCCGTTCGTTCCACTGCCACATCAGCTCCATTCGATCGATCGGGAGTACGTACGTCCATCGGCTCGGTAACCGCCGCAGGCTTTGACGTCGCGTGAACGAGCCTCCCAACAAATCACGACACCCTCCGTCATGTATTCCGTTAACGTTCTCGTATGCGCGCCGACCGGCTGGTCTCACTGGTGCTGCTGCTGCGCCAGCGCGGTCGGCTGACAGCGGACACGCTGGCCCGCGAGCTGGAGGTGTCCACCCGCACCGTGCTGCGTGACATCGAGGCGCTGTCCGCGGCCGGCGTCCCGGTCTACGCCGAGCGCGGCAGGCACGGCGGTTTCGCGCTGTTGCCCGGTTTCCATACCGAGCTCACCGGACTGAACCACGACGAGGCCCTCGCCTTGCTGACCGCCGGATCGGGGCGCGGCGAGCAGGCATTCGGCCTCGGCTCGGCGCTCGCTTCGGCCATGCGGAAGGTGGCCGACGCGCTGCCCGCAAGCCACCGGGCCACCGCGAGCGACGCGGCCCAGCGACTTCTCGTCGATCCGGAGACCGACCTGCTCTCACGCCGGTCGGCCGTCGAGGAGGTGCCCGACACCACCATGGTCGAAGTCAGGCGCGCGGTGCTCGCCGGACACAAGCTGCGCATCCACTACGCGGCCACGGGTCAGACAGCGCAGTGGCGCACGGTGGACCCGATCGGGCTGGTCACCGTACGCGACCGGGCCTACTTGCTGGCCACGAGATCCGGCGCGGACCGCACCTACCGGCTGTCGCGGGTGTTGGCCGCCGAGGAACTCCCCGAAGCGGCACAGCGACCGAACCGGGTCGATCTGGACCGGATCTGGCGGGAACGCTCCGCCCGGTTCCTCTCCGGCGGCGACCACATCACCGTGCAGGTACGGGTGAACCCGGCGCGGCGGGAGGACCTGCTGGCCACCGCGCTGGCTGTCCGCGCGGAAGAACCCGACGCAGACGGCCGGCTGCGGCTGGAGGTGACCTTCCAGGATTCCCGGCACGCCGAATGGGCGCTGTGGCAGCTCAGCACGGACGCGGAAGCCCTGACCCCGCAGTCGTTGCGCACCTCCCTGCGCGACCGCGCCGCCGCGATCGCCACCCGCTACGCAGACTCGTCCTGAGGTCGCTCCGCCCCCCACCGGCGCGAACGCGGCGCTGCCCCCGCGGGCCATGGGCGACAGGCGTAAAATGAGAGGGCTCGGGAGCTGACGGCCTCCTGAAGGGGGAAATCGCTCATGCCCCAGAACCGGACCCGTTTCCTCGCCGCGTTCGCGGCCCCGGTACTGACGCTGATGGCGTTCTCGCCGAGCCTCGCGGCATCTCCGTCGAGTACGCCGGAATCATCGTCCGGGCTGGTCGCCGCAGCCCCGGCACCGTGCCACCTTGCGGGACGCGGCCCTGGCGACGCCTACCACAAGGGCTGCGCGAAAGGGTACTCCGAGGGATACAGCGTCGGCCTCCGCAACGGCAGCCCTCCGTTCTGCCAGAAATTGCCCCCGCCCCTGTCGCCCGTGAATCCCAACGACTACGAGCGCGGCAAGGCGCAGGGTTACCGGAACGGTTACGACGCAGGATTCAACAAGGCGTACGCGGCCAACTGCAACAAGACACCGGAGCCGCCCAAGAAGCCGGACGCCCCGCCGCCACAGCAGCAGACCCCCGACAGCATGTTCGCTGCGGGCAAGACGGCCGGCGAGGGGTGGGGGCGGGAAGACGCCAAACAGTGCAACCCGCCGACCCGCGAACACTCGGACCTGGTGCCGCCCACCCAGCCCAACACCCTGATCCTCGCGTACCAGAACGGCTACCGCCTCGGATACCAGACCGCCTACGACGAGGCATTCCGCGACAACTGCCTCAAGCCCTGACCGGTGCGCGCCTCGGTTCCCATGCCGGGGGCCGAGTGCCCCGGGTGACTCCTGCCTCCCCGGCGCCCACCCGGTGCGACAGCCATGTCCGCAGGGCGATTGGATGGGCCCAGTACGAGAAGGGGGAGTAATGGCGCTGCATCCTGAAGGCATGTTCACCAGCGGACCGATCGCGCACCTCGTCGGGCTCGCCGCGGGCGGGTCCGATCCGCTGGAGTGGGAGGTGCTACGGCTCACGCGGGTCACCCGGACCGATCACTGGGACGCGGCCTGGCGGCACACCGTACAGCCGCTCGCCTCCCAACTGGACTATCTGGCCACGGCCTTCAGCGAGGAGTTCTTCGCGACCTGCCCGCAGGACGCCCGCCGGGCATGGACGACGGCCGCCGGGACCAGGAGCGTGCCCGAGTTCATGACCGAGCTCGCGATGCTGCTGCGGCTCGCGGACCGTCAGCGGCCCGCCGGATACGAGGACGTCCCGCTGGCCCGGTGGGAGGTACGGGCCCGGTTCCCGCTGCTGCTCGCGCTGGACTCCTGGGCGTACGACGGGGAGCACGGCTCGTACGCGGAAAGCCTGTTGGCCTTTATCGCCGCCGAACACCCCTACTGCTCCTACGAGGTGATCCCCCGCCTGACCCAGGCACTGGAGGTACGGACGCTCCGCACGCAGTCGGAAGCCTTCGCCGCGTCGTTCCGGACCCTCGTGCCGGAGGCGACGCCGGAAACCCTCGACGCCCTCGCCCGGGTGTCGTTCGCCCACTTGACGGAGCACCACGGCTGACCGGCCGCAATCGCACGCCCACCCTCCACGACCGCCTCATCGACGTCCTGATCGCCCCGGCATCCTCATCGGTGCGGGTCTCCTCCGGCGCCGGGGCCTACTACGAGAAGCACCGCGCCCGCGGCATCGATCGCCGAGCACGCCGAGCAGTTCCGGCGGCGCTGACCCGTTTCAGCGGAACGCGGCGATATTGCGGGTGGCCCAGTCGACGAACCGGCGCGGGGCGCGGCCGAGGACCCGCTGGACGTCCGGGCTGACGCGCAGTTCGTCCGGGTTCGGCGAACCGAGGATGGCCAGGGTGTCCTCGGCGAGCTCGGCCGGCATGCTCCGGGCCATGGCGGCCTTGGCCTCGTCGCGGGTGAGGTCGTGGAACCGCACTGGCGAGCCCAGCGCGGCGGCGATGGCCTCCGCCTGCTGGCGCGGCGTGATCACCTCCGGGCCGGTCAGCTCGTACACGCCGCCGGTGTGCCGGTCATCCAGCAGGCACGCCGCCGCGACCTCTGCGATGTCCGCCGGATCGATGATCGGCACCCCGATGTCGCCGAAGGGAGCGGCGACGACCCGCTGCGCGCGGATGGACTCGGCCCACCACAGGGCGTTGGAGGCGAAGCCGCCCGGCCGCAGGATGACCCACTCCAGGCCTGACTCCCGCAGCACATCCTCCAGCCCGCGCATCGCGATCCGCGTTGCGCCGAACGGCCTGGTCGCCACGCCCTGCGTGGAGAGCAGGACGACCCGGCGGACCCCGCTGGCCTCGGCTGCGCCGATGATGTCGGCCGGGCTGGCTCCGGCGGCGTGCAAGTCGCCGGGCAGCAGCAGGAAGAGGGCTTTCGCTCGGGCCAGCGCGGGCTCAAGGCTGGGCGGCTCGGCCAGGTCGGCCACCACGTGGCGGACGCCGTCCGGCACGGCCGCGGCGTGCCGTGACACCGCCGTCACCTGCTGGCCCGCCTCGGCCAATGCCCGCGTCAACAGCTGGCCCACATTCCCGGTAGCCCCGGTCACCACGATCATGTACAGCTCCTTGTCCGGTGTCTTCCGTGGCTGAACGGTAGGGGCCGGGCTAACTCCTGGTAAGGACATACCTTTGGGTAAGCTCACTACGTGACGGAAAGCGCGCAGCACATACGGGCCGAGGCGGGGACTCGGTATGAGGTGTTTCACACCGACTGCCCCGCGCGTGACGTGGTCGACCACGTGACCAGCAGGTGGGGTGTCTGGGTGTTGATCTCCTTGCGGAGACACGACCTCCGGTTCTACGAGCTACGCGAGAGCATCCAGGGCATCAGCGAGAAGATGCTCGCCCAGACCCTGCGCGCGCTGGTCCAGGACGGCCTGGTCTGGCGGGAGGTCGAGCCGACGACACCGCCCCAGGTCACCTACGGGCTGACCGAGTTCGGTCGGGACATCGGCGAGCCGCTGACGGAGCTGTTCGACCGGATTGGGCGGCGGCTTTCGCCGCGCAACGCGGGATAGCGTAGTAGCGGGCGACCTCGAAAGCGCATTCACCGTGATCGAGCACCCCATGACCCGAGGACCTGGTCCGGCTGGTCCGACAGGGGAAGGGCTTGTCTGTCGGCTCTGCGGGGGAACAAATCATGTGCTGGGCAGAGCGGTTGCCGCCTAGCCTGCTTGGCTGTGGATATGGGACGTGCTGATCAACAGCTCCGGCTGATCGCTGAGGTCGTGGAGGTTGCCGGAGTTCTTGGGGTCCCGGTGTGGCTTCGTGGTGGCTGGGCCATGGACTTCTTCCTCGGGGAGATCACGCGAGACCATGGGGACATCGACTGGTTCGCCTGGGCGGACGATGCCGGGGCCCTTGCGGAAGGCTTGCTCCAGCGCGGCTATCGACCGATCCCAGGGCCGCCGCCTGACTTGCAGCTCGATTTCGGCAAGGACGGGCTGGAGAGCAGCTTCACGTTCCTGGATCGAGATGCTGCCGGCCGTGTGGTGGTCGCCGGGGGCCCCTGGGCCGGTGCGCCCTGGCCCGAGGGAATGCTCGATGCTGGGCCGGGCAGTGTCGGTGGTCTGCAGTGTGCGATCGTCGGTCCGCTGGCGCAGATCGAGATCAAGCGGATGATGCCCGTCTGGGATCCCTCCAGGCCTCGGCGGACCAAGGACGCCGAGGACATCGCCCGGCTGGAGGCGGCCCTTCGCGCACGGGGCCGGCGGTCCGGGTGCGGTTCTTGAGCGTCGGCCGCCCGTCATCATCTGCTGGCCGGCCGCCGCGCCGGCCGGGTCCGGGCTGCCGACGGACGGCCGTGCGTCGGCAAAGGGCGGACCGAGCGCACCTCTTCACCCGCTCCCGGACAGCGCTGCGGACTGGGGAGGGCTGGCGTCGATCCAGTCCCGTGGGCTACGTTCTGCAGCATGACTACCGGGACGGCATTGCGCCACACACGGATTGGTGACCCGGCGCTCCTCTGAGCGCCGTACGGGCTGGTGCCGGCCCGCTGTTGGACCGAGGATCCGGCGCTGCTGCGCGGGATCCTCCTCCTGTCGTGTTGATCACAGCTCGACACGTCAACCACGACAGGAGAACTCATGCCCACCAAGATGCTGCACATTCCCACCGCGGACGGCCTGGCCGACGCTTTCGCCGCCTTCCCCGACCGTGGCGAGCGGCACCCGGGAGTGCTGATGTACCCGGACGGCTTCGGCATCCGGCCCGTGCTGCGGGAGATGGCCCGCGAGCTGGCCGGGCACGGGTACTACGTACTCGTCCCCAACCTCTTCTACCGGCACGGCCCGGCACCGGTGATCGAACTTCCCGAGCACATCGGAGAAGAGGCCCGGCCCGCGGTCTTCGCCCAGCTGATGCCCTTGATCGAGGCGCACACCACCGAGCGTGTCCTGAGCGACGCCGACGCGTACCTCAGGTTCCTCACCACCCAGCCCGAGGTCGGCGCCGGACCCGTCGCGGTGACCGGCTACTGCATAGGGGGTCTGCTGGCGATGCGCACCGCCGCGGCCCACCCCGGCCAAGTGGCCGCCGTCGCCGCATTCCACGGCCCCGTGGGCGCCGACGGGCCCGAGGGCTTGCAGCGCCTCCTGTCCGCGCTGACCGCCCAGGTCCACCTCGGCCACGCCGAAGGCGACATGACGCCCGAGGCCCTCGGCGAGCTCAACCAGGCCCTGGAGGCCGCAGGGGTCGGCTACACCTCCGAGATCTACCCCGGCACCCTCCACGGCTTCACCATGTCCGACACCGACGCCTTCAACGCCGGCGCGTTGCAGCGCCATTGGGACCGCCTGCTGCCCCTCCTCGACCGCACCCTGGCCACCAGCTGACGCTCCGGTCCGGAAACCGGGCCCGAAGTCCATGGCTCCGTAGTCCTGGTGGCGGATTCCTCTCGCCTTGTGCAGGTCAACGGCGGGTCAGGAGGCCGTCCACCAGGGCTCGGAGCCCCTCCAGGTAGGTGTCCTCGGCGGTCAGCGGCGCCCACTGGTCCGCGACCTGGGCCAAGCGGGGTAGCTCGCCGGGGTCGAGATCGGCGAAGACCCGCTCCCGGTAGGTCGCACGGTCATCGTCCGCGCGCCGCCGGGCCGCTGTCGTCCGGACCACGATCTCTCCGGCGGTGTAGTACCAGATCGCGCGGTACCCCTGTACGGCCCGCTCGGGGGTCAGGCCGCATTCGACCAGGCCGTCGACGATCTGCTCGACGAACCACAGGGCGGATGTGGACATCAGGTCGTCGGCGGTCAGCACCTCCACGATCCAGGGGCAGCCGGCGAGCGCCTCGTGGATCGCGGCAGCGGCGACGACGACCCGCTCGCGAGGCTGGGCGGGGAGTTCGGGGCGCTGGAGCGCGTGGGCGGCGTAGTCGTCCAGCAGCAGGACGAGCAGTTCTTCCTTGTTGCGGACGTGGTGGTAGAGCGCCATCGGCGTACTGCCGATCTCTGTGGCCAGCCGTCGCATGGTCAGCCGGTCCATGCCGTCCGCGGCGACGATCCGGCGGGCCGTCTCGACGACCTCCTCTCGGGAGATGCGGGGAGGTCGGCCGAGGGTTTTGCGCGGAGCGGGCGGTTGCGACATGCCCTCATCATCCCCCAGGTGTCGACAGGGGCCACCCCCTGGGGTTACTTTCCTTACATGTATAAAAACTTACGAGGGCGCCCCGGAGTGGTGCTGGCGGCGGTGGCCGTCGCCCAGTTCGCCGTCGCCCTGGACTTGTCGGTGGTCAACGTCGCGCTGCCCGCGATGCGCGCGGCCCTGGGGTTCGCGCCCCTCGGCCTGTCGTGGGTCGTGCACGTATACGCGCTCACGCTCGGCGGGTTTCTGCTGCTGGGGGGCCGCGCCTGCGACCTGTACGGCCGGCGTCGGCTGTTGGTACTTGGCCTGGCCGTCTTCGGGCTGTGTTCGCTGGCGGGCGGGCTGGCCCAGGCGCCCTGGCAGCTGATCGCCGCCCGCGCCGGTCAGGGTGTGGGGGCCGCCGCGGCCGCCCCGGCCGCGCTGGCGATGCTCACCACCACCTTCACCGAGGGCCCGCGGCGTGTGCGTGCGCTCGGGGTGTGGAGCGGGGTGAACGCCGCGGGTGGAGCACTGGGCGTGCTGGCGGGAGGGCTGTTGACCGAGTACGCGGGTTGGCGCTGGGTGATGCTGATCAATCTGCCCATCGTGGCGGTGGCTCTCGCGCTGGTTCGCGCAGGCGTAACCGCCGAAGCGCCCCCCGCCCGGCGCGAGAGGCTGGATGTGCTCGGCGCCGTCCTGTCGACCGGCGGAGTCGGGCTGCTGGTGCTGGGTGTCGTGCGCTCCGACGCCCAAGGGTGGGGATCACCGGTCACGTTGGCGACGCTCGTCGCCGCGGCCATGCTCCTGGCCGCCTTCGTCCTCGTCGAATCCCGGGCCGCCGCACCGCTGTTGCGCCTCGGCCTGCTGCGCAGCCGATCGATCGCCGGCGCCAATGTGCTGGTGTTCCTTTCCACGGCCGGGCAATTCGCGGCGTTCTACTTCGTATCCCTGTACATGCAGCAAGTTCTGGGCATGGGTGCCGCGGCGACCGGCGCCGCCTTCCTGCCCTTCTCCGTGAGCCTGGTCGCAGGCACCCTCGTCGCGACCCGCGTCACCGCCGCACGTACTCCCCGGGCGTCCCTGGTTCCCGGCGCCCTGCTGGCCGCCGCGGGCCTGGCCTGGTTCGCCTTCATCGGTCCCGACGGCGGCTTCCTCACGGACGTGCTCGGCCCCTGCCTCATCACCGGAGTCGGCGTCGGACTGGTCATTGCCCCGATCGTTGCCGCCGCGACCACCGGCGTCGCGCCCCCGGAGGCCGGCATGGCCTCCGGCCTCGTGAACAGCTCCCGCCAACTCGGCGGCTGTATCGGCCTGGCCGCCCTGGCCACCACCGCAGCACACCGCACCGGCACGGCCACCGATCCCGCCGCGCTCAACGACGGCTACGCCCTGGGCCTGGCCATCTCCGCCGCGCTCTTCGTGCTCGCGGCTGTCGTGGCGATCGGCGTGCTGCCCCGCCGCCGGGCGGAAACACCTCACCCGCGACCCGTCGCCCCCGCAGAGAGCCGACTGGAAGGAACTCCGTCATGAAGACGACACCCATCTCAGCGATCGACCTCTTCGCCTCGGCGCTGCACATCTGCCCCGATGGCGATGTCCGAGTCGCCGAACGGCGTATGACCAGCGGCGACTCCGGCGCCTGGCAGATCGCCACGTTCCACGTGGCCACCGACGCCGACGTTCACTCCGACCACTGGGAGATGCACCCGGAGGCCGAGGAGGCAGTGTGCTGCCTGACCGGCGGCGTCCGCCTCTACCTCCGTCCTGCCGGGCCCGGCGGCGCCGAGGACATGGTGCAGTTGCAGGCAGGCACCGCCGTGGTCGTCCCCCGCGGCCGCTGGCACCGCCTGGAACTGGACGCCCCCAGCGACCTGATGTCGATCACCCTTCGCCACGGCACCCGCCTTGAGAAGCGCACCGACACTCGCTGACCACAGGGTGGCCCTGCCGACCGGCCAAATCACCCTCGCGAGCATCCGCGAAGGGATGCTCGCGAGGGCCGCCGACCTCGCCTACCTCACGGGGTGCTCGTTGTTCATCCTGTTCGCCGGGGCCGCGACCGGGCACGGTGAAGGGACCAGGTCAGTCCCACTGCTGGTCCGCGAGGGAGGCGACCGGCTGCGGCTTGCCGATGACGGCCAGGGCAATGAAGAAGTTGATCTGGCCGATGGCGATGGTAAGGGTGGCCAGGGCCTTCTCGTCGTAGTGCTTGGCGACCTCCGCGTACAGCTCGTCGCAGACACGCTCCTTGCCGTGCGGGGCCGGCTGGAGGACCGCCTCCACCAGGGCGAGTGCCGCCCGCTCCGCCTCGGTGAAATACGGAGCGTCCTGCCACGAGGACACGGCCGTGATGCGCTCCTCGGATTCCCCGGCCTTGCGCAGGAAACCGGTGTTCAAGATGGTCAGGTAGGTGTTACCGACGATCTGGCCGGCCCGCAGGTGGACCAGGCTCATCGTGGCACGGGGCACCGAGCGGTTGCCCGTGGCACGGAACAGGGCGGCACTGATGTCGCTCAGCTCCGGAACGAACTCGCCCGGGTTCGGCATCCGCGAGATGGAAGTGGTGCTCGTCATGACCGCTGCTCCTTCGATTGGCATCTACACAGCACTGACGCACCGGGCGGAGCGAATGTGACAGCGCAGCCAGACTTTCTCCGTCCCCGGCCGGACCGGGCAGCCGAACCGGGGACGGGCCGCTCGGCGTCAGGCGCGGCAGCGCAGCATCGTCAGCGGGGGGTTCGCGGCGTAGTCCTCCCAGAAGTCCTTGCCGTACTCACGCACGCCGGCGGCGGAGATCTCCAGGGGGACCCAGGTGACCTCGTTGAATCCGGCCGCCCGCAGGCACTTCTCGAAGACCTCGCGGCTGGGCGGGTTCGCGACGAACGAGATCGGCGGGTCGAGGAGCGCGGTGATCCTCACGCGCGGCCCGATCTCGGTCTCCTCACCGAGGGATTCGCACAGGAAGCCGTACTTGGCCAGGGACGGCCCGTCGAAACGGTAGTCCGGGTTCTGCGTGAAGACGAAGAACTCGGCCCCGTCCGCGATGCTCCGGTGGATGTTGTGGCACATCCGCTCGATGGTGGCGACGTCCTCGGCGTAGTTGAACAGCTGGACCGCAACCGCGATGTCGAAGCGCTGCTCGAAGGTGCGCTGCTCGGCGACGTCGCCGACCTCGTAGTGCACGCCCAGCGGGTCGCTGTCCTCCAGGGCCTGCGCGGCTTCGACCATCGCGGAGGAGATGTCGACGCCCAGGACGTGGGAGGCGCCGCGGCGCTTGAACTCCCGGCTGTAGAAGCCGGTTCCGGAGGCCAGGTCGAGAATCGACTTGCCGTTCACGTCGCCGACGAGGGCGAGGAAACCGGGCACCTCCCCGTAGCGCGCGAGAGGGAGGGTCTTGAAGCCCTCGAACGCCTCACCGATCTCGTCGTACAGCTGACCGCTCATCATGTTCCCCCTTTGTCCTCGGCGTCGGCCTTCGAGACAGGCCGACGCCCCTGGTGGGAAGTCTTGCTCTCCTGGGCCGGGGCGTCGTACTGGCGGAAACCACAAACATGCCGATGCCGACCGGTGCGATCTTCATGTCGCATCAGACGACTGCTGCGTTCGTCGGCGCGCCCCGACCGGGTGCGCGCGCGTCCCGGCCTCCGTGTGAGCCCATCCGGCCAAATGGCCCTCCGCGGCCCGGTCACTTGGTGTGGCCCCACGGTTCGCGACGGGGCGCGGGGGTAGGGTGCCGCCCGTGTCCGAGCATCAGCGCGACCTCGTCGGATACGGCGCCGAGCCGCCGCATGCCGCCTGGCCCGGCGGTGCCCGTGTCGCCGTCAGCCTCGTCCTCAACTACGAAGAGGGCGGCGAGCGGAGCGTCCTTGAGGGCGACCCCTCCTCCGAGGGCTTCCTTCACGAGCTCATCGGCGCGCCGCCCGTGGCAGGGGGACGCGATCTGAACGTCGAATCCATGTTCGCCTACGGCTCGCGCGCCGGCTTCTGGCGCATCCATCGCACGCTCGCGGCGCACAGGGCGCCGCTCACCGTCTACGCCGTGGCCCAGGCGCTCGAACGCAACCCGGACGCGGCGCGGGCGATGGCCGCCGCCGGTTGGGAGGTGGCGAGCCACAGCCGGCGCTGGATCGACTACCGCCACGTGCCGGAGGACGCCGAGCGCGCCGACATCGCCCGCTCGATCGCGACGATCGAGCGGCTCGTCGGACGCCGTCCCGTCGGCTGGTACACCGGCCGGACCAGCCCCAACACGCGGCGCCTCGTCGCCGGGGAAGGCGGTTTCCTCTACGACTCCGACGACTACTCCGACGACCTGCCGTTCTACGTCGAAGCGGCCGGCCGGCCGCACCTCGTACTGCCATACAGCCTCGACGCGAACGACTTCAAGTTCCTGATCGTCCACGGCTTCACCACTGCAAGCGACATGCTCTCCTACCTCATCGACACCTTCGACGCCCTCCACGCCGAGGGCGCCGACCGCCCGCGCATGATGAGCGTCGGCCTGCACTGCCGGATCATCGGCCGGCCCGGCCGCATCCGCGCGCTCGACGGCTTCCTGAGGCACGTGGCGCAGCGCGGCGGGGCATGGGTCACCACGCGGGAACAGATCGCCCGTCACTGGCTCGCCACGCACCCGCCGCCGCGCTGAGCCCCTCAGCCCGCCGCGGCCCGTGAAAGTCGCGCGGACCTACGGCTACGGGTTACAGGTCCTCGCATACGCGAACAGGGCTTCCGTGCCGCGGATGGCGAGGGGCACGGGTGTGAGCGCGCCAACGATCCCCCCGGAGAGTGCAGCACGCCGAATGCGGCTACGGCGTGCCACACGCGCCGACGTTGCCTCGCCCGACTCTGCCTCGACCACTCCGTCCATATGGACTCCTCCCCCGCCTCGGCGTGCTCAGCCGGATCGTGTCAGGGCGTTCCGAAGCCCGCAGAGAACTCCAAGGTGTTCTTGATCGTGTTCGAGACGCTTCCTCCGTGCGCAAAGGTCACCCTCACACCCGATGTCCTGGTGGTTTCCCTCGGGGATTCATGGACGGCGGATGCCAGGATCGAGGTGGAAACCGTCTGGTTCCGTGACTCCTCCGGCGCATGGTGGAGACGCGACAGCACCAAACCCCTTGTCCCCTCCAAAATCACGCCGGAAGAACTGAAGGCGCGGACCGGTGCGGAAGCGATCGACAACAAGGTCGACCCCAGACTCCGGGCCAGAGTCGCAGCCGCCGAGCCTTTGAAGGAATGCGTCAAGTGACCTACGGACGCGGCCAGGCCTGGCAATCTCCCCCTGCCTGCCGGAAGCAGAACCGGTCGCCGGCCAGACCGTGCAAGCCCTACTATCGTCCCCTGTGACCGAACTCCCCTCGTACCTCCGTGCGACACAAGATGCTTACGACGCCGTCGCCGTTCGCTACGCAGATCTCGTCCGCGACGGGCTCGCCGATCTGCCGCTGGACCGCTCGGTCCTCGCCGCGTTCGCCGAGCTCGCGCGGGCCACTGATGCCGGGCCCGTCGCCGAGCTGGGATGCGGTCCCGGATATGTGACGGCGCACCTGCGAGACCTGGAACTGGACGCCTTCGGCGTCGACCTTTCGCCCGTGATGATCAGTCTTGCGCGTGAGGCCTATCCTGACTTGCGGTTCGAGGTCGGTTCGATGGACGCCCTGGACCTGGCCGACGGCGAGTTGGGGGGCATCGTGTCCTGGTACTCGGTCATCCATGCTCCGCCGCAGGAAATTCCCTCGTACTTCGCCGAGTTCCGCCGGGTTCTCAGACCGGGCGGCGTCCTCCTGCTTGCCTTCTTCGAGTCCGAGGGCGGTCCGGTGACGGCGTTCGACCACAAGGTGGCGACGGCCTACCGATGGCCGGTCGACGACCTCGCGGGGCTGGCCCGCGAGGCCGGGTTCGTCGAAGCCGGCAGGATGCTGCGCGAGCCGCGCGCCGAGGAGCGGTTCCGCCGGGGTCACCTTCTGATGCAGGCTCAGGATCGGTAGCAACCGCTCGGCCCCGCAGGGGCGACGCCCCGGCTCTCGGGCGCCTTTTGCCATCCCCTTCGGCCTCGCTGAGGTGACCTCCGGGGTGGCGAACGGCGGCCGCGGAGAGAGCGATCAGTGCGCCCGCACCGTGACCCCCAGCATCCGTGCCCCCACCTCCGTGCGGGGGCGGTGCCGGCTGCCCGGGGCGAACACCACGTAGGTGCCCGGGCCATGACGCTCCTCCCCCTCGATCACCTCGCCGCTCAGCACGTAGTACCGCTCCTCGGTCGCGTGGACGTCGACATCCGGCCACTCGGTGTCCGGGGCGAAGTCGATCAGCCAGCCGCTGGCGAACTCGGTCGCCGGAAGCCTGCGGCGGACGATGCCGGGGGCGACGTCTCCCGGCTCGATGTCGTCGATGTGGACGGTGGTCTTCAAGGGGCCCGTAGGCGTTGTTTCGCTCATGCGCCCACGATCGCGTGGAGCGGGCCCCCGGCCGAGAGTCTGAAAAGACACCCTCAGGTACATTCCTGCCATGAGCCGTCATCGTGTGGTCGCGCTGCTGAACGCGCCGCAGTCCCCGTTCGAACTCGCCTGCGCCGCCGAGGTGTTCGGTTCCGTGCGGCCGGATCTGCCGGTGCACTACGACTTCACGGTCTGCGCCGAGCGTCCCGGACCGCTCCCCGCCACGACGGGACCCGCGATGTACGTGGAGGCGGGGCTGTACGCGCTGACGGACGCGGACACCATCGTCGTTCCGGGCTGGCAGCCGACCGGGGCGGCCGTGTCACCGGACGTCCTGAGCGCCCTGTCTGCGGCGCACCGGCGCGGGGCGCGGGTCGTGTCCATCTGTACGGGGGCGTTCGTGCTGGCGCAGGCCGGGTTGTTGGACGGGCGCCGGGCGACGACGCACTGGCGGCGTGCGGAGCAGTTCGCTGCCGCGTTTCCACGGGTGGAGGTCGACGCGGACGTGCTGTACGTCGACCACGGCGACGTGGCCACCAGCGCCGGGTCCGGAGCGGGCATCGACCTGGCCCTGCACCTGGTACGCCGCGACCACGGCGCCGCCTACGCGGCCCAGGTCGCCCGGAGCATGGTGCTGCCCCCGCACCGGGAAGGCGGCCAGCTCCAGTACGCCGCCCAGCCGGTGGCCGTCAGGACCGACGAGTCGCTCGCGCCGCTGCTGGAGTGGGCCCTGTCCAGGCTCGACACCGAGCTGACCGTGGGCCGCCTCGCCGAGCAGGCGGGAGTGTCCAGCCGCACACTCGCCCGGCGCTTCGCCGAACAGCTCGGCCACAGCCCCGGCAAGTGGCTGCTCACCCAGCGCCTTGACGCGACCCGGGTGCTGCTGGAGCAAACGGAGCTGCCGGTCGAGGCCATCGCGATCCGGGTCGGCCTGTCCTCCGCCGTCAACCTGCGACGCCGCTTCCGGGCCGTCCTGGGCACGACGCCCGGTGCGTACCGACGGACCTTCGGCCGCTGAACGACCCTGCGCGGCGGCGCTCGCCGGATGCGCCCATCCCCGGATCCGCCGGCCCTGCTTCGAGCGCCTTTCACCCAGGCGGCCGGCCGTTGGAGGTGGCGGCGAAGGGGCCCGGCGGCTCATCGTCAACGGTGATCGCGGGCTGGGGTCGAGGTGTAGCCGTGTTCCTTCATGCAGTCGGCCATCATCCGCTGCCGCGCTTCGGACGCCGTGGTCGCGGGGATCTTCGCGGAACACTGTGCCTCGGCGTCGAGGCGCTTTTGTTCGACCGCCGGGTCGGGAGCGGTCCAGGTATAGCCCGCATCCTTCATGCAGTCGGCCATCATCCGGTTCCGCGCTTCCGGCGTCGCGGTCGAGGGGATCTTGGCGGAGCACTTGGCCTCGAATTCGGGCCGCTTGCGTTCGTGCTCCGGGTCGACCCGCGGCGCAGGTGGCGGCTGCGGTGGCGGCGTGGTCTCCGCCGGGACGGGACCCGAGATCGGCGGACATCCGGAGACCCTGAGCCCGGCGTCGTAACCGGCGTTGAAGCCGTTGACGTATCCGTGGCGGTACTGGTTCCAGGGGTCGCCGGGGGACAGAACGGGCTTCGGTTTGCACAGGGATCCCACACCCCAGCCCTCGTCGGCTCCCTTGCGACAGCCCTGAGAATAGGCGTCGGCCGTGTCCTGGCAGTAGTCACCCCGGACGACGGCCGCCGCTGAAGGCTGAGCGGTGAGTCCCCCGACTGCGACCGCCTGTGACAGGGCCAAAGCCACGAGGAGCGGCCGGGCAACCAGCTTCGGACGGCGGCGATACATGGCCGCGACCTTTCTGATCAGTTGCCTTCGTGTCGTTCATTTCCAGTCAACGACGACCCCAAGACAATGTCAATCGGGGCCCTGACCTGCGGATGCGCCACGGTCAGGGGTTCGTCTTGCTGAGGCAGTGCTGCCGGAACGCCTCGTCGTACGCGGTGTCGTAGCCGACGTTGTAGCCGTTCTGGTAGGCGATGACGAGCGGGTCGGGCGTCGGCGGCGGGACCAGGCGCGCGTTGGTCCGCATGCAGGTCTTGCCGTCCTGGAGGCCCAATTCCCTCCCCGCTGCCTGTCCTGCCGCGGCCATACTCGCCGGGGTCTGCGCGGTCCGCGGGTTCGGGTTCGGCGTGGGCTGCGGCGTCGGCCGGTTGGCGCAGTTCTTCTGGTACGCGGCCTGGTAGGCACGGTCGTAGCCGTACTTGTAGCCCGCGAGCTTGCCCTGTTCGTACGGGTTGGGATTGACCGGCGACAACGGCGGCGGAAGCTTCTGACACGCGGGAGGGCTGCCGTTCCTGGCGCCGGCTGACAACCCCGCGAGGTAGCCGTCGTCACACCCGCGCTCGTAGGCGTTCTTGGGCGGGCCCAGACCGCAGAAGGCCGGCCCGGCGGGGAGCGGCGCCTTGGCCTCGGCGGTGGGCGCCAGGGCGAACAGGGCGATGAGCGGTGTTACACAGAGCGTGACGAGACGTCGCCTGTCATGGAGGGGCATGGCGATCCTTGGGACTGAGTAGTTCGGGACCCCCCTGCAAGAGCGGAACAGCCCTTCTCCGCTCGGCTGTTGCGGCCGACGGGGACCTTCGCATCAGGCCTAGTTCAACCGTAGACCCCGATCCTTCCGCCAGCCATCCCGTACGCGCCATGCATCGGCACGCGTCCGACGAGCTGCGGACGCAGTGGCGGACCACACGGCGGGCCCGTCACCCGGCATCGGAGACGGCTGCGCGCGGCGGCCCCGTCAGACTGCCCCGCCGAGCCGGGGCCATGCACGTGAACGCCGTCCCGCCGGGACGATCGTCCTCAGCCTGCCCCGGCTCGACGGCACGGGTGGACCGCCGCTCTGGGCGACGCTTCCTAGCCGCGGCCGGTGTCAGGTGCGCGGCAGGTGGGTTGCGGTGTCCAGGTAGAAGGAGTCGATGCTCTGCACGGCCCGCTCGAATTCCTCCAGGTTGACGGGCTTCGTCACGTAGGCGTTGGCGTGGCTGCTGTAGGCGCCGACGACATCGTCCGGTGCCGAGGAGGTGGTGAGGACCACGACCGGGATGGTCTGCAGTTCTGCGTCGTTCTTCAGGACCCGGAGCAGGTCACGGCCGTTCATCCGGGGCATGTTCAGGTCGAGCACGATGAGGTCGGGACGCACGCTGTCCGGGTCGCGTAGGTATTCCAGGGCCGCGACACCGTCGGCGACCTGGACCAGGTTGCGGGCCCCGCGCTCGGAGAGGGCCTCCTCGATGAGCATGGCGTCGGCGACGTCGTCTTCGACGAGAAGGACATCGAACGGGCGGGCGGGGGCGTTCATCGTCTGGTGCTCCGTAGGTGCGTCGTCGGTGTGGTTGAAGAGCCCCGGCCAGCGGCGGCGGGCGCCTTGGCGGGTCATGCCGCATGCCCGGCCGATCTGGGGGTATCCGGCACCTGCGCGCGCGGCGTCCAATGCGGCTGCCCGCTGGAGCCGTTCAGCAGCCCGCTGAAGGTGCTCCAGCAGGTGCAGCAGGCTGAGGGCCCGCGCCGGATCGTCCGCTGTCGGGTGCGGGGGATGTTGCAGGAGTTCCAGGGCAAGGTGCCGTGCAAGGCCGCCGACCACGGCGTCCGCGACAGCGGCTGTCTCCGTCGGATTGGTCCGCAATACGAAATTCTTGCCCGGCATACCTGGCACCTTAGGCCCCGAAACGACCTACGACAACAATCGTTGTCGAATGCCCTCTACAGTGTGCGCTGCGCCCGTTTGAAGGCGGCCGTCACTGCGGAGGGGTATCAGAGGATGACCGGGGACGAGGAGCTGCCGCGTGCGCGGAGGCTCTCCACGTGGACGACCCGGCGGTGGCTTCGCGTCGGGGTGGCCGTGTCGTTGGCGGTGCTGACCCTGCTCGGGGTGACGGGAGCTTGGGTGCTGGGGCGTACGGCGTCGATCAGCAAGGATCTGGTGGACGTGAGGTCCCCGGCGTTGTCGACCGCGTTCCGGCTGGAAGCAGCCCTGCTGAACCAGGAGACCGGGATCCGCGGCTACGGGCTCACCGGCGCACCGGATTTCCTCGGCCCTTACCGGCAAGGCCTCGACGAGCAGAAGGCGGACATCGCCCGGCTCTCGGAGCTGCTCCACGGCGACGCCCCAGCCCTGAGGGACCTGGGGACGGTGCAGGAAACCGTGGAGACCTGGCAGGAGAGGATCGCCCGGCCGATCGCCGCGGTGCCCCCCGGCGCGCCTTCGCAGACGGCCGCAGAACGCGCCGCGGAGGGCAAGACCGCCTTCGACAAGGTCCGCGCGGCCTTGAGTGCCCAGCAGGAACGGTTGCGCGCGGACCGGACCCGGGCCAGGGACGACCTCATGGCCACGATGACCCTGCGGAACTGGGTGTTCGGGGCGATCGCCACAGTCATCGCGCTGCTCGCGTGCCTGGTCTTCGAAGCACTGCGCCGCGGCATCAACCGGCCGCTGGAACAGCTCGGGGCGGACGCGCGCACCATTGCCGGCGGTGACTTCGGCCACCCCATCACCTCGACCGGGCCCGCCGACCTGCGGCGCCTGAGCGGCGAGATCGAGTCCATGCGCCGACGCCTCGTACGGGAGCTGGCCTTCAGCGAGGAGGCCCGGCGGCGCCTGGACGCGCAGACCGCCGACCTCCAGCGGTCCAACGCCGAGCTGGAACAGTTCGCGTACGTGGCCTCGCACGACCTGCAGGAGCCGCTGCGGAAGGTCTCCAGCTTCACCCAGCTGCTGCGGCGGCGCTACGGAGGGCAGCTCGACGCCCGCGCCGACCAGTACATCGACTTCGCGGTCGACGGCGCGAACCGCATGCAGACGCTCATCAACGACCTGCTCGACTTCTCCCGGGTCGGCCGGGTCCACCACACCCATCAGGCCGTCGACCTGGACGAGGTCCTCGACCGGACCCTGTCCGCGCTGAGCGTCAGCATCGAGGAGACCGGGGCGCTGATCACTCACGACCCGCTGCCGACCCTGGTCGCCGACCCCACGCAGATGGGCATGCTCTGGCAGAACCTGATCGGCAACGCGATCAAGTTCCACCGCCCCGGACAGGCACCGCACATCCATGTGACGGCCGTCGCCGAAGGCGCGCTGTGGCGGTTCACGGTCACCGACGACGGCATCGGCATCGCCCCCGAGTACGCCGACAAGGTCTTCGTGATCTTCCAGCGGCTCCACACCAAGGACGTCTATCCCGGGAGCGGCATCGGCCTGGCGATGTGCAAGAAGATCGTCGAGTTCCACGGCGGGACCATCGCCGTCGACCCGGAGCACCAGGACGGCACCCGCATCGCGTTCACCCTCGCCTGCGAACCTCCCGGGCTCGCAGGCCCGTCCACGATGGCGGAAGTGGTCCGGTCCGACGCGGAGCTCATGCCATGACCGCGGCCATGACAGCTGCCCCCCGAGCGGCGCAGGCCGAACCGGTGTACCGCATCCTGCTCATAGAGGACGACGAGGCCGATGCCCTGCTGGTCGAGGAACTGCTCCTCGATACGGAGCTGCGGTTCGAGCTGACCACGAGCACGTCCGTGGCCGCGGCCCGCACCGAGCTCGCAGCCCGCGCGATCGACTGCATCCTCCTCGACCTGCACCTGCCGGACGTGTCGGGCACGGCCGCGGTCACCACCGTCCGCAGCCTGGCCCCGCATACCGCGGTGATCGTCCTGACCGGCCTGTCCGAGACGCAGGCAGGCTCCGAAGCGATGGCCGCCGGAGCCCAGGACTACCTCGTCAAAGGCAAGGTCGACGCGGACCTGCTGCGCCGCACGGTGCGCTACGCCGTCTACCGCAGCCACACCGAGCGCACGGCCGCCGAAGCCCAGTCGGCCCGCCTGCGCGCGGAGGAGAACGCCCGTCTGGAACGCGGGCTGCTGCCCCAGCCCATCCTCGACACCTCCGCCGTGACAGTGACCACCCGTTACCTGCCCAGCTCTGACAGGGCGCTGCTCGGAGGGGACTTCCTCGACGTCGTCGAGGGCGACGACGGGCTGCTGCACGCCGTCGTCGGCGATGTGAGCGGACACGGCCCCGACGCTGCGGCACTCGGCGTCTGCCTGCGCATCGCCTGGCGCTCGCTCGTACTCGGCGGACACCGCGGCACCGATCTGCTCCACCTCATGGAACGTCTTCTGATCGCCGAGCGCGGAACCCAGCCGCTGTTCGCCACCTGCACCCTGCTCACGCTCGACCAGAAGGCCGCCACCGCCACCCTCCACCTCGCCGGCCACCACGAACCCCTGCTGACCACCGCGGAAAAGACCCGGGAGGTGCCGGCCGAACACGGGATCGCGCTGGGCATCGCCCCGGCGCTGCGCGACTGGCCCGCCACCGTCGTCACCCTCCCGGACGCGGGCGCGCTGACCCTCTACACCGACGGCCTCACGGAAGGACACAACGGCGCGACCGACGGGCGACTCGGCGCCGACGGACTCCTGACTCTGATCAACCAGCTGCCGCCCGCGGACCCCGCCACCCACCTCGACGCCCTCATCCAGCAGAGCAGGGCACTCAACGCCGGACGCCACACCGACGACCTCGCCGTCCTCCGCCTCGACTGGGACCGCCGGTAGCTCCGTGCGTGGCCTGGTCAGAGTGGGGTGGCTTCGTGGACCTGGTGCAGGTGGATGAGGATGTCGTAGGCCTGGCTGATCGCGAGGGTCGGGAGCGGGTCGTTCTTGAAGGAGGAGCCGGCGTCGTAGACGGGGCGGGGGGCATTCAGCCAGCTGCGGCCCGCGACCGGCAGTGTGCGCAGGTCGAGGTAGTAGTCGCGGTGGTGGACCCGGTCGAGGGTGTACTCGTGCATGTCGGGGGTGGCCGCGGGGACGGTGACCTTGCCCCAGGCTCCGCCGAGGGTGGTCCCGGTGAGGAACGACCCCCGGTTGAAGGTGAAGCCGATGGCGGCATAGCCCCGGCCGAGGGCGTTGCGCAGGAAGACGCCTTGAGTCGTGGGGTACATCACGGGGTCGGTGGACAGGTAGCCCACGTGGCCGTTGTGCGCCGACAACAGCATCTTGGCGCCGGTGCGGCGGTGCCACCAGGCGGTGTTGTCGGCCATGACCCGGTCACGAAGGTGCTCCGCGGCGGACACCGACTTCGGATCGGACAGGTCGAGGGAGGCGAAGGCGAAGGTCTGGGCGATGTTGCGGGCGTGTTGTTCGGCCCATTCGTAGGCCTCACCGCCGGCGCCCTTGTTCGCGGTGACCAGGTCGAGTGCCTGCTGGGCGGTGGCGGCGTTGTCGCGTCGTTCGGCGAGGGGCTTGCGCAGGTAGGCGAAGACGTCGTCGAGGGGTCGCAGGCCCGCGTACAGCGCTTCGAGGCGCGCGAGGTCCTTGGGGTGGCTCGCGCGGACGTGGGAGGTGACCCGGTCGAAGGCGGCGTCGCCGAGCTTGGGTGCTCCGACGTCGTTGCCCATGAAGTGGACCTTCCGGCCGGGGTGCCGGTCGTTGTACCGCCGCATCCAGGCGATGAGGCTGACGAACTCCTCGCGTTCCCAGGGGGATCCGGTCAGTGTCTCCTTTGCGATCTGCCGGGCGTCGCCGGCGCCGCCCTGGAGGTACTCGTCGATCCGCAGGCCGGCCGTCCAGCTCATCTCCAGGGCGAAGGTGGTGAATCCCTTCTCCTCGACGAGGTGACGGAATACGCGCTCCTTCATGGCGAAGAACTCGTGCGAGCCGTGGGTGGCCTCTCCCAGTCCGACCACCTCGGCGTCTCCGATCATGGCCCCCAGCGCCCGCAGGTCGGTGGTGGTGCCGCCGGGTTCCGTCGACCGGAGCGGGTGGGCGGCGCGCTCCAGGGTGCGGAGCGCGTCGGCCTGCCGGCCGCCGGTCGCCTTGGTGGCGGGTGCGGCGGAGGCTGCCGGGGCCAGCAGGGCGGTGGCCGCGAGCCCGGCCGTCGCGGTGAGCAGCCCCCGTCGGCCGATCGCCTGGTGGTGCGCGGTCATGCTGATCACTCCTCGGTTCGGTGTGCCACTGCGGCGAAATGATCATGGCCTGGGGCGGGAGCCGGTCGCGATGGGGTCTCCCTCCGGCTTGACCGGGGGAAAACCCCTGTGCACCACGGTGGCTGGCCACCGGAGGGCTCGTCGAAGAGGCGGGCGCGGGATCAGCGAGGCAGACCACAACGGCCTAAAATGGGCCTGAAGGGTAAATGAGGCATGTCCGGCGGCTTCGAGGCGCCCCCGCGGGCCGCTCGGCTGGCCCAGGAGGCGTGATGACCCCCGACGCGGCACCGCAGTACACACACAGCGACCCCGAGGACGTCCTCAAGCAGCTAGGAAGCTCGTGGCGCTGGGCACTCGGCTTCGCCCTTGCGACCCTGATCCCAGGCATCCTGATACTCGTCTGGCCCGATGAGACGCTGCACATCCTGGCCGTGATCATCGGTCTGCAGCTCCTGGTGGCCGGCGGCTTCCGTTTCGTCACGGCCTTCTCGCACAGCGGCGACCGGGGCGGCAGCAGAATGGCGACCGTCCTCATCGCCATGCTGGCGTTCCTGGCCGGCGTCCTGGTGCTGCGACATCCCCTGCAGACGATCGGCGCGCTGTCCCTGATCGTCGGGGTCTACTGGTTGCTGACCGGAGTGCTCAGGGCTTACGTCGCGATCGCCGACCGCGCGCTCGTGCATCGCGGCCTGCTCTTCGGCCTGGGCGTCCTCGGCGCCGTCGCCGGAGTCGTCGTGCTCTGCTTCCCGGTGGACTCCGCCGTCGCCCTGACACGGCTGTTGGGACTGTGGCTCGTCCTGCTCGGCGTGTTCGAAGTGGTGATGGCCTTCGCACTGCGCTCCGCCACCCGCCGGATCACGCCCACACCTGCGGAGTGAACGCGGAGGCTGTGCCCGCGTTCACGCGGATGCGGCCCCCAGCAGGTCCGGTTCGCGGCGCCCCCGCGCCCCGAGCGCTGCGCCGCCCCGGACTCACGCGGGGGTGATGGCCTGCTCCAGCAGGCCGTGAAGTGCGCGCTGGTCCTGCGGGGTGAGGCCGGACAGCGGGGAGTCCACGGCCAGGAGCCCGAGGAGACGTTCGCGCAGTGCGGTGCCCTCGGCGGTGAGGACGAGGTGCTTGGCGCGGCGGTCGGTGGGGTGCGGGTGGCGCTCGATCAGGCTCTGCTTCTCCAGCTTGTCGACGACGAAGGTGGTGTTGGAGGGCTCGCAGCTCATGCGTTCGGCGAGTTCGCGCATGGTCATCGGCCCGCTCATCTCCCGCAGCGCGGTCGCCTGGGACGCGGTGAGGCCCAAGGTGGTGGCGCGCTCCCGTACGTGCTCGGCGATCCGCTGGGCCAGTCCGTTCACCAGCCCGCACAGCTGTCGCTCCGCGATGGCCTGCTGCTCGGGTGACATCGTCATGCCACCACTTTAGCAAGTCCGTCAAGACGAAACCTTTCTAGCTTGAATGATTCGAACTTGATGCTTATGGTTGGCCTCGTCGCCGCGGGAGACGCCGCGGCGACCTGATGACGACTCACAGGAGAGCTCCCATGGCTGACTTGACGCTTGTGCAGGACGTACGACTGAGCCGGCCGGCCGGGATCCGCTCGATACTGCTGGGCGACACGAAGGTGTCGTACGTGCCGGACGGCGAGGTGCGGTTCCGGCCGCTGCCCATGCTCCCGGACACCACCGACGAGGTGTGGGCCGCGCACCCGCAGTACCTGGACGCCACGGGCCACCTCGTGGGGAGCGTCGGCGCTCTGCTGGTGGAGCACGGCGACCGCGCGCTGCTGATCGACGCGGGCTTCGGCCCGCAGACGTACGAGGGGCCGGACGGCCCCCTCAGCAGGATCCACGGAGGCGCCCTCCAGGACAGCCTTGCCGCACTCGGTCGCGACCCCGAGGACATCGAAGCGGTGGCCTTCACCCACCTCCACACCGACCACCTCGGCTGGGCCTGTCACCCGGCACCCGGCGGTGACCGGCCCGTGTTCTCCCGCGCCGACTACCTGATCTCCCAGCCGGAGTGGGACCGGCGCGACCTCCTGGAGGCCGAGGGCATGACCGAGCAGGTCGCGGCCCTCGCGAGGAGCGTGCGGACGATCACGGACGGGCAGGAGATCTTCCCCGGCGTACGCGTCCGGATCACCCTCGGCCACACCGTCGGGCACGCCGAGTACGTCATCACCGGGGGCGGACGGCGCCTGATCGCCTTCGGTGACGCCATGCACTCCCCCATCCAGGTCGACCGCCCCGACTGGTCCTCGGCCTTCGACCACGACCCCGCCTTGACCGCCGGCCACCGCCGCCGCCTCGTCGCCGAGCTGGCGGAACCCGGCACGATCGGCTTCGGCGTCCACTTCGCCGACGTGGTGTTCGGACACGTCCAGCAGGATGGCGACGGCCCCGCCTGGCGGCCCCTGGACGCCTGAGGCCTGACCCGCCGCCGGCAGGGTGCCGCCGGCGCACCGGACCCCGCGGCGGGGAGCGGGACCGGGCTGCGGAGCGCAGCGGGCCGCTCCACAATGGGATGAGGGCACACCGCGCGGCCCATCGGCGGTGCCCGACGGCGCCGGCTGAGAGGAACGCCCTCATGCGCGCTGAGTCCTCGGCGGCGGGGCGGAGGGGGGCCTTCGTTGCGGTCGCGGTCGCGCTGTTCTGCATCCAGCTCGACTTCTTCGCCCTCAATCTCGCCATTCCCGGCATCTCGGCGGAGCTCGGTGTCACGGTTTCGGCCGCGCAGTGGACGCTGTCCGCGTACATGCTCGCCATCGGCTGCTTCTTCATCGTCGGCGGCCGGGTGGGGGACGTCTTCGGGCGGCGCGGCACCCTGCTGGCCGGGACCGCCCTGTTCGCGGTCGGGTCCGTGGGCTGCGCGCTGGCTCCTGGCCTCGGTCCGCTGGTGGTGGCCCGGATCGCACAGGGGGTGGGCGCGGCGTTCGTCTTCCCGGTGTCCGTCTCCGTGATCACCAACACCTTTCCCGGGCAGAGCCGAGCCAGGGCCCTGGGCGCCGTATTCGGCGTCGCCAACATCGGGACCGCGCTCGGGCCCTTCGTGGGCGGCGGGTTGACCGAGGGGCCCGGCTGGCGCTGGATCTTCTGGCTGATGGCGCCGCTGAGCCTGCTGTCCCTGCTCACCGCCCTCGCGTACGTCCCGGACTCGCGCGATACGTCGGTGCCGCGCCAGCTCGATCTCCTCGGCTGCGCCCTGATCGTGTGCGCGCTGGCCACCCTGACGCTGGCCGTGGAGCGCGGAGACGCCTGGGGCTGGGGCAGCGCCCGCACCCTTGCCTGCTTCGCGGTGGCCGTGGTGGCCGGCGGCCTCTTCTGGCTGCGGGAGCGGCTGGCCCGGCACCCACTGGTCGATCTGCGGCTGTTCAGGAACGTCCCGTACGTCCTGGTGACCGGGATGGGCTCGCTCTCGAACATGGGCTACGGCGTCACCGTCTTCCTCGCCACCCTCTACCTCCAGGGCGTACGCGGCCTCTCGCCGCTCCTGGCGGGCACGGTGTTCCTGGCCCCGGCGCTGTTGGTGGCGCTCAGCGGGCCGCTCGGGGCGCGGCTGGCCCCGCACATGCGGCCGACCGCGGTGATGGCGCTGGCCGGGGTCGTCGCCGGCACGGGGATGTACGCGCTGACCGAGGTCACCGCCTGGTGGCTGTACGTGCCGGTGTTCGCGTGGTGCGGCCTGGGCCTGGGTCTGGGCTGGACCTTCTCCAGCGTGGCGACCCAGCAGGTCGTCGCGCCGGCCAGGGCGGGGGAGGCATCGGGCGTACTGCTGACGTTCCTGGTCACGCTGGGTGCGATCGCCCTGGCCGGGACGGCGGCGGCGATCTCGGCCATGACGCCGCAGCGGCCGCCCGAGGAGGCCTACGACGCGATCCTGCGCCTGGGCGCAGTGGTCATCCTCGCGACGGCGGTGGTCGTCATGGCCCTGCGCCACCGGCTCGTGGTCCTCGGCAGGATCCCGCCCCTGGCGAGGCGCACACGCGGTGGCGCCGGGCAGCAGGCCCCGCCCGGGACGGGCGAGCGTCCCTGACCGGACTGTGGGTTGGCTGTGAAGCGACGTTCCGGAGGGGCTCGGGGTGCGGGAGGAGTGACGACAAGTTCTATATTCGTACGAAGCATCCACACGCGGCCCTGCTGCGGTGAGCAGGGGGGACGATAGCGATGGCCGACACCGACGCCGCCGCGGGCACCCGGGCGGAGTCCCGGAGCAGCCGCAAAGTACGCAGGAAGGCGCAGAACCGCAGGCGCCTGGGCATAGGCGTGGCCGTGATCGCCCTGGGCGGGGCCGCCGCCACCGCGTACGCCTTCACGCTGGGCTCCTCGGACACCGGCCAGCGCGACGCGAAGCTCTCGGCACCGGGCGCGGCGGCCGACGGGGCCGCCGCCGCGAAGGGCGCGGAAGAGCCCTGGGACGGCAAGGTCAAGGTCCTGGGAGACGGCTCCACCTCCTACACCGGGCCGCAGCCGGGTCAGCTCAAGCCCGAGCGGCTCAAGCCCGGCGAGAAGCCGCCGCAGTTCGTGGTGTTCTCCTGGGACGGCGCGCTGGAAGGCGACGACCACCTCTTCTCCCACTTCCGCCAGGTGGCCCGGGCGAACAAGGCCCACATGACCTTCTTCCTCACGGGCATCTACCTGCTGCCGGAGAGCAAGAAGACGCTCTACAGCCCGCCCCAGCACGGTCCGGGCGCGGCCGCCATCTCGTACCCGACCGTCCCGCACGTGCAGTCCACTCTCGGCCAACTGCGCGGCGCCTGGACCGACGGCAACGAGATCGGGTCGCACTTCAACGGCCACTTCTGCGGGCCCAAGGGCGGCGGGGACTGGAGCCCCACCGAATGGAAGAGCGAGATAGACCAGACGTACTCCTTCATCAAGAACTGGAAGACCAACACCGGGTTCACCAAGGAGGCGCCCCTGCCCTTCGACCCGGACCGGGAGGTGGTCGGCGGCCGCGCGCCCTGTCTGGAGGGCCAGAAGAACCTCCTGACGGCGATCAAGCCGTACGGCTGGCGCTATGACGCGAGTTCCTCGGGTGACTTCCAGCTGTGGCCGTCCAAGCAGGACGGCATATGGAACTTCCCGCTCCAGCTCGTGCCCCTCCAGGGCAAGGAGCTGCAGGTGCTGTCCATGGACTTCAACTTCCTCTACAACCAGTCGGGCGACAGCACCCAGGGCGACCCGGCGAAGTTCGCGGGGTGGCAGGCGCAGACCCGCGGCTCGTACCTGAACGGCTTCAACCGTGTCTACAACGGCAGCCGGGCGCCGATGTTCATCGGCAACCACTTCGAGGACTGGAACGGCGGCATCTACATGAAGGCCGTCGAGGACGTGATGAAGGACGTCTGCCCGCGCCAGGACGTGCGCTGCGTGTCGTTCCGGGAGCTGGCGGACTGGCTCGACGCCCAGGACCCGAAGGTCCTGGCCCAGCTGCGCACGCTCGACCCGGCGCAGGCGCCGGACTGGACCGCGCTGATCAAGTAGCTGATCAAGTAGCCGGGCCCCGGCGGCGCGCCGCGAGGGCCGCCGGGCGAACCGGGCGGCGCGTGCCGGCCGGCCTACTTCACCGCCTTGATGTAGTTCGACCACAGGTGCAGCGCCCGGTCGCTGCCGGGCGTGTTCGGGGCATCGCCGCCGAGTCCCGCCAGTGGCAGCGGCACCAGGTCGGTCAGCGCCATCCGGTAGACCACGACGGCCGTGGACTCCTGCTCGGTGCTGGCCACGAACCAGCCCGCCGTGTTCGCGGCGGTCGTTCCGGTCTTGCCCGCGGCGCCGGCGTGCGCCTTGGCCACCGCCTTCGCCGACCCCTCGGTGACGGCGGACCGCAGGGCGTCCGTCACCGCGCGGGCGGTCTCGGCCTTCACGACCCGGGTCGGCTTCGGGGCGTCGAGCGGCAGCGCGGCGCCGTTTCGGGTGACGGAGCGCACCGAGTAGGGGTCGGTGTGCATACCGTCGGCGGCGAAGGTCTCGTAGGCGCCGGCCATGCGGATCGCGCTGGGGGTCGAGTTCTCGCCGAGTGCGAACGTGGGGATCCGCGGCCCGAGGCTCGATCCGAGCAGGCCCGAGCGCTCGGCGAACGACTCCACCCGGTCGAGGCCGACATCGAGGCCGAGCTGCACCATGGGGGTGTTGACGGAGTTGGCGACGGCCTGGCGCAAGGTCACCTGACCCCAGTTGCGGCCGCCGTCGTTGCGGCCCTTCACGACCTTGCCGCTGCGGTCCCAGTACGGGCCCTCGGGGGTCTGCACGGTCACCTGGTCATTGCCGTCGTACGGGGTGGACGGGGAGACGGGCGTACGGGCCTTGCCGCGCGTGCGCAGCACCCCTTCCTCCAGCGCGGCGGCGTAGACGAACGGCGTGAACGCCGTGCCGGCGGGGATAGTCGTCGCGTTCGACTCGTTGAAGCCCTGCTTCAGGTAGTCGGGGCCGCCGTACACGGCGAGCAGCCGCCCGTCGGGGGCGACGCTCGCCGCGCCGATCTTGGCGTTCTTGTCCGTATTGGGGCGCCGCTCAGGGTCGAAGTCCTTCTGCGCCTCCTGGACGGCGGCGGTCAGGGCCGTCATGCGGGTCTTGTCGAAGGTCGTGTAGATCTGGTAGCCGCCGAGGTCGAACTCGGCGTCCGGGATGTGGCCGGTCTTGGTCGCGTACGCCTTGGCCAGCTCGACCAGGTAGCCGGTCTGCGCGCCGGGAGTGCCGGGGAGGGACGCGCCCGTGGGCTCGGGGAACCGCGTGTAGGTGGCCCGCTCGGCGCGCGAGAGCCGGCCGGTGTCGACCATGCGGTCCAGGATCCAGGCCCACCGCTCGACGGCCCGGTCGTGGTTCTCCTTGCTGAGGGCGGGGTCGAACAGCCCGGCGCCCTTGAGGAGGGAGGCCAGGAAGGCGCCCTCGCTGGGGTTGAGCTGCGAGACGTCCTTGCCGTAGTAGGCCTGGGCCGCGCGCTGGATGCCGTAGGTGCCGCGCCCGAACCAGCTGGTGTTGAGGTAGTCCTGCAGGATCTGCTTCTTGTCCCTCTGGTTGTCCAGCTTCACGGCGAGCAGGATCTCGGTGAACTTCCGGGACAGGGTGCGGTCCTGGCTCAGGTAGGCGTTCTTCACGTACTGCTGGGTGATGGTGGACCCGCCCTGCGTCTCGCCCCCCGTCACCCCGGCGCGCAGGGCGCGCAGGACACCGGACGGAGAGACCCCGGGATCCGTGTAGAAGCTCGCGTTCTCGGCCGCGAGTACGGCTCCCTGGACTTGGGGGGGCACCTTGTCCAGCGGCATCTCCTGCCGGCTGACCCAGCCGGTGCGGGCCATCGTGGAGCCGTCCGCCCAGTAGAAGACATTGTCCTGTTGCCGGGCGAAAGAGTTGAGATCGTCGGGTATGTCCGTGGTGGCGTACGCGTACGCGACGAAGCCCGTCAGGGCTACGAACGCGTACACGCAGGCACCCAGCCACTGGCGCCACGAGGGAATCCACCGGCGCCAGCCGCTGCGGCCCGGTCTCGGGAAGGCGGGCCGCAGGCGCCGCAGTTGCGTACGCGCCACGGCTGCGGCCGGTGCCAGGGCTCCGAGCCGGCCGGCTCCCGCCCGCGCGAGGGCGCCGAACCGGCCGGCCCCCGACCGGGGGCGGCGGCGCGCCCCGCGCGCGTCCCGGCGGCCCGACCGGGTCTCCCCCGTACCCTCCGTACCCTCCGGAGCCGCGCGCCTGCCCCGTGCTCGCCCTCTTGCAGCCGAATCCTGCCTGCCCACTCCGAATGCCCCCTGTGCCGTGCTTTCCCACACACCCTAGATGCACTTGCTGTGAAGTCGGCCAGGTGGTGGCCGCATCTCGCCGATAGGCTCCGGGCGGGCCGTCCGCGGTGGCGAAACGGAGGCGGAGCGCCCGGCAGGCGGGGCGACGGGGCCTGGTGGCCGTCGGCGAAGCGGAACGCGACGAAAGAGTCGCCCAGTTGTGCGAAGATGCCCTCCCCCGGTTCGTGTGTACCGGGTGACAAGGGGAAACACAGTGATACCTAAGAGGTTCAGGCCCGCCGCCATCGCGGCCCTGACCGTAGCCCTGGCGTCCGGCAGCATGTTCGCGTACTCCGCGAGTGCGGGTACAGGGCCCGAGGCGGCCGATCGTGCCACCTCCGACACTTTTGCCCGCATAGCCGACGATGTGCTGTCCCAGCGCACCCAGGCCCTGGTCGAGGATCAGCCGGCACACCGCAACTCCGGCCAAAACTCCACGAAAACGCGGATGTCGTCCCAGCTGAAGAAGGACGAGGACGCCGCGATCTCGTCGCTGCAGTCGCGCAAATCGCGGCTGGCGGAGCTCGGCGAGGCCTACACGGGCGCCGACACCCGCGTCGCCGTCGACCGTGCCACGGTCACCGGCGGGAAGGCGACCGTCCAGGTCACCGAGCAGACCACGCTCACCTACAAGAAACTGCGCGGGGACGAGCCGGCCACCACCGACTTCCGGACGCGCTACGAGCTGACGCTCACCAGCAAGCGGGGCGGTGGCTGGGAACTGACCTCGATCAAGTCCCAGGACAACGGCCCCGTCGCGATCAACGAGCCGGTGGCAGCCAAGCCGAACGTGGTCAAGGACGACGGCAACCAGTACCCGGACGGCACTCCCGCGTCCACCAAGTACCCCGCCCCGGCCAAGCCCAAGGCGAAGACCGGCGGTACGTACGACTACGCCGCCATGGCGAAGTACGCGGAGAAGTACTGGAGCAACTACAACCCGGCGTACCGCAAGTTCAGCGGAGCCGGGGGTGACTGCACCAACTTCATCAGCCAGGCGCTGAAGGCGGGTGGCTGGAAGGCCGTTCCGGGCTCCACGTCTGACTACCGCAACTGGTGGTACGACGGCGCCCGCCAGTCCGACTCCTGGGTCGGTGCGAACGAGTGGGCGTGGTTCACGCTGTCCAACAAGCGGGCCGCCAACCTGGCCAACGTCTATCAGACGGACGTCGGTGACATCCTGCAGGTGGACTTCAACAAGGACGGGTCCAAGGACCACTCCATGATGGTGACGTACCGCAGCAGCGCAGGCATGCCGTACCTCACCTACCACTCCACCAATACGTACCGGAAGTCCCTCGCGAGCATCATCGCGTCCTACCCGGACGCGGTCTACTTCGCGTACCGCACCTGACGGGTGCCCTTCGGCTCCTCCTGCCGCGGAACCACCGCGGCAGGAGGAGCTGCGGACGCCGGCGTCGCCCGGTGTCGTCGGCCGAAGCGGGTTCAGGGGTGCAGGTAGCCCGTCACGTAACGGCGGGCGGCCTTCTCGCTCGTGCCGAGCGCGACCGCCACCTCCTCCCAGGGGATCTGTGCGATCCGTACCGCGCGCGCCGCGTCCTGGCCGGCACCGGCTACCAGGTACCGCAGGTCGGCCAAGGCCTTCAGGGCCACGAGCGGGCTCTGCACCGCGGCCGCCGAGAGCTGGTCCGTCAGCTGGACCAGCAGCGCGGTGAGGGGTTCGGGCAGCGGAACGGCCCTGTCCCGGATCACGCTCAGGTGGGCGCCGATATCGGCGAGCGGGCCCGTCAGGTCGATGCCGGCCTCCCACAGGGGACCGTCGCCGAGGCGTGCCCAGTCCAGCGGGTAGGTTGCCGGTCCTCGCCAGCCGCACGCGCACGCCCCCCGCAGCACCGCCGCCTTCGGCCGGCCCCGTCGGCCGTCGTAGGCGTGCCAGGCCGTCGAGGACGGGACCTGCGCGCCGCTGCCCACGTCGAAGTGCACCGGGCCCGGTTCGCTTCCGTCGGCCAGCAGGACCCCGACCGCACCCTCGTGCGCCGCCCCGAGCTCGTTCAGCTCCGCGTCCACCACGACACCCCCTCCAGCCCGGCCGGGCCGGCTGCGGCGGCCGGTCCGTCCCTCCAGCCTGCCCTCATCCGGCGCCACGTGTACGGCGATCCACCGAATGCGGTGCACCTCCGGGAAGGCGCCCCCACGCGGGCGGTGGGCTCCTGCTAGCCGGGGAGGCGGAAGCCGTTGAAGAGGTCGTCCATGCCGCGCAGGGCCAGGCGGGCGGGGGTGGCACGGACCGCGAGGTCGCGGGCGGCCACCGCGAGCGGGCTGCGGAGGGCGCCCAGGCGACCGATCCGGCGGGCTCGGACGCGTACGGCGTCGGTGCGGTCCCGGCGGGCGGCGGTGTACGCGGCGAGGGCGGCCGGGACGGGGTCCGTGCCCCCTCCGCCCCCGCCTCCGCTGTCTCCGGCGGGCAGCAGGTGGGCGAGGACCACCGCGTCCTCGATGGCCTGGCAGCCGCCCTGGCCGAGGTTGGGGGCCATGGCGTGGGCGGCGTCGCCGAGCCAGGCGATCCGGCCGTGGTGCAGGCGGGGAAGCGGAGCGGCCAGGTCGTAGAGGTCGTTCCGGAGGACGTCGTCGGGGGCCAGGCGGCCGACGACGTCCAGCAGGGCGGGGATCGGGTCGTGCCACGAGCCGAAGCGGTGCCGGAGTTCGGCGCGGGGGTCGGCCGACCGGGTGCCGGCCGGGACGACCGCGGTGGCGTAGAGGTAGAACCGGCCGTCGCAGAGCGGGGTCACGCCGAACCGCTCGCCCCGCCCCCAGGTCTCGCTCATGTCCGTGATCGGGAGGTCAGGGGCGTCCACGATGGCCCGCCAGGCGGTCTCGCCGATGTAGTGCAGGCCGGGATGCGCGGGGAAGTACGCGCGGCGCAGCGGGCTGTGGATGCCGTCGGCTGCGACGACCAGATCGGCGGGGAGGTCCGCGCCGACGGACGTACGGACGGTCGGGCGGCCCGTGGCGTCGTCGACGGCGGTCACGGCGGTGCCGTAGCGAAGGGCCTCCGGCGGCAGCGCGGCGGCCAGGGCGGCGGTGAAGGCCGGGCGCGGGACGGCGATCGGAGGCAGGCCGTAGCGGGCCGCCATGTCCGCGGTGCCGGTCCGGGTGAGCCACTG
The DNA here is from genome assembly GCF_055565795.1 of Streptomyces sp. NPDC028314. NCBI lineage: Bacteria > Bacillati > Actinomycetota > Actinomycetes > Kitasatosporales > Streptomycetaceae > Streptomyces > Streptomyces sp. NPDC028314. The sequence goes on from NZ_JBVHTP010000001.1 coordinate 87,563, forward strand.
GCCGTCGGAGCGGCGCAGACCCATCGTCGTGGGTACGGCGCTGCCGGTCGCGCGGGCCGCGTCGACGCCGATGGCGTCGAGTGCGCGCAGGGCGTTGGGGGCGAGGCCGATGCCGGCGCCGGTGGTGGGGGGTTCGGGGGCACGTTCGCAGACGGTGACGTGCCAGCCGCGGCGGTGCAGTGCGATGGCGGCCGTGAGGCCGCCGATTCCGGCCCCGGCCACCACCGCGTGACGTTTCGGCATGGAACACCTCTTCGGTTCGGTTCAGACCCTCTACATCCGTAGAGCCCTCACTCTACAACTGTAGAGTGAGGGCATGTCCACCCCTGACCGCCGTACCCTCATCGCGGACACCGCGATCGCCACCGTGGCCGCGGCCGGCCTGCGGGGGCTCACGCACCGTGCGATCGACACCGCGGCGGGCCTGCCCGCGGGCAGTACCTCGTACTACTTCCGCACCCGTACGGCCCTGATCGGCGCCTGCTACGCGCGCATCTCGGAACTGGACCTGGACGACGTCGAGTCGGGGCAGCTCGCCTCGCGGGAGGACGTCGCCGCCGCGGTCGGGGCGCTGCTCCACCGCTGGCTGACCACGGGCCGCGAGCGCCAGCTCGCCCGCTACGAGCTCAGCCTCGAGGCCGCGCGCACGCCGGAGTTGGCCTCCGCCCTCCATCAGGCGGGCCTGGCGTCCCGCGCCCGGGCGGCCGCCGTCCTGGCGGCGCTGGGCGCCGCCCGGCCCCGGGAGTCAGCCGAGCTGCTGGTCGCCTGGACCGAAGGCGTGCTCTTCGACCGCCTCGTCGGCGCGCTGGCCCGCACCCGGCCAGCGCCCGACCTGGCGGAACTCACGGCGGTCGCCCGCCGGATGCTGGACGCTGCGCTGACCGCCGGCTAGGGGCGCGGTGCGCCCGCGCGGCCGTCCCGGCTACTTCGGATCGCGGTTGAAGGACGCCTTCGACCAGTAGTAGCCGAGGGCCGAGAGAGCCAGGCACCAGGCGACCGCGATCCACCCGTTGTTGCCGATCCCGCTGCCGAGCAGCAGCCCGCGCAGGGTCTCGATGGCCGGGGTGAACGGCTGGTACTCGGCGATCGGCTGGAACCAGCCCGGCATCGCGTCGATCGGGACGAAGGCGCTCGAGATGAGCGGCAGGACGATCAGCGGCAGCGCGTTGTTGCTGGCCGCCTCGGCGTTCGGGCTGACCATGCCCATCCCGACGGCGATCCAGGTGAGCGCCAGGGCGACGAGCACCAGCAGCCCGAAGGCCGCCAGCCATTCCAGGGCCGTGGCATCCGTGGACCGGAAGCCGATGGCCACGGCGACGGCGCCCACGAGGACCACGCTGACGACCGACTGCAGCACGCTCCCGACGACGTGCCCGATGAGCACCGACCCGCGGTGGATCGCCATTGTGCGGAAGCGGGCGATGATGCCCTCGGTCATGTCGTTGGAGACGGACACCGCGGTCCCGACCACGGTGCCGCCGATGGTCATCAGCACGATGCCCGGCACGACGTAGGCGATGTACTGGGAGCGATCGGCGCCGCCGCCGCCGATGCCCGCGCTCATCACGTCGCCGAAGACGTAGACGAAGAGCAGCAGCAGGACGATCGGCGTGAGCAGGAGGTTCAGGGTGAGGGACGGATAGCGCCGCGCGTGCAGCAGGTTGCGGCGCAGCATGGTGTTCGAGTCGCGGAAGGCGAGGGACAGGGAGCTCATCGGAGGTCCTCCTTGCGCTGGTCGGTGCTGCCGGTCAGGGCGAAGAACACGTCGTCGAGGTCGGGGGTGTGCACGGTCAGCTCGTCCGCCTCGATGCCGGCGGAGTCCAGCCAGTCGAGGATGGAGCGCAGCTCGCGCTGGCTGCCGTCGCTGGGGATCTGCAGCGCCAGGGCCTCGTGGTCCCGGGTGACCTCGCGCAGCGCGGAGGCCGCGCCGCGGTAGGCGGCCGGGTCGGAGAAGCGGAGCCGGACGTGCCCGCCGGGGATCAGCCGCTTCAGCTCCTCCGCGGTGCCCTCGGCCGCGATCTTGCCGTCGTTGAGCACGGCGATACGGTCGGCGAGCTGGTCGGCCTCCTCCAGGTACTGCGTGGTGAGGAAGACGGTGACGCCGTCGGAGACCAGCTCGCGGATGATCTGCCACATGTTGTGGCGGCTGCGCGGGTCGAGGCCGGTGGTGGGCTCGTCGAGGAAGATGATCCGCGGGCCTCCGACCAGGGTCATGGCGAGGTCGAGGCGGCGCTTCATGCCGCCGGAGTAGGTGGACGCCGGCCTCGATGCGGCCTCGGTGAGATCGAAGCGCTCCAGCAGTTCGGCGGCGGTGCGGCGGCCCTCGCGCTTGGACAGGTGGTGCAAGTCCGCCATGAGGAGCATGTTCTCCTCGCCGGTGATCAGCCCGTCGACGGCGGAGAACTGACCGGTGACACCGATCGCGGCGCGCACGGCCTGCGGGGCGGTGGCGATGTCGTGGCCCGCGACCTCGGCCTGGCCGCTGTCGGCGGCGATGAGCGTGGAAAGGATCTGCACGGTGGTGGTCTTGCCGGCGCCGTTGGGCCCGAGCAGGGCGAACACGGATCCGGCCGGGATGTTCAGATCGATGCCGTCGAGGACGGTCTTCTCGCCGTACGACTTGCGCAGAGCGAGGGCGGAGACGGCGGCGTGCGACCGCGGACGGTCGCCCTGCCTTGGCGTGGGCATGACAGAAGAAGGCATGGAGCCCTCCGTTCGAAGGCTGAAGGGGCTGGGAGCAGTGGGCGAGTTCGTGGGGCCGGTGTTCAGGCCCGGGCGCGGCGCACGTCGATGTTGCCGTGGCGGGTCCGGGCGCGGACCTCGACGGTGTCCTCGGTCTCCTCCGGCGCCGCTGAGGCGGTCAGCGTGTTGCGTACCTGCCCGTGGTCGGAGTTGACGTCGAGCCAGGCGGCGGTGCCCTCGCGGATGCCGATCTCGATGGCGCCGTAGGACGTCTCCAACTGGACGGTGCCGCGCGCCACTTCGGCGACGCGCAGAGTGCCGTGCGCGGTGGTGGCGGCGACCGAGCCCTCGGCGCGCGCGATGTCGATGTCGCCGTTGGCGCCGCTCACCCGCAGGTCGCCGGTCGCGGCGCCGACGGTCGTGGTGCCGTGCGAGTTCTTCAGGACGGCGGGGCCGGCGACAGTGCCGACGCGCAGGCTGCCGGAGCTGGTGCTGATCTCGGCCATGCCTTCGATCCGGTCGACGGTGATCGAGCCGTGGGAGGCGGTCAGCTGGAGCGGGCCGGTGGTGTCGAGGCGGACGTCGCCGGACGAGGTCTTCACGCGCACCTCACCGAGGCGTCCCTCGCCGAACACCTGGGCCCAGGCGCCGGTCATGTCGACGCGTGAACCCGTCGGCAGTTCGACGGTCACGTCGACGGTGCCGGTGCGCCCCAAGAGGTAGCGCTGCTTGGGCGTCCTGACGGTCAGGACACCGCTCGCGTACGTGACCTCGGTCTGGTCGGCCGACCGCACGTCCTGGTCCCGCTTCGGGTCGCGGGGCAGCACCTCGACGACCGTGTCGAGGCGGTCGCCCGCGATGAAGCGGATGGAACCGGCGTCCACGTGGGCGGTGGCCGAAATCGGTTCGGGAGTGTCGAAAGAAGGCATGGCTGTACCGTCCTCATGAGTCCTGGGGTCGTCCCCGCTGGTGGGACGTGGTGTGGATGAAGTGGGGCGGTGCGGGCGCGGCTAGCGCACCCAGCCCGTGAAGTTCTGTCCGATGGTGCGCGTTCTCTCCGGCGTACGCGGCGCGCCACCGCCGTCGACCGCGGCCGACACGGCCCGGACCAGCCACGCGTTGACCGACAGGCCCTCGCGGCTCGCGGCCTCCTCGGCGCGCGCCTTGAGGTGGGCCGGCAGACGCAGATTGACGCGGGCGGTGCCGCCCTCGTCGCCGTCGGCGGGCGCCTGCGCCTTGACCGGTTCGACGGGCGCGGCCGGCTCCGCGGGGCCGCCGTGGGAGGGCGGCAGCATCACCACGAAGTTGGGGTCGAGCCCGCGCAGACGTACGTCGACCGAGCCGGGGGCGAGCTCGCGGGTGACCTCGTCCATCGCGGCGGAGAGCACATTGAGCAGGGTCAGACGAGTCGCCGACTCCAGCGGCGCGGTGAGCCGCTCGGCCAGCTCGCGGGCGTCCTGCCCGCCTGCTTCGGCAGCCACCGCGAGTTCGCGGCGGAGGGTGTCGACATACGGGGTGAGGTCCATGACGCCATGATGGCACCATCATGGCGCCATCTGCAAGGCTTGCGAGACCAAGAGGAGCGCAGGTTTCGCACACACCTGCTCTGACCTGCGGAGATACAGGGAAGCCAATCCGGTCCATTGTGACGCCACGCGTATTCATGGGCTGCTTGGTGCGCGCAATGGCACCGAGTGGCGCCGAACGGTGCCACTCGGTGGAGACTGGGGGCATGAACCCAGCCGCAGAGCTGCCGTCGGCCGACGAAGCGTGGTCGCGGCACGCGTGGCGGGAGGTGTTCGCCGTCCTGTCGGAGGCCGACCGGCACCAGCCGCTCGATCCCGACGGCCTCGAGCGGCTCGCCCTCGCCGCGCACCTGATCGGCAAGGCTCCCGAGAGCGCCGACCTGTGGACGAGGGCCCACCATGCGTGGCTGACCCGGGGTGACGTGCCGCGGGCCGTCCGCTGCGTGTTCTGGCTGGGGCTGGACCTGGTGCTCAGCGGCGAATGGTCCCGTGGCGCCGGCTGGATGGCACGGGCGCAGCGGCTCCTCGATGCCGCGCAGCCCGCCTGTGTCGAGCAGGGGTACCTCCTGGCGCTGAGGGGGCTCCGGAGTTATCTCGCGGGGGACACGGCGGACGCCCGGGCCGTGGCCGAGCGGGCGCTGGCGATCGCGACGCGGTTCGGGGATCCGGACCTGATGACCTTCGCCATGGTCTGCATCGGCGAGAGCCTGATCCGGCTCGGGCGGGCCGGGGAAGGGGTCCAGCTGCTCGACGAGGCCATGGTCGCGGTGACGGCGGGCGAGGTGTCCCCCGTCGTGTCCGGGCTCGCCTACTGCGCGGTGATCTCGGCCTGCCATGAGGCCTTCGACCTGCGCCGGGCCCGGGAGTGGACGGCCGAGCTGTCCCGGTGGTGCTCCGCGCAGCAGGAGCTGGTGCCCTACCGCGGCATCTGCCTGGCCCATCGCGTCGAGATCATGCGGCTGCACGGGGACTGGGCGGACGCCCTGGAGGAGGCGAACCGCGCGTGCCGGTGGATGCGCTCGGAGCCCGCCTCGGAGTCCGCCGACGCCGCCTACTACCAGCTCGGCGAGCTCCATCGGATGCGCGGGGAGTACGAGGAGGCGGAGCTGGCCTACCGGGAGGCCAGCAGACGGGGGCACAGCGCGCAGCCGGGCGTGGCGCTGTCGCTGCTCGCGACCGGGGACACGGGGGCCGCCGAACGCGCGATCCGCACCGCACTCGAAGCGGCCGGCGACCGAAGCCTGCGGTACCGGATCCTGCCGGCGTACGTGGAGGTCATGCTGGCCGTCGACCGGATCGAGGACGCGCGGACCGCCGCGGAGGAACTGGCCGTGGCCGCCGAGGCCCTGGACTCCCCCTTGCTGGCCGCGGTCGGCGGTCAGGCGGAGGGCGCGGTGCTCCTGGCCGCCGGTGAGGCGCGCAGCGCCCAGGCGGCGCTCGGCCATGCTGCGGCCATGTTCCGCGACCTCGACGCACCGTACGAAGCCGCCCGGACCCGCCTGCTCATCGGCCTGTCGTGCCGGGAGACCGGTGACGAGATCACCGCGCAGCTGGAGATCGAGGCCGCCGAGTCGGTCTTCCGGGAGCTGGGGGCCGCACCGGACCTCCTGCGCGCCGAGGAACTCGCGCTCAAGGCCACGACCCGGGCGGCGGGACTGCTCACGGCCCGTGAGCTGGAGGTGCTGCGCCACGTGGCGGTGGGGAAGTCGAACCGGGCCGTGGCGGACGACCTCTTCCTGAGCGAGAAGACCGTTGCCCGTCACCTCAGCAACATCTTCACCAAGCTCGGAGTGTCATCGCGTTCGGCGGCCACGGCGTACGCCCACAAGCACGGCCTCGTCTGACGGCCGGGAAGAACTACCCACGTGCAGGAGTGGACGTTCTGGGGACGCGGCGGCCCGCTCGCGCCGCCTAGCGTTTCACCGTACGAACTCTCGACCGGAGGGGCTCCCCCTTCGCCGCCGAACGACCGGCAGGTGATCGTCATGACGAACCGGAACTACGACGCCATCGTGGTCGGGGCACGGTGCGCCGGCGCGCCGACCGCGATGCTCCTGGCCCGCCGGGGCTACCGGGTGCTCGCGGTCGACAGGGCGAGGTTCCCGAGCGACACGGTGTCCACCCATCTCGTCCACCCGCCCGGCCTCGCTGCACTGGACAGGTGGGGACTGCTCCCCCAGGTGGTCGCGAGCGGCTGTCCGCCGATCGACACCTACTGCTTCGACTTCGGGCCCTTCACCATCGAGGGCTCACCGGCCGGCGCCGGGTTCCGGGCCTCGTACGCCCCGCGACGTACGGTCCTGGACAAGATCCTCGTCGACGCCGCCCGGGAGTCCGGGGCGGAGGTGCGGGAGGGCTTCACCGTCGAGGACCTCGTGATCGACGGCGATGCCGTGACGGGGATCAGGGGACACGGCGCCGACGGGAGCGGCGTCACGGAGTACGCCCGCGTCGTCGTCGGCGCGGACGGGATCCATTCGCTCGTCGCGAAGGCCGTCGGCGCCGTGGCGTACGCCGAGAAGCCGAAGCTCCAGTGCAGCTACTACTCCTACTGGACGGGACTGCCCATGAACGGCCGGTTCGAGACCTACGTCCGGCCCGACCGGGCCTTTGCCGCGTGGCCCACCAACGACGACCGGACCGTGGTCATCTGCGGCCTGCCGATGCGCGACTTCGAGGCCAACCGGTCGGACATCGAGGCCGGCTACCTGGCCACCATGGCGTTGGTTCCCTCGTTCGCCGAACGGCTCGCGTCGGCCACCCGCGTGGAACGCCTCGTGGGAATGGCGGTCCCCAACCACTTCCGCAGACCGTACGGCCCCGGCTGGGCGCTGGTCGGAGATGCCGGCTACCTCAAGGACTTCATCACCGCACAGGGCATCCAGGACGCCTTCCGCGACGCGGAACTCTGTGCGCGGGCCCTCGACCAGACCTTCACCGGCAGGCGGAGCTTCGACAGCGCCATGAAGGACGCCCAGGAGGACAGGGACGGACAGGTCATGCCGATGTACGAGTTCACCGCCGAGCTCGCCGCACTGGACCCGCCCCCACCCGAGATGCAACAGCTGCTCGGTGCGGTATCGCGCAGCCGTCCGGCCATGGACGGGTTCGCCAGGGTGGCGGCGGGGGTCACCTCGCCCGCGGAGTTCTTCTCGGACGAGAACCTGGAACGGCTCCTGGGCGGAGCGTTCAGCGGTGCAGCCGGCCCATCCAGTCCTGCGGAAGCCGGTCGGCCGGTCCCGGCACCGACTGGTCCGCCGGGTGGGAGTCCGGTGGTGTGAGGCCGGGGCCGGACTCGTACAGCTCGTCGGTGTCGTAGTTCCAGAACCACTCCTCGCCCGGCTCGAAGCTCTGCACCAGGGGATGACCGCTGGACTTCCAGTGGGCGGTGGCGTGCTGGGCGGGCGAGGAGTCGCAGCAGCCGATGTGGCCGCACTGGGCACAGCGTCGCAGGTGGAACCACCAGCCGCCCACCGCGTCGCAGTCGCCGCAGCCGGTGCCGCTGGGCGGGACGCTCGGGTCGATTCCGTTGATGTCGGTCATACGGGCTCCTCGGTCTCGGTCTCCGGAACGGTCTCGGTCTCGGTCTCGGTCTCGGTCTCGGCGGCGCTCTCGGTCTCCGGGGCGGTCAGCGGCAGCAGCACCTGGAAGCGTGTGTCGCCCGGCGAGGACTCGACCTGGAGGCTGCCGTGGTGCTTGTTGACGACGATCCGCCAGGAGATGTCCAGGCCGAGGCCGGTGCCCTCGCCGACCGGCTTGGTGGTGAAGAAGGGATCGAAGATGCGGCTGCGGATGTCCGCCGGGACGCCTGGCCCGGTGTCGCGGAACTCCACCAGCAGCCGGTCCCCCTCCCGTGCCGTGCGGACCGTCAGCGTGCCCTCGCCGCCGGTGCTCCCGATGGCGAAGACGGCGTTGTCGATGAGGTTGGTCCACACCTGGTTGAGCTCCGCCGGGTAGGCGGGCACGTCCGGCAGGGAGCGGTCGTAGTCCTTGACCAGCCGGATCCGGGAGCCGATCTTCCCGGACAGCATCAGCAGGGTGCTGTCGAGGAGTTCGTGGACGTCGACGACCCGGTGCGGGGCGCGGTCGAGCTGCGAGTACTGCTTGGCGGCGTCCACGAGGTGGGAGATGCGGTTGGTGGAGTCGTCGATCTCGTCCATCAGCAGCTCGGTCTCGACCGTGTAGTTGAGCCAGCCGATCGCCCCCGGCAGGATGTCCTCGGCCACGGACGCCGCGACCTGCTCCAGCCAGTCCACGTCCAGCCCGGCCTGCACGAACGTCGGCGCGATCCGCCAGCCCTCCAGGATGCCGTGGTCGTCGAGCCAGTCGGCGAGCTCGTCCTCGCGGTCGGACGCTTCCAGAGGGCTCAGCGCCGGCGCCTTCGCGACGCGTTCGACGGTGCGTTCCTGGATCTCGATGAGGTCGGCGATCGCCTCGCGGGAGTAGTCGCCCTGGGCGATGACGGCCAGCTTGTGCCGCATCTTGCCGACCCGTTCCCGCAGGGTCGCGGTGGCCCGGACGGCTGCCGCGGCCGGGTTGTTGAGCTCGTGGGTGAGCCCGGCGGACAACGAGCCGAGGGCGAGGAGCCGTTCACGCTGGCCGATGGCCCGCTGGGTGTTCCTGGAGCCGAAGAACAGCCCTTCCAGCAGGTGGGCGGCCATCGGGAACCATTCCCGCATGACGTCCGCGAACGACTGCGCGGGCAGGACGAAGAACCGCGTCGGCTCGGCCACCCGCATCGAGTTGGTGTACACCTGCGGCACCCGGTCGCCGAGGTACGCCTGCATGGCCCCGGAGTACACCCCTCGCTGGGAGGTGCGGCTCACCTCCACGTCGTCGCCGCCGACCCGGCGGGACAGCACGACGGTGCCCTCGATCATCACGTAGAAGCAGGTGGCCGGGTCGCCCTCGGTGTACACCGGACCGGCTTCGAACCGCTCCACCCGCCCCTCGGCGCACAGCCGCCCGAGCTGCTCCGTGGAGAGCTTCTCGAACAGGAACAGCGAGGCGATCTCGTGCGGGCTGCAGGGCATGGGCTGCCCGCTCATGACTGCTCCAGGTAGCGGTGGACGAGCATCACGGCCATGGCTCCCTCTCCGACGGCGGACGCGACGCGCTTCGCGGACTGGGCGCGCGCGTCGCCCGCCACGAACACGCCGGGAATGTTGGTCTCCAGGTGGTAGGGCGGCCTGTCCAGTTCCCACTCGGCAGGCGGACGCCCGTCGGGGGTGAGGTCCGGTCCGGCCAGGATGAAGCCGCGCTCGTCGCGCAGCACCGTGCCGTCCAGCCAGTCGGTCAGCGGGGCCGCACCGATGAAGACGAACATCCACTGGGCGTCGACGAGTTCGGTCGATCCGCTGTCCACGTCGCGCAGTGTCAGCTGCTCCAGGTGCCCGTCACCGTGCGCTGCCTCCACCACGGTCCGGGTTCGCACCGTGATGTTCGGTGCCTCCTGGATCTGCTGGATCAGGTAGTACGACATCGACGCCCTCAGGGACTCCCCGCGCACCAGCAGGGTCACCGACTTCGCGCCCCGGGCCAGGTACATCGCCGCCTGCCCGGCGGAGTTGGCGCCGCCCACGATGTACACGTCCTGCCCCTGACAGGAAGCCGCCTCGGTGAGCGAGGAGCCGTAGTACACCCCACAGCCCGTCAGGTCGTCGCAGCCCGGTGCGTGGAGCTGCCGGTACGACACGCCGGTCGCCAGGATGACGCTGTGCGCGGCGACCGTCGTGCCGTCGGAGAAGCGGACGACGCGCGCCGCACCGCTGACCTCCAGCCCCGTGACCTCGCGCGCGGTGAGGATCTCGGCGCCGAACCTGCCGGCCTGGCGGCGGGCGCGGTCCGTGAGCTGTGCGCCCGATACGCCGTCCGGGAAGCCGAGGTAGTTCTCGATGCGGGAGCTCTGGCCGGCCTGCCCGCCGGTCGCCGACCGCTCGACCAGTACGGTCCGCAGCCCCTCGGAGGCCCCGTACACGGCCGAGCCGAGCCCGGCCGGGCCTCCGCCGATCACGACGAGGTCGTAGAAGTCGGCGGTCGGCGTCGTCGCGAGGCCCACGTGGGCGGCCAGGTCGGGCGCCTCCGGCTCGATGAGCACGGTGCCCTCCGGAGTGATCACCAGGGGCAGCCGTTGTCCGTCGGTCCCGGCGGCCTCCAGCAGCCGCTGTCCCTCGGGTTCGTCGGAGGAGTACCAGCGGTACGGCACCTGGTTGCGGGCCAGGAACTCCCGCACGTCGGAGGAGCGCGCCGACCAGCGGTGCCCTACCACCTTGGTGGCGGGCACGGGCCGGTAGTCGCTGGCGCGCCAGGCCGTGAGCAGGTCGTCCACGACCGGGTAGAGCTTCTCCTCGGGCGGGTCCCACGGCTTGAGCAGGTAGTGGTCGAGGTCGACGACGTTGATCGCGTCGATCGCCGCGTTGGTGTCGGCGTACGCGGTCAGCAGCACGCGCCGCGCGCCCGGGTACACGTTCAGGGCCTGTTCGAGGAACTCGATGCCGTTCATCTGCGGCATCCGGTAGTCGGCCAGGATCACCGCCACCAGGTCGCCCCGCAGCTTGAGCTCGCGCAGCGCCTCCAGCGCGGACTCGCCGGACTCGGCGCGCACGATCCGGTACGTGGCCCCGTAGCGGCGCCGCAGGTCACGGGCGATCGCGCGGGATACTCCCGGGTCGTCGTCCACGGTCAGGATGACGGTCCGCGCTGCGTCGGCGGCCTGTGCCATACGTCTCCACCCCGAGTGGTCTGGGCGGGCGGCACGGCGAGCCGCCCGCGCCGGTTCCCGCCCATCGTATGTTCGATCGTCCGGGATCGCTCCGGGACGCCGCAGACCGGGCGCTCTGGGTACAGGCCGGGTCGCGCGGGGTCGACAGGACGCCCGTCAGCCCTGCCGCGACCGGAGCACGCAGAACTCGTTGCCCTCGGGATCGGCCAGTACCACCCACGACTGCTCGCCCTGCCCCACGTCGGCCCGGCGCGCCCCGAGGGACAGCAGACGGTCGACCTCCGCGCGCTGGTCGTCCGGCCGGAAGTCCAGGTGGAGACGGTTCTTCGCCGTCTTGCCGTCCGGGACCGGCTCGAAGATCAGGCCCGGGATCCGGTCAGCCTCCGGTCGGATCTCGAACTCGTCGGGCGCGTCGTTCAGCACGACCCAGCCGAGGGCCTCGGCCCACCAGCGTCCCAGCGCGACGGGGTCGGCCGCGTCGACGACCACCTGTTCCCATTCCAAGCTCATGACGGGCAGCGTAGTGGTGAAAGGAGCCCGGCATCCGGTCACGGGCTGCCCGGACCGGCCGAGGGCGTGCGGCTGCCGCTCGGTGAGATCGAGGGCGGTGCGGACGGGCCGCGGCACTGGCGGTTGGCGGTCCGGGTGCCGGTACGGTGGTCGGCATGATCGTCTCTGACGCGAGCGAAGCCGTCACGACCAGCCCTGACGCAAGCTCCGCCGCCGCGACCGGCGCCGGCACCGGCCCCGTCGGCACCAGCCCTGCCGGCACCCCCGTCACACTCCTGATCGCGGACGACGACGAGGTCACCCGCAGCGGCCTGCGCACCTTGCTCGCGGCACGGCCGGGGATCGCGGTGGTCGGGGAGGCGGCCGACGGCGTCGAGGCGGTCGAGCAGGCGCGGCGGCTGCGGCCGGACGTGGTCCTGATGGACGTGCGGATGCCGCGGTGCAACGGCATCGAGGCCACCCGGCAACTCCTCGCCGGGTCGGCCGGGCCGCCGCCGAAGGTCGTGGTGATCACCACCTTCGAGAACGACGGCTACGTCACCGCCGCACTCAGCGCGGGGGCCAGCGGCTTCGTCCTCAAACGGCTTCCGGTCCAGCAGATCGCGGAGGCGGTACGGGTGGTGGCGGCGGGCGAGGCGATCCTCTTCCCGGCGGCACTGAGCCGGATGGTCGCCGCCCGCCCCCTGGGCTCCGCCGAGGCGTTGCCGAAGGCGGCGCTGACGGGGCGGGAGGAGGAGGTGCTGCGGCTGATGGCCACCGGCCTGTCCAACCCGGACATCGCCGAGTCGCTCACGGTGAGCCTGGAGACGGTCAAGACCCACGTCGGGAACGTGCTGACGAAGCTCGGCGCGCAGAACCGGACCCACGCGGTGGTGATCGCGTACGAGTCCGGCCTGGTGGTGCCTGGATTCGCCGGCTGACGCGGACCGGGGCGGCCTGAGATCCGTCGCGGCGGCGCCGGTGTCGAGGGCGTCAGAGAATCTCGCTGTCCACGGACGCCGGCCGTCAACTCGGGCCGGGCGGGCGGGAGAAGCGTAAGCAGCGGCGCGACGGGCGGCTGCCTGCCACCATGGCAGACATCGCACCTCACCCGACCGGAGCGGAGCTCACATGCGTCACCGATCAAGAACGCTCGCCGTTGCCGCATGCACTGCGGCGCTGTTACTCGCCGTGGCGGGCTGTTCGGACGGGGCGGCGCCGGCCGCGTCCTCGGACGGGAAGGCGTCGGCCACGCCCCCGACACCCTCGCCATCCGCGGCCGCGGCAACCTCACCGCCCGCCACGACCGCTCCGTCGGCACCGGCCCCGACCTCGGCAGCCCCGAGTGCGGCGTGCGTGGACACCGGAGTCATGGACCCGGAGAAGCTGACCACCTACCTCGCACGGCTGAAGAGCACCAGCGGCTCCTACGGCAGCAAGGCCCTGAAGATCGACGGCGACGGACTGAGCTTCGAGCCCGATCCGACCGAACGCCCCTGCGCCCCGGTCAAGGTGACGCTCAGCCGGTTCTGGGTGGACGTCACCCGCGGCGGGACGACCTCGGGCCTGTCCCGGCCCTCCCCGCGCCAGGAGTTCCGGTACGTCTTCATGGACCGGCCCGTCCTCGCGGTCGGCCCGGCGGACGGGATCGTCGACGGCAGCGTGCCGCCGCAGTCCTCGGGATGCCGGGGCTCGCTGTCGGTCGTCCACGTGGGCGCCGACATCGCGGAGGCCGACCTGCCGTCCGACCTCCAGATGCCGACCTCCTACACCGCGGCCGGCCGGGGCGCCATGGACGTGAAGGTCAAGCAGGACCGCGCCCTCGCGGCGACCTTCGTCCCCCCGTCCGCCCCGAGCGGCTGCTGACCGGGCGCTCGGCAGCCGCCCTACCGCCGGCCGCTCCAGCCGGTGTCACGGTGCGCGTGGACGCTCGGCGGGATTCACCGTGGTCGGCAGATCCCGTCCAGCGCCCGGCAACCTTTCGGGCTCCGGCGGCAACTGAGGGGTGAACAGTGCACCTCACCCCAAGGAGCCACCGCGCATGTCCGCTTCCCCGCACCGCCGCCGCACCGGCCGTCGAAGGCTTGCCCTGGTCGGAGCGGCCGCCCTGGCCGCCGCCGGTCTCGGCGCCGTACCGCTGGTCGTGAAGGCCGATGCCGTGGCGCCGGCCGACCTCGCCCACGGCGTGCTGCCCGCCCGGGACGGCTGGGCCGCGAGCGGCTCTGGCACCACCGGTGGCCGCGCCGCGGCCGCGGCCCGCGTCTTCACCGTCTCCACCCGAGCCGAACTGGCGAAGGCCCTGGCCGCGGGCCCGGCCGACGCCCCGCGGATCGTCCGGGTGAAGGGCCTGATCGATGCCAACACCGATGACAGCGGGAAGCCGCAGAGCTGCGCCGACTACGCCGAGGGCACCGGCTACTCGCTCGACTCCTACCTCAAGGCCTACGATCCCGCCGTCTGGGGCCGCGCCAAGATGCCCTCCGGCTCCCAGGAGAACGCCCGCAGGGCGGCGCAGGCCAGGCAGGCCGCCCGCATGGTGTTCACCGTGCCGGCCCGGACCACCGTCATCGGTGTGCCCGGCACCGGAGCGGGCATCACCGGCGGCAGCCTGGTGGTGAAGAACGCCGACAACGTGATCATCCGAAACCTGTCGCTCACCGACGTCCGCGACTGCTTCCCGCAGTGGGATCCGACCGACGGCTCCACCGGCAACTGGAACTCCGCCTACGACGCCGTCAGCCTGCGCGGCGCCACCCATGTCTGGGTCGACCACAACAGCTTCTCCGACGCCCCGCACCCGGACTCCGCCAACCCCGTCCGCTTCGGCCGCGAGTACCAGGTGCACGACGGCGCCCTCGACATCACCAACGCCTCCGACCTGGTCACCGTGGGGTACAACACCTTCTCCCACCACGACAAGACGATGCTGATCGGCAGCAGCGACCAGGACACCAAGCTGCGGGTGACGCTCCACCACAACGTCTTCAGGGGCATCGTCCAACGCGCCCCGCTCGCCCGGGTGGGCCAGATCCACCTGTACGACAACTACTACGACACCACGGCGTCCGAGGGCTACGCGCACAGCTACAGCGTCAACTCCCGCGCCGGCGCGCAGGTCGTCGCGCAGAACAACTACTGGAAGCTCTCGTCCGACCGCAAGACCTCGCAGCTGCTCAGCGGCGACGGCACCGGAGCCGTCGCGGGCAGCGGCAACCTCGTCGGCGGCTCCCCCGTGGATCTGGTCGCCGCCCACAACTCCGCCGACGCCGGGAAGAAGATCAAGGCCACCGTCGGCTGGAAGCCCACCCTCACCGCCGGACTGGAACCCGCCGCGGGACTGCCGGCGAAGCTGGCCGCGAAGGCGGGCGCCGGCGTCCTCACCGAATCCGGCGGCAAGGCCGCCCCCGCCCCCTCCGCTCCCGCCCCCTCCGGTCCGGCCGGCGGCCGGACGCTGACGGTCGCCGCCGACGGCTCCGCGACCCACCGCACCGTGCAGGCCGCCGTCGACGCCGCGGGCGCGGGCGACACCGTCCTGGTCTCGCGCGGCACTTACCGCGAGACGGTGAACGTCCCCGCCTCCAAGGCCGGGCTGACCCTCAAGGGCGCCACCGGCAACGCGGAGGACGTCGTCATCACGTACGACAACGCCTCCGGCACCCCGAAGCCCGGCGGGGGCACGTACGGCACCGCGGGCAGTGCCACCGCGACCTTCTCGGCGAACGACATCACCGTCACCGGTGTGACGGTCCAGAACACCTGGGAGAGGTCGGCCCACCCGGACGTCAAGGACACCCAGGCCGTCGCGGTCAACGCGTCCGGCGACCGCCAGGAGTACGTCAACTCGCGCTTCATCGGTCATCAGGACACCGTCCTCAACTGGGCTCCCTCGGCCACCGGCCAGTACCGGCAGTACTTCCGCCACTGCTTCATCGCGGGCGACGTCGACTTCGTCTTCGGCAACGCCACCGCCGTCTACGACCACGTCAACATCACCCTCCGCGATCGGGGCGCCGCGGCCGGCGGCAACAACGGTTACCTCGCCGCGCCGAACACCGACGCGGCCAAGCCGTACGGGATCCTCATCACCGACAGCACGATCAGCAGCCCGGCCCGGCCCGGGACCTACTTCCTGGGCCGGCCCTGGCACCCCGGCGCGAGCGCGGTCGGCCAGCTGGTGATCCGCAACACGAGCCTGCCCGCTGCCGTGAAGACCGAGGGGCCATGGACCGACATGGGGGGCTTCTCCTGGAAGTCCGCCCGGTTCGCCGAGTACGCCAACACGGGCCCCGGCGCCGGCACGGGAGCCAACCGGCCCCAGCTCGCCCCGGACCAGGCCGCAGCCCACACCGCCCGCGCCTACCTGGCCGGCACCGACGGCTGGAACCCGACGGGCTGATGAGCACCGGCATGCGGACCCTGCCCCGGCGGCCCGAAGTAGCCGAACAAGCGCTCGAACCGGCTGCTAGGCTCCGGCACCTGCCCGAGAACGCCCCCGTCGCCGTCGCACCGAGAGGCCGTACCGAGGCCATGACCGAAGATGAGGCGGCCGCGGACTTCCACGCGTTCTTCGAACGCCACCACGCCGAACTCGCCCGCCTGGCACACCTGCTGACCGGAGAGGCGGACGCCGCCGACGACCTCGCCGCGGACGCGATGGTCGCGCTCTGGCACCGCTGGGACAGGGTCCGCCGCGCCGACTCCCCCGCCGCCTACGCCCGCGGGATCGTCGCCAACCTCGCCCGCAGCCGGATCCGGAGCACCGTGCGCGAGCGGCGCCGCGTCCTGCTGTTCTGGTCGCACCGCTCACAGCGGACCGACGGCCCGGACATGGCCGCCGTCATGGACGTACGGGCCGCACTGGACCGGCTGCCGTTCCGCAAACGCGCCTGCGTGGTACTGCGGTACGCCTTCGACCTCTCGGAGAAGGACACCGCGGCGGCGCTCGGGATATCGGTGGGTACGGTGAAGAGCCAGACCTCGAAGGGGACGGCGGAACTGCAGAGGCTGCTCGGTGCCCGGGCCGCCGACGAGCTGGTGGGGAGGGGAAGCCGGTGACCGACGAACTGCGCGGCCTGCTGCGCGAGAGCGCCGATGCCCACCGGCCCGACCGCGCCCGCATGCTGGCCCGGGTCGAGCGCGGCATGGCCCGTCCCGAACCCGACGCCCGGCCGCGCACCCGCGCCCTGCCCCGGCCCAAGGTGGTCCTCGCGGCCGTGGCCACCGCCGGGACCCTGGCGGTGAGCGCCCTCACGGTCCTCGCCGTCGTGCACGCCCCGGACCCGCCCCGGAACCCGGCGGCAGCCGCCCCGACGGCCGCCGCCGGCCGCACGACGCCGCCGGCGGCGGGCTCCCGCACCGAGGACGGCCCGCTGTGGGCCGACGGCTCCGTCGACCCCCACAGCAACGCCTACTGGGCACAGAGCAACGTCACCCTCAAGGCGGGGAAGCCGCTCACCGCGCTCGTCGTCGAGCTGCGGATCGCCCTGACCGAGGGGGTGAAGGACACCGGCAGCTGGCGGACCCTCCCCGCCACGGACTTCGACCTCACCGCCCGCGACGAAGGCGGCTTCCTCGTCTACCGGTGGACCCTCAAACCCGGCAGAACCGTCCCGGCCGGCGAACACGTCTTCGCCGGCCAGTACGACCACGCCGCCGGCGGACGCGACGCGACGGACGACGCGTACCGGATCGACGCCGCCGTCGGCGCCGCGGAGCGCGGAGCCGCCGTATGGGGTGGTTTCGCCTAGGCCGTCTCTCAGGAAGTCGTTCCCGCCTTGACCCATCCGTCGCCGCCGAGGGGGAATTCGTAGCCGGGCCGCCCGTTGTGGCCGCTGGTACGGAACGGCCTGCCGTTGTTGTCGATCTTGAGGGTGCCGTGGTGGGAGCCGCTGGACCAGGCCAGTTCCAGGTACCAGCTCACGTCGTACGCGGAGGCGTCGGCCTTGACGTAGAACACCTCCGGTTCGGACTCGCTCACCTTGAACGGGAAGTTCGGCTGCCCCGCCTCGGGCACGACGGCCGGGCGCGTGGCGTCGAGGGCCACGGTGAAGGAGCGGGTCGGAACGCCGGCGCCGCAGCCGACGCCCGGGTAGCCCATGGCGTAGTCGTTCCAGGCGAGCGGCGCACGCTTGCCGGCCGTACGGACGGTCAGGCTGTCCAGGACCACCGTGTCCTTGCCGGAGCCCTGAAGGGTCAGCGTGACGTACTGCTCACCCGCGGGGACGGCTCCGGCCGCAGCCACCCACGCGGGAGCGTCCCGTTCCAGGGGCGGCGGGGCCACCTGGGCCGGAGGCTTCTCGATCAGGTAGTGCTGGCCGCAGGGGGTCTCCCAGGTGTGCGGCTGGGTGGTCACCTTCACCGGCGCAACGGGCGGGGTGCCGTCGCCCCGGCCGGCGGGAGGCGGACTCGCCGCGGCGGTGCCGGTCGCGGTTCCGGTTCCGGTTTCGGTTCCGGTTTCGGTCCCGGCACCAGGACCGGCGGCCTCGGTAGCTGCCCCGGCGCCGGGGGCAGCAGGCACGGAGGGCGTGGGCGAGGTTCCCGGCGGTGCCTCGGACGCCGCCCCGCCATCCGTACGTCGCCCTTCGCCGTCCGCGAGGGATGCGGCGCCGACGGGGCCGTCCCGGACACCGGCGTCTCGTGCCGACAGGTTCGCAGTGAGTACGGCCGCCCCCGCGACGGCGGCCACGGCGATCCCGGCGAGGACGGCCCTGCGCAGACGGCGGCGCTTCTTCGGCGCGGGCCGGCCTGAAGGATCGGCCGGTTCGGCCAGGTCGGCGAGATCGGTGAGGTCGGCCGGGGCGGCGAGATCGGCCGGGTCGGCCGGGTCAGCCGGAGGCGTCTCGACGGGCGCCTGCGCGGGCGGCGCGGGCTCGGTCGCCGGACCGGGATCGGGCTCCTCCGGCGATCGCCGCGTCACCTTGGCGGCGCCGGCCGCAGCCCTGCCGCCCGGCTCACCGCCCTTGCGGGGGCGGTTCGCGTCCGCCAGCACCCAGTGCCGGTGCAGTTCGACGAGCTCATCGGGCGAGGCCTTGCAGAGGCGGGCGAGGCGTTCGACCGGCGCGTAGTCCGTCGGGACGACGTCGCCGCTGCAGTAGCGGTGCAGCGTCGACGTACTCATGTGGAGCCGCTTGGCGAGCGTTCCGTAGCTGTGCCCGGACCGGTCCTTCAACTCCCGCAGCAGCCGCGCGAACCCGGCCTCAGCAGTGTCTTCCGACACTGTTCCTCCCACCCCGTGTCCCGTCCCGCGTCCCAGGAGCGGACTGTTTCAGCAGCTCAGAGCCTGTTCCAGCGTTCCAGCATCCCTGACTTCCCATCGGGTGTCGCGGCTGGGACGGATCACCGCACAGGCTGGAGCCATCCAAGCACACCGCTCCCGGCGCCGACCTCGACCGACCGCCGCAGCCATGTCATATGAAGGGGAATCAGCCATGACCGCGTTCCGCAGCACCCCCACCACGAGCAGCGCCCCCGCGTCCCGGCCCCGGACGGCCCGACGGCTGGCGAGCGCGGCCGCTGTCGCCCTCGCCGCGCTCGCCCTCACCGCGTGCCAGAACGGCACGGGCATCAAGGACGGAGGAGCCGCGTCCCCGCCGGGCTCCACCACCGCCACCCCGTCACCGACGGGCGGCGCGAGCAACTCCCCCAGCCCCACGGCCGGTCGGCAGGGGACGTCGGGCACCCCGGCCACGGGCTCCGCGACGACGACCGGAGGCGCGAAGACGTCCGGCGGCGCGAAGACCGGCAGCGCCCCGGGGGACGCGAAGGGCCCGTCGGACCCGTCCGCCGCGGGCAACCGCGTCCTGTGCAACGGCTCCAACACCGAGGTGACCGTCCAGACGGTCTCCCGTCCGCTCAACCACATGCTGATCACGGTGAAGAACACCGGTTCGAAGGTCTGCGATCTGACGTACTATCCGGTCCTCCGCTTCGACGAGATGCAATGGGCGCCGGCCGCGCGCAAGGAGACCCAGCCCCAGGCAGTGGTATCCCTCGCGCCCGGCCAGTCGGGCTACGCGGGAGCCATGCTGTCGGCCGCCGACGGCAGCGGCGAGGGCGGGACGACCGGACAGCGCCTCGCGATCGCCTTCCAGGGCCGGACGCCCCACAGCAGCGGCGGAGCGTCCGCCACCCCTCCGCTGCCCGCCACGGGTGTCTACTACGACAGCTCGTTGACGGTCACGTACTGGCAGCAGGGCATCGAGGACGCGCTCGGCTCATGAGCCGGGGGCGCAGCCGGGCGGGGTGGGCCCGACGCGGGTGTCCCGGTCGCGACCGGGCCCCGCCCCGCCGGCAGGGCCGGCACGGGCTCCCGGTAGCGTCACCCGGCACCACGGCACCACGGCACCGGCAGGAAGGCACCCACTCGTGAACCTGGGCATCATCGGGCAGGCGGCCGGGCTGTTCGCCGTCACCAACATCGACGACATTCTGGTCCTGGCGCTGTTCTTCGCCCGGGGCGCCGGACACCCAGGCTCCACGCGCCGCATCGTGCTCGGCCAGTACCTGGGCTTCGCCGCGATCCTCGCCGTCGCGGTCGCCGCCGCGTTCGGTGCCACGTTCCTGCCCGAGTCCGCCATCCCCTACCTCGGTCTTCTGCCGCTCGCGCTGGGTCTCAAGGCTGCGTGGCAGGCGTGGAAGGACCACGGCCAGAGCGGTGAGGACGAGGAGGATGCCCGGGCCGGGGAGGGCGGGCCGAGCCCGCTGGCGGTCGCCGCGGTCACCTTCGCCAACGGCGGCGACAACATCGGCGTCTACGTGCCCGTCTTCGCCACCGCCGGCATCGGCGGGATGAGCGTGTACGCCGTGGTGTTCCTCGTCCTGGTGGCCGTGTGGTGCTTCGCCGGCCGGTACTTCGCCACCCGTCCGGTCATCGCCCAGGCGCTGGCCCGCTGGGGCCACGTCCTGCTGCCGCTGGTCCTGATCGCCCTCGGCCTGCTCATCCTCGTCGAAGGCGGCGTCTTCGGCCTGTGACCCGCTTGGGCCCATCCGGCCCGGGCGGCGCATATTGCGCCCTATCGTGCCGAAATAGTCCTTCACCTGGGTGATCACGGCGGGTTCGGGGTAGCCACCCAGCATGATCACTGTTGGGGTCGAGGAGGAGTACCTGCTGGTCGACCCGGAGACGCTCCTCCCCGCTCCGCTCGTGCAGGAGGTACGGGCCACGGCCCGCCTGGCGCCGATCGCGGACGAGGGGGAGGTCCAGGACGAGCTGCTCCAGGCTCAGATCGAGGTCGCCACGCCCGTGTGCACGGGCCTGGAGGAGGTCGGGGGGCATCTCCTGCGGCTGCGTCACGCGGTCGCCTCCGCCGCGCAGGCGAACGGGTGCCGTATCGCGATCTCCGCCACCGCCCCGGTCAGGGACGTCTCCCCGGTGCCCGTCACGAGTACGGCGAGGTATCTGAAGATGCGGGGCGAGGCCCGGTTGCTGGTCGACGAGCAGCTGATCTGCGGGATGCACGTCCACGTGGGCGTCCCCGACCGCGAGACCGGGGTGGCCGTCCTGAACCGGCTGCGCGTCTGGCTCCCGACCGTGCTGGCGATGTCCTCGAACGGGCCCCTGTGGGACGGGCGGGACACCGGCTTCGCCAGCTGGCGCACGATCGTCTTCGGCCGCTGGCCGGTCAGCGGTCCACCACCGTATTTCGCGGGCGTCGCGGACTACGAGGCGCGGGTGGACGGGCTCGTGGAATCGGGGGTGATCCCGGACCGGGGGCAGCTGTACTGGCACGCCCGGCTCTCGGAGCGGTACCCGACCGTCGAGGTGCGCTGCTGTGACGTGCAGCTGGAGGCGGACGACGCGGTGATGCTCGCCGGTGTCGTCCGCGGGCTCGCCGCGACCGCGATCGCCGAGGAGAAGGCGGGGGCCGCTCCCGCGCTGTGCCGACCGGAGCTCCTGCAGGCCGCGACGTGGCACGCCGCCCGGCACGGGATGAGCGGCACGTTGGTGGACCCGGACGGGCGGCTGCGGAGCAGCGGGGACGTGCTGTGCATGCTCTTGCGCCACATCGGCCCCGCCCTTGAGGAGAACGGTGACTACCGCGAGGTGAGCTCGCTCGTCCATCGGCTCCTCCAGCAGGGGACGTCGGCCGACCGTCAGCGCCGGGCCCTGGCCGAGGCCGGTCTGCCGGCGGTCGCGGCCCTGATCACCGCGGGGGAAACCAGCGCGTGAGTGGCTTGCCGACAGGTGGATCCAAGCGCTACGGAGGCGTCGGGCCGCCTTGGGCTCGATTCCGTCAGCGGTCGTGGCGAGTGGAGCACGGCGGGCTGCCGTTCCGTCGGCGGTGTGGTCGCATCGCCTCATGAAAGATCCATTCGCGTGCGACGATCTGGCTGTGCTGTCCCCGTCCGAGGCTGCTCCGGCCGACCGTGCGGCGGCTCGCCGTGCGGTGGCCGCTCATGCCGAGAGCCCCGCGGAGTGCGAGCTGCTGCTCGACATGCTCGGGCTGCTACCCGGCGATGACGGCTTCGGGACATCGGAGTCGGGCCCCTGAGGCTCCGCCGTGGTCGTCGGGCCGGCGCGGCCGTGATGCCGTGGCGGCTTCACCCGCCCGGCGCTGCGCCGGAGTCGGTATCCGTGTGCCGTCAGCCGGAAGGCAACCCGCCTGGAACCGGGGTGAGGAGCCGGACCGCGGGAGGGCTGTGCGGGCTCCGGACGGCGCGGGCGCGGATGCGGAATGTGCTCGACCGTGTGTATGTGGTGATGGGTTCCGTGTGGATCCGCACATCCGTACCTGCGCCGTCTCGCTCGAGGAGTTCCCATGAAGCGTCTTCCCGTCATCGGCGTGCTCTGCGCCACCGCGTTCTTCGGTCTCACCGCCTGCTCCGACGACAGCAGCTCGCCGTCGGAGGACGCGACCCAGGCCGCGAGTGAGCTGTGCACCGACCTCTCCGAGCTCAAGGCCGACAACGCCAAGCTCAGGGCGCTCAACCCGTCGTCCGCGACCAAGGACCAGATCAAGGAGGCCCACCAGGCCGTCCAGGACGACTGGAACAGCGTCAAGGAGAACGCGGGCCAGCTCAAGGAGGCCGAACGCTCGGCTGTCCAGAACGCTGCCGAAAACCTCAAGAAGGCGTACGACGCCTTGCCGGGCGACACCACGGGCCAGGACGCGCTGGCCAAGCTGCAGCCCGAGATCCTGAAGCTGGACGAGGCCACGACCGCCGCGGCCACCGGCCTCAAGTGCTGACGACGGCTTCCCGGCGGGGTCAGGCGGGCTCCGGGGCGAAGGGGTACAGCTCGTCCGCCCCGGGCTGTACGACGCCGTAGCTGCTTTCCGGTACCGCGTTCCAGGCGCCGGGCAGGTCGCCGAGGGGTTCGGAGACGATCAGGCGGGTCTCCTCCGAGATGTCCTGCAGGAACGCGACGTCGGGGTGCAGCCGGCGCAGCGCGTCCACCCGGCTGCTGTAGAAGAGCGACCGGGACGTGTGCCCGCTGGAGTAGCGGAAGGCCCAGAGGCGCTCGCCGTCGGTGATGGCGAGCGTCATCTGGAGGGGGAGCTCCACGCCGTGGTCGCGGCCGGCCCGCTCCACCACTCCCGCCATCCTGGCGACGGCGCTCGGCGGGTCCTGGTCCAGGCCGAAGGTGAGGGCCAGGTAGAACATCACCTCGGAGTCGGTCGTTCCTTCGATGTCGGCGTACAGGTTGGGGTCGACGAGCAGGGTGAGGTCCCGGCGCATCATGTGGAAGCCGGAGATGGCGCCGTTGTGCATGAACATCCAGCGGCCGTGCCGGAACGGGTGGCAGTTTGACTGCTGCACCGCCGTACCGGTCGACGCCCGGATGTGCGCGAAGAACAGCGGCGAGGTGACATGGTCCGCCATCTCCCGCAGGTTGCGGTTGTTCCAGGCCGGGCCGATGTCCCGAAGGAGCGCCGGGGAGTCGTTGTCCTGCGTGTACCAGCCGATGCCGAACCCGTCACCGTTCGTGGTCTCCACCCCGAGCTTCGAGTGCAGGCTCTGATCGATCAACGAGTGGGCCGGTTTGTACAGGATCGTTTCGAGCAGCATGGGCGTTCCCGAATACGCGAGCCATCGGCACATACGTGATCACCTGGATCCCTACAGCATCGCGGGAACCACGTAGCCTTCCCGCGCTCGCCCCCGGAATTACGGCTTGGCGGCGAGTTCCACCCGTCACCTTTTTCGCTGCGCGCCCGCTGTCGTACGGGCCGGCACCCCCGGGACGGCCTGGCGTGTTCTCCCACCGCGCGGTGTGGGTCTCACGTCGGTTCGACCGTCCGGCCATCTCATTCTCAGCTCCCTCCCCGAGGCGCGCCACGCGAGCGGGAGCCGGGCAGGTGGCCGGCCGAGCGCGTCAGAACGCCCACCGCGTATGGGTGTACACCCCGTCGTCCCGGCCGAAGCCGTACGCCGTGGCCGGGGCGACCGCGAAGACCACCACGTCACCCTTGCGGAACGCATCCCCCATGCCGTGGAACGTGCCCTCGGGCGAGGTGATGTGCGCCCCGTACTTCGTCTCGTACGCCGCGATCACCTCCTCCAGCACCGCCGGATCGGCAACCGGCTCCGCCTTGCCCTCGACCACGAGGTCGAGGCCCTCCGTGAGCGAGTTGCCCCCGGTGGTCAGCGCGCAGTGGCCGTCATGGGCGAGGTTCCTCGCCTTCTGCTCCCCCATGCCGGTGGAGAAGTACAGCACCCCGTCGTGCCAGGCGGCGATCACGGGGGTGACGTGCAGCCGGCCGTCGGGCCGCACCGTGGACACCCAGAAGATCTCGGCGGCCTCCAGCTGCCGCTGCGCCTCGGCCCATTCGGTGGCGGTGACGTCCGCGGCGCCCGGCCGGGGATGGAGCGCGGAGCTGTAGCGGGAGTCGAGCTCGGTCGTGGGTTGCATCGCGGATCCCTGTCTCGGCATCGTGGATCTCCTTCCCCTCCCCACTATTGACCGGCCGCCCGCGCCGAAATCATCGCCGCGTCCTTTTGCGTCCGTCTGCGCGCCGGATCAGGGACGGGGCCGCGCCGCGCGGTGTGCCTTCTCGTCGGCGTCCGCGAGCCAGAAGTACAGCGGTGGCATGACCAGTTCGACGACGGTCAGCGCCACCTGGAAGCCGTGCGGCCACCCGTGCACGGCGAGCGAGAGCAGCCGCCCCACCGCGCCCAGCAGGAACACCGCGGCCAGCCACCGGACCACGCCCGCCGGGATCGGGGACTGGCGGCCCGCCCAGATCCAGGCGAGTCCGTAGCCGGCGAACGTCGCGCCCAGGAACCGGCCGAGGCTGTCGACCGTGGCGCCGGCCGAGCCCGCGCCCGGTATCGCCGCGTTCCCCAGTACCACGTGTGCGAGCCC
Source organism: Streptomyces sp. NPDC028314 (assembly GCF_055565795.1). Classification (NCBI taxonomy): domain Bacteria; kingdom Bacillati; phylum Actinomycetota; class Actinomycetes; order Kitasatosporales; family Streptomycetaceae; genus Streptomyces; species Streptomyces sp. NPDC028314. The sequence continues at coordinate 112,284 of NZ_JBVHTP010000001.1, forward strand.
GATCACCACGCACGCGGCGCCCATCGCCAGTACGAGCCACTTGAGAGTTCTGGCCATGTTCCGATCTCCCACCCCGAGTAGTAGACATACGTCTACTAGTAGGCTCCCACTAGTAGACGTGTGTCAAGTAAGGTGGCCGGGTGTCTCCCCGCCGACGCCTCAGCCCCGACGAACGCCGCGCGCAGCTCCTCGCCGTCGGCGCGCGGCTCTTCGCCCGGCACCCATACGACGAGGTGCTGATGGAGGAGGTCGCCGAGCGGGCCGGAGTCTCCCGCGCGCTGCTGTACCGCCACTTCGCCGGCAAGCAGGAGCTCTTCGCGGCCGTCTACCGGCAGGCGTCCGACCGGCTGCTGGAACAGGTCCCGCTCGACCGGCCCGGTGACCTGCTCGGCCAGCTCACCGATGGGCTCGACGTACACCTCGACTACTTCATCGCCCACCGCAACACCGTCCTCGCGGCGAACCGCGTGCTCGCGGGCGACCCGGTGGTCCAGACGATCATCGACGGCGAGCTGGACGTCCTGCGGACCCGGCTCCTCGACGTCCTGCCGCTCGCGGACGACTCCGTCCGGCCGGCCGTGGCGGCGGTGCTGAGAAGCTGGCTGGTGTTCGTGCGGGTGCTCTGCCTGGACTGGCTCACCACCGAGACCTGTACGCGCACGGAGCTGCGCGAGGCCTGCGTCGGCGCCCTGCTCGGCGCCCTCCGGCCGTTCCTGCGGGCGGACGCCGTTCAGCCTCCGCCGCCGAAGTGATCCTGCCGGACCCGGCTCCTCAGGGGGTGCGCGGACGACGGACCGTGCGCGGAGCGCCGTGTCGCCGCGTCGGCGGCGCTGCCCCGACGAAGCGGGAACCGGGCCTGATCCACCACCCGGCCGGGTCCGCACCGTCGAATGGGCCGATCGGATGAGGAAGGAACCCGTACGCGTGACCTAGCCTGTACCGGCAACGCGAGATCCGGGGGCCGAGCGCAAAGGAAGAGCGCGTCCATGGGCATCACCAGCAGTTCCGTACCTCGTCGGCGGGCGCGATACGCCGTACCCGCGGCCGTCCTCGGCCTCCTGGTGGCGGTCGGCACACCGGCCCTCGCCGCCGACGGCTCGGCGAGCCAGTCCTCGGCCGCGAACTCCTCCGGGTCCGCCGAGGGCGCCACCCGGATCCCACTGGAGATCTCCCGGCTGGCGCAGGGGTCGGGCCACGACATCGCCATCACCATCGACGACGGTCCGGACCCCCGCTGGACCCCGCAGGTCCTCCAGGTGCTGAGGCAGAACCACGTCAAGGCCACCTTCTGCATGATCGGAACCAGCGCGCAGAAGTACCCGGGCCTGGTCCGCTCGGTCGCCGCCGACGGCCACCAGCTGTGTGACCACTCCGTGGACCACGACGTGACGATGGACCACAAGCCCGTCGCCTACCAGCGGCAGCAGATACTCGACGGCAAAGCGATGATCGAGAAGGCCGTGCCGGGCGTCGCCGTCAACTACTACCGTGCGCCGGGCGGCGCCTTCACCCCCGACAGTCGCGCGATAGCCGCCGCCAGCGGGATGCGGCCCCTGGGCTGGAGCGTGGACCCCAAGGACTGGAGCCGGCCGGGCCTGCCGGCCATCGTCTCCGCCGTGGAGACCAAGCTGCCCCAGCAGCCGACCGTCCTCTTCCACGACGGCGGCGGCGACCGCAGCGAGACCGTCGCGGCGCTCAAGGAGTACCTGCCCTGGCTCACCGCTCGGGGCTACACCTTCACCTTCCCGGCCCGCACCGGCCCGTAGCGGCCTCCTGCGGTGGTCCAGAACCCTTGGCGGGCCCGCAACCGGCCCGGCTTCTTCCCCAGGAGAGACCCCTTGCCCATACCCCAGCCGCTCCACCCTGCGCGCCGAGCCGTCCGGACGACCGGGCGGAGGGCCACCGTGGTGGGTGCCATGGCCCTGCCGACGGCACTGCTCGCTCTGCAGCTCGCCCTCAGCCCCGCCGTGTACGCGTACGAGCCCGCCGACGCAGGACTGCGCACGGCGAGCGGCCTCACCGCACCTGCCAAGGCGACGATCACGGAGGGCGAGGTCAAAGAGGTCGCACCCGGGGGCGTGATCACGTATCCGAGCGTGACCAGCTGCCTCACCGTGACCGTGCGCCTGCGGGACGGCGGCCTCGCCGGTGCTCACGCCAGCCTGTTCCAGGTACCGGGTGAACTGCGGTCCGACCAGATCCTGGCCGCGCTCAAGGACTTGGTCGGCAACCGCCCCGTGACCGCGATCGAGGTCAAGGGGGCCGTCGGCGCCTGGCATCCGGGCTACTTCGTGAAGGCGATCGAGAGCTACGGCGAGAGCGAGCAGGTGCCGGTCCCGAGCGGCCGGGACTTCGACGGGCTTGCCCGGTCGGTGTCGCTGGGACTCGGGCTGCCCCGCGGCCTCGTCACGGTCGAGGACGTACCCGACGGGGACCAGATCGTCGGCTGACGCCGCTTATCCTCGGCGACCGTGAACACATACTTCGAGGCGAGCCCCGCACTCCGTCCCGGCCCGGGCTACGCCTGCGGCGACCCCGTCACCCTGGCCGTCCAACCCATCGGCACCGTGACCGTGCCCAGCGGCACGCTGGGGCTCGGCGACCCCGGCTACCCCGACCCCGCCTCCCTCCTCAAGGTTGCGGTGACCCCCGGGACCTACGCGGTGCTCGTCACCCGCTTCGACACCACCCGCAACAACGGCACACCGTGGACCGTCAACGCCTCCTTGAGCATCGTGCTGTCGGACCACCCCGAGCAGCGGCGCGGCCCGCTCCCCACCCTCGACCCGTCGGCGAACCCGGACGACACCGACATCGTCGGGGTCGACGGCGGAGTCGTCGCGGCCCTCGACTGGAATGCCTACGCCCTGCTCTGCGAGCAGAGCGAGGAACGGCTCGAATCGTTCTTCCTCGACGACATGGCGTCCCGGCCCACCCCCTGGAACGCCCCGCTGCCCGGTCGCACCGAAAACGTCGTGGCGGACGAGTCCGGCTACGGCGACGGCGGCTACCCGGCGTACGGCGGCTTCGCGGCCGACGGCCGGCTGGTGGCGGTGCACGTCGACTTCCACAACGCGGCACTGACCCCCGACCGCTACCGGGATTGACGTGGTCCCGGCCCCACGGCACTGATATCCCTGCGGCCTGGGGGGATCTCTCGCTCCTGTGACCGCCGATCACCCCTCCTGGTTGCGGCGCAGCGCCTCGCGCAGCCGGCCGGCCTGGGCGACCAGGCGGGACCGACCGCCGCGGGCCACGATGCCGGTGAGCCCGGCCGGTTCGGGCGAGGCCGCTGCGGACTGTTCCACACAATCGGCGGCCGTCGCGAGGAGTTCGCCGACGCCGCGCGGGTCGCCGGTGCCGGTGCCGGTGAGCAGCGCGGGCAGTGCGGCTGCCAGCACGGCCCAGGTGGTGGCGTAGGCGCCGGTCGCGGCGGCAGTGCGCAGCGAGTCGGCGAGCCGGTTGGGCTTGACCGTGCCCAAACCGAGCAGTTCGGCCAGGTCACCGCCGAGGCGTACGGGATCCAGCTCATCGCGGGCGGCGAGGGTGAGCAGCGCGTCCACGGCCCTCAGCCGGTCCTCCGGGTGCCGGGCGCCGAGCCCTGTGGCTACGGCGAGATGCAGGGCCGGGCCGGCGGGGCCGCCGGCCGCGGCGAGCAGCGGCAGTGCGGCGGTACCGCCGCGCCCCTCGTGGATGGCGCAGGCCGTGACGGCCGGGAGCGACCAGGCCGACAGGGTCTCCCGGTCCTCGGGCAGGGCCGCGATCAGCGAGGCGTCGTCCGCGCCGTCCCAGCAGCGGTCGGCTGCCTTGCGCGCCCGGGCCAGTGCGTGGAAGCGGTCCGGGAACTCCCCCAGCACGGTCGGACGTTCCCCGGTGTCCAGTACGAGGTGCGCGGGGACTGCGCTGTAGGCGTACCGCACGGCCGACGCGGTGCGGCGGGTGACAGGCGCGGGCTGTCCGGCCGCGCCGAGCCAGGCTGCCAGCCGGTCCCCTTCGGGCGTGCCCAGGGCATTGGCCTCGGGGATGGCGGCTGCGTCACGGCGGACGCGCAGCAGGGCCTGGGCGAAGTCTGCCGGGGCGGGTTCCTCGCCGAGGCGGCCGTACTCGGCGAGGCGCGCGATGAGCGCCTGGGGGGCCAGGGTGCCGGTCTGGAGGGTGGGGGTGGCGAGCAGGAAGGGCAGCGGCCGGGTCGCGATGCGGCGTGCCGCCTCGTCCAGGCGTGCGTGGCCCGCGACACGGAGCCCGGTGTGGTGGCAGTCGACGCGCCAGGACGCGAGGGCCGGCCGCGGTTCGCGCGTCGGTCCTGCCCCCAGGACGGCGGCGGCTACGCGTTCCAGGCCGGGCAGGTCACCGGTGTAGTGGTGGGACCGCTCGGGATCGAGCCACCAGCGGCCGGCCAGCGCGGGACGCAGCGCGCCGGCGAGGGCCGTACGGTCGCGATGGGCGTGCCGGACCAGGCCGTCCAGGGCGCGCTCGAACTCCTCTACGGTCGAGCCGCGGGAGTTGATCACCGCCGTGACGAGCTCCACGGTCTCCTCGACCGTCCCGAGGGGCGGGGCGAGCGCGACCGGGACCGGGGGCGGCGGCAGGATCTCCCGGTACGGCCCGGTGTCCTCGGCGGGGGCGGCGGCGGATCCGAAGAGTTCCACCGCCCGGGCCCGGTGGGCCGGGCTCAGCAGCTGGGCCTGGTCGGCGAGTTCGGCGCGCAGTTCGGGATCGTCGGTGAGGTGGGCGGCGGCCAGCTTCAGCGCCCGCTCCTGGATGTCGGTGTCCGTGTGTCCGAATGCCTCACCGATTACCGGCAGCAGTTCGGGGGCGGCGGCCCGGTCGCGGCCCAACTCCTTGCCGAGCAGGACGAGCTGGGCGCGTACCAGCTTCTTCTCCGGGCGGAAGAGGACCGCGGACGACATCTCGGCGAGCAGACGCGGGGTGAGGTGGCCGGCTGCCGCGAGCCGGGCCAGGGTCTGCTGGGCGTGCCCGGCGACGGGAGACGGGGCGTCGGCGGCCAGCGCGATCCAGTCGGCCGCGCGCTCCCGCTCCTCCTCCTCGGTCGGGCGCAGGCGCTGCAGGATGGCCTGGTAGGGCTTCAGCTGGGCGGGCTTGCCGCCGCGCAGCAAGCGGGCGGCGCATCCGTCCAGGAGGACGGCACGGTCGACGCACCCCTCCTCGGCGAGGGCGGCCAGCGCGGCGGGCCAGTGGTGGGGGTTGTCCGGCTCGCAGCGCCAGGCGAGGGCGCCGACCGGTTCGGCGGTCCCGAAGAGGCGCGGGACGAGCGCGGTGACGTGGGGGTCGCGGCGCAGGGCGAGTGCGAGCGGGGTACGGGACGCGCCCACGGCCGCCGCCCAGCCCTCGACGCAGCCGTCGGAGGTGGGCATCGGGCAGTCGGCGAGTCGGACGAGTTCGCTGATCATCGGGTAGTCCTGCTGGGCGGTGGCGGACCGGGCGGCCAGCCGGTGCGCGAGGTCGCCGAGCCACTGCGGGTCCCGGCCGGCCAGTACGTCGAGCAGTGCGCCGGTGGGGAGCTGCTGCCAGCGGCGCAGGTCCCGGGCCCCGATCCAGGCGGCTGCGGCGGCCGCGCCGGTGTGGCAGCCGGCTCCGGCGACCAGCAGGGCCGGGCTCATCAACTGCCGTTCCTGCCAGCGGTCCCAGCCCGAGGCACGCAGTTCGCCGCGCAACTCCTTCAGCTCGGCGAGCAGGAGCCGGCGCTGTGCGCGGTCCAGCGGCTTGAGGAGCCCGGGCAGTTCGGCGGTGCGGCCCGCCCGGACGGCTTCGAGGATCTCGGTGGCGTTCATCGTGCGGCTCCGGTGGTGACGGTGGCGGTGGTGGTGGCGGCCCGCAGGGCCATGCGGGTGGCGAGGGCGTGCTTGCAGGGGCCGCGGCGGCCCCGGTAGTCGGCCCACCACTGGCAGGTGCAGCTGAGGGCGCCGCCGGACTCGCGCACCTGGTAGCGGCGTTCGCCGGAGGCCACCACGGCGGTGCCGCGACCGTCCAGGCTGACCGCGCCCGCCTCGACCAGGGCGCGGGCGGCGACCAACCGCGGATTGTGGCGCTCGGCGCGCCGGGCGTCGTAGGGAAGTTCGCGGTGGAAATAGGCGGCTTCGGCGATGTCGTACCCGACCCGGCCGGCCGTGCCGAGGCGGGTGAGGGCGGCCCGTACCCGCTCCACCGGAAGGCCCGACTGCTCGGCGAGGTCGGCCGGGTCGATGCGCGGCTCCCACGCGAGCAGGACCGAGATCAGCTCGGCGTCCTCGGCCGCCGCGTCGGTGGCGAGGGCCTCCAGCACGCCCCCCTCGCCGGAGAATCCGCGGTCGGCCTCCGGGGAGAGGGTGAGGGTGAGCCGCATGCCGGGCAGGCCGAGTTCCCACGCGGAGGCGGTGGGACTGAGGCCGTCCGCCGCGGGGCCGTACACGCGCAGGCCGGTGGCGTGCCGCAGCACGCGCTGGAGGGCGGCGAGACGTTCGGGGCCGGGCAGGCAGACCGCGCCGGGCACCGGGCGGGTGGTGGGGCGCAGCGTACGGCCCGCGGGAACCACCCACAGGGCCCCGCCCGCGGCTCCGCCACCCGCCGGGGTGCGCGGGAGGGAGCGCAGGAAGCGGGCCGTCTCGGCGGCGGTCAGTTCGGCGCGCAGGTCGAAGCCGGTGGTGACGACCTGGGACTCGGCGAAACCTCGCAGCCAGCGGTCGGGCAGAGGGACCTTCTTCTCGACGACCGGGCCGTCGAGGGTGGTCACCGCCATCTCGTCGGGGCCGACCCGCAGATGCAGCGGATCGTCCCCGGTGAGCCGGGACAGCGCCTCGCGCAGCGGGTTGTTGACGTCGACGTTGGTGGTGCCGTGGCCCGTGTCGGCGCCGCGCAGGCCGTCGGGCAGCACGTCGAGCCGGGCGTACACCCCGCAGCAGCCGGAGAAGGACTCGAAGCGCAGCCGGTCGCCGTTGCCCGTGACCACCGGATCGAGCGAGGCACGCAGGGTGCGCCGGTAGTAGCGGGCCGCCGCCACGTCCGCGACCGCGAGCAGCGCCCGCGCCGCCGCCTGGGGCGCGCCCAGGAACCCGGCGAAGAACTGCGGATGGGCCTCGGCCCCGGCCGGGGTCAGACCCCCCGCCGTCTCCAGGCCGAGGGCCTGACCCGTCTCGGCGGCGGTCAGCGAGGACGGGCGGGCATAGGCGAAGGTGTGGGCGCTTCGTGTCATGTCCGAAACGCTAGGCGGAGCCACTGACAATGCCCCGGGACGGCGGACGACGGGGCTGAGCGCGGGCCGGTCGTCCACGGGCCCCAGGGCCGCCGGCTGCGCGCCGGACGCCCTGATGGGTGCCCACATCCCGCCGCCCTGGGTTCCTCTGAGGCTACGTCGGCCAGTTGACCTGCCCGTTCTCGATCCGAAGTACAGCCGGAAGGTGGGCTTCGTGGAACCTGAGGTATCCGATCCCGACCGCGTCCTCCCCGAGCAGGTGGGTGTCGTGAGCTCTTGTGGCCAGCCAGCGGAGCAGCTCGCCGACCTTCTCGAACTCGTCCGGGTGGATTTCCTGTCGGGCCGTCAGCGACCAGCCCTGCCGCGGCTGGCCCGCCCGAGCGGCCAGCGCGGAGCAGAGCACACCGCCCACCTTCGCTGCCGCGCCGCTCCCGGCCAGGAGCGGATAGGGCTCGTCCTCGATCACCGGGTTCCCCGAGTCGTCCGCCACCACGAACGGAAACTCGGTCACGATGGACAGGCGCGCCGGCTGCGGCCCGATGCCCAGATGCCAGCTCAGCTCGGCGAGTTCCTGCTCGGAGAGTTCGTCCCGCAGGTCGACGGCGATCATCAGCTCATATATGTCACTCACGCGGTGAACCCTACGGACAGGTGCCGGCGTCGGGCGAGGTCAGGTCGACCGCCATGGACTTGCGGGGACGCAACCATCGCCACGGCGCCCGGACACTTGGGTCAGGCCACCGGGGCATCGTAGGTGGGCCCGCCCGTGCCCCCCACCAAGGCGGACAGGTATGGGGGGTGCTCTTCCACCACGAGGTGTCCGGCTTCTGCGACCACGGCCATTTCGGTGCCGAGTGTGGCCCTCACGGCCGGGCCGAGCCGCCGCGGAGGGAGAAAGACGTCGTGCTCCCCGGTGACGATGATGCGGGGGATCGGCCGCCTGGGCAGGGCAGCGGTGCCGGGCGCCCCGCTGGAGCGGGAGTGCCGGGCGACCAGTGTCATCCAGTTCACCAGTTCCTCGCGGGGTGGGTGGCCAGGCGCGTGCATGGCGCGCAAGAGCCGGGCGCTGTGTGCCGGTGCGGGCCGCAGGAACCAGGCGGCCGAGGCGGCCAGCACGGCGGGGGTCAGCCTCAGCCTGGTCAGTCCGCCGGGGGAAACCAGAACGAGCCGGTCGATCCGGGCAGAGCCGCTGGACAGGGCGATGGCGGCACCGAAGGAGTGCCCCATCACCGCTACGGGATCGGACGAGATCTTCTCGATCACCTCGCTCAGCCACGCCCCGTACCAGGACACCTGGCCGCCGGACAGGCGGCGTTCACCGGAGCTGAGGCCGGGCTGGCCGGGGACGTCCACCAGCGCGACCCGGTGGCCGGCGGCGACCAGGGCCGTGGCGAGGGGCAGGGACGCGGCGGCGTTGAAGTTGGTGCCCGGGACGAACACGACCGTCGTGGCGCCGGAGCCGGCGAGGACTACGTGGGTCCTTGCGTTCTTGGCGGTCACCGTCTTCCGTTCGTGCGGCACCGGCCACGCGGCGAGCTGGTCGAGGCACCAGCGTCGGATGAGCTCCCTGCCCGTCGTACCGCGGTAGATCGAGTCCACGCGTCGAGTATCGCGCCTCGCCTCGTCCTCCTTCTGGTCGGGGCCGCCGGTGAGTCCGTGCCGCATGCCGGGCGCGTTCGTCAGGGCGGCGCCGTACTCCCGCCCCAGCAGGTGGAGGTGGCGGCGAGCCCCGACCGCACCCTTCGTCCCCGCTCGCGGGACCGGCGCCACCACGCCGCTCCAGCCGCTGTGCATACTGCTGGACATGACGCCCCTGCTCGCCCAGCGCCTCCACCTGATGATCAGCTTCGTGCTCGTGATGTGCGCGACGGTGGGCGGGGGCTGCCTCGGCCTGCTGTGGGGCGGCTGGGTCACGGCGTTGGTCGCCGCGGGCGCGGCCGGGGTGGGCGCGGGGCTCGGCTCGTTCCTCGCCCGGCGCCAGGTGCTGGCCTTCCTTCAGCCCGGCGCCGTCGCCCTCCCCGGCGCCGTCCCCGGCGCCGTCGCCGTCCCCGACGCCGTCGCCGTCGCCGTCCGCGTCGACGGGTACGCGGAGGGGATCGCCGACGCGGTCTTCGTCAGCATCGCGAGGTACCAGGCCGCGGTTTTCCCCCTGACCCCGGACGGAGTGACCGACGAGGAGCGGGCCGCGCGCCGTTCCGTCGCCTACGGGATCGCCGCCCACGACGGCCTGCCCCTGCCGGTACGGGTCTCGGCGGCGGCCGCGCTCGAAGCCCTGGACGAGGGCCGGGACACCGAGAGCGCCCACGTCGCGATGAAGGCGCTGTCCCTCACGGTCTACGAACACCGCGGCGTCCGCTGACCCTTGACCTCCTACTGCCGATCCGCGGGGATCTGGTCCAGGGCCCATCGCGCCCATTCCCGTTTCATCGCGCTGCCCCGGAGGCCGTACTCCAGCACGAGGCGACCGGAGACCGAGAGCGGGTCGCCCGTCCACTCGCGTGAGCCGAGCAGCCGTTCCAGGTCCGCGATCTGCTCGGCCTCCTCCCCGGCGATCCGCACCTCCTTGCGGCCCCGGGGTCCTTCGGCGGAGACGTCGACGAGGCCGGCGCAGCCTGGCCCCCTGGATCGTCTTCACCCTGGCGGCCGGCAACGGCTTCGCCGCCCAGTGGTCCGCCGCCCTGGCCGCCCTGGTCGCCCTCGCCGCCGCGGCCCCCTCGCTCCTCGCGGGCCGGCCCGAACTGCTGGACGGCATGGGGATCGCGACCTTCGCCGCGCTCTGCGCCGTGGCGTTCGCCGGCGGCCCCGGGGCCCAGACCTTCGTCACCGACTACGGCCGCACCGTCGCCACCGGCGCCCCGGCCGTGCTGATCCTCCTCGCCCTGCCCGTCATGCCCTTCACCGAGCAGTACGCCCGGGAGGAGGCACCCCCGGCCGCGTGGGGAACGGCCGCCTTCAAGAAGACCAACCCGCCTCTTCTCCGCGGCCTGGGGCGGGGTCTTCGCCCTGACGACCCTCGCCCACCTCCGCGCCCGGCACACCCCCCGGCCCGCGTAGCCGCTACACGTCCCGTACGTACACCCCCGCACGCGCGGCCACCGCCGCAGCCGCAGCCGCGCGGTCGGCGGCGCCCTCGTCGAGGGGGAGGGCGGTGGTCAGGAGACGGTAGTAGAGGGGGGCGGACGCCGCGCGGATCACCTCGTGCGGATCGGTCCCCTCGGGCACCTCGCCGCGGACGGCGGCCTGCTGGACGCACGGCGCCCACTCGTCGACGCGGACGGCGTAGAACCCGTGGAGGGCCTCCGCCGCCTTCGGGTCGCAGGTCGCGGCCGCGATCACCGCCTTGAACAGGGCCCCTTGCCGGGGGTCGGCGAGCGTCCGCCGCACCAGCCGGGTGTTGGCCGTCAGGTCCCCGAGCAGGGAGCCGGTCTCCGTACGCGGCACGGACTGCTGGGCCATGTCCAGCAGCAGGTCGGTCACGAGGCCGGTGACCGTGCCCCACCGGCGGTAGACGGTCGTCTTCCCGACCTCGGCGCGGCGAGCGATGTCGGCGAGGTCCAGATGGGCGAAGCCCCGCTCGGCCAGGACGTCCCCGGCGGCCGTGAGCACCGCCGCCCGCACGCGCGCGGTGCGCCCTCCGGGCCGGGTGGTCCCGGGTTCCACCTCAGCCCCGCCCTCGTCACCGGTCTCCCCCGCGGCCTCCGAGAACTTCATAACGGGACTCCTGTTCCATTAATGGCGATGGCTTGTTACGCTGGGGCCATCTTAACGGAACTGCGGATCCATTAGCTGGCTCTGCGGACGAAGAGGGGACACGTCATGGAGTACAGGCAGCTGGGTGCGTCCGGACTTCAGGTGCCGGCGCTGAGCTTCGGCGCCGGGACCTTCGGCGGACAGGGGCCGCTCTTCGGAGCCTGGGGCACGACGGGCGTCGACGAGGCACGCCGCCTCGTGGACATCTGCATCGAGGCCGGCATCACGATGTTCGACACGGCCGACGTCTACTCCGGCGGCGCGTCGGAGGAGGTGCTGGGGGCCGCGCTCAAGGGCCGCCGGGACCAGGTGATCATCTCCACCAAGGCGGGCCTGCCCATGGGAGACGGCCCCTCTGACGCCGGCACCTCCCGCTCCCGCCTGATCACTTCCGTCGACGCCGCCCTGCGCCGCCTCGACACCGACTACATCGACCTCTTCCAGCTGCACGCCTTCGACGCCCGGACTCCCGTCGAGGAGGTGCTGTCCACCCTGGACGACCTGGTCCGCGCCGGGAAGATCCGCTACCTCGGCGTCTCCAACTTCTCCGGCTGGCAGGCGATGAAGTCCCTCGCCACCGCCGAGCGGCACGGGCGGCAGCGCTACGTCGCCCACCAGGTCTACTACTCCCTCATCGGCCGCGACTACGAGTGGGAGCTGATGCCGCTCGGGCTCGACCAGGGACTGGGCGCGATCGTCTGGAGCCCCCTCGGCTGGGGCCGCCTCACCGGCAAGATCCGCCGGGGCCGGCCGCTGCCGGCCGGCAGCAGGCTCCACGACACCGCCGACTACGGCCCGCCCGTCGAGGACGAGCACCTCTACCGCGTGGTCGACGCCCTGGACGAGATCGCCCAGGAGACCGGCAAGGCCGTCCCGCAGATCGCCCTGCGCTGGCTGCTCCAGCGCCCGACCGTGTCCTCCGTCATCATCGGCGCCCGCAACGAGGAACAGCTGCGCCAGAACCTCGGCGCCGTGGGCTGGACCCTCACCCCCGACCAGATGGCGAAGCTCGACGCCGCCAGCAGGCGGACGGCCCCGTACCCCTACTTCCCGTACGAGCGGCAGGAGGGCTTCGCCCGGCTCAACCCCCCGGTGGTCTAGCGGGAACGCGGCGCGGTGCGCGCGGCGCCGCCGGGACGCCGTCAGCAGCGGCGGGTCTGGTACGGCACGGGGGCGGGGGCCGGTTCGGGCGGTGTCGGGCACCGGCTCAGGGCAACGAGGAGGGTCAGCGCGATTCCGCCTGCCACGACGAAGAGCGCGGTGCTGATCCCCTCGGCGGTGGCGATCCGAAGCCGTTCCCCGGAGAGGCCGTCGAGGCCGACGGTCGCGACCAGGACGAGGACCGCGAGGCCGACGGCCGCGCCCGCGCCTGAGCCGGTCGAGGCAATGCCGGAGGCGATGCCCTGTTGCCGGTCGGGGACTCCGGTGGCCGCGGCGATGAACATGGTGGTGAAGACCACCCCGTCGCCGATGCTGAGTGCCACGAGGCCGGGAACGAGTCCGGTGTACGTGCCGTTCGGTGAGATCGCGAGGCCGAGCCCGACCGCACCGAGCGCCCCGACGGCCAGGGCCGCGGCCAGGGTACGCCTGAGGCCGAACCGGGTCACGAGCTGGCCCGCGGTCGTCGAACCGGCCACCACCACGGCCGTGGGGAGGAGGAAGCCGGCGCCGGTCTGCAGAGCGTCGTAGCCGAGGATCTCCTGGAAGTAGACGGACAGGAAGTAGAGCACGGAGCCGAAGGTCGCCATGAACATGAAGGCGATGACGACGCCGGTGACCAGGTTGGGGTTGGACAGCAGCCGGGGCGGCATCAGCGGGTCGGGGCTGCGCCGTTCGATGACGAAGAAGGCTCCGACCAGCAGCAGGCCCGCCACCGCGCTCACCAGGATGCCCGGCGACAGCCAGCCCGATCCGGGGCCCTCCACGAGGGCGAACACGATCAGCGTGACACCGAGCGAGAAGCTGAGCGCGCCGGGCAGGTCGAACCTGCGGCCCTTCTCGCGTTCCCCGTCCCGGGGGATCGCCACGAAGGCGAGCAGCAGCGCGGGGCCGGCCAGGGCGACATTGACGAAGAAGACGGCTTCCCAGCCGAACGCCTGCGTCAGAACCCCGCCGAGCAGCACACCGATGACGAGCCCCGCCGCGCCCGACCCTCCCCAGATCCCCAATGCGCGGTTGCGGGCGGCGCCTTCGACGAACGTGGTGTTGATGAGGGCCAGGGTGGTGGGGAAGACGAGCGCTCCGCCGAGACCTTGGATCGCGCGGGCGGCGAGGAGCATCCCGGGGCTGGTCGCGAGTCCTCCCGCGAACGCCGCCCCGGCGTAGAGCGCGAGGCCGGCGGCCAGGACGCGGCGGCGTCCGATCAGGTCCGCGGCGCGCCCGCCGAACAGGAGGAAGCCGGCCGAGGCCACCGCGTAGGCGCTGATGACCGACTGGAGCGTCTGCGCGGAATAGCCGAGGTCGCGTGCGATGTCGGGGAGCGCCACGACCACGATGTACTGGTCGAGGGAGACGATCAGCATGGCGAAGGACAGGAGCACCAGCGTCGCCGTCTGACGGTTCCAGCCGAGGCCGCCAGGCGCGGACGAGGTCTCTACGGGTCCCAAGGCAGCACTCCTGATCGTCGGTCAAGTCTGCGCTGACGGCCTGCCGGGAAGTCCTTCTGCCACGGGCGGGCCCGCCGGGAAGGACGGGCGGTTCCCAAGATCCTAGACATCTCGCCCTCACCGAACCCGTCACGACCCACGCCCGTCGGACGCCTGTCGTCTTCACCGCTCGAAGACCGGGCCCGCTTGGCAGGCCCCCGTCTCCCGATCCAGGGCGGCCGACGACGGTCAAGGCTGAAGCTCTGGAGTTCCTCAAGATGCGCTTGGCGAGCCGCCCCTGCGGAACATCTACCTCAGGCAGATGCGAACCGACCGGGGGTGGAAGGAATGGAATACCTGGTGGGCCTGGGGATCGTCATCGTCGTGCTGTTCATCGCGGCGGTACGGGCAAGCGGAAGGAACGGGCCCCGGGGAGGCCGGTCCGGGGGAGGCCGGTCCCGGGGAGGCGACGGCGGTCACGGCTGTGGCGGCGGATCGTCCTGCGGTGGTGGCGAATGACGCAACGACCCACGACCGGCCCACCGGCGCTGAACCGCTGTAGCGACCTGCCGGACAGGGAGCTGGGTGGAACAGGTCGGGCCCGTCGAAAAATACTTCGACATCGGTCGCGTGATCGGGGACGCTTCGCGCGATGACCAGAATCGACGACACACCGCCCGCGTGGGACGAGCGCACCCAGCTCACCACGTTTCTCGACTACACACGTGACACCGCCCGCGCCAAGTGCGATGGCGTCTCCGCGGAGAACGCCGGCAAGGCGCTCCTGCCGGGCTCACCGCTGATGACCCTGAGCGGATTGATCAACCACCTCCGCTGGGTCGAGTACTACTGGTTCCAGGTGGTCTTCCTCGGCGAGGAAGACCGGGGCCCCTGGACCGATGAGGACCCCGACCGCGAGATGCGTATCGCCGTCGACTTCCCGCTCACGCAGTTGCTCGACGAATACGCCGAACAGAGCGCCCGCTACCGCGAACTGGTCGCCGGGAACAGTCTGGACACCCCGGCCAAGGGAGCCGTCCGCGACGGTCTCCATGTCGACCTGCGCTGGATCCTCCTCCACCTCACCGAGGAGACGGCCCGCCACAACGGCCACCTGGACATCCTGCGCGAGATGCTCGACGGCCAGACCGGCAACTAGATCCAGCGGGCCTGACTAGGAAGGCCAGGGGTCGCCCGCCGCTCGGGCATGGAGGTGTTCGTCGTGCCACCCGTCAGCATGGAGCAAGGCACTGCGCATGGTTCCCTCCAGCGGGAAGCCGGCCTTTGTCGCGATCCGGCAGGAACCCGCGTTGTCCACGGAGTGGGTGATGCGCAGCCGGTGGAGTCCGAGATCCTCGATCGCCCAGCGGCTGACCTGGACGACGGCGTCCGCCATCACTCCCCCGCCACGCCCTGCGGGCAGCAGCCAGTACAGGAACTCGCCCTGGCCGCCCCGTAGGTCGAGGTCGGCGAGGCCGATCAGTCCCACCGCTTCCCCGCCCGCACCGGGAGCGATGGCCCAGATGGCGGCGGCTTCGCTCTCCCAGCGACGGCGCCACTGCTCGATCCTCTCGCGGGCCCCGTCCTCGGTCAGGGGACCCGGGCGGTTCCAGTGCTGGATGTCCGGGTCGAGGCACGACCGGGCGAGCACGGCAGCATCACCCGCCTCCCAGGGGCGCAGTTGCATGCCCGTGCTCGTCCGGAACACGGGCTGCTCGCGCCGGCTCATCGTGCCGGTGGCGACCACCGGCGGTATCGAGTTGATCATCCATCCATTGTCCGTGCTCGCATGAGCCGGGTGCCGGCCGGGCGCCGGGTGGCGTCACCGTGCCGGTCTGCCGGGCGGGGATCACCGAAGCCGTGGTCCGCCGGCCGGCGTCCGTCCTGGCCGCGAGGTACGACACGCGCATGCCGTCGGGTGTACGCGCTGCCCCGCGCTCGATCGCGTCTCAGGCGCCGGTGGACGCGCGCCGGATCGCGGCCAGCGCGCGCCGCACGTCGTCGTCGGTCGTCGACCAGTTGCTCACCGAGACGCGCATGACGCGCCTCCCGTGCCAGGTGGAGCCGCTGATCCACACCGTGCCGTCGTCGAGCAGCCGGGCGAGTACCCGTTCCGTGCGCGCGTCGTCGCCGAACGAGGCGCAGACCTGGGTGAAGACCACGTCGTTGAGCACGGTCGCGCCGTCGATCGCGGAGATGCCGGCGGCGAACGCGCGGGAGTGCCGGCACAGCCGGTCGACGAGGTCCGCGACGCCCGACCGGCCCAGGGACCTGAGTGCGGCCCACACCGGGAAGGCCCTGCCGCGCCGGGAGAGCTCGGGGACCTTGTCGACCGGGTCGCCGTGCTCGTGCTGGATGAGGTAGTCGCCGCGCAGGCCCATCGCCGCCCGGAGCGCGCCCGGGTCGCGCACGATCGCCAGGCCGCAGTCGTAGGGGACGTTCAGGGTCTTGTGGGCATCCGTGGCCCAGGAGTCGGCGTACGCGCAGCCGTCGGTCAGGTGCGCGTAGGTCGGGGAGGCCGCCGCCCACAGTCCGAAGGCCCCGTCGACGTGCACCCACGCGTCCGCCTCGCGGGCGGTACGGATCGCCTCGGCGAAGGGGTCGAAGGCGCCGGAGTGGATGTCTCCGGCCTGGAGGATCACGACCGTGGGGCGGTGTTCGCCTGCGGCCAGGGCGTGCCGCAGGGCCTCGGGGTCGACGCGTCCCTGGTCGTCGGCCCGCACCAGTTCCGGTCGGCCGAGCCCGAGGTAGCGCAGCGACAGGTCGATGGCCATGTGGCGGTCCTCGCCGGCGATGACGTGTACGGCGGGCCCGCCCGCCAGTCCGTCGCGGGCGGTGTTCCAGCCGGCGCGCCGCAGCACGGTGTCGCGTGCGGCGGCGAGGCAGGTGAAGCTGGCCATCGTGGCACCCGTGGTGAACCCGACGGCGCTGCCGCCCGGCAGGCCGAGCAGATCGAGCAGCCATGCGCCGGCGACCTCTTCGGCCGCCGCGTACGCGGGTGAGGCGGCCCGCATCACGGAGTTCTGGTCCCAGGCGCTGACGAGCCAGTCCGCGGCCAGCGCGGCCGGTTCGGTGCCGCCCACCACGAACCCGTAGAAGCGACCGCCGGGAAACGCGGTGAGCCCCGGCTCACAGGCCGTGGCCAGCAGGTCGACGACGTCGGCGGGGACGCTGGGGCCGTCGGGCAGTGCGGTACCGAGCGCGCGCACGATCTCGTCGACCGAGGCGCGGGCGGGAACCCGGCGCTCGGACAGGCTCGCCAGCCAGCGGACGGCATGGTCGTGGGCCCGTCGCAGCGCCGCCTCGCGCGCGTCCATACCTCGGACTATGGGACAGCCGCCGGGGCCGCGCAACCGCCGCGACCGAGGGCCTCGTGCCCGAGGGCCGGCAGGGGGCCGGCAGGGGGCCGTCGCGGACGGGCCCCGGCCCGTGGCCGTGGTGGGGAGCCCCTACGCGTCGTCCCAGGCCATGGAGCTCATCCTCCAGCCGGCCGGCGTGCGGACGAACTGGGTGGTCTTGCGGCCGTATCCTTCGAACCGTTCGCCGTCGAGGATTCCGGACTTGCGGTATTCGCTGAACCGGTGGGCTATCGACCCGAAGATCTCGGTACGCTCGGCGACCTCCCATTCGGAGAACTCCGTCAGCGTCCCGTCGGTGAGGATCTTCTCCCGGGGTTCGATGAACGCGTCGAGGTCGTAGACCACGGGTTCGTTCCCGACATTGCTGATGATCATTCCTTGTGGAACGAACACCTCGCGGACGGCGTCGAGGTTCGGCCGGCCGCCGCCGGTGTTGGTGAACGCACCGAGGAACGCGCGCATCAGCCGGTCGAGTTCGGCCTTGACGTCATCAGCATCGGGTGCTCCTTCCGCCGGGGGCCACTCTTCGGAGAGGACCGCCCAGATCTCGCTGTCGCGCCGCACGCCCCGGTACGTGGAGTGCTGCCGCAGCACGCCCTCGCGGGTCATGCCGAGGCGTCGAGCGGTTTCGATGCTGCGGGTGTTGCCCGCGGCGGCCACCCACTCGACCCGGCTCATCCCGCGTTCCCGGAAAGCCCAGCCGATCAGCGCACGGCAGGCCCGGGTCACCAGCCCCCGGCCCGCGCCGGCCTCCTCCAGCCAACAGCCGATCTCGCACACCCCCGAGGCACTGTCGAAGCGGGTGAACATGACCCCGCCGACCAGCGTGCCGTCCAGCCAGATCCCGTAGATCCGGGCGGTGTCCTCGGCCTGCTTGCCGGCGTACCGCTGTAGGACGGCCGTGGCGGAGGCGAGGTCGGTGCTGAAGGTCGCCCAGGGTATCCAAGGGTCCACGTTGGGCCGCGCGCGGTCGACATGGGCGAGGAACTCCTGCGCGCGCCAGGGCTCCAGGGGGCGGAGCTGAGCATGGTCGCCGAGCGGTATCGCGAACACGGAGCCTCGTTCCCTGGGCGGCAATGGTACGTAACGAGCGTTCGGTACGTAAGATAGCAGCATGCCGCCCGCACCTGGAGACCGTGAAGCCCGCCGCGAGGACGTGTCCGAGGCGGTGTGGGACGTGCTCGCCGACAAGGGGTTCGGCGGGCTGACCCTGCGAGCCGTCGCCGCCGCGATGGGCGTCTCGACCGGGATGCTCATGCACTACTTCCCGACCAAGCGGGCGTTGCTCGCGCACGCCCTGGACCTGCTGGAGAAGCGCACCGCGGAACGTCCCCGCCGCGAACGTCCAGCCGAGGGGCTGGCCACCGTGCGGGCCATGCTGCTGGACGTCCTGCCGCTGACCGCGGACGACACCGCCCGCAACCGGATCTGGGTCAGCTCCTGGGATCTGGCCCTCGCCGACGACGGGTTGGCCACGGACCAGGCCGACCGCTACACGCGGATGCGCGCGGCGATCCGCCCGCACTTGCGAGCCGCGCGCGGCATGGGCGAGCTCCCGGCGGCCGCCGACCCGGAGCAACTCGCCGCCACCGCCGTCGCGTTCACCCACGGACTCGTCGTCCAGGCCCTCTTCGACCCCGGCCGGTTCCCCGAGGACGTACAGATCGCCATGCTCGACGACTTCCTCGCGTCGCTCGCGCGGACCGGGCCCGGCGCCGCGACCGGCAGGCCGGTCTCCGGCATGTGAGGCAGTCCGCACCGCCCGGCCCGAACGTGGTTCACGCGGTTCCCGCGCCAAGGCGCCGGGGCGCCGAGGCCCCCGTTCCGCGGTGCTCCGACGGAGGCTCGACCGGCTACCCCGTTCGGCGGCAATCCCGCGTCGTTCGCGAGGCCCTCGCGTCCCAGCCGTCAGAATCACCGATCGGTGAGAGGATCCGGCACACCCCAGGAGGCGAACGGCGTGGAGCTCTCTCGGCGCGATCTCATGAAGGGGGCCGCCGCCGGCGGGCTCCTGCTCGGGTTCCCCGGGCTCACCGTGCAGTACGAGGCCCTGGCCTCACCACCGTCGAGACCCCTGGCCGAAGCCGTCGCGCAGGCCTGCGCCCGCCTCGCCGACCAGGGCTGGCGCACGCTCCTGCGTACCGTCACCCGCGGCGTCCTGGACATCGGCGCCCCCGATCTGGCCGCCGAGCTGGCCAAGCCGGTCCACGCGGTCGACCGCACGGTGCCCGGCTTCGGGGACTTCGCACCCGCCCTGCCGGCCCGTGGCATCGAGCCGGGCAACCCGGCGCGGAGCCTGCTGTACCACGCCTTCGCCTCGGCGGCCGTACTCACCGACGGCCAGGGCCGCGCGCTCGGGGCGTTCCCCACCCTCGCCGAGACCGAGGCCGTCGAGAACTACGTCTACGGAGTCCGCCCGCCCACCCTCGACGGGCTACGGGAGCTCGCCGGGGACAACCCCCTCGGCGTCATCGTCTTCGCCCTCGACTACCGCGACGCGACGGGCTCCGTCCACGGCCGCCACGCCGACCTCTGCTTCTCCCGGACCGGCATCACCCGTATGGGCACCACCGGGCCCCGCTACGACGCCCGGGGCCGCCAGTTCGCCTCCCTCGACCCGCAGCAGCCGTTCGTCTTCCACACGGTGCCGCAGCGCTTCGCCCCGTACCTCGCCATGCAGGTCACCGGCGCCGACAGCAGGCGCTTCGGGCCCCGGAACATCGTGTCCGGCGACGACGAGCGGACCTTCTGGGTACCGCTGCACAAGCTGTTCCCCGGCCGGGAGTGCGTCGCGGGCCTGGACCTGTCCCTGTCCCTCGACTCCCGGATGGTCAACGAGAAACTCAAGCGGATGCACCTCTTCCTGCGGGAGCAGGGCTATCCGACCGAGTGGACCGGCAAGGACCTGAACGCCTTCCCCTTCACCATCCGCGACGACAAGATCGCCGCCCTGCTCCCCGCGCAGCAGGCCCACGGCTCGGGCGTCCTCGCCCCGCAACCGCACGCCTTCGCCAACCGGGCCCGGTTCGCGGGTGAGTGGCTGTCCTTCAACGTCTCCTCCGACCTGGTCCAGGATCCGGGCATCCTGTACTTCTCCTCCGTCCAGCTCATCCCCGGCGCGGTCGAGACCGAGCCGACGTACGCGCAGGGCGCCGCCCCCGACAACGACCGGCGCTCCCCCGAGTACGTGAACATCCGCCACCGCCTGCACGACGACGGCCGGCTGGAGGACCTCAACCTCAACCCGGACATGGACGCCATCATCCGCAAGGGCGGCTACCGGGCCCAGCACTGGATCGACTTCGCAGGGGACGGCTTCGTCTCCGTCCGCTGCCCGCAACTCGCGGCGGAGATCGACACCTTCAAGCCCGCCTTCTGCAGCGTCGCGCCCCCCGACTTCTTCCCTCACGTCAACCAGCACGACCTGGCCTCGTGGTGGCGCACCTCCGTCCCCGCGGAGACCCGGGACGCCCTGTGGGCCGTACCGCCGCGCCCGCTCTCCGAGTTCCGCTTCGCGGGCGACATCACCCTCCCCAAGGGCTTCGACATCTACGACGACACCCTCACCGCGGTGGTCGGGCAGCCCGCGCCCGGCGAGCCGGTGGCCCGCCCGCTGCCCGACGACGCCCGCGGCCGGTACACGGGCCTGCCGGACGCGGCCGCCGGGGTGACCGACCCGGGCTGGGAGGTGAGCCAGGGGCTGGTCTACAACGAGCCCGGCGCACCGCTCCAGCGCTACATGCAGGCGTACAGCCTCGGCACGCCCTTCCTGGAGGACGCCAAGCTCTGCGCGGCACTGGGCAGTTACTGGCCGTCCGTGGCGCCGGACGCGACGCGGACCTTCACCCCGCTCAAGGACGCGCCCGGCTTCCCCTACCCGTGGCCGACGATCGTGCCGCTGACCGATGCCGAGATCGGCATGGAGGAGGTCCGCGGACTGGGCCGGCTGCCGTGGGACGGGATCCGGGGACCCGAGGTACGGACCGTCGGCGGGCGCGCGGTGGTCGCGTACCAGGACATCGACCGGGCCGACTACATCACCACCCAGGACCGGCTCACCGCGCACCTCACCGCCCGTGTGGACCTCGCCGAGACCAAGGCCCGGGTGCTGGCCATGTCGGCCGTCTACTGGAGCCTCGGCATCCACGACCCGGAGTTCGTGACCCGGTTCGGGGACCGGGCGGTGATCGAGATCCTGAAGGCCAAGTCGGCGTGGGCCGTCCTGTCGTTCCTCACGGTGGAGGCGGGCGACGCCGGGCTCGGGGAGGCCGAACGGGCCGCCGGAGGCAGCCTGGCCGGACCGCGGCGGTACCGGTTCCGGATCTACCGGCCCGGGGCCGAGAGCCGCGACCCGGACGACATCCAGAAGGTGCTGGTGGAGATCGCCGAGGACGTCACGGCCTACACCGACGGCCGTACGGTGCTGCTGCGCAGGGACGGAGGCCCGTGGACGCGCGACACCTCGATCCCGACGCCGGCACCGACGTCCTGATCGCCGGGGCCGGCCCCGCCGGATGCGCGGCGGCGATCGTCTGCGCGTCCGCCGGGCTGCGGACCGTCCTCGCCGAACGCCTGGCCGGACCCGTGGCCCGCCCGGGCGAGGCCCTGCACCCGGGCGCCGAGACCCTGCTGGCCCGGCTGCTGCCCGGCGGATTCGCCGACGCCGTCGGGGCCCGGCACGAGGGGATCACGGTCGGGTGGGGCACGGAGCCCCGGTTCGAGCCGTTCGGACGGGACGGGAGCGGGCCCTGGCGCGGCTTCCAGGTGGACCGCCGGCGGCTGGACGCGCTGCTGCTGGACCGGGCCCGGGAGGCGGGCGCGGAGGTCCGCCTCGGCTGCCGGGTACGGGAACCGGTGGTGGAGGGCGGTGCGGTGACCGGGGTCCGGCTGGGCGGTACGGCCGCGCCCCTGCGCGCCCGTACCGTCATCGACGCGACGGGCCGTGCCCGCTGGCTGAGCCGCGCCCTCGGCCTGAGCGCCCCGCCGCGCTCGCCCCGGCTGCTGATCCGGTACGGCTACGCGGCCGGGTCCTGCCCGCAGCGGGACGCGGCTCCGGCCATCACCGCGGACCGCGCCGGCTGGACGTGGACGGCGCGGGTGGGCCGGGCCCGGTACCAGTGGATGCGGCTGGACTTCGTACCGGAGCAGGGGCGGCCGCGCGGTGGGCCCCCGCAGGAGTTCGCGGGCCTGCTGCCGGAGGGTCCGCCCCGGTCCGCGGACGTCAGCTGGCGGCTGTGCCCGAGGGCCGCGGGGCCGGGCTGGTTCGTGGCCGGGGACGCGGGCGCCCTGCTGGACCCGGCCTCGTCCCACGGGGTGCTGCGGGCCCTCATGTCGGGCTGGACGGCGGGCTCGCTGGCCGCGGGGGTCGCGGGGCGGGCCCTGGAGGAGGGTGAGGCGGCCGGGATGTACGGGCGCTGGCTGCGGGAGGGAGCCGAGCGCGACATGGCCGAGCTGTCCGCCCGTTACGCCGAGCTCGGCGCCCACGGGTTCGGCTGACGCGCCCACGGGTTCGGCCGACGCCCTCGCGGGGCGGCCGTGGACGGTAGGGCGGCGCCGAGGTGCGTCATCCGCTCGTGCGTCGGGGGTTTCGACAGCCCGCGTACCCTTTTGCCTGTGTCAGCCTCCCGCCTGCATCGCGTCGCCGTCCTCGTGCTCGAAGGGGCGAAACCGCTCGACGTCGGCATTCCCGCGCAGGTCTTCGCCACCCGGGCGAGCATGCCGTACGAGGTACGGGTGTGCGGGGCGGCGCCCGGCCTGGTGACCGGCGGCGACGGCCTGTCGTACTCGGTGTCCCACGGGCTCGGCACACTCGCGTGGGCCGACATCGTCTTCGTCCCCGGCTACCGCTTCCCGGACCGCGACGACCCCCCGCCGGCCGTGATCGACGCGCTGATCGCCGCCCACGACCGGGGAGCGCGGCTCGCCGCCATCTCGACGGGGGCGTTCGCGCTCGCCGCCACGGGTCTGCTCGACGGCAAGCGCGCCACGACCCACTGGCATTACGCACGGGCACTCGTGGCGAAGCATCCGCTCGTCCGGCTCGACGAGAACGTGCTGTTCGTCGACGAGGGCAGCGTGCTGACCTCGGCCGGCGCCGCCTCGGGCATCGACCTGTGCCTGCACATCCTGCGCCGCGACCTCGGTGTGGCCGCGTCGAACCACGCCGCCCGGCGCCTGGTGGCGGCGCCCTACCGCAGTGGCGGCCAGGCGCAGTACGTGCCGCGCAGTGTGCCCGAGCCGCTCGGCGAGCGGTTCGCCGCCACCCGCGAGTGGGCGCTGCACCGTCTCGGCGAGCCCCTGACCCTGGAGGCGCTCGCCGACCACGCGGCGGTGTCGCCGCGTACCTTCTCGCGGCGCTTCGCCCAGGACACGGGGTACACGCCGATGCAGTGGGTGATGCGGGCCCGGATCGACGTGGCCCGTGAGCTGCTGGAGCGTTCGGAGCGGAGCGTCGAGCAGATCGCCTCCGACGTAGGCCTCGGCACGGGCGCCAACCTGCGGTTGCACTTCCAGCGCATCCTCGGCACTACGCCGAGCGAGTACCGGCGCACCTTCACCCAGGGCAGGTAGCCCGCGCCACCCACCACCTGCGAGATCGTTCTGGTGAGATCGTTTTGGCGAGATCCTTTTGAACCGTGGCAATCTCGCCGCTGTCACGGGCGGGTGCCCGGGGCGAACCTGGTGGTGAACAGAAGGGGACACCGCTCATGACTCGTATCGCCATCAACGGTTTCGGCCGCATCGGACGCAATGTGCTGCGCGCACTGCTCGAACGTGAAAGCGACCTGGAGGTCGTCGCCGTCAACGACCTCACGGAGCCCGCGACCCTCGCACGGCTGCTGGCCTACGACACCACGGCCGGCCGGCTCGGCCGCCCGGTGACCGTGGACGGGAACGCCCTGGTCGTCGACGGCCGGCGCATCGCGGTGCTGGCCGAGCGGGAACCGGAGCAGCTGCCCTGGGCCGAGCTCGGCGTCGACATCGTGCTCGAGGCGACCGGCCGCTTCACGTCGGCCGAGGCCGCTCGCGGCCACGTCAAGGCGGGCGCGAAGAAGGTCCTCGTCAGCGCGCCGTCGGACGGCGCCGACGTCACGCTCGCGTACGGGGTCAACAGCGACGCGTACGACCCGGCGCTGCACACGATCGTCTCGAACGCCTCGTGCACGACCAACGCCCTCGCACCGCTGGCCGCGGTACTCGACGAGCTCGCCGGCATCGAGCACGGCTTCATGACGACGGTGCACGCCTACACGCAGGAGCAGAACCTGCAGGACGGTCCGCACCGCGACGCCCGCCGGGCCCGCGCGGCCGCCGTCAACATCGTGCCGACCACGACGGGCGCAGCCAAGGCGATCGGCCTCGTGCTGCCGAACCTGGACGGCAAGCTGTCGGGCGACTCGATCCGCGTGCCGGTTCCGGTGGGCTCGATCGTCGAACTCAACACGACCGTCGCCCGCGACGTGACGCGCGACGACGTGCTGGCGGCGTACCGCGCCGCGGCGCAGGGCCCGCTGGCCGGCGTACTGGAGTACTCGGACGACCCGCTCGTGTCGTCCGACATCACGGGCAACCCCGCCTCGGCGATCTTCGACTCCGCTCTCACCCGCGTCGACGGCCGCCACGTCAAGGTCGTCGCCTGGTACGACAACGAGTGGGGCTTCTCGAACCGCGTGATCGACACCCTCACGCTCCTCGCCACCGGCTGAACCGGACGCCGCGGCGGACCCGCGGTACCGCAGCGCGCTGCCCCCGTCCGGCTTCGGCCGGCCGGGGGCAGCGGCATGGGGCGTCCGTCCCGTACGGGGCCGCGCGGCGGCATCGCGGGACCGTGACGCGCTAGCGGCGTGCGTCCACCACCGCGAGGAGCTTGCCGCTGGTCGGGCTGCGGTCCAGCGACGCGCCGTCGACCGGCTCGACCACCAGGTCCAGCAGCCGCTCGCCCACCGCCGAGCCGAGTTCCGGGTAGCCGGCCAGGAAGACCTCCCGCAGCCGCTCCGGATCCGTCGACGCGGCCCGTTCCACCCGTACGGTCAGCCGCTCGCGCGTGTCCGTACCGTCGAGGCGGATCTGGAGTTCGCCGCGGTGGCCGCCCTGTTCCTCGGCCAGGGCCAGGAAGCGGCGGTGGTTGAGGAAGTACGTGGCCACCCGCATCACGTCACCGGTGCGCCCCCGCAGCTCGAAGCGGGGCGCGTGCCGGCCGCAGGGGCAGCGGCCCGGGATCTCCCGGCCGAGGTCGCCTATCAGGTACCGGCCCAGCTGCTGGCCGCGCCGGGCGTGGGTGGTGAAGACCAGCCGGCCGGTCTCGCCCGGGGCCACCGGCCGGTCCTCGGCCAGGTCCAGGATCTCCATCGTGTGCAGGTCGGCGTGCAGGTGGTGGACGCCGCCCGTGCTCTCGGTGCACTGGTATCCGAGCGGGCCGAGGTCGGTGCTCCCGTAGGTGATCGAGCGGATGGTCTCGATGCCGAACGTGTCCTTCAGGGTGCGCTGCTGCTCCTGGGTGAAGTGCTCGCCGCCGTAGAAGACCTTGCGCAGGCCGCCGTACGCGCGCAGGGCGTCCGCCTCCGCGTGCAGCAGCTGCCACAGGTAGGAGGGCATTCCGAAGAGGGTGTCGGCCCCGTGGTCGATGATGGCCCGGGCCGTCGCCCGGTGGTCCGGCCCCGCGGAGAGCGGCAGTTGTACTCCGCCGAGTCGTTCCAGTACGGAGAAGAAGCTGATGAAGCTGCCGTACATGCCGCCGCAGTAGAAGAGGTTGGCGGTGCGGTCCCCGACCGGGTCGTAGCCGGCGGCGAGCAGGCCGCGGGCGGCGGCGTGCATCTGGGTGTCGTAGTCGTCGTAGCTGAAGACAGACAGCGCCGGCGCGCCGGTGCTGCCGCCGCTGCGGAAGTACAGCTCGGCATCGGCCCGGGCCAGCTGCCGGGCCGGTTCCTGTACGTCTTCCTTGCCCAGCAGCGGGCCTTCGGGCTGCGGCAGGAGGACGGGCCGGGCCAGGTCGTCCAGGCAGGCGGTGGTGGCGAAGCGGGCCGGGTCGGCCTGGACCGCGACGCGGCGGCTGTAGCGCTGCAGGGCGTAGACACCGTCGTGCGGCTCGCCAGCGTAGCTGTCCAGCATGGCGCCGACCGGTGTGACGCGGGTGACGCCCGCGGCCAGGGCGGTGCGCGACAGCTCGGCGATGTCCGTGCGGCTGCCCGCGAGGCCCGCGGTCTGGAGGTAGCGGCGCATCGGGCGCAGGGTGGCCATCAGCCGCTTGCGGGGCAGCGGCTTGACCCACACGCTGCGGTGCAGCGGCGAGGCGGTGAGCGGGGAGCGGGTGTCGGCCATGACCCGCCACGAGCCGTCGGGCGCGGCGAACACGCGGGTCAGGCCCAGGTGTTCCTCCAGCCGGGCCACCAGCTCGGTGGTGGTCAGCTCGGCCTCCTCGGCGGGATCCGGCTCGCCCGCCGAAGCGGCGGTCACGGCCGGCGGCCGGGCGCCGAGGACCGCGGCGAAGCGCTCGGCGAAGGCGAACACCTCGCCCTCGTCCTCGGTGTCGAGGTAGACCACCTGGGGGCTGGAACACGCCTGCTGCTCGTGCAGGCACACGTCGTCCGCGAGGGCTTCGAGCGTGCCGGCGTCCGACCAGGCGTCGCTCGTCAGGTAGGCGAAGGAGATCCGGTGCCCCCACTCCACCAGCCGGCAGCCGGCCGGCACATGGGCCGCCACCCCTTCGACGGCGCCTTCCCCGCCCCATACGGCGACGGCGTCCGCGGGCGCGCACATCAGGCGCAGCCAGTCCTGTCGGGAGGACGGGAAGCGCAGGACGATGACCCGCGCGGCCAGTGCGCCGCTGGGGTCCAGGGCCGCGAGCTCGGCCATCAGGTGCTGGGTCAGGAGGGTGTCGGCGCTGCTGGTCTTGAGGATGTTGACGTTTCCGGCGAGCAGGCCTTCGACGACGCTCAGCGGCGCGACCGTCGCGGCGTTGCCCGGGGCGATGTGGGCGACCAGGCCGACGGGCGCCCACGCCTCGTAGACCGTCTCGCGCGGATCGGCCCGGTTCAGCCGGCCGGGAGTGGCGCTGCCGAGTTCCCGGCGCAGCTTGCGGGTCAGCTCCCGGCGGCCGAGGAGCCCGCCGAGTTCGGCCAGGACGGCCGGGTCCTCGCCGTCCGGCAGGTGCGCGGCGAGCCGGGCGTGTACCGGGTGGGCGGGGTCGCACAGGGCGGTGGCGAGGGCGTCGCAGGCGGCCAGGACGGTCTCGGTATCCAGCCCCTCGGCCAGCGCGGCCTCGACGGCGGCCGGCAGGTCGGCGAGGCGGCGCCCGGCCTCCTCGTCGCCGACGAAGGCGCCCTGCCAGTAGTGGTGCGCGGCGCCTTCGCCGTGCTGTTCGTACGCGGTCTCCGTCACGGTCACGCCATGCCCTTCATCAGTTCCGCTGCGGCCACCGCGCAGCTGCGGTTGCGGCTCACCCCGGCACGGCCGTGGACGGTGAACCAGGGGGTCTGCAGCTCGCACCCGCAGGCGTCGCCCGGCTGGAGGGAGGCGAGGTCGCCCATGACCACGCTCTGCGCCGGTACGGAGGTGATGTACGGCGATACGAGGTGCAGGTAGCCCCGCTCCCCGTACGGCAGGGGTTCGAGCGTGCGGGTGGAGCGGATCGTCACCCGGGACCAGACGGGGGCGTGCAGCCGGTGGTGGTCGCACTCGATGTACGGGATGCAGTGCTCCACCGACCCGAAGGTGTCCCGGATCCGCTCGCCCGGGATGCCGAGCTGCTCGGTGACGCGTGCGTACAGCTCCTCCTTGCCGATGCGCCGGTCGGCGTGCCCCTTCCAGCCGCCGCCGAGGACGACGAGGGAGCCCTCGGGCAGGCGCAGCGGAGGCAGTCCCATGGCCCGCATCCGCTCCAGGGTGAAGAAGAGGAAGGCCGGGAAGCCGAGGATGCGGACCGGGGCGTCCTCCCGCTCGAAGCGGCGCAGTGCGGCGATGCAGCCGAAGGGGTCGAACTCGTGGTCCGCGCCGGTGTTGCGCAGCGCGTACTCGACGCTGCGCGCCGGGGCGAAGTCGCACAGGTAGTTGTCGGTGAAGGCGGTCCCGAGGTTCAGGGAGGGGGCCGGTTCGTAGCTGTACAGGAGGTAGTTGACCTCCTGGTCGGGGGTGATCCAGCCGTTGCGCTCGAAGATCCTGGCGACCATGCGCTGGGCGGAGCGGATGGTCCAGTGGTCGAAGAACATCTGCGACTTCTGGCCGGTGGTGCCGGAGGAGGTCAGGTGCAGTTCGACGTCCTCGGGCGGGACGGAGAGCACCTCGTGGCGCTTGAAGAAGTTCGCGTGGACGAGCGGGGCGCGGTACGGCTCCGCCGCGGGAGTCTCCTCGTACAGGGAGCGGAAGAACGGGGAGCGCTCGGTGTGCCAGGCGTTGGTCTCCGCCATGGCGGCGGCGAACAGTTCGTCCTGGGCGGGCCCGAAGGCGTACGGGTCGGTCAGGTCGCACAGCTGTTGTACGTGCGGCAGGAGGGCCGGGTCGGGTACGGCGACCGGCGCGAGATGGGGGTTCATGAGGCAACCTCGGATGATGTGGGCAGGTGCGTCGACGCCCAGGCCGACACGTAGCAGTCCAGATAGGGCTGGAGGGGCGGTTCGACGGCGACGCCGCGGAAGTCGATGCGCTCGCTGGAACGGGACAGGACGGCGTAGTCGTGGAAGCCGTCGCCGTCCGCGCGCATGGCCGGATAGATGGCTCCGGCGACGAACCCCTGGGACAGGAAGGCCGAGAGGGCCTCCAGGTGCGCGAGCGGCACCAGGGCCTCGACGTAGCCGGCGCCGGCGCGGGCCAGGGCCCGGGTGACGGGTTCGAGGTACGCGGCCGCGGCGGCGGGGTCGGGGTGGGCGGTGAGCAGGGAGCAGTACCCTCCGGCGCGGTTGAGGTAGGCGTAGACCTCGAACCGGCCGTCCTCGGGGGTGAGCAGCACGTTCGGGGTGTGCAGCGGGTAGAACCAGCCCTCGGCGCCGGGGAACCGCTCGCGGAAGCGTCGTCGGACGAAGGCCGGCGCCTCGATCATCTCCAGCCGTTCCACGGCCCCTTGCGGCTCGGGCGCCGGGAGCGGACCGGCGGCGGC
This sequence comes from Streptomyces sp. NPDC028314, assembly GCF_055565795.1. Lineage (NCBI taxonomy): Bacteria > Bacillati > Actinomycetota > Actinomycetes > Kitasatosporales > Streptomycetaceae > Streptomyces > Streptomyces sp. NPDC028314. The sequence goes on from NZ_JBVHTP010000001.1 coordinate 141,255, forward strand.
CCGGACGCCGGGGAAGCCGATGTCCAGTGCGGCCTCGGTGGTGCGCAGCAGCGGCAGGAGCGGGGCGGGCACTTCGGTGACGGGGATCCGCCGGTCGAGCACCCCCGCGGAGTGACGCGCGTAGAGCGCGAGGCTTTCGCGGCTGCGGAGATCCACCGCGTTGGGCAGGATGCCGAGCGGGCGGAAGCCGTTGCGCGCGACGACGCGCTGCGGGCCGGCGCTGACGGTGCGCACGGTCGCGTACACCGAGTCCAGCCGCCCGGTGTCCAGCATCCCGGCGCACAGTGCCTCGGTCAGGGCGGCGGCCAGGCCCGCCGAGCGGTGCCCGGGGTGCACGGCGATGCCTTCCAGGCGGCCGATGCGGCTGCCCGCCTCGCCGTGGATGGCGGCGGACGCGGTCAGGGCGCCGGTGTCGGCGCAGCGGCCGACGAGCCACAGGGAGTGCGGGTCTTCGATGAGCCGGGCCATTTCGGCCGGGTCGGTGCCGAGGGCCACGGGGTAGTGCGGTCCGTAGACGGCGTAGTAGAGCTGGCGCAGTTCGGCGATGTCCGCGCAGACGGCCGGGGTGATGACGGGGTTCACCGCTCGCCTCCGACGGGTTCCACGGCAGCCGGGGCGGGGGCAGGGGACCCGAGCAGGGCCAGCGCGCAGGCGGCGGGGAGCAGGCCGATGCCCTGCACCAGGCACAGCGTCCGGGGCGAGAGGAAGTCGCCGGCGAAACCGAACACCAGGGACGCCACCGGCAGGGAGGCGCCCAGTACGGCCTGCATCACGGCGAAGAAGCCGGGCTTGTCATCCGTCGGCACCAGCCGCTGGAAGAGGGCCACGAAGCGGACGCTGACGGCCCCGGCGCACCAGCCGGCCACCACGAGGCAGCCCGCGATGACCAGGCGGTGCGCGACCAGCCCGGGCAGCACCAGGGCGAGGGCCATCAGGCCCAGGCAGTAGGCGCCGGCGACCGTGGGCTTGCCCGGTACGCGGGTTCCGGTGAAGGCGCCGATGAGCGCGCCGGCGCCCAGGGAGGCCTCCAGCAGTGCCACGGTGCCGCCACCGCCCATCAGGACCGAGCGGGTGTAGAGGGGGATGACGACGAACACGGCGGCGGTGAAGAGGTTCGCCGCGGTGAAGCAGATCAGGATCCGCCGTACGTAGGGCAGTTCACCGAGGATGCGGCGCAGGGTGCGCCGCTGGGGTGCGGCCGCCGGGTCGGACCCGGTGACCGGGTCGGTCGCGCTGGCCGGGTCCGTCGCGGCGCCGCGGAAGCGGGCGCTCGCGACGAGCACGGTGGCGCCGAGGTAGGCGGCGGCGCAGCCGGCGGCCAGTCCGGCCACGCCGGCCCGGTCGACGGTCAGGGCGCCGAGCAGCGCTCCGCCGAGCCCGGCCAGGGACTGGGTGGACAGTTCGAAGCCGGTGGCCGTCTCGATGTCGGCGTCGTCGACGAGTTCGGGCACCGAGGTCGTCAGGCAGGGGTCGAAGAACGCCTGGCAGGTGGCCAGGGCGAGCCCGGCGGCGTACACCGTGGCGAGCGGCAGGCCCCCGCCGTACGCCCCCAGTGCGAGGGCCGCCGAGGCGGCCCCGGCCAGGGCGGCGGAGGTCCGCAGGACCGAGCGGTGGGCGAACCGGGCGACGGCCCCGGCGACGACGGGCGCGAGCGCCACGGCGGGCAGCGTGCAGGCCGCCATGAACAGCCCGGAGGCCAGACCCCGGGCGTCGTGCACGGCGTAGGCGACGATCCACCAGGACACGCCGACCTGGAACATGCGTACGGCGGCCTGGGTCAGGACCTGACCGAGCCATACGGCGCCGAAGGCGCGGTTGCGCAGGATCAGCGGAGCACGTCGGCCGGCGGCCCCGGTCTCCTCCGCTGCCACGGGTGCGGCGGTCATGCGGTCGGCCTCTCGTCGAGGACCCGGACGAGCTTGCCCGAGCGCGGGTTGACGGCGAGGTCGCGGTGGCGCGCCCACTCCACGGACAGCGGGTGCACGAACCCGGCGCGCACGCTGTCCGGATACAGCGGCCGTACGGTCTCCAGCTCCCTGACGACGGCCTCGGCCAGTTCCTCCCGGCCGTGGTCACCGGGGGCCGTGGCCAGTCGCAGGACGAGCCCGTCGCGGCCGTCCCAGCGGCGGACGACGAGCTGCATGCCAACCACGTGCCCCGCGGTGTCTGCCGCGGCCACGGCGTCCTGGGCGTCCTGGGTGTAGAGGGAGACGGGCCCCACGCGTACGCCCTCCTCCGCTCGGCCGAGGATCCGGAAGTGGCCGGGTGCGGTCCCGGTCCACTCGGCCCGGTCGCCGGCGGGGTAGCGGATGATCGGCATGAGGCGGCGGAAGAGGCTGGTCACGACGACCCGGCCGGGCCTGCCCGGTTCGGTGATGGGCTCGTCGGTGGAATCGTCGAGGATCTCGACGACCGAGTACGGGGTGAACGCCCGGTGCACCCGGGCGTCGGATCCGGGTACGGGGCGGCCGAGCAGTCCGGCGTCGACGCTGGCGTATCCGACGGAACGCACCTCGGCGCCGGGGAACGCGGTCGCCAGCAGGCGCCGCTGGTCGTCGAAGAGGGCCTCGCCGCCGAAGAGGAGCAACTCCACCGAGTCGAGCCGGACACCGCAGGAGATGGCCTGTTCGGCGAGACGGCACAGGGTGGTGGGCGTGCCGGTGAGTACCTGGGCGGCGAGGTCGCGCAGGGTGGGGATCGTCGACTCGAGCGGTGCGCCGCCTCCGATGGGGAGGCGGACGTTGTCCACGGGGGCGTGGGCGAGCGAGTCGAGGACGAAGAGGAAGCTGGCGTACAGCTCGCCGGCGTAGAAGAGATCGGCGACGCGGTGTCCCGGCCGCAGACCCGTGTCCACGAGTCCCTGGCCGAAGGAGGTGACGAACGTGCGCCACTCGTCGCGCGTGTAGACGGAGAACTTGGGGGACCCGGTGGTGCCGCCGGTCTTGTAGACCGTGGCTTCGCTGAGCGGGCCGGTCAGCACGCGGCTGTCGTCAAGGGTGTTGGCCGCCCAGAACTCCTGCTGGTCGACCACCGGCAGGTCGGTGAGGCGGTCGGCGTGCGGCGGCAGGGACGCGTAAAGGTCCCGGTAGAAGGGCGAGTTGTGACGGGCGAAACGTATGAGGTCCGAGAGTTGCTGGGCGGACATGGGCCTTTGCCTAGGTGACGGAACGGGACGGGAGGCACGGCGCGGCGCGGCGAGAGCTCGCCTGCGGGTCGGCCGGTGTGAACGGGGGACCCCCCGGCGCCCCCGCCTCCTCGACGCACGTCTAGAGCTGACGTGCGGTCACGATGATGAAACATCAGTGCGCTTGTCACCAAATTGGGAAAATATTTCCGGCCAGTGAGGCTGCCTGCACCGGTTTCTCGTCCGCGGGTGACGCCGTCTCCATCGCGGTCGAGGCGACCTCCGCAGCCGCGGCCGCCGGTGAGGGAACCGCGGCGCCCTGTTCGCCCTCCCACAGGGCGGACCTGAGGGAGGCTGTGATGACGAACGGTGCGGACGGGACGGGCTCGAAGCGCCCGAGGGAGATCGAGGCCGCGTGGGCACTGACCCTGGCGGCCGTCGTGGCGGAGCCGGCGGTCTGGCTGCTCGGTGCCTTCGTGGTGCCGCCCACCGGACTGGACGAGCTGACCGAGTTCGCCGGGCGGAGCGCGGCGAACGCCCAACTCGCCTTGAGCGCCTGCGTACTGGCCGCCCTTCTCGGCGGCTGGCTGTTCCTGGCGGTGCGGATGCGGGCCGGGCGCGGCTGGGCCCGGGCCGTGCTGACCTTCGTGGGCGCCGTGTTCCTGCTGTTCCTGGTCGGCGGTCTGGGCACGGACGGTGTGGGGCCCGCGTGGTGGACCGCGTTCGACGCCCTGCCGGACCTGCTGGCCGCGGCCGCCGTCGTCCCGATGTACCTGCCCCGGGGGCGCGCCTACTTCTCGGGTCGGCCGCGCATCGCCGCCTGACCCACGCCCCCCGGGCAAAAAGGTGGTGCGGTTTCGATGCGGGTGTGGTGCCGTTGTGGTGCGTATTCGATGACAGGAGAGGTCCGACGTCATCAACCGGGCCGTGCTGCTGCTCGGCTTCATCGAGAGCGAGCGCGCCAAGGGGCACGACCTGATGATCCGCGACACCGCCGGGAACCTGGAGCGCATTCACATCATTTGAGCCCGTCGCCCGGGGTGTCGGGCTGCGGAGCGCGCGAAAGCGTGGCGCAGCCCGATACCCCGCGCCCGCCCTAGCGGGGGTCTTCGAGCCAGCCCTTGTAGGAGGTGGGGGCCGTACGGGCGTCGGGGCCGGCGATCAGGACGTCGCCGTCGACGGCCGCGAACATGCCCGCCTGCTCGTCCGTGACGACCGTGCGGGGATCCTGCCGGGTCGACAGCGTGAGGCGTCCGAGCTCGTCCAGGGGGAAGACGTCGGGGCCGGCCACGTCGAGCGTGCCGTTCAGCGGCGGGCCGGTGGACACGTCGGCCAGCGCGTCGACCACGTCGGCCGCCGCGATGGGCTGGACCCGGGTGGAGGGCAGCCGGACGGTGCGGTCGTCGGCGGTCCAGGACATGACCGCGTCCATGAACTCGAAGAACTGGGTGGCGCGCACGATCGAGTACGGGGTCGGCCCCTGCTTCAGCAGGTCCTCCTGGAGCGTCTTCGCCCGGTAGTAGTCCAGCTGCGGCACCCGGTCGACCCCGACGATGGACAGGATGACCTGGTGGCGGACTCCGGCGCGCTCCCCCGCCGTCAGCAGGTTCCCCATGGTGGTGCGGAAGAAGGCCGGGGAGGCCTCGTCGAACGTGGGCGAGTTCGTCACGTTGACGACCGTGTCCGCGCCGTCGAGCGCCGGGTCGAGGCCCGCGCCGGTGAGCAGGTCGACTCCCGTCGACAGGGACGAGGCGACGGCCTCGTGCCCGGCCTCGCGGAGCCTGGAGACGAGCTGGGAGCCGATCAGCCCGGTGCCGCCGATGACCGTGATCTTCATGACCGTGCCCTTCCGTGAATCGAGCGCCGCATCCCGCGCAGCAAACTCGGACATCTCTTGTCCGAGATGATACTCGGATAGTCTTTATCCGAGTCAAATGGGAGGGCGTATGAAACTGTCCGGCGGCGTCGAGTGGGCGCTGCACTGCTGCGTGGTGCTGACCGCGGCGACCGAGCCGGTCCCGGCCGCCCGGCTGGCGTTGCTGCACGACGTCTCGCCCAGCTACCTGGCCAAGCAGATGCAGGCCCTGTCCCGGGCGGGCCTCGTGACCTCCGTCCAGGGCAAGACGGGCGGGTACGCGCTGACCCGGGCGGCCTCCGAGATCACGGTCCTGGACGTGGTGCAGGCGGTCGACGGAGCGGGCCCCGCCTTCGTGTGCACCGAGATCCGCCAGCGGGGGCCGTTCGGGACCCCGCCCGAGGACTGCACGAAGCCGTGCGGCATCGCCCGGGTCATGGCCGCCGCCGAAACCGCCTGGCGGGCGTCGCTGCGGGGTGTCTCCATCGCCGATCTGGTCGGCTCGGTGGAGCGCGACAGCGGCCCCGAGGCGCTGCCGAGCATCGGGGCCTGGCTCGGTCCGGCGCACGGGTCCGACGCCTAGGCCCCCTCTCTTTCGGATCTCGCCTCGCCCGCACCGATACTGATGTCGCCCCGGGTCTGATCCGGCCCCGGGCGCGAGGTGAGCGGCCGATCCCGGCGGCACCACGCACCCGCCCGAGAAATGAAGAGGCACATGACGCTGACAGAAGGCCAGCGGGTACAGCTGGCGACGGAGACCAAGCTGCTCGATGCGGCGGAGGCAGTGGACGGCTCCTCGGCACCCACGGTGACGTTCGCCGGATCCCTGTCCCTCGCAGCGGGCACCGAGGGCACCGTCGAGCGGGTGGTCGAGCACCGGCTCCAGAGCGAGGGAGTCCGTGAGTACGTGCGCCTCAAGTCGCTCCTCGATGCCTTCGGCAGTGACATGCCCGCAGAGAGCAAGAGGCGCCTGGCGGAGCAGATCGCAGCCCTGGAACCCGAGTGGATCGAATTCCAGGAGAAGGGGCCGCGCGTGACGGTACGCGTGCGCCTCGACAACGGATTCATCCTCGACGAGGTGGAGGAAGGCTTCTTCACCGCCGGCTGACCCATGCCGAAGGCCATTCGGCGCCGACGACGGAGGATCACCCGGCGTCTTCTGGGCAGTGGAGGCATTGTGCCCGCGCGGGCGGAAGACTCCGCTGCCGAGGCCGGGCGCGTGGTGCCGAGCGAAGGAGAACCCCAGGATGTCCGTTCAGGAACAGGGACAGGAACAGGAACTGCGCGACCGGCTTCGGGCGTTGCGCAAGCAGCTCGATGAGCAGCCGACGCTGTCGGTGGCGGAGCGTGACCAGATCCATGTGCTGATGGACAGGATCGAGGACAGGCTCCAGACCGGCAACGCCGCTTCCCACCCAGGTGTCACGCATGGGGTGAACCTGGCCGTGGAACGCTTCGAAGCCGGCCACCCCAAGGTCGCCGGGGCCCTGCGCGGCATCGGTGTGGCTCTGGCCAACATGGGCATCTGACGTCCCCGCCCGCACGGCGGGTGTGCCGGTCCGGCTGCCGGGCGGCGGGGGTTCAGCCGGGGCCGGGGGCTACCGGCAGGAGCTGAAACGGACGCTGGGCTCCTGGTGGTTCGGCTGGCTGACCTTCTGCTACCTGGCCACCGCGGTGGTCGCCCTCGACAGGGCCCTCGCGATCGAGGACATCCCCCGGATCAGCAACGAGGCCTCGCCCGTCGCCGCGATCATGCACGACCGCCTCGGTACCGTCGCCGAGCGCGTACTGCTGACCGCCCCGTTCTTCCTCGGGATGCTGGTCTTCGACCGCCAGGCGCTGGAAACCGGGCCCGGAGACGAGAACGCCTTCACGCGCTGACGCAGGGGCCGGCGCACCGCCCTTGCCCCGCCCGAATGAGCGGTCTGCGCGTCCGCGCCCGGGGCCGCCGCCGCGACGGCCCGCGGCGGCCCCGGGCGCGACGATTCGGATCAGTCCCGCAACAGCAGCACGATGGCCGCCAGTACGACCGCCAGGGCGAGGGCGAGGACGCCGTAGACCACCCGGTGGTGGCGGAGCACCGGCAGGAAGCGGTCCAGGGCGAAACGGCCCGGGCCGGTGAGGGCCAGGGTGGCGGCCGCGCCGATGATCAGGGACTCGAACTCGACGCCCTCCAGGCCCAGCACGGCGCCGGTCCACTTGACGGAGATGGCATTGATCATGATGCCGACGACGGCGGCGGCCGCCAGCGGGGTGAGCAGGCCGAGGATCAGGCCCAGCGCGGCCAGCGTCTCGGTCAGACCGGCGATCACCGCCATGGTCTCGCCGGCCGGGTAGCCGGCCTTGCTGAAGAACCCGCCTGTGCCCTTGATGCCCGGGCCGTCGAACCAGCGGAACAGCTTCTGGGTTCCGTGGACGGCCATGATCATGCCGAGCACGACGCGCAGCACGGGCAGGCCCACGTCGTAGGGGGTGGTGCTGCCGGTCGTGGTGTGGGGAGGGGGATAGCGGGTCTCGGCCATCGTGGCACTTTCTGTCGGGGGTGGGTGGAAGAAGGGGAAGGATGCGGCGGGCAGGGCGTCAACGCCTCCCAGAGTGACGAACAGCGGGGCGAAATGCCCGGTATGCGGATGCGCGAGTCGGCCGGACGGGGGTACGCGTGCCCATGGAGGCACCGCCAGACGTCGGTCACTTTGACTGAATTTTCAGTCAGTGAGAGAGTGGCGGCAGTTGCCATGGCGCCTATCGTCCATTCCGGCTGGTCCCGGGGCGAAGCGCGCACTGTTGTCCGTATGGGCCGGTATTGCACACCGCGCGCCTGCCCCGGCCGGATACCCTCCGGCAGCCCACGATCGGAGCTCCCGTGTTCCCTCCCCCCACCCGCCGCACCGCCCTTCGGACCCTCGCCGGAATCGGCGCACTCGTCCTGGGCTCCTCGGCCTGCGGCTCCGCCGCGAACGGAGCGCAGGCCGGAGCGACCGGCGGAACCTCCCAGCCCACCCCCACGGGCGGAAAGCGTCGCCTCGGCGCCGAGTGGGAGAGCCACACCCGCACCTTCATGTCCTGGCCGGCCCTGTCCTCGGTCTGGGAGAAGGACCTGCCCTACATACGCGAGGACATCGCGCGGATCGCGCGCGCGATCGGGGAGTACGAGGCGGTCGTCATGATGGCCCGGCCCGATCAGGCGGACGCGGCGCAGCGGGCGTGCGGCTCGCAGGTCGAGGTCATCCCGATGGCCGTCGACGACCTCTGGGCCCGGGACACCGTCCCCGTCTTCGTCGAGCAGGGCGGCAAGGTCACCGGGGTCGACTTCAACTTCAACGGCTGGGGCAACAAGCAGGAGCACAAGAACGACGGGGCGGTCGGCGGCAACCTGCTGCAGAAGTTCGCGATCCCCCGGATCAAGGCCCCGCTGGTCGCGGAGGGCGGCTCCTTCGAGCCCGATGGTGAGGGCACCCTGCTGATCACCGAGAGCTCGATCGTCAACGACAACCGCAACCGGGGCAAGAGCCGGGACGCCATCGAGGCCGGGCTCAAGCAGACACTGGGCGTCGAGAAGGTGCTCTGGCTGGCCGGGGTGCGCGGGGAGGACATCACCGACGCCCACGTGGACAGCCTCGTGCGCTTCGCCGCGCCCGGCGTGGTCCTGCTGGACCGCGCACACCCCGGCACCCCGCCGGACTCGTGGTCGCGCTCCGCCGACCAGGCCAAGTCCGTGCTGTCGAAGGCGACGGACGCCCGTGGCCGACGCTTCGAGGTCATCGACCTGCCGCAGCCCGACCTGAACAAGATCACGGGCGTGGGCGACGACTTCGTTTCGACCTACGCGAACTTCTACATCGCCAACGACGCCGTCTTCATGCCCCGGTTCGGTGACCGCACGGCCGATGACCGCGCCCGCGGCATCCTGCGGGAACACTTCCCCCAGCGGGACATCGTGCCGGTCGCGATCGACACGATCGCCTCCGGCGGCGGTGGCATCCACTGCTCGACCCACGACCAGCCCGGCAAGCCCGCCGCCTGAACGTCGAACTCAGAGGTTGGTCCACATCTCGTCCGTGGATCCGGTGAACCGGCCCGGCGCCCGCGCCGCCTCGGGCGCCGTACTGAGCCTCAGGGGCGCCTCGTACTCAGTGCGCGCGCGGGACGTCCCTGACGAACACGATCCCGTCGTTGCCGGCCAGGTGGCCCGGGTCGTACGCGGCGTAGCCGTAGTACGGGGACACGCGGTGAGCGAGCCGCGTGTCGCCCAGAGCGGTGGCCAGCCGGGGCCCGTCGACGACGTACCGGTCCTCCGGGAGCGCGTACAGGAGTCCTTCGACGGTGTCCGGCGCAGGGGTGTCCACTCCGTGGTGCCGGATCGTGCCGAGGGCCGTGGCCAGGAAGGCGTACTCCTCGCCGAGTCGGGCGCTCACCAGCGCGCCGGCGCTCCACCACTCCAGCCGCACTCCGCCCATCCGCATCGAGCTCTTCTCCCGCTGGAGATGGGCGTTGTGGGCGTGGACCAGTGCCGGGCCCCGAGCGGCGACGGCGAGGAGGTTGTGCGCCATCATCTGGTCCCGCACGCCGAGCAGCCGGGTCATGCGGGCCGGTGAGGGGTCGGCCATCCAGAAGTGGTAGCGCAGCAGGCCGGTGGCGGTGCGCCCGAACAGGCGCGCCCGCTCCCAGTCGTCCCGCGAGGTCGCCGTGATCAGGTACGGCGTCTGCGCGTCGAGCAGCGCCACCAGATCGTCGGCGAGCACGCGCAGCTCCCTCGCCTCGGCCGACTGCCCCACGGACCGGGCCGGGTCCATCATCACGGCGGGATCGGTCCACCGGCCGTCGTCGCCGATCAGGCGTCCGAGCGCCTCCGCGGTACAGGGGAGCAGGCCCGGGTCCACCTGGGCGGCCAGGTAGCCGTGGAGCGCGGTGAGGGCCTGCCGGGGGCTCGCGGCGCCCGTGATCTCCAGCGGGCCGTCGACACCGGCGAAGCGCAGCCGCTCGGACGCGGGCCGGCCGGCGTTGTACTCCCGTATCCAGCGGACGAGTTCGCGGTTGGCCTCCGAGGCGCCGAACCCGTGGCTGAATCCGCGCTCCATCACCTCGTCGAGGGTGCCCTGGCCGGAGGTGACGTAGTCGTCCACGACCAGGCCCGTGATGCAGTCGCTCTCGATCGCGATCGTCCGGTAGCCCTCCTGCTCGACGAGCTGGCGGAACAGCTCGTTGCGCAGGTCGAGCAGGGTGTCCTCGCCGTGGGTGGGCTCGCCCAGGGCGAGCAGCCTCGGTCGGACCGGAAGCAGCTTCATGACGGCCGCGGCCTCGACGGCATGAGCGGTGTCCTTGATGTCGGTAACCATGGCTTCAACGCTATCGTTGAACCTCCGGTTGAAACTTTTGCGCGGTATCGTCGGTCCCGTGGGACGAAACCTTCAAAGCGGTGGGCAGCTCAGGCCGATCGACCTGGCGCGCGGGCACCGTCTGTCCACGCAGGCCATCAGGAACTACGAGGAGGCCGGCATCCTCCCGGCCGCCGGCCGCACGGCCCACGGCTACCGCACCTACACCCCGCTGCACGCGCGGGCCCTGGGTGCGTTCCTCGCCCTGGCGCCCGGCCACGGCCACCGGACGGCGACGTCGATCATGCGGGCCGTGAACCGGGGCGCGGTGGACGAGGCTTTCCGTCTCATCGACGAGAGCCACGCCCAACTGCTCGACGACCGGCGGACCCTTCAGGCCGTGGAGAACGCCCTGCGCGACCTGACCCCCACCGCGGCGTCCGAACCCGACGGGGCGGCGCCCGGGCCCGGCGGCACCTTCGTCGGGCCGCTGGCGGGGCGGCTGGGAATCCGGCCCGCGACGCTGCGCGCATGGGAGCGCGCCGGGCTGGTCCACCCGCGCCGCGACCCGGTGACCGGGTATCGCGTCTACGACGAGGCCGATGTACGGGATGCCCGGCTTGTCCACCAACTCCGGCGGGGCGGCTATCTGTTGGAGCAGATCGCCCCGCTGATCGCCCAGGTGCGGGCGGCCGGCGGGCTGGAGCCGCTGGAGGCCGCACTGGGCGACTGGCACGGCCGGCTGTCGGCCCGCGGGCGGGCGATGCTCACCGGGGCCGCCGAGTTGGAGGCGTACCTCCGCGCGCGCTGATGAGAGCGGACGAGAGACGGCGCGGGACACCCGGCGCCTTCGGGAGCGAGGGTACGGGTTCCTCTAGAGTGCGTGGAAGGCCAGTGAAGTCCACGGAAGGGATGTCTCCGATGACCATCGTGGTCACCACACCGACCGGACACGTGGGATCGCGCGTGGTGCGGCTGCTGCTCCAGGCAGGCGTCCGGCCCCGCGTTCTGGTGCGCGACCCCGGCCGCCTGGACGAGGCGACCCGTGCGCGGGTCGATGTGCGCCGGGGGGATCTGACGGACGCCGGGTTCGTCCGTGAGGCGGTGGCGGGGGTGCGGACCGTCTTCTGGGTGGATCCCACTCCCCACACGGCGGCGGATTCGATCGGGACCTCACTGCGGACCGCGGCGCCGTTGGTGGAAGCCGCCCGGGCCGGTGATGTGGGCCGGGTGGTGTTGTTGAGCAGCATCGGGGCGGAGAAGCGGCACGGGGTCGGACACATCGACGCCCTGGGCGGGATCGAGGAGCGGCTCGATGCAACCGGGGTGGACGTGCTGCACCTGCGGTGCGCGTACTTCTTCACCAACCTGCTGATGGACCTCGACGGGCTCTCCCAGGGCGTCCTGGCCACGGCGTTCGATCCCGACCGCCCGATGCCCTGGGTCGATCCGCGCGACATCGCGGAAGTGGTCGCGGCCCGGCTGCTGAACGACACCTGGCAGGGCCGGTCGGTGCAGGCCGTCCACGGACCGCAGGACCTCTCCTTCCGCCAGGTCGCGCAGATCCTCACCGAGGTGCTCGGGCGCGAGATCCGGCTCAACCCCCTCGACGCCGGCACGGCGCGGGACGCGATGCGCGCGGCCGGGCTGCCGCCCTCCGCGGTGGAGGGGATCGTCGGGATGGCCGTCGGATCGCACGACCTGGTGCCCGAGCAGCCCCGTGACCTGCTCACCACCACCCCGACCCTGTTCAGCGGATGGGCGTACGCCCAGTTGCGTCCGCTGCTGGCCAAGTGACGCGGGCCGCCACGGTGGCGGCTGTCGCCCGGGATCGACGGGGCCGCCTGCTGATGCGTACGCGGTAGTCAGTGCCAGGCGTCCCGGACCTGGTCCCGGAGCCAGGTGTGCGCCGGGTCGGCGTCGTTGCGCGGGTGCCAGGCCATGTCGAGCATCACGGACGGCAGTTCCAGTGGTACCTCCAGCGTGCGCAGTCCCAGCGCGTCCAGTTGCCGCGTGGCGCCGCCGGCCGGGGTGAGGCAGACCAGGTCCGTGTCGCGGCACAGGAAGAGCGCGGCGCTCCAGCCCGGCATGACGGCCACCACCCGGCGGCGCAGCCCGAGCTCGGCCAGCCGGTCGTCGATGGGGCCCCGGACCCGGCCCTGTCGGGACACTCCGATGTGGTCGGCTGCGGCGAAGGCCCTGGCGGTGACCGTCTTGCGGGCGGCCAGGGGGTGTCCCGCGCGTACGGCGGCCAGCAGGCGGGTCCGGCCGAGGGGCTCGATCCGGGTTTCCGGGTCGGGGTGGCCGATGACGCCGATCTCCAGGTCGAGCCGTCCCTCGCGCAGGGCGGGCGTGCCTTCCATGGCCTCCGGCATGAAGCGCAGGGTGACGCCGGGCGCTCGGCCGGCGACGGCGCGCACGAGGCGGGGGGCGAGACCGGCGAGGACCATCTCGCTCGCCTGGACGGTGAAGTCGCGGGACAGCTGCGCCGGGTCGGTGGCGGGTTCGGGTACGAGGAGGGCGCGTGCCTGGTGGACGAGGGCGTGGACGCGCGGGCGCAGTTCGACGGCGCGCGGGGTGGGGACGAGGTGCCTTCCGGCGCGGACGAGCACGGGGTCGCCGAGGGCCGTACGGATGCGTCCGAGGGTGCGGCTCATGGCGGGCGCGGACACGTGCAGCCGGGCCGCGGCCCCCGTGACGCTCTCCTCCTCCAGCAGCGCGTCGAGGGCCACGAGCAGGTTCAGGTCCAGCTGTCTGTCGAGTCCGTCCACGAGATGTGTCCCCCCTCACAGGCCGGTCCGCGCAACTGCCGCGCGACCAGCTTCATTTCGGTGCATGCAATCACACCTTGCCATAACTGCACTGGAGTTAATCCGGGTGGCCGCCCAGGCTTGAGGCATGACACAGACCATGCAGGACGTACTCGCCGTGGCGAGCCAGAGCGGCCCCACGATCACCTTCTTCGACGCCGTGGACTTCCGCCGGCTGGGAGTGCTGGAGGTCCCGAACGAGCCGCACGAGCTGTGCTTCGACCCGGTGCGGAGGCGGCTCTACGCCACGATCACGTACCGGTCCGGCTACTACCACGCCAACGGCGGGCGCGCCCACGAGCTCGTGGTGATCGATCCCGATCGGCGCCGGATCGTCGACATCGTCGACCTCGCACCGGAACGCGCGCCGCACGGCATCGCCCTGGACCCCTCGGGCGAGCTCCTGTGGGTGAGCGTCGAGGCGCACGGCGACGAGGAGGGTGCCTTGGTCGCGCTCGACGCGGACTCCCTCAAGCCGGTGAGGCGGCTGTCGGTGGGCGCCCCCGGCCCGCACTGGTTCACGCTCACGCCGGACGGCCGCCGTGCGTACAGCGCCAACAAGGAGGCGGCCTTCCTCTCGGTCGTCGACATCGGTACGGGAGCCGTGGCCGGCCGCATCGAGGTTCCCGGGAGCGAGGGAATCGCGGCGTCGCGCGACGGACGGTTCGTCTATGCGGCCGCCCCCAAGGGGGACTTCGCGGTCACCGGGCCGGTTCCGGACGCCGGGGTGCGGGTCATCGACACGGCCACGGGCGCCGTGGTCCGGACGCACCGGACGGACGGCTTCGTCTTCCCCGTCCACGTCACCGTCACGGATCTGGTCCTCGCCGGGGAACTGCGCATGGGGGCGGGCCGTTCGGCGCTGGGCGAGCAGGAACCGGGGCTCCTGCACGTGTACGGGAAGGACGGTGAGGAACACGGCAGCGTGGAGGTCGGCGCCTTCCCCCTGACGATCACCTCGTCACCCGACGGCAGGTACGGCTACGTCGCGGCGGTCTCGTCCAGCACGGTGACGGTGGTCGACCTGGCGCGGATGGCGCCGGTGGCGACCCTGCACGTCGACCGCGCGGGAGTGCCGGGAGCACACGGGCTCGCCTACGTCCCCGGTGCCTGACCGCTGCGTTCCGTGCCGGGCGCTCAGCTGCCCGACAGCGTGCTCTGGAGCCAGTCGAAGACGACCTCGCAGTGCAGTTGCGGGGCCATCGGGGAGCAGTGGAGCTGCGCGCCCTGCGCTGCGGTCAGCTTCAGGTAGTCCTTGGGTGAGGTGAGCGCGTCGTACAGCCGGCGCGGCTGGCCCGGGTAGAACTGCTCGTCGTCGTAGTCCAGGACCAGGGTGGGTGCCTTGATCCGGCTGATGACGGAGGTGATCGTCAGGGCCTGGATACGGGTGGCGGGCGTGTAGAAGTCGGTGAACAGCTTGCCTTGGCGGGCGTCGAGCATGGCCGGGACGGAGAAGGGCTCGAAGCGCTTCTTCATGACGGCGGCGGCGTCCGGCGGCAGTTCGGGAACGACGTCCTTGTTCCAGATGTCGTTCGTCTTCTCCTTGCTGGTGGTGAGGATCTGCCGGATCTCGGGCGGGAAGCCGAGCCACGGCTCGACGCAGCCGGGCATGGCTACGAGTGCGGCGATCCGGTCTTCGAAGGCCGCGGCCCGCGGGGCGAGGTCACCCGCCATGCTCAGCCCCGTCAGGGCGATCTTGCGGGGGTCCACGTCGGATCGGGCGGACAGCCAGTCGACGAGGGGGCTGACGACCTTCTCCCAGGTGGGGGTGAACACCACCCGGTCGACGAAGAGCAGCTGTCCCTGGCCCGGACCGTCGTAGACGAGCGCGTTCCACCCGCGTTCGAGTGCGGCCGGAACGCCGTAGGTCCACATGTCGACGTTCTGGCCGTCGCTGCCGTTGGTGAGGATCACGGTGGGGCGGGGAGTGTTCGACTCGTCGGGACGGAAGAACCACACCGGCAACGGCGTCGTGCCGTACGGGACGGTGGTCTTGATCGCGGCAGGCTCGCAGAGGTCGCAGAAGCTGTCCCAGGCGCTGCGCCCGGCCCGGTACAGCTTCTCCTCGCCGGCCGGGTCGTCGGAACCCAGTACGAAGAACAGTGCCTGGCCGTAGTACTGGGCTGCGCGCAGCGCCCGGAACCGCTTGGTCTGGGCGTCGGCCGGGGCGCCCGGGGGCGCCTTCAGGAGCTGGTCGCCGAGCTTGCGGAAGGTGTCGACGTACGTCTGCGCGGAGAGGCCGGCCTGGTTGATCGCGTTCACGGCGGTGAGGACCTCGCCGACCTCACTGGCGCCGGCGCCGGCGGCGCCGAGCGCGAGGAGGCCGTTGAAGTTGTACCCCGGGTCCTTGAAGAGCGTCATCGCGCCGGGGGTGGGGTCGGCCGCGGCCGGGCGGGGCGAGGCGGAGCCGCCGGCGGTGGGCGCCGCCGCGCCGGGTGCACCGGCGGGGGCGCAGCCCGCGGCGAGCGCCGTCCCCGCACCGGCGACGAGGAGGGCGCGGCGGGTGGGGCCGGACCCACCGTCGTTCGGTACGCGTGTCATATCCGCCGAACGTAGCCGCGACCGGGTACGGCGACATCTCGTCTGCTCCGAACGGCCCACGCCCTCCCGCCGCCCGGGACGTCCCGGGCGGCGGGAGGGCGCAGTGCGCTCACTCGTCGCGCAGCAGGTCACTCGACGTGCAGCAGGTCACTCGACCCCCAGCAGGCGCCGCCGGTCTTCGGGGCTGGACCGGAATTCGGCGCAGGCCGCCTCGTGGACGATGCGGCCCTTCTGCATGACCGCCACGTTCCGGGCGACGGAGAGGGCGAGCCCCAGGTTCTGCTCGACCAGGACCACCGACATGCCCTGCGCGCTCACCTCTCGGATGACGTCACCCACCTGGGCGACGATCGCAGGGGCGAGGCCGTCGGACGGCTCGTCGAGCAGCAGGAGACGCGGATTGCCGAGCAGGGACCGGGCGATCGCGAGCATCTGCTGCTCTCCCCCGGAGAGCTGGTCACCGCGGTGCCCGAGCCGCTCCCCCAGCCGCGGGAGCAGTTCGAGGATGCGGGCCCTTGTCCACGGGCCCCGGGTCGAACGCCGCGAGGCGATCGCCAGGTGCTCGGCCACGGTCAGCGGCGCGAAGACCCGGCGGCCCTGGGGAACGACACCCACCCCTGCCCTGGCGATCACATCGACACGGGCCCCGGCGATCTCCCGGCCGCCGAGGGTGACGCTGCCTTCGTACGGCCGCAGGAATCCCATGACGGTCGAGATGAGGGTGGTCTTGCCGACCCCGTTGCGGCCGAGGACCGCGACGATCCCGCCTTCGTCGAGGTCGAGATCGACACCGCTCAGTACCACGCCTCCGGCGTAACCGGAGCTCAGGCCACGCACGCTGAAGAACGGCTTCACGAGGCGGCCTCCATCGTGCCGAGGTAGGCGCTCTGGACCTCGCTGGAGGCCCGCACCTCATCAGGGGACCCGGTTTTCAGGTGTCTGCCGAGGTGCATGACCGTCACCGTGTCCGCGAGCTCGAAGACCATGTCGAGGTCGTGTTCGATCAGGAGTACGGTCACTTCGGCCGGCAGGGCTGCGAGGAGTTCGGTGAGTCGCGCCGTCTCCGCCGGGGACATGCCGGCGGCCGGCTCGTCCAGCAACAGCAGCCGGGGTTCGGTGGCCAGAGCGACGGCGACCTCCAGCTGCCGCCTTTCGCCGTGCGAGAGGGCGGCCGCCTGGACACCGTGCCGGGCGGGCAGGCCCACCCGCTCGAGCAGCGTGCGCGCCTGCGCGATCGCCGTCGTCCGGGCACTCACCTTCCGCCAGCCGCCGAGTCCGGAACCGGCCCGGCACAGCACGGCGAGCAGGACGTTCTCCAGCACGGTCTCGCGCATGAAGAGACTGGAGTGCTGGAACGTCGCCGCGACACCGAGTCCGACCCGGCGGTCGACGGGCAGCCCGGTCACGTCCCGGCCGTCGACGAGGATGGTTCCGGAGGTCGTCGCGAGCGTTCCCGAGATCAGGCCGAACAGCGTGGATTTGCCCGCGCCGTTCGGGCCGATGACCGCGTGCCGGGCGCCCGCTCGCACGGTGAGGTCGACCTCGTCCAGGGCACGGAAGGAGCCGAAGTGCCGTGATACCCGGCGCAGTTCCAGTAGATCGTGTTCTGTCACGCCGTCCTCTTCCGGGTCAGCCTGTGCGGGAGCCGTACGCCGGCCAGCCCGCGGGGCAGCGCGTAGACGGCGATGACGAAGAACAGTCCGAGCAACAGCGGCCCTCGCCCCGCGACGGCTTCGAGGTTTCCGAGGTAGTCACGGGTGAGCCAGACGAGCGCGGCTCCGGCGCAGGCCCCCCACATCGAGCCGGAGCCGCCGATGACGACGGCGAGCAGGGCCAGGGCGGCGATCTCGAATCCCGCGTCGCCGGGCGAGACGAACCGCTGCACCGACACCCACAGGCCGCCGGCGACGCCGGCCAGCGCACCGGCGCCGCAGTAGACCGTCAAGGCGTACCGCCGGGTGGGGTATCCGATCGCGCTCATGCGGCGCTCGTTGTCGCGGATCCCTCGCAGGGCGAGGGCGAAGGGTGTCGAGCCCAGGCGGGAGACGACCGCGAAGAGCGCCAGGAACACGGCCAGGACGTAGAAGTACACCAGTCCGTCGAGCTCCAGCGCGGCCATGCCCGGCAACGGCACCACGGGCGGGATGCCCGACACGCCGTCGGTGCCGTTCGTCAGCGACTTCCAGTTGACGGCCGCGCTGTAGGCGATCTCGCCGATGGCCAGCGTCAGCATCAGGAACACCACTCCCCGGGCTCTCACCGCCAGCCATCCCGTGGGGATGGCCACCAGCGCGGAAACTCCTGCGGCGATGAGCAGTTGGAGTACCCCGACGTCGGTGAGCCGCGTCGCGACGATGGCCGCCGTGTAGGCACCGACGCCGAAGTAGGCGGACTGTCCGAGGGTCGGCAGTCCGGTCAGGCCGGTGAGCAGGTTCACGCTGATCGCGAGGAGGGCGAACACCAGGATCCGCGAGAGGGTGCCCACGGCGTACGGACCGAGGACGAAGGGGGCCGCCGCGAGCCCGAGGGCAACGGCGGTCATGGACAGCCGCCGTGCGGCGGATCCGTCGGCTCCGGAGGGGCTCATGCGCGCACCCCCGACGGGATCAGGCCGTGCGGGCGGACGACGAGCACGGCCAGCATGGTGCCGAAGAGCAGGAAGGGGGCGTACTCCGGGAGCAGCGCCACCCCGAGCGTCTGCACCTGGCCGATGAGGAGCGCGCCGGCGAGCGCGCCGCGCACGGATCCGAGACCGCCTACGACCACGACGACGAGCGAGAGGACGAGGACGGTCTCGTCGACGCCCGGGCCGGGCCCCAGGATCGGGGCCCCGAGGACACCGCCGACCACGGCCAGGGCCGCGCCGAGCGCGAAGACGCCGTAGAGCACCTTGCGGATGTCCACGCCCTGCGCGCGGACCATGTCCCGGTCCGCGACGGTGGCCCGTACCAGTGCTCCCAGCGAGCTGCGTTCGAACACGAGGTACACGACGGCGGCGAGGCCGGTCGCGACGCCGATGAACACGAGCCGGTAGACCGGATAGGCGTGGCCGAGGAGGTCCACCGTCCCGCGCAGCGAGGTCGGCGGGTCGGTGGGCAGCACCTCCCCGCCGAACGCCGCGGCGAGGAGGTCGGCGACGATGAAGGTGACGCCGAGGGTCAGCACGGCCTGGTCGAGGTGCCCGCGCCGGGCCAGCGGCTGGGTGAGGAACGTCAGCGCCGCCCCGCCCAGGGTGCCCACCAGAACGCCGGCCGCCAGCGCGAGGAGCAGACCCCACAGGGTGCCGTCGGACAGTGCGTAGGCGACGTAGGCCCCGGCGAGGTAGAGCGTGCCGTGCGCCAGGTTGAGCACGTCCATCATGCCGAAGACCAGGGAGAGGCCGACCGCGATCGTGAACAGGAGCAGACCGAAGGCGACCCCGTCGATCACGCTGACGAAGTTGCCGTCCAACCATCCGTACATGTCAGCCGCCCAGTCGGCCGAGCTCGGAGCTGACGGTGTTGGCCCCCTGCTTGACCTCGCGCAGGTACCAGGGCTGGATGGGCGTGCCGCCGTTGTTGAACCGCCAGGTGCCTCGCGGGCTGTCGATGTCCCCCACCTTGGCGATGGCGGCGTTGACCGTTTCCGAGGTCACCGTGTCACCGGCGGCCTTGATCGCCTGGTCGAGCACCTGTGCCGCGTCCCATGAGGCCATCGCGTACGTGGTCGGGTCGGCGCCGTAGGCGGACGTGTAGGCCGGGGCGAACTGCTTGTTGGCCGCGTTGTCGAGGTCCGCGCTGTAGTTGAGGGCGGTGAGGATGCCCTCGGCCGCCTCTCCCTGCCCCTTGAGCACGCCTCCCTCGGTGAGGAAGCCGGGCGCGTAGAGCGGGATCTTGCCGGCCAGTCCGAAGTCCCGGTACTGCTTGACGAAGTCGACGGCCGTGCCGCCGGCGTAGAAGCAGAAGACGGCCTTGGCGCCGGACCGCTCGATCTGGGCGAGGTACGGCTGGAAGTTCTTGGTCCCGGGGAACGGCGTGTAGACCTCCTCCCCCGCGATCTTGCCGCCCGCCGGGAGGAAGGTGGACTTGAAGCCGTCCACCTCGTCCTTGCCCGCCTGGTAGCCCGCGGCGATGAGGAAGACCGGGCCGCCCGCCTTCTCGGCCACGTGCTTGCCCAGCGCCTTGCCTGGTTCGTCGTTGACGTACGAGGTGCGCCAGATGTACTTGGTCCCCGTCAGGGTCGTGGGCGAGGCGTTGGAGCCCACGAGCGGGACCTTGCCGCTCTCGAACAGGTCCTTGACCCCGTTGATGGTGGCCGAGCTGACCACGCCGCTCACCGCCAGTACGCGGTCCTGCTTGACCAGCTTCTCCGCCGCCGCCTTCCCCGAGTCGGCCGTCTCCCCCTCGTCCGCGATCACGATCTCCACGTCGCGTCCGCCGAGCTTGCCGCCGTGCCGCTCGACGTAGAGCTCGAAGCCCTGCTTCATGTCGTCGCCCAGCGCCTTGTAGGTCCCCGACTGCGGGACGAGGAGCCCGATCTTCACGGGCCCGTTCTGCTTGTCCGCCTCGCCTGTCCCCAGGCTGGCGCCCCCACATGCCGTGGCCAGGAAGAGGGCTGCCGTCGTCACGGCGATCAGACCAACGGGACGAAATCGACCTGCCATGGAAACTCCGAACGTTGTCAACCGGCCCTGGAGGGCCGGATGTTGCTGATGAGGCTGCCTTGAGGGTGGAGGTGACACGTGTCTATCGCGTATCACCGACGTACGTCAAGAGTTCGCGATATCACTGGCGGCTCGGGGGCCTCACCCCTTGACCCTGGCCCGATACATGTCGTAACACTGACCCTCGTCAAAATGACGCTATGCCGATTCGGCGACGGGCTCTTGATCAGTCAGGGAGTGAAGCACCATGACCGACTATCCATCGCGGCGCAACATCCTCAAGAACAGCGGGGTGCTGGCCGGTGCCGCGCTGCTCTCCGGCATGCCGGGCGGGGGCACGGCTCAGGCCGACCCGCACACAGCCGCGTCCTCGCCCGTGGTGGAGGCTCCCGCGGGCCGGCTGCGCGGAAGCACGGAAGGAGGCCTCGCCGTGTTCAAGGGCGTGCCCTACGCGGCGCCGCCGGTCGGCGCTCTGCGCTGGCGGCCGGCCCAGCCCCACCCCGGATGGCAGGGGACGCGCGATGCGACCGCCTTCGGGCCGAGCGCACCGCAGCCCTACCGCGAAGGCGGCGACCAAGTGCTCGGAACGCACGGCTCGCCGCCCTTCGACGAGGACTGCCTGAACCTCAACGTCTGGACCCCCGGAGCCGGTGGCACCAAGCGGCCGGTGCTGGTGTGGATCCACGGCGGCGGCTTCATTTCCGGATCCGGGTCGCTGCCGAACTACTCCGGCGAGACCTTCGCGCGGAACGGCGACCTCGTCGTCGTGACCATCAACTACCGGCTCGGTCCGCTGGGCTACCTCTACTTCGGGGAGGACGGCGCCGGCGGGAACTTCTGGCTCACCGACCAACTCGCCGCGCTGAACTGGGTACGGGACAACATCGCCGCGTTCGGCGGCGACCCGGACAACATCACCGTGGCCGGACAGTCCGGCGGCGCACTGTCGGTCGCGGCGCTGGCCGGCGCCCGGACCAAGGGCCGCCCGCTGTTCCGGCGCGCGATCCTGCAGAGCCCGCCGCTCGGGCTGAAGATCCCCACGCGCGCCGAGTCACTCCAGCGCACCGCCACCTTCCTGGACATCGCCGGAGCCAAGAACGTGGCGGAGCTGCGGGCCGTGCCCTGGCCGCGTCTGATCGCCGCCACCTTCGAGATGTTCGGGCGCACCGGACAGTGGGGGTACTGGTCGACCCCGTTCCTGCCCGTGCTCGACGAGGTCACGCTGGACCGCAACCCCGCCGACCTGCTGCTCAGCGGGGCCGGGGCGGACATCGAGGTCCTGATCGGCTGGACCAGGGAGGAGGCGAACTTCGCCTTCGCGCTCAGCGAGCCGTACGCCACCGCGACCAGGGACCAGGTGCTCGCCAGGGCCCGGGACACCTTCGGGAGCCGGGCTCCCGAGGCGTACACCGCCTACGAGGAGGCCCGGCCGGGTGCCCGCCCGCTGGACGTGCTCATGGATCTGATCACCGACGACCTGTTCCGCATGCCCTGCGTGGCGCTGGCCGAACGGCGGGCGGCCCGTGGACGTCCGGTCTGGGCGTACCAGTTCAACCTCCCGACGCCCGCGCACAACGGTCAACTCGCGGCAGCGCACTGCCTGGAGCTGCCGTTCGTGTTCAACAACTTCGACAAGTGGTCGCAGGCCCCCTTCCTCGCGGGGCTCGGCCCCAGGGTCCGTGACGGTCTCGCCGCGACCGTGCACGCGTCCTGGATCTCCTTCATCCGCACGGGCGACCCCAACCACCACCCCATGCCCCAGTGGGACCGCTACGGCCGGGACTCCCGTACGACGATGACCCTCGACTCGGTCACCACGGCCACCGAGGACATCGCGGGATACTGGCGCCGCCTGCACCATCCGGCCGTGCCGTAGCCACACCGCCGCTCTAGGAACCGGGCGTCGCCTCTTCCAAGCCGGTGACCTGCTGTACGTGCAGCAGGCTCGGCGTGGCGAGTACCTCGTGCAGCTGCTGGAAGGTCCGGCGCGCGGCAACCGCGTTCCAGTCGGCGGGGAGCAGCTCGCTGGGCAGGCCGGGGTCGAGGTAGGGCAGCCGGCGCCATTGGGTGAGCATCGGGACGTAGTGGCGGAAGGCCTCGCCGCCGGTGATCTCGCGCTGCTGCGCGAGTCCCGCGGCGACGGGAGCGTACGCGTCGGTGAACGTGGCGTACTGCGCCTGGATCGCCGGGAAGTCCCACCACGAGCTGACCGTCCCGGGCAGGTCGCTGAAGGCGGCGTAGTCCGCGGCGAACAGATGCACGTAGTCGCTGAGACCGCGCCGGATGAGCATGTCGCGGGCGTCTCCGAGGAGCCGGCCGGGTGCCAGCCACACGCCCGGAGCGATGTTCCCGAAGCCCAGCCAGGTCAGCCGGGTGCGCAGCTGGTAGCGGTACGACCGCTCGGACTCCGGTACGGAGAAGACGGCCATCGCCCAGCCGTCGCTCAGCTTCGCCGGTTCGAGGCTGCCGAAGATGCGCCGGTCGCCCTCGTCGAAGACGGGTTGCGCGGCTGGGCTGAGCCGGTAACCGGTGGCGCCGCGGTGTTCCGGTTCGAGTACGCCCTTCTTCTTGAGCCGGGAGATCGCCGAGCGCGCCGCCGGACCGTCGACCTCCAGCTCCGACATCAGGGTGACCAGGTCGGCGACGGAGATCCAGCCGCCGAGCCGGCGCGCGAACGCCCCGTAGACCGTGTTGATCAACGAGCTGGGCCTGAGGGGACTGTCCGCCATGATCGCCTTCCGTCGTGTGCGGTCGCGATCCTACCGAGCCGGGCGGACGGGACACCGTCCAGGTCCAGCTCACGGCGGGCCGGGTGTGCGACGACGGGGCGGCGCGGCGCCGTCACGGCGCGGTGGACGACGGTCGCACGGGCGGCGCCTCCGCGTAGGCCCCGGACAGGAGATGGCCCGCTCCAGGGGCCACGGCCGGCAGGTCGAGGGCGCGCAGCATCTGGTGGGCTGTGCACACCGCCGCCGAGACGACGGGCTTGCCGAGGAGCTGTTCGGCTTCCTCGACGGCGCCCAGCGAGGGCATCTGGACACAGGCGGAGAGCACCACCGCGTCGGCGTCGCCGTGGTCCATGGCCTGGGCCAGCCCGGGGAGGCGTGCGGGGTCGTGCGCGGCGACGTCGAGGTTGTTGGGGATCTCCAGGGCCCGGTAGTCGAGCACCTCGATGCCCTCGTGGGTGAGGTAGTCGACGACGGTCTTCGTCAGCGGGCGCATGTACGGGGCGATCAGGGCGATCTTCTTCGCGCCGAGGGTGTGCAGGCCGTGCACGAGGGCTCCGGCGCTGGTGACGACGGGGGCGGGCGCCCCGTTCTCCACGGTACGGACGTGCAGGCGTTCCTCGGAGGTGCGGTGGTAGCCGAGCCCCATGCTCATGATGGCCACCAGGCAGGCGTAGCCGAGCACGTCCACGTGCGCGTCCGAGAGCTCGACGGCGCACCGGTCGGAGTCGGCGTCCATGGCCCTCAGCTGCTCCGGGGTCACATGGGTCATGCGCATCCGGCTGGAGTGGAAGGTGAAGCGCTCGGGCGCGATGGTTTCCCGGGCGCGCAGGATCGCCGGGACCTCGGTCTCCATCGTGACGTTGGAGCTGGGCACGATCTGGCCGATGCGGTAGGTGGGGTGGGCGGCGTGGGTCATGGTCGCTCCTCAGCGGGCGTCGACGACGGGGTTGGTGAGGGTGCCGATGCCTTCGACGGTGGCCTCGACGGTGTCGCCGGGGTGCAGGAACTCCGGCGGGACCATGCCTGCTCCCACTCCTGCGGGCGATCCGGTGGCGATGACGTCTCCGGGCTCCAGGGTGACGCCGGAGGAGATGTCGGCGATGAGGCGGGCGATGGGGAAGAGCATGTGCCGGGTGTTGGACTTCTGCTTGGTGACGCCGTTGACGCGCAGCGAGAGGTCGAGGTCCATGGGGTCCGGGATCTCGTCGGCCGTGACGACGGCGGGGCCGAAGGGCGCGTAGGAGTCCTGGCCCTTGGAGAAGAACCACTGGCCGGAGCGGCGCTGGTCGCGGGCGCTGATGTCGTTGACGATGCTGAAGCCGAAGATGTGCTCGTACGCCTCCTCCTCGCTCACCCGGAGGGCGGTGCGGCCGATGACGACGGCGAGCTCGCATTCCCAGTCCAGCTGCGTGGTCAGGTCCGCGTTGTGCAGGATCGGCTGGCCGGGTCCGGTGACGGCCGTGGCGGGCTTGCTGAAGAGCACGGGGCGCGAGGGCCGCTCCTTGTCGGTGTCCAGGCTGCGGCTGGACTCCTCGACGTGCTCGACGTAGTTCAGCCCGACCCCGATGATCTTGCCGGGGCGCAGCGGGGCCCGCAGTGACACCTCGTCGATCCGGTGCACGGCACCGGCCGGCCAGGCGGCGGGGCCGCCGGCGAGCAGGCGGCGCGCGGTGTCCTGGGCGTCCGGGCCCGCCTGGATGAACGACAGGAGGTCCGCGGGCAGCTGTACGCCGACCAGGTCGGCCAGGGTGGCGAGGTCGACGACCAGGTCGTCGGCCTGCGCACCGAGGCGGAGGGGCGAGGCGTCGAGGGTGTAGGTGACCAGCCGCATGGGTGCTCCTTGCGCGTGATGGGGATGGGGTTGCTGCGGAGGGGTGGGACGGCGGCAGAACTCAGGTTGCTCCACCGCCGCCCCGGATCGGTGCTCCGCCGGGCCGGCGCCGGTGTCAGGGCCGGCGGCGTCCGGCACGGCGGAGCGGTTCAGGCGGTGGGCTGGTGCCCGCCGTTGTCGGTGTACGCCTCTTCGCGGTGGAAGCCGAGGGAGCGCATCACGGGGAAGTCGTTGAAGGAGAACAGGCAGGCGTCCTCGGACTCGTCGAGGTTGCGGTGCTCGTGCCAGGCCCAGGAGGGGACGCAGAACATGTCCCCTTGCGTCCACTCGAAGCGCTGTCCGGCGATCACCGAGACCCCGCGCCCCTTGGCGGCGGTATAGATGACCGATCCGGTGTGGCGGTGGGCGAGGGTGGCCTGCCCGGGCCGCAGCAGCTGCATGTGGGCGCCCATGGTGGGCATCACCGAGCCGCCGGTGACCGGGTTGGTGTACTCCGCTATCACTCCGTCGTACGGGGATCCCTCGGTGGCCTTCGCCAGGCCCAGCAGGGCCTCGTAGGTGGGCTCCCAGGGGAAGGCGAGCAGCGGCGAGTAGGGCCGGGTCCACTTCTCCACGCCGTAGGGCAGGAGGTTCGCGCCGTAGGTCAGGACCGAGGAGTTGATGACCTTTCCCGGGGTCTGGTACAGCTCGGGGTGGACCTCGTAGAAGCCCGCGTCCAGTGCGTTGACCAGCGGGATGTCCAGGCCGTCCTGCCAGATCACCGGTGCGTCGTCGGCCTCGTTCCCGTGTTCGTGCCAGGTGCCGTTCGGGGTGATCGCGAAGTCGCCGGGTCCCACCTTCAGCTTCTGCCCGTCGACGATGGTCCAGGCGCCCGTGCCCTCGTGGACGAAGCGCAGCGCGGCGGCCTGGTGGCGGTGGGCGGTCATCGCCTCACCGGGTCCCATGATCTGCAGGCCCGTGTAGAGGAGACCGACGGCGGCGCTGACGTCCTTGCGGCCCGGGTTGACCAGCATCACGACGCGGCGGCCGGCGTCGTCGGCCTTGACCAGGTCCAGGGCCTTGCGGACCAGGGGCCGCAGTTCGCTGTAGCGCCACAGCACGGGGACGGACTTCGGCTGCGGGTACCAGGGCTCGATGTCGTTGGCCACGGTCCACAGCGCGCCGGCTTCGAGCTGGGCGAGTTCGCCGTAGAACGCGGCGAGTTCAGGGGAGTCGGACACCCGTGCTCGGCCCAGCTGGCTGTCGTCGTACTCGGTGGTCATGCGTCCTCCTTCGTGATGCCGGTGATGCCGGTGTGGTCGGTGCCGGTGTGGTCGGTGCCGGTGTGTTCGGTGAGGCCGGTGGAGCGGGGCGCCGGGGTGGCGTGGGGTGCCGCGGTGTGCGCCGGATCCGTCGCGAAGGTCACCGGCGTGCGCGGGCGGTTGTCGACGTGGAGCTGGAAGACGTCGAAGCGGTTGTAGTGGCCGACGATGTCGTGCATCTGCTTGGGCTGGATGCACCGGGCGAGGTCGATCTCGGCATAGACGATGCCTTCGTCGTCGACGAGCGGTTCGGTGACCGGCCGGCCGTCGGGGCCGAAGATCCCGGACAGGGCGCTGCGGGGGCGCGTGAACTGTTTGCGCAGCTCTTCGTCGTCCCCCGCGAGGAGGTCGACGATCTCCGGAGAGATGGTCGAGCAGGCGACCACGGAGAACACCTTGCCCTCGAAGCTGTGGGCGGCGGTACGGACGGCGATCGCCTCGGCCATGTCGTAGTCGGCGGGGGCCACCGGCAGGGCGATGTAGCAGGAGGCGTGGACCAGTTCGCCCTGCGCGAGGAGGGTGAAGCGGGCCAGGGTGTTGGTGTTCTCGCCGCAGGCGAGGGCGCCGAGCGGGCCGACGGGAGTCCGGTGGACCTTGAGCGAACTGCCGTCCCCGCCGGTCCAGGTGAGCTTCTCGGCCCAGGTGGGCACCAGCTTGCGGTGGACTCCGAGGAGTTCCCCGTCCGGGCCGATGGTGAGCAGGGTGTTGTAGAGGACTCCGAGGCTGTGCGGGCCGCGCTCGTTGACGCCGATGACGAGGACGACCCCGTACTGGCGGGCCGCGGCGCGCAGTTGGTCCACGTACGGGCCGGGGACGTCGACCGCGGAGCGGTAGAGGCGCTCGAACCAGGGCGAGCCCTGGACCGGGTTCATCGTCCAGTTCCAGTACGGGTAGCCGGGGACGAACACCTCGGGGAAGACGACGAGTTCGGCTCCGGCAGCCGCCGCCTGCGCGATGAGCCCGACCGCCTTGTCCACGGTTGCGGCCGCGTCGAGGAACACGGGGGCCGCCTGCACGGCCGCGGCGGTGAAGCGTGGCAGATTGTCCATCGGTTCTCCAGGTCAGCGGGTGGCCGCGACAGCGGCGGCGGGGACGTGCGGAACCCAGCGCTGGTGCACGGGTGCGGATGCCTCGCGCAGCAGGTGGAGGCGGGGCGGAACGCGGTCGGTGCGCGCACCCGGCGGGCGGCGGCTGCCCGCCCGCCAGGAGGCGGGCCACGGGGCGGCCGGACCGCTGTAGCCCTGGGCGGCCGCCGCGTGCAGGGTCCACAGGGGGTCGTGCAGCTGCGCACGGCCGACGGCGCACAGGTCGGCCCGGCCGGCCAGGATGATCGAGTTGACGTCGTCGTACGTGGAGATCGCGCCGACGGCGATGGTCGGGACGTCGGTGGCGTTGCGGATCAGGTCCGCGTACGGCGTCTGGTAGCTGCGGCCGTACCGGGGGCGCTCGTGGGCGACGACCTCGCCGGTGGACACGTCGACCGCGTCGGCGCCTGCCTCGCCCAGAGCGCGGGCGATCTCCACCGCATCGGCCTCGCTGGTGCCGCCCTCGGCCCAGTCGGCGGCGGATACACGGACCACGAGCGCCTTGCCCTCGGGCCAGACGGCACGCACGGCGCGCAGCACCTCCAGGGGGAACCGCAGCCGGCCCGCGAGGCTGCCGCCGTAGCCGTCCGTCCGCACGTTGGTCAGCGGCGAGAGGAAGCCGGACATCAAGTGGCCGTGGCCGTACTGGAGTTCCAGGGCGTCGAAGCCGGCGCGCTCGGCGCGTTCGGCCGCGCGGACGAAGTCGCCTGCGATGTCGTCCATGTCCTGGCGGGTGGCTTCCCGTGGGACACCGGCGTTCTCGTCCCAGGCCAGCGGGGAGGCGGCGACCAGCGGCCACCCGTCGGCTCCCAGCGGGACGGCCCTGCCGTCCGGTCGGGGAACACCGGTCGCGGCGCGCCGCCCGGCGTGGGTGAGCTGGATGCCGAGGCAGGTGTCGGACTGGCCGCGCACGAAGTCCGTGATGCGCCGCCAGGCGGCCTCCTGCTCGTCCGTGTACAGGCCGGGGCAGCCCGGGGTGGCCCGGGCGTCCGCGCCGACCGCCGTCATGCCGGCGAAGACCAGGCCGGCGCCACCCAGGGCCTGGGTGCTCAGGTGGACGAGTTCGAAGTCGCCGGGCACCCCCTCCCGGGCCGTGTACAGCGCGGTGGGCGGTACGACCACACGGTTGCGCAGGTGCAGGCCGCCCAGCTGGAACGGGCGGAACATCGGCGGGACGGTGGCGGCGGCGCCGGGCCGCAGGGCCGTCAGCGCGCTCCGGCCGACGTGCCAGGAGTCGACCGCGGCGGTGAATCCCTCGTCGCGTACGCGCAGGTTGTCGTAGGTGACGCGGCGGCTGCGGGTGAGCAGGTTGAAGGCGAACTGCGGGGGCTCCTGGGCCGTGTAGCGGCCGACGTTCTCGAACCATTCGAGGCTGGCCTGGGCCGCCCGCTGGGTGGATTCGACCACCGGCCGGCGTTCGGCCTCGTAGGCGGCGAGCGCCGAGGTCACGTCGGGGTGCTCGTGCAGGCAGGCGGCGAGGGCCAGGGCGTCCTCCATGGCGAGCTTGGTGCCGGAGCCGATGGAGAAGTGGGCGGTGTGCGCGGCGTCCCCGAGCAGGACCACGTTGCCGTGGCGCCAGGAGGCGTTGCGGACGGTCGTGAAGCGTATCCACTTGGAGGCGTTGGGGATCAGCCGGTGGCCGTCGAGGTGGTCGGCGAGGATCTCCTCGCACAGCCGCACGCTCGCCTCGTCGCTCTCCCCCCGTGCGAACTCCCGGTCGGCGAAGGCCTCGAAGCCCGCCCGCCGCCAGTCGTCCTCCGCGATCTCGACGATGAAGGTGCTGCGCTTGCCGTCGTACGGGTAGGCATGGACCTGGACGGAGCCGAAGTCCCGCTTCTCGACGATGAAGGTGAAGGCCTCGAAGACGCGGTCGGTGGACAGCCACATGTAGCGGCAGTGGCGCTCGTCCAGGTCCGGGCGGAAGCTCCTCGCATACGTCTCGCGGGCCGTGGAGCGGATTCCGTCCGCGGCGACCACCAGGTCGTAGTCGGCGGAGAGCTCCTCGACGGGCGGCGCCTCGGTGCCGTAGTGCACCTGGACCCCGAGGTCCGCGCAGCGCCCCTGGAGGATCTCCCTCAGCCGGTTGCGGTCCAGGGCGGCGAAGCCGTGGCCGCCGGAGACGTGGACCTGGCCGCCGTAGCGGACGTCGATGTCGCTCCACCGGGCGAACTCCGCCGACATGGCCGCGAACACCTCGGGGTCGGCCTGCGCGATGCCGTCCAGCGTCTCGTCGGAGAAGACGACACCGAAACCGAAGGCGTCGTCACGGGCGTTGCGCTCCCAGACCGCGATCTCCCACTCCGGTGAGAGCTGCTGGGCCAGGGCCGCGAAGTACAACCCGCCGGGCCCTCCTCCGATGACTGCTACACGCACGGTGTTCCTCCTAGTGGTTCCGGACAACAGAATATGTCGCTCTTTTGTCGGTCGTCAAGAATGCGGCACATCCTGTTCGGTGCATCGCATCACGTCGCATCACGTCGCATCACGTCGCATCACGCGAAGAGCTCGGGAGCCTGCGGACCGGCCTTGGTGAGGACCTCCCGCACCTCGTCGGGCCAGGCCGTGGAACCGGTGGCGCGCGAAGCGGAGTGGGCGATGACCATGCGCCCACTGGCGGCCGGCTCCTCCCCCTCACCGCGGACGGTGAAGGCGTAGTGCAGGGAGCTGGTTCCGACCTTGACCACCTTCAGTTCGGTGCGGACGGTCTCGCCGAACCACAGCCGGGCCCGGTAGTCGGCCTCGAAGTGAACCCGGGGCGTGCTGCCGAAGAGGTGGGCCAGTCCCAGCCGCCGCAGCAGGACGGCCTCGGCCGCCTCGACCCAGCGCACCACGGTGGAGTGGTGGTAGTGGCCGGCAGCGTCCGTGTCGGGCCATTCGACGCGTCGCTCGACGACAACGCTGGGCAGGTTCTGCGCGAGGGCTTCGGGGCATCCGGCGGCGCAGCTGTCCGTCGGTGCGGAGGCCGCCTGCCGCGTGCTGGAGGTGTCCATGATCGTGCCTTTCGTTCGACTGCTAGCCGGTGGTGGCGGGGGCGTGCGCGCGCTTGCGCAGCTCGGCGCGCTGGAGCTTTCCGTTGCTGGTGCGCGGGAGATCGGTGACGAACTCGACGGCGCGCGGGTACTTGTAGGGCGCGACGGTTCGCTTCACGTGGTCCTGAAGCTCCTTGACCGTCGCCGCGTCGGGCACGACGCCCGGGCGCAGGATCACGTACGCCTTGACGAGCATTCCGCGCTTGGCGTCGGGGGCCCCGACGACTCCGCACTCCTCGACGTAGGGGTGGGCGGCGAGCGCCTTCTCGACCTCGGGGCCGGCGATGTTGTACCCGGAGGAGACGATCATGTCGTCGCTGCGGGCCACGTACCAGAAGTAGCCGTCGGCGTCCCGGATGTAGGTGTCGCCGGTGATGTTCCAGCCGTCCCGGACGTACACGGTCTGGCGCGGGTCCTCCATGTACCGGCAGCCCGTGGGGCCGGTGACCGCGAGGAGGCCGGGCCGCCCGTCCGGGACGGGGCGGCCCTCCTCGTCGACCACGCGGGCGCGGAATCCCGGGACCGGCTTGCCCGTGGAGCCGGGACGTATCTCGCCGTCGGAGGCCGAGATGAACACGTGGAGCATCTCGGTGGCGCCGATGCCGTCGATGATGCCCAGCCCGGTGGCGGCGTGGAACTCCTCCCACACGGCCGCGGGCAGCGCCTCTCCGGCGGACACGCAGCGGCGCAGGCCGGCCAGCCGGCGCACCGCCCCGGCCGCCATGATCGCGCGGTAGGCGGTGGGCGCCGTGAAGAGCACGGTGACCCCGTGCCCCTCCACCAGGTCGGCCAGCTGCTGGGGGGCGGCCTGTTCGACCAGCAGGGTCGACGCACCCGCGTACAGCGGGAAGACCACCAGTCCGCCGAGCCCGAACGTGAAGGCCAGGGGCGGGGTTCCGGTGAAGACGTCGTCCTGGTGCGGCCGCAGGACATGGCGGGAGAAGGTGTCGGCGTTGGCCAGGACGTCCCGGTGGAAGTGCAGGGTCGCCTTGGGCCGCCCGGTCGTGCCCGAGGTGAAGGCGATCAGGGCGACGTCGTCGGCCGCGGTGGCGACATTGGAGAACCGCCCGTCCTTCGCGGCGCAGCGCGCGACCAGGTCCTCCCGGCCGGGACCCCCGTAGGCCAGCACGGCCGGTGCGGCAGCGTCGACGGCGGCGAGTTCGTCGAGGTAGCGGTGGTCGCAGACCGAGACGGTCGGCCGGCTGATCTCGTGCAGCTCCGCGAGCTCGCCGGCACGCAGCAGCGGCATGGTGGTGACGGCGACACCGCCGGCCTTCAGGACCCCGAGCCAAGCGGCCACCAGCCAGGGGTTGTTGGGGCCGCGCAGCAGCACCCGGTTGCCGGGGACGAGGCCGAAGTCCTCGGTGAGCACCTGGGCGACCTGGTTGGCGCGTTCGAGCAGGTCACCGTACGTCCAGCGGTCCGCGGGCGTCAGCAGGGCGGGCCTCTCGGCCCCCCAGCGCCGGACGGAGTCGTCGAGCAGGCGCTCGGCGCAGTTCAGCCGGTCCGGGTAGTGCAACTCGGGCAGGTCGAAGTGCAGTTCGGGCCAGAGGGAGAAGGGCGGGAGTCGATCGCGACAGAACGTGTCGATGTGAGCAGACGGGGAGAGCTCCATGGGGCGGCACCTCAATCTCGGGGCAGCGGGGAGAATGGAGCAAGTATCTCGCTAATCTTGCGACCGTCAATGATGCGCAATACCTGATTTTGTTAACAGCGGGTTGCGTGACCCTTCACCGGACCGCGGGCGTCACCCCACCGGAACGATTCGGTCACACCGAGTGATTACACGTGTAAGTGATGAGCCGAGAAGTGCGCCCGCGTGGAGCGTGAGCCGCGAGCACCGAATTGCCCGGGCCGGACCGTCGCCTTCGGGCGCATCTCGGTCGACTTACCCGGCCCCGGGGGCTTGCGCCACACCCGGGGCCGGACCGCCGCGCCCCCCGACGCGGCGCCTCCAATCAGCAGATTACACGTGTAACGACTTTCTGGGCAGAGCCTAGAGCCAGAGCCGGTTGTCCGCGGCGAGCACCGCCTCCCGCTCCAGGAGCGGCGCGAAGGCCCGTTGCAGCAGCAGGCACACCCCGCCTCCCGCGAGGGCTCCGGCGACAGCGTCACTGAGCCACTGGGCGTGCAGCCAGGTCCGGCTCCACATCATGGCCACGACGTACAGGGCGCCGAACAGCCACCACCAGCGCCTCGCGCGCGGCGGAAACAGGACGACGCCGGCCGCGATCACCAGCGTCACGGCCGTGAACACCTGGCCGGAGGGGTACGAGCCGTCGTTCACCAGCACCAGCGGATGCGGCGGCCGCGGACGGTCGACCAGCGACTTCAGCGGAAGGATCACCAGGATGTTGGTCACGACGGCGGCGGCGAAGACGAACAGGCCCGACCTCCAGCGCCCGTAGACGCACAGGCCGCCGGTCAGCGTCAGCGGAAAGACCACCCCCAACGGGCCGCCCAGCCTGTCGAGCAGGTAGGCGAGGTCCGCGGCCACCCCGCTCCCCCCACCGTCCATCCACTGTGCCCAGCTGTCGTCGAACGCCTGGAAGAACGGCGGCTGGTCACCTCCGAGCAGAAGGCCGACGGACAGGGCCATCAGCAAGAGTGCCGCTCCCGCCGCCAGCGCGCCGCGCGGCGGTGGAGCGGGAACGTGGTGCCGGGCAGGAGCGGATGACATCGGGGACGGGCGTCCTGGGGAGGTCGGGTCGATCATGCTTGCCTCAATCGGGGTCACCTTCCCGGCGTTCGGGCACGGGAAGGAACGGGCACGGGCGCATCGGTCCGACCGGCGCGATCGAGCGCGACGCGTCTCGCTCTGCGATGCGAGCCGGAGGGATGCGGGGGAAGGCGGCGCCGACGACTTCGCCGATGGGCGGCGGCCGGGCCGGGGCGGCGACGGGCGGTAGCGTCGCGCCAGCGGAGAGTATCGCGCTTAGCTGACTGTCGCTACGAATGCAACATAACTTTTGGACATCGCGGCGTCCGGTTCCCCGCCAACCGCCCGCCTCGCCGCCCCATGCCCGACCGCCGTCGCCGGCCCAGGCCCGGCCGCCGCCGTCAAGGCGGCGGCCCGTCAGAGATGCCGGAGGACGGCCGCGGTGAATTCGGCGGTGGAGGCGGAACCGCCGAGGTCGCGCGTCCGTACCGAGGTGGTGGCCAGGACGCGGGCGATGGCGTCGGTGACGTCGGTGGCGGCCTCGGGGTGTCCGAGGTGCTCGATCATCATCGCGGCGGACCAGATCGCGCCGATCGGGTTGGCGATGCCCTGCCCGGCGATGTCGGGGGCGGATCCGTGGACCGGCTCGAACATGGACGGGTACTCGCCCGGCGGGTTGAGGTTCGCGGACGGCGCGATGCCGATGCCGCCGGCCACGGCCGCCGCCAGGTCGCTGAGGATGTCGCCGAAGAGGTTGGACGCGACGACGACGTCGAAGCGGGCGGGGTCGAGGACGAACTTGGCGGCCAGCGCGTCGATGTGCTCCTGGTCCCAGTCGACCGCGGGGTGTTCGGCGGAACGCTCGGCCACCAGCTCGTCCCAGAAGGGCATGGTGTGCACGATGCCGTTGGACTTCGTCGCCGACGTGAGGCGGCCGCCGCGGCGTTCGGCGAGGCCGTAGGCGTAGTCGAGGACCCGCGTCACTCCCGCCCGCGTGAACACGGCTTGCTGCACCGCCATTTCCTCGGGGAAGCCGCGGTTCATCCGGCCGCCGATCTCGCTGTACTCGCCTTCCGTGTTCTCTCGGACGACCACGAAGTCCACCTCGCCGGGCGTGGCCGCGCGTACGGGGCTGGGAAGGCCCTCGAACACGCGGATCGGGCGGAGGTTGACGTACTGGCCGAAGGCCCGGCGGATCGGGATGAGCAGTCCCCACAGGGAGACGTGGTCCGGCACACCCGGGTACCCGACGGCTCCGAGCAGGATCGCGTCATGACGGCGGAGCTGCTCCAGGCCGTCGTCGGGCATCATCGATCCCTGACGCAGGTACCGCTCGCAGGACCAGTCGAACCCCGTGTAGGTAAAGGTGATGCCGTGGCGCCGGCCGACGGTGTCGAGGACCTCTCGCGCCGCGGGGAGGACTTCGGTGCCGATGCCGTCACCGGGTATGAGGGCGATGCTGTGGTTCGTCATGGCTCGGATTCCAGCAATCAGGCGCCGTCCGGGTCCAACACGTATCCCCGATGTGTCTCATAGGCCGTCCCTATGAGGCCGGTTCGATGGCGGCCTCCAGGAAGGCGCGGGCGGCCGGCGTGAGCTGCGCCTTGCGGCTCACCAGGACGTTGCGCTGGAGGGAGGCCGGTTCCAGGTCGAGGACGAGGGCTCCGGCCCGCTCGGACAGGTCGGCCCAGGACTGCGTCACCACTGCCAGTCCGACACCCCGGAGCACCAGGGGCAGGAAGGCCATGCGGTGTTCGGTCTCCACCGCGATGCGGATGTCGATGCCCTGCGCCCTCAGGTCGTCGACGTAGGCGCGGATACCGGTCCCCCGCTGCCCGACGATCAGCCGATGCCCTTCCAGCTGCTCCGCTCGAACCGCCCGCCCGGGCGGGAAGGGGCCCTCCCACGGGGTGACCAGGACGAGCCTGTCGTCTCCCACATGATGCGGGACGACGTCCCGGCTCGGCAGCGGCGACGAGGTGGTCAGCAGTCCGAGTTCACAGCCTCCCGTGCGCACCGTCTCGACCACGTCCTCGCGGGTGAGGGCTACGCGCAGGCTGAGCGACACCGCCGGAAAACGCTCGGTGAAGCGCTGGACCATGGTGCTGAGGGGTTCGATCGTGGGTGAGGCCATCGCGGCGATCGCCAGGCGCCCGCCGCGCAGTTCACGGACGGCGTCGACGCCGGCCCTGGCCAGTTCCAGCGCGTACAGGGCTTCCCGCGCCCGTGGAACCAATGCGGTACCGGCCTCGGTCAGGACGGCCTTCCTTCCGATCCGGTGGAACAGGGCGCTCCCCACGTCGCGTTCCAGGGCCTGCATGGCCTGCGAGAGGGACGGCTGCGACACGTAGAGCGCTGCGGCCGCGCGGTTGAAGCCGCCGTGGTCCACGATGGCGAGGAAGTACGTCAGCTGCCGGAAGTCCACGGTTCAGCGCGGGCCGTCCGCGACGAACCGCACGGTCCCGTCACCGCCGCGCCGGAGCAGGCCCGCCGTGGGGGCCGGGAAGTGCGTGCCGATGACGAGCGTCCCCGTGTCGGCGTACCGTTCGACGAATGCCCGCCGGGTGGCAGCGGCCTGAGCCGCGTCGGTGTCGGCGAGGCCGGCTACGTCGGGTTCGATGAACTGCACCGGGTGGTGCACGAGGTCGCCGGTGATCACGGCGCGTTCCTCGCCGGATTCGACCACGACCGCCACCTGCCCCGGGGTGTGCCCGGGGGCGGCTTCCAGGCGTACGCCGTCGCACACCCGGTGGTCGGTTCCGACGAAGTCGACGAGACCCGCGGCGATCAACGGCCCCATCGTGTCGTGGAGGTCGGCGCCCGCTTCGCCTGCCCAGTGGTCCCATTCCACGCGGGTGACGAGGTGCCGTGCACGGGGGAACGTCGGCACCCACTCCCCTTTCACCAGGCGCGTGTTCCATCCGATGTGGTCGAAGTGGAGGTGGGTGCACACCACGGTGTCGATCGACTCCGGAGGGTAGCCGAGGGCCGCGAGGTCTTCGAGCCAGGCCGAGTCGAGCATCGGCAGGAACGGCACCGAAGGCCGGGCGTTGCCCACGCAGGTGTCCACGAGGATCCTGCGCGTACCGGTGTCCACGACCAGTCCGTGCACCGAGAGCACGAAGGTGCCGTCCGCCCTGCTGAAGTCGGACGCCGGCCACGCGTACCTCTTCAGGAGCGCGGTGTCGTCCGTCCGCAGGACGGCCGCGAGGGGAACGGCCATCTCCGCCTCCAGCACCTTGTGCACCACGGTCGTACCAATGCGCCACGTCGTCATGCGACTCTCCATTCCAACCCGAGAGATAGAAGCATATTGACGAGCGCTAGAAATACGCAATAACTTGAGCTGTCGTACGACACCACCGCCCTGGAATGAAGCACCGCATGGGTCTCGCCCAGGACCGCACCGCGCCCGTCGTGAACACCAGCTCAGGCCGCATCCCGGTCTGGATCCACGGCGGCGCCTTCATCTCCGGGTCCGGCGCCATGCCCGACTACTCCGCCGAGACCTTCGCCCGGGGCGGCGACCTGGTGGTCGTGAAATCGTTCGCACGGGCGACCCCAACCACCCGGCCATGCCTCACCGGGAGCGCTTCGACCGGCAGTCGCGCACCACCATGCGCTTCGACACCGTCACCACGGCCCTTTCACATCGCCGATCGCATGCTCCGTCCAGATGGTCTTCCCCGCGCGGGTGAACCGGCTGCCCCAGCGGTCGGACAGCTGGGCGACGAGAAAGAGGCCGCGCCCGCCTTCGTCCGTCTCCCGGGCACGACGCAGACGGGGCTGGGTACTGCTGGGGTCGGACACCTCGCAGATGAGCTTGCGGTCCCGGATGAGCCGGAGCCCGACCGGGCCGCCGGCGTAGCGGATGGCGTTCGTGACGAGTTCGCTGGCGACGAGCTCCGTCACGAAGCCCAGTTCGTCCAGCTCCCACTCGGACAGCTGGCCCATCACCAGTTCACGGGCGTGCGCGACCAGGGACAGGTCGGGTTCGAGTTCCCACTCGGCGAGGCGGTCGGACGAAAGGGCGTGGGTACGGGCGAGCAGCAAGGCGACGTCGTCGCCGGGCGCTTGAGGCAGCACGCTGTCGAAGACGCTCTGGCAGATCTCCCCCAGGGCCGCGTTCGAATCCGCTCCGGCGAGCGAGCTCCTGAGCCTCTCCATCCCCTGCTCGATGTCGCCGTCTCGGCTCTCGACGAGTCCGTCCGTGAAGAACGCCAGCATGCTGCCGGGCTGTACGCCGAACTCGGTGACCTCGAAGGGCATTCCGCCGACTCCCAGCGGCGGTCCCGGCGTCATCGCGACGAAGGCCGGCTCTTCGCCCGGTGGCAGGAGGGCCGGGGGCGGATGTCCCGCGGTGGCGGCCGCGCATCGTCTCGCCACCGGGTCGTAGACGGCGTACAGGCAGGTGGCGCCGAGAACCGCTCGCTCGGAGCGGGATTCGCCGGTCGTCTGCTCGCTGGAGAGACCGAGCACCAGGTCGTCCACGTGCGTGAGCAGCTCGCCCGGGTCCAGATCGAGGTCGGCCAGGGCCTGCACCGCGGTGCGCAGGCGCGCCATCGCCGCCGTGGCGTCGAGGCCGTGGCCCACGACGTCGCCGACGACGAACGCCAGGCGCAGCGACGGCAGGGGGATCACGTCGAACCAGTCCCCGCCGACTCCCACGCCGCCGGCCGCCGGCTGGTAGACCCCGACCGTTTCGGCGGCCGTGAAGTCGAGGGCCGAGCGGGGCAGCAGGCTTCGCTGCAGAGCCACCGACGACTGGTGTTCCTTGGTGTAGCGGCGAGCGTTGTCCACTCCGAGCGCGGCCCGGGAGACGACGTCCTGGAGGAGGGCGGCGTCTTCCTCGCCGAATGCGGAAGACAGCTGAGTGCGCCAGACCGTGACGCAGCCGAGGATCAGGCCCCGCGCGTAGAGCGGCACCGCCACGGAGGAGTGCGCCCCGCCCGGGACCAGCAACGGCAGGCTCTCGGGATCCACGGCGAGCGTCGCGCGGAGAACGGCGATGTCGGACACCAGCACGGGCCGCCCCTCCATCAGGGGGCGCATCAGCGCATTGTCCGATACGGGAGGCACCACCTCTCCCACGGCCAGCAGGTCCTCCGCGGATATCTCCGGGCTCTGCGCGGAGGCGGTCCGGCGCAGCCGGACGTCGCCGCTGGCGTCGAGGTGGGGCGGCTCGTCGCCCACCATCACCGGCTCCGCGAGATCCACGGTCGCCAGATCGGCAAAACCGGGGACGAGCAGATCGACCAGGCTCTCGGCCATGGCCGTCACATCGAGCGAGGCGCCGAGGGCCTCGGCGGCGGCGTGGGACAACTCCGTGCGGCGCTTCTCGGAGTCGCGCTCGGCCGCCTCTGCCGCGGTTTCCGCTGACGTGACCAGTACCAGCCAGCGCAGCTGGGAGGTGGGATCGCCGCGGGCCCGCGCCCCGAGCCGGACCACCTTGAACACCAGGTCTGCCGTCCGGCCCGTTCGATCCCCGCCGGGCACCGTCACGGGGTCTGCGCCCGGGTCCGCTTCCGTGCCGTCGCGGGGAAGCAGCGTCAGCAAGGGAGCACACAACTGGCCTGGCGAGCAGTCGAGCAGTGTCGCAGCGCTCCCGGAACAGGCGACGACCACGCCCTCGTCGTCCAGTACGACCGCTGCCATGTCACTGACGGACGCCGAGGCCGGGCTCGGGCCACCCCGCTCCGGTTCGCGCATGTCGCCTCCACACAGCGTGGTCTCCAGTATCTCCCCCGGGAGGCCGCCCGGCGACCGGGCCCGCTGACGCCAGGCGTCGATGGACGGGTCCCGGCTGCCGCGCCTGCGGTGGATGGCCACGGCTGTGGCGGTGACCGGGAGCAGAGGGATGAGGAGAAGGGCGCCCCCGGGGCGCCAGGGTGTAGCTGCGCCGCATGCACCCGTCGACCACGTGTTCCGTGGTGTCGCAACGCGACTGTTCAGTCTCCCGGGGCCGCGTCGAGGTGGGTGGGGGCGAACATGCGGAGCAGTGCGGGGAGGACCACGACGCTCGGACCGGGGGTGGCCAGGGCTGCGGTGAGGTCGCGTTCCACGTCGGCCGGGCTGGTGAGTGTCGCCGGAACGCCGAAGGACTCCGCGAGGCGGACGAAGTCCGGGCGGGCGAGCTCGGTGGCGGTGGCCTCGCCGAAGGCGCCGGTCATGTACTCGCGCAGGATGCCGTAGCCGCCGTCGTCGACGATCAACCAGGTGACGTTCAGGGCGAGTTGGCGGGCGGTGGCCAGCTCGGCGATCGAGTACATCGCCCCGCCGTCCCCTGAGACGGCGAGCACGGGGCGGCCCTCGGAGGCCACCGCCGCCCCGAGCGCCGCGGGGAATCCGTAGCCGAGGCCGCCGGCGCCCTGGGCGGAGTGCATGGTGTTCGGTTCGCGTGCGTCGAAGGCGGACCAGGCCCAGTAGCCGAGGATCGTCATGTCGAAGAAGACCGGGGCGTCGTCGGGCAGGGCGCGGCGCAGCGAGGCCAGCAGCTCTCGTTCCGCTTCCAGCCCCTGCTCGTCGAGCCGGGCCTGAACCCGCTTGAGGAGGCCGGCCGCCGCCTCCTCGGCGCGGCCGTCCGGTTCCCTGGCCGGGATGGAGTTGTGCAGCGCGGCCAAGGCGAGCCGGGCGTCGGCGTGGATGCCGAAGGCGGGGTGGTTGGACTCCAGCTTGCCCTGGTCCGCCTCGATCTGGACCAGGCGGCCGCGCGGGGCGAACGTGTGGTAGTTGCTGGAGAGTTCGCCGAGCCCGGAGCCGACCACCAGCAGGACGTCGGCCTCTTCGAGCAGGTCGGTGGTGTGCCGGTCCTCCATCCAGGACTGGAGGGAGAGCGGGTGTTCCCAGGGGAAGGCGCCCTTGGCGCCGTAGGTGGAGGCCACCGGGGCGCGCAGCAGCTCGGCGAGCTGGAGCAGTTCGCTGGTCGCGCCCGAGCGGACCACTCCGCCGCCCGCAAGGATGACGGGCCGGTCGGCCTGCGCCAGGAGCAGGGCCGCCTCGGCGATCAGCTCGGGCCTGGGGGCCAGGGCGCGGGGCTGGGCGCGCAGGCCGGTCACCCGGGGCACGGTGGTGGGGGCGAGCAGTACGTCCTGGGGGATCTCGACCCACACCGGGCCGTACGGGGCGGTGAGCGCGGACTCCCAGGCGGCGGCGAGGGCGGAGGGGATCTGCGAGGCGGTGCGCGCGGTGTGTACGGACTTCACCACATCGCGGAAGCTGGCCTGCTGGTCGGTGAGTTCGTGCAGGTAGCCGCGGCGGCGGCCGCCGAGCCCGGCCGAGGGGATCTGGCTGGAGACGGCCAGTACCGGGACGGAGGCCGCGGCCGCCTCCTGGAGGGCGGCGAGCGAGGTGAGGGCGCCCGGCCCGGTGGACAGGAACAGCGGAGCGACGGTTTCCGCGGTGCGGGCGTAGCCGTCGGCGGCGAAGCCGGCGTTGTTCTCGACGCGCAGGCCGACGTAGCGCAGCGGGGAGCGGCGCAGCGCGTCGAAGAGGCCCAGGGCGTGCTGGCCGGGGAGGCCGAAGACGCAGTCGGCGCCGAGGGTGGAGAGGGATTCGACGACGAGGTCGCCGCCGTTGCGGACGTGGCTCACTGGACGCCCTCCGCGGGGGTCGTGGGGATCTGGCCAGGCGTTTCGGTACTCATCGGGGTCTCTCAGTTGGCGTGGTCGGGGGCGATGCGCTCGACGAGGCGGAGCAGGGCGGCCCAGGCGAGGTCGTACGCCTGGTCGTCCTGGAGGTCGCTGCCGTGCTGGTCTCCGGAGAGTTGGCGGGCGGTCAGTTCGCAGACCACGGGGGCGGGGATCAGGAGCGGGGCGCCGCCCGCCATGGCCGTGGTCTGGATCTGGCAGGCGTTCTCCAGGTAGTGCATGCGCAGGAACGCCTGGGCCGGGCTCACCCCGACGGTCAGCAGGCCGTGGTTGCGCAGGATCATCGCGGGGTGCTCCCCCAGGTCGGCGACCAGGCGCTGCTGCTCGTCGAGGTTGAGGGCGACGCCTTCGTAGTCGTGGTAGCCCAGCCGGTTGTGGAACTCCATCGACATCTGGTTGAGCATCAGCAGCCCGCCCTCCTGGGCGGCGACGGCGCAGCCCGCGCGGGTGTGCGTGTGCAGGACGCAGTGGGCGTCCTCGCGGGCGCTGTGGATCGCGCTGTGGATGACGAAGCCGGCGGGGTTCACGGGGTGGGGGCTCGGCTCGACCGCCCTGCCGGACAGGTCGATCTTCACCAGGTTGGAGGCGGTGATCTCCTCGAAGAGCAGACCGTAGGGGTTGATGAGGAAGTGCTGTTCGGGGCCGGGGATCCGCGCCGAGATGTGGGTGAAGATCAGATCCGTCATCCTGAAGTGCGCGACCAGGCGGTAGACGGCGGCGAGTTCGCGGCGCAGCTCGAGTTCGGTGGTGTTCACGGGTGGTCCGTCCGGTCGGTCCGGTCAGGGTCGGGAAGCCACGGAGACCGCGTCCGTGGCGGTGGGTTCGTCGGCGGGTGTTGCGTCCTGACCGGCCAGTCGGCGGCGCC
Organism: Streptomyces sp. NPDC028314; assembly: GCF_055565795.1. Lineage (NCBI taxonomy): Bacteria > Bacillati > Actinomycetota > Actinomycetes > Kitasatosporales > Streptomycetaceae > Streptomyces > Streptomyces sp. NPDC028314. Next base: position 182,687 of record NZ_JBVHTP010000001.1, read on the forward strand.
ACTGTTCCAGGATCCCGGCGTCCGTGGGCCGGGTGGCGAGGCTGACCACCAGGTAGGCGGCCAGGCTGACGGCGAGGCCGTAGTAGATGGGCTCGTTGGCCAGGACACCGTTGGTGATCATCAGAGTGATCACGGTGAGCCCGCCCGTGGTCATCGCTGCCAGCGCGCCCTGGAGGTTGCCGCGCCGCCAGAGCAGCCCGCCCAGGATGGGCACCAGGAGGCCGCCGACCAGCATGTTGTAGGCGACGGTCAGCGCGGCGATGACGTCGTCCAGCAGGCAGGCGACGACGATCGAGACGACGCCCAGGACCACGATCGTCACGCGGTTGGAGCGGACCTCGTCGTGGTCGTCGGCCCGTGTGCGGGCCGGGCGTCCGCCGAGGACGCGCAGCCGCGCCCAGATGTCGTTGTTGGCCACCGTCGCCGAGGCGATCAGGGCGCCGCTGGCGGTGGACATCATCGCGGACAGCGCCGCCGCGAGGACCAGGCCCTTGACGCCGGTCGGCAGGACGCCCTTGACGATGGTCGCGAAGGCGCTGTCCGCGCTCTCCAGCGTCGGGTAGAGAGCCTTGGTGGCCATGCCGATGACCGCTCCGGCCAGCGCGTAGACCAGGCAGTACACGCCGGCCACGGTGCCGCCGTAGGAGGCGACCTTGTCGGTGCGGGCGGTGAAGACGCGCTGCCAGATGTCCTGGCCGATCAGCATGCCGAAGGTGTAGATCAGCACGAAGGTGAAGATGGTCTCCCCGCCGATGGAGGTGAAGGAGAAGAAGTCGTCCGGCAGTTCCTCCTTCATCTGCGCGAAGCCGCCCGCCTTGACCACCGCGATGGGCAGGAGCAGCACCAGCAGGCCGATGCTCTTCACCACGAACTGGACCATGTCGGTGAGGGTGATGGACCACATGCCGCCCATGGCCGAGTAGCCGACGACGATGGAACCGCCGATCACCACAGCCGCCCAGCGCGGCACGTCGAACAGGACGTCGAAGACGGTGGCGTAGGCGATGGTCGAGGTGACGACCAGCATCAGGGTGTAGATCCACATCACCAGCCCGGAGATGATGCTCGCCGCGTCGCCGTAGCGCAGCGAGAGCATCTCGGCGACGGTGTAGACCTTGAGCCGGGCGATGCGGGCGGAGAAGAAGACGCTCAGGGCGAGCAGGCCCAGGCCGATGGCGAAGACCATCCAGGCGCCGGAGAGGCCGTAGGTGTAGCCGAGGCGCACACCGCCGATGGTGGAGGCGCCGCCGAGGACGACGGCCGCCATGGTGCCGGTGTACATCAGGGGGCCGAGACGGCGGCCGGCGACGAGGAAGTCGCTCTTGGACGAGGCGCGTCGCTTGCCCCACCATCCGACTCCGACGATACCGAGCAGGTATCCGATCATCACTGTGTAGTCGACCGTCATGAGGGGTCCTCCGATGGGGTGCGGCCGTGGTGGGGAGGGGCCGCCCGGTGGCTTCCGATATGGGGGGACAGCGACCGCCGACCACGGGGGTGGGTGACGGCGGCGGGGCTGGTAAGGCGGGAATAGGGGTGACGCTATTGCGGTTGCGGACCGCAGAGAAGAGCAGATTTCATCCAATGTGATCGAGCGGAATGGATGAACCATCCAACGGACGGACGGCATGACCACCCCCCACGACCCCGCACCCGGCTCCCCCGCCCTCCCTCTCGCCACCCTGCTCGCCGACCCCGAACTGGGTCTGGAACAGATCGCGGGCCCCGTGGACGACCGGCTGATCGGTACGGCCGGCACGACGGAGGTCGAGAACCCCGCGCCGTACCTGATCGGCGGCGAACTGCTCCTCACGGCCGGAGTGCGCCTCCCGCAGACCGCCGAGGGCATCGACGCCTACGTGCGCGGCGTCGTCGGGGCGGGAGCCGCGGCCCTGGGATTCGGCGTGGCACCGGTGCACGACGAGGTGCCGCCGGATCTGGTCACCGCCTGCGGGCGGCACGGCCTGCCCTTGCTGCGCGTACCGGTCGCCACCCCGTTCGTCGCCATCGGCCGGTCCCTCTACGGGGCGATGGCCGAGGCCAGCACCCGCGACCTGCGGCAGATCTCCCGGGCCCAGTCCGCCCTCGCCTCCGCCGCCGCCCGCCCCGACGCGATGCCCGCCGTACTGCACCAGCTCTCCACCCACCTCGGAGCCTGGACCGTACTGATCGACGCGCACGGCCACGAGCTGTTCAGCGCCGGGACGCGGCCCGACCCGGCCGTCCGGCAGCAGCTGCTCGACCTGGCCGTACGCACCATGGCGCGCTCACGGCTCACCAAGGCGGGCCGCGCCCAGCCGCCGACCGCCGCGGCGGAGCACCACGCGGGCAGCCGGGTCACCGTCCACACGCTCCCCGGCAGGGACGGCACCACGGGGCCGCTCGTCGTCGGCATCGCCGCCACCACGCCGCCCACCGTCGTCCACCGCTCGGTGACCGGCGTCGCCACCGTCCTGCTCTCGCTGCTCACCAGCCCCCGGCACGCCCTCGGCACGGACGCCGCCAGTGCCGGCGCGCTGGTCCGGCTGATGCTCGGCGCCCCGCCCCCCGCCGTCGCCCCCACCCTCCTGCCGGCCGACGCGCCGCCCGGCGGGCGCTGGGTCGTCGTACACGGCCACCGCAGCCGGACGGAAGCCGGCCCGAAGGGCGTCGGCGGAGACCCCGTACAGCTCGCGGCCCTCGGCACCGCCCTGGGCACCTCGTACCTCGACCTGGACGGCGACGGGCTGCGCGCGCTGGTCCCGGGCGGGCGGGCCGTCGCGGCCGACGCCGAGGCGGATGCCGAAGCCGCTGCCGCTGCGGCTGCCCGGCTGGGCTGGACCCTGGGCTTCAGCGCACCGGTGGCCACCACCGACCTGCCCGTCGCCGACACGCAGGCCGAGCGCGCACTGCGGCGCGCCCTCGCCGCCGGCGAGCCCGTCGTCCACCACCGGGCCGAGGAACAGAGCGTCCACGGCATCGTCGGCGCCGCCGACGCGACCGCGCTGGCCCGCGCCCGCTTCGCCCCGCTCGACAGCGCCGCGTCGCCCGGACCCGCGGTCCTGCTGGAGACGCTGCGCACGTGGCTCGCCCTGCACTGCAGCTGGGATCAGACGGCCACCGCACTCCAGATCCACCGCAACACCGTGCGCCACCGCATCGGCCGCGTCGCCGAGCTGCTCGGGACCGACGTCCATGACCCCGACGTCCGGATGGAACTCTGGTTCGCGCTCCACTGGCTGCCCGGCGAACGCCCCGGCGCGGCCGGGGTCTGAGCGTCGTACGTTCGGGCCCTCACGGCCGGTCCGCCCCGGCATGCGAGCGTGGGGGGGCGGCCTGGTCACGGCCACCCCCCACGTCGTACGTCGCCTACCGGCGCCGCCGGATCAGCGCGCCGCGCCGAAGTCCTGCGTCCAGTACTGGCCGGGCTGCGCGAGGCCGATGCCGATCTCCTTGAAGGAGCAGTCAAGGATGTTCCGCTTGTGGCCCGGGCTGTTCATCCAGCCCTCCATGACCTTCTCGGGGGTGCTGTAGCCGTAGGCCACGTTCTCCCCGTACGTCCGCCACACGTACCCGGCGCGCGTGATGCGCTGGCCCGGGTCCGAACCGTCGGAGCCGGTGTGGGACATGTTGCTGTGGGCAGCCATGTCCGCACTGTGGTCCTGCGCGGCCTTCGTGAGCTTGTCGTTGAGCGTGAGCGCCTGGCAGCCGGCGGCGGCGCGCTCCTGGTTCACGAGCGCGAGGACCGCGGCCGCGGCGCCGGAGGGCGCTTCGGAGGCCCCGGGAGCGGCAGGTTCGGCCGTCTGGGCCGGGGGCTGCACCGGCTGCGGCTCCTGCTGCGCGGGCGGCGCCGTCTCGACGGGCTGCTCGGCCACAGGCTGCTCGGCTACGGGCTGCTCTGCCACGGGCTGGGCGACGGGCTGGGCGACGGGCTCCGCAGGTGCCGCCGGAGCGGCGTCGGGGGCCGCGGGGGCGCCGGCCTGGACCGGGGCTTCCACGGGCGACTGCGAGCCCGGGCCGCCGTAGGGGGCTCCGTGCCAGGGGCGGCTGTCGTGCCGGGCCGCGGCGGACCGTACGGGGCCGGTCTCCTGCGTGTCCAGGCACGCCATGGCGGCGGAGGGCACTCCCACGATGGCCAGCGCCCCGACGGCGACGGCTATTTTCCGATGGTGCGTCTTCTTACGGTGCTTCCTCATGCGTGACCTCACTTGGTGATCGCGAAGCTCCCGGCGCCGGACCGCAAGGGCGCCGGAGGAGCCGCCATTCTTAGAAGCGAGGCAGTGGCCTGGCAAGCTGCGGCGGCTGAGGCGCACAAGAGTTCTCGATCAGCGCTTGAATCAGCTCCAAGATCGTGCATGTCCTCGCCGCGCCCACTGCGGTGAGCACCTGACGCAGGACCAAAACCCATCTCCACCAGCCGCATCGGCGAAGGCAAACCAGGAATCGGTGATTCCGTTTCCGGCAGAGAGGGGCATGTCAACGCCAAATTGGCACAAATGCGGAAATGTCGATGACCGACGATCACGGCAGGGATGGCCCGGCCGACGCTCACACCGTGACGCATGTCACGAATCCCGGGGGAACCGAAACGGCCCGCACCCACCTCCGGGTACCCGCGCCACGGCGACCCATTCGTCCCCTCCTGCGCACATCAGGAGGGGACGAACCAGGCCGTCCCGCGGAGGGACCCATCGGCTTCGCAGCAAGACCCCTCGTCCGATCCGGTCCTAGTTGAACGGTTCCAGCGTCATGAAGGCCTCCTGCGGGTTGCCGTCGTGCACCAGCGACTCATGGGCGCCGACGTCGTCGAAGGCGAAGCCGTACGCCCTGCCGTCGGCCATCTGCGAGTGGATGATGCGGGAGTAGTGGTTGGTGACGGCGTCCCGGTAGAAGTTGGCGTTGCCGGCATCGGGCTGGTTGGGATTGGTCAGCAGTGTCGAGCGGTTGAAGGCCGCGCACAGGGTGCGGGAGATCGGGCCGCGGACAAGGTCGTTGGGTGCGTCCAGGAGCTTGTAGCAGCCGAAGATGCTGTCGGAGTCCGGCTTCTGGAAGCTGGTGACCACCGCTCCCGCACCGTTGGTGAAGTTCATGACGTTGCCCGAGACCCGGCCGTAGTACTTGGTGTCCGGCTGGTTCGCGAACGGCGTCACGGTGAGCACGGAGGAGCCGTACCTGCTCCAGACCCGGTTGACGTAGTCGTTCATGACACCGGCCGGGAGTCCGCCCGCCTCGATGCCGTGACCGGGCGAGAGCGCTCGCAGCGGCGTGCCGTCGGGACGGTTCTGGATGATTCCGCCCCAGCCTGCCGTACGCAGCTGGCTGAAGACGGCGTTGTAGCCGCCCGGCTTGAGCCGGCCGGTGTTCGTGACCGCGCCGTTGGCCGCCTTCACGCCCACCGCGTACGGAGCCGAGAACATGTCCACCTGTGTGCTGTTGATCCACAGGCCGGCGTCGTTGAGCGTGTACTCGGACCAGTTGAACAGGATGTCGTGGTTGGGGTCGGACGGATTCTGCACGGCGGGCTGCACCAGGCCGCCGGTGGTGAGCCGGAAGACGAGCTTCTGGCCGATGGAGAAGTAGACGCGGCCGGAGAACTTGGGCATCCGGATCGTCTTGGTCTGCCCGTTGGCCGGACCGGTGATCGAGGCGTCGGGCGCGGGGGTGGGGGGATTGCCTCCCGCGGGCCACGGGTGGAACGCGCCGTTGGCGTCGGCCCAGCCCTGCCGGCCCGTCGAGAGCAGGGTGCCCAGGTTGTAGATGTAGGCCGGCTCGCCGCGTCCCGAGGTGTTCTTGATCGTGAGCGGGATGGTCGTGGGCACGGCGTCCGCGGACGTCGACGGTCCGAGGACCGTAAAGCCGGCGGCGACGACCACCGCCGAGAGCAGGGCTGCCAGTGCCTTCGGTAAGCGGTACATGTCTTCCTCCTTGTGGGGGGCGGATCCCGAGTGCGGTGGATCCCGGTGGCGCGGAGGTGCGGGGCCCGCTCGGCCGGCGTGGGGGTGCCGAGGGGCCTGAGTGAATGCCCTGAAGCCTGAGAGCGCTCTCAGAATCGGGCCGTGTTCATCTTCTGTCAATGAACGTGACGAAGCTCGGAGACATTCGACCGCCCACGAGACGGGTCGGAGTGCGGTGTCCCCGGCTCGCGTTGAGGAGACGAGGGTCGACGGCCGGCCGACGGGGCCCGGGCCGGGCGGGCGCTGCGCCCGCCCGGCCCGGGCCCCAGGTCCCCTACTGGTCGGCGGCGGCGCGCTGGTGCCAGAAGTTCTGGCGGTAGGCGTCGTGGACCGCGGGGTCGTCGTACTTGAGCAGAGCCTCGTCACTGGAGGTGAGGCCGAGGTAGGTGTAGGGGTGGCTGCCCGTGTAGACGAGCTTCTGGTCGCGCGTCCCCTTGTAAGCGCCTTCGATCAGGAGGTACTTGGAGTGCGTGGCGGTGCTGCCCGGGTCGGCGTCGTCCAGTTTGTGCAGGGAGATCCCACCGAACTTGGTGGGCTTGGCCAGCTGGTCCGCGATCGCCGTGCCGGTGTTGTCGAGCCTGCGGTAGACGATGTCGACGTAGCAGCCCGCGTCATCGAGCTCCCACAGCTTCTTCGCGACCTCGATGCGGCTGATCTGGTGCATCGCGATGCGGATCACGGTGCGGCCGTCGGCGGTTCCGTAGCCCGGCGAGTTGCCGTTGCAGGCGGGACTCCCGGCGACCGGGTCGTCCACCGTGTTCAGGATGTTGAGGATCACGTCGGAGCTCGCCCGGGGGAAGAAGTACGCCTTGGCCTTGCCGGCCTGGTATTCCTTGGCGAAGTCGGAAACCTGGAGTGCCGGGTCGGCCTGCGCGGCGGCCAGCGTGGCGAAGTAGCCGGCGTAGGCGTCGTAGAGCTCTTTGTTGTCGGCCACGGTCAGCGCGTCGTTCCAGGCGTTTTCCAGGTCCCAGGTGGTCTGGTTGGCCGAGGTCTGCACGAGGACGTTGTCCACGGGGACGGTGCCGCTGGCGCTCCCGGTGGTGCGGGAGAAGAGGTAGAACTTGTTGTGGTTGACGCCGTAGTAACTGTCCTTCGGGTTCGGGTCCTTGGCCAGGCAGGCCTGGTGTTCGCCGCAGACCCGTACCCACGAGTTCCCCGAGCCCGGCTTCTTCTCGGCGAGGAGGGCGCTGAGTTTCGCGTACGCCGGGCCCCCGGCCCAGTGGGTGGTGCTCTCGTGGTCGAGGAGTACCTCGACGTTCACCCCGCGCTGGTGTGCCGAGCCCAGCCGGCCGACGAGCCAGTCCGACCCGAAGACGAACGCCGAGATCTTGATGTCGGAGCCCGGGACGGCGCCGTCGATCAGCCGGGAGATGTGCGTGAAGATCGCCTTCTGGCCGTCGGGGTCGGTCGGGTCGTTGAAGGTGGCACCCGTCGACACGAGCGGGGCACCCGCCGGTGCCTCGGGCGCCGCCACGGCGGGCGCGGAGGCGGAGGCGCCCACCAGCGCCGCCAGCAGGACGAAGGCGGTCGGCATCCCCGCTTTCGTGATCTTCTGTATGGGTCTCAAGTGACATCCCTCCGGGGCGGCGTCGGCCGCTGCGTTGTCTGACTGGTGACGGGGCCGACCGGACCGCATACCGACTCCACCCGTCGCTCGCGACGCCCAGGGCGCAGAGTGATCGGGCCTGTTGCGGGCCCGGCGGACCGTGATCATTATCCACTGCGGCCCCGGCCGGTTCGCGGCCCGCGCGAGCAGGCGGCAGAGCACGCCGAGGCGTCCAGGGGGCGGAGCCGAACCGCTGCCGGGCTGCCGGGCGGCCCGCCGGACGGATGTCCGGTCGAGGGCGAGGTGAGCCGATGTGGGCCGCGGGGCGCCGCAATGGCCATACACTCGGCCCATGGGTCGCATGAGTTCCTTGAGGCAGTGCCTGCAGCAGGCGGCCTCCTCACTGCGCCCGGCCGTCGTCGATCCGGCCACCGCGGCCGACGTCGAGGCGCCCGAGACCCGCCGCATCGCGCTGCACGGCCACGGCTAGCGATCCACGGCTCCCCTCCCCTGATCGCGGCGGCTCCCGCCTACCGTGCGGCCGCCCCTTCTCCGGGCTGAGCCGCCGCGCCCGGCTCTCGCCGAGCGCTCTCCACCCCTGCTCCACGTCACCACAGCAGCTTCCCGGCACTCCGACCGGCACTGCCGCCCGGCTACGGCCGCACGACCGGGTCGAGCCACCTCGAAGGGATCCTTGTGAAGCTGAGCGAGTTGCTGGCCGGGCAAGAGCACCACGTACTCCGGGGAGACCCGAGCAGGACACGGATCACCGCGGGGGCGACGTTCGACGTGGACCGGGTGACACCGGGCTCGCTGTTCATCGCCGTGCCCGGGCACCGGGAGGGCGGACCCGGCTCCGTCTCGCCGGCGCTGGCCCGTGGAGCCGCGGCCGTCCTCGTCGACGGTACGGAACCGGCCCTCGCGGCATCGGTGTGGCCTCCGGGAGCCTGCGCGGTGCGGGTGCCGGACGCCCGGAAGGCGGCCGCGATCGTGACCTCCCGCTACTTCGGCGAACCGGGGCGCCGGATGGACATGGTGGCGATCACCGGCACCAACGGCAAGACATCGGTCTCGTACATGGTCGAGTCCGCCCTGCGGATCTCCGAGGGCGCGAAGGTGGGCGTCATCGGGACGGCCGGCAGCCGGATCGGCGACGAGGTGATCCCGATGCCGCGATCGGTGCTCACCACCCCGGAGTCGCCGGACCTGCAGTACCTGCTGGGGTTCATGCGCGACCGCGGGACGGGCAGCGTGGTGCTGGAGGCCACCTCCATGGCCCTGCTGACGCACCGCGTGGACCGCACCTTCATCGACGTCGGTGTGTTCACGAACCTGACGCAGGACCATCTGGACGACCACGGAACGATGGCCAACTACCGCGATGCCAAGCTCCGCCTCTTCCAGGGACTGTGCAGGCACGCCGTGGTCAACGCCGACGACCCGCTGGGCGCCCGGATCGCGGCGATGATGCCGGGCGCGGTGACCACGTACGCCCTTGACGGTCCGGCCGACTACCGGGCGACCGACCTCACCGTGAGCGCCTCCGGCACGCGGTTCGTCCTCCACCACGGCGGGCGCGCGTATCCGGCGTCGATCCCGGTCCCGGGCCGGTTCTCGGTGGCCAACGCCCTCGCCACCCTGGCCGCCTGCCACGTCCTGGGCCACGATCTGGGCCGCCTCGTCGCCGCACTCGTCCGGATGCCGCCCGTCCCCGGCCGGTTCGAACGCTTCGAGACCCCGGGCGGCACCTCCGTGATCGTGGACTACGCCCACTCCCCGGACTCCCTGGACAAGGTCCTGGCCACCATCCGCGGCTACGCACGCGGCCGCCTGATCACCGTCTTCGGCTGCGGCGGTGACCGGGACACCACGAAACGGGCCGACATGGGGAGGATCGCCGGGACCCATTCCGACCTGTGCGTCCTCACCTCGGACAACCCGCGAGGCGAGGACCCGCAGGCCATCCTGGACCAGATCGCCCCCGGCCTCACGGCGACCGGCACACCCTTCGAGCGGCTGGCCGACCGCCGCGAGGCGATCGCCTTCGCCCTGTCCGCGGCGGGCCCCGAGGACACCGTCCTGATCGCCGGCAAGGGCAGCGAGCCGCACCAGATCGTCGGCGAGGAGCTGCTTCCGTTCAGCGACATGGCCACCGTGCGGGAACTCGCCTTGGAGCAGGCGGCCGCTCGGTCGCGCACCGCTCAGCCCGCCACCGTGGCCGGTCTGGCTTCGTAGCCGGATCGCGGGAGCGGTGGCGATGCCGGTTGCCGCACGGCCGTCAGCGCCGTACGGCCGGGGCGGCGTGGCTCAGCGGTTGACGAAGGTGAGGCTCGTCGCGTCGTAGCGGGTGCCCGCGACCTGCTCGGACGGGGCGGCGGCCTCGATGGCGGCGAGGTCCTCGGGGGACAGCTCGACGGCCAGGGCCGCGAGGTTCTCCTCCAGGTAGCGCCGGCGCCGGGTGCCGGGGATCGGCACCACGTCGTCGCCCCGGTGCTGCACCCAGGCCAGGGCGAGCTGGCCGGTGGTGACTCCCTTCGCCTCGGCCAGTTCGTTCAGCTTCGCCACGATCGCCAGGTTTCGTTCGAGGTTGCCGTCGGCGAAGCGCGGCTGGCTGCGCCGCACGTCGGTCTCGTCCAGCCCTTCGACCGAGCCGTACCGGCCGGTCAGGAAGCCGCGCCCGAGCGGGGAGAACGGGACGAGGCCGATGCCCAGTTCGCGGCAGACCGGGGCGATCTCCGGTTCCAGGTCGCGGGTCCACAGCGACCACTCGCTCTGCAGCGCGGCGATCGGGTGCACCGCGTGCGCCCGCCGGATGGTGTCCGGGCCGGCCTCGGAGAGCCCGAGGTGGCGGACCTTCCCGGCCCGGACCAACTCGGCCATGGCTCCGACGGTCTCCTCGATCGGCACCTGCGGATCGACCCGGTGCTGGTAGTAGAGGTCGATGTGGTCGACCCCGAGCCGGCGCAGCGAAGCCTCGCACGCCTGCCGCACGTAGGCGGCGTCGCCGCGGACCCGGGTGGGCTCGCCCAGGCGGTTGGCGAAGCCGAACTTCGTTGCCAGCACCACCTCGTCGCGGCGCCCGGCCACGGCGCGTCCGATCAGTTCCTCGTTGTGCCCGGCGCCGTAGAAGTCGGCGGTGTCCAGGAGGGTCACCCCGAGGTCGAGGGCATGGTGCAGCGTCGCTATCGACTGCGCGTCGTCCGAGGCGCCGTAGCCGTGGCTCATGCCCATGCACCCCAGGCCCTGCGCGGAGACCGCCAGGCTGCCCAGGTGCCGGGTGCGGACGTCTGTCATGGTGCTGCCTCCTGAGCTCGGAAATGATCTGATCAGGACGCTAGGTGTTGGAGTGCACTCCATGTCAACTGAGCTGTTCTCCCGGGCGGTCGGCCGAGGGCTGCTCGTCCCTGCGGGAGAAGCGCACCGGCGCAGGACGTGCTGCTTCCCGGTGAGGCCGCGGCCGTGGCGCGCGCCGGGTGCCGGCCTGTTGTTGTCGTACGCGGCACAGTGGGGGCATGAACACGAGCGGCGACAACCTTCTGGCCGGGGCCCGCGTGGCGACCAGGCTTCCCGCCCAGGATCTGGAGCGGGCACGGCGCTTCTATGCCGAGCGGCTTGGTCTGGGGCCCGTCGACGAACGGCCCGGCGGTCTGCTGTACCGGTGCGGGGGCACGGACTTCGTGCTGTTCCGGTCGACGGGAAGCTCGCCCGGCACGTTCACCCAGATGGCCATCGAGGTCGACGACATCGACGCCGTGGTCTCGGAGCTCAAGCGGCGCGGCGTGGTGTTCGAGGACGTCGATGTGCCCGGGCTCAAGACGCGGGACGGGATCGCGGAGATCGACGGGAACTACCCGAGCAAGGGCGCCCGGGGCGAACGTGGCGCCTGGTTCCGGGACAGCGAGGGGAACCTCCTCGGCATCGGCCAGCCGGTCGCCTGAGCGGACCGGCCGTCACGGCTCGGGCCGAGGAGGGCGGCACCCCGGCGCGCGGTCCCGGCCGGTTATGCCGTCGCGCACGCTCCTCGTACAGTCGTACGGGTGAACCGAGACGACGCCCCTGACACCACGGACGCCCCCGACTCCGGCCTGCCGATGCTGACGGCCACTCAGGCCACCTACCTGCGGCAACTCGCCGCCCCCTACGCCCAGGACGGCCTCCACCACTCCCTGCACAACCTCGCGTACGCCTGCCGCCAGGCGTCGGCGGCCCACTGGCCCCACCTGGTCGCCGAGCACTTCGCCGTTCTGCGGCAGGCGAGCCGCGGTGGCGAGAGCGCCGAGGAGCTGCTGCGTGGTGTGCACGCCCGGTTGCTGCCCGTCGACTCGCTCACACCGGACCTTGCCCAGAACCTGCGCTACGCGCGCGTGGTGGCCGACGGGCTCGTCTTCGCCTATGCCCTCGACACACCCACCAGCGTACGGATCCTCACCGACGAGGACGTGGAGCGTGCCGGGCTGCGAGAGCTGGGGCAGGCGGCGTACGCGAACCTGATGCGCGTGCCCGTCGAGCACGAGGAGGTGTCCGTGGCGGGGCGGGCGAGGCTGCACGTCGTCCACGGCGACTCCCATTTCGTCGCCGGCAAGGCGCTGTTCCTGTCCGAGGCGGCCCGGCAGCTCACCGGCGAGCCGCTCCCGGACGCCGGGGCGCTGGTCGCCGTCCCGAACCGGCACCAGCTGGCATACCACCCGATCACCGACGGCTCCGTGGCCGATGCCCTCAACGGCCTGGCCTCGTACGCCCTCGGCGCCTACGAGGACGGGGCCGGCGCGCTGTCCCCGCGGGTCTACTGGTGGTACGAGGGCAGCCTGACCTCCCTCACGGTCATCGACGAGGAGACCCGTACCTTCTCCCTGCAGCCTCCGGCGGAGCTGCTCGGTCTGATGAAGGGCCTGGTCCGCCTCGACCGCGCCGGGCGGATCGCCACGCCTGCCGCGGCCCAGGCCCCGGACGTCGCCGCACTCGCTCAGACCGCGTTCGAGTCGACGGCGCGCCTCGGCCAGGACCCGGCCGGGCTGGGCGACGCCTTCACCTCCGCCGTCGCCCTCGCCCACGCGCGCTGCGCCGCCGACCCGAAGGCGGCGGACATCGACACCTGGGACGCGTGGGCCACGGCCGTACAACTCGGCTCCGCGCTGTTCACCGGCTCGCAGCCGCAGCAGTGCCACCTGGGCGGCGACCTGGTCGCTCAGCTGCCCGCCACACCCGCCGCACCGCCCGCGGACGCCCGCGCCTGGCTCGACGCCCTCTACCTGGCGATCGTGTGCCGCCAGCCGGAGCGGATCGGCCGGCTGTGCCAAGTGCCGCTGGCGACGCTGGAACGGGACGACTCCGTCGACGAGTACGTCGTGCGCTGGATCGACACCCTGCAGACCTACTTCTCCGGTCCCTCCATGGACCCCGTCGTGGAGAAGCTGCTCGCCACCATGCAGACGTCCATGCCGGAGAACCGGACGCACGCGCCGAAGGACTACGTGAACCGGATCGACTACCAGCCGGTCGCCCTCTTCCACCGCCTCATCGCGCGCGACCACGACGCCTTCGCCGGGACGCTCGCCGAAGCCCTCGCGGAACACGGCGGCTACTGGGGCGAATCGGCGGCGCCGCGCGCCCGGGCGGCCCTCGGGCCCCTCGCGATGGCGTGCCTGGCCTACGACTACGCGTTCCCGGTCGCCAAGGACCAGCCGTATCTGCCCACGTATCTCCTCAACCGTGAACGGATCGAGGACATCCCCTGACGCAGCGCCCGCCGGGAGCCGCTCCCGGCGGAAACCTCTCGTTCGAAGCGCGTCGAGTCAAGGGTGGTGGCCGGGTGTTGGTCGGAGTCGAAGCAGTTCGCAAGGATGTGCGGGGGCCCACCAGGGTCCGAGTGCACTCGGCGGTGGGCACTGCTGTGGCGCTCTGGCGGGGTGCCCCGGAGGCACTGGACGGTGAACACCACCACGTCGAGTGGAGCGTCGACGAGGACCTCGCCTGGGCGGTGAACACCTGGCCGGCCACATCCGCCGCGCCCGGGCTGCGGGAGGACGGCGACCGCGTCGTCCTCCGGGGCCGGTTGAGTCTCACCGAGGACGGCGCGGCCGTCCTGGAGCTGGGTGGCACGTCGATCCTCTTCGACCTCACCGGACCGGCTCCGCCGGAAGGTGCCGACGGGTCGTGGGTGGAGGTTCGGGTCGGGCGGGACGCCGTCAGTGTCTGGCCCTACCGGCTCTGACGCCGTCCTGCCCGTGTCGGTGGGGCCCGTTCAGCCGGGCGGTCATCCGAGGACGAGCGGGAGCCCGGCCGCCAGCTCCCCCAGTCCGGCCCTCTCCGCGTCGGTCGGGGTGCGGCGTCCGGTGCCGATCAGCAACGCGTCCTCGTCGGAGAACGACGCGGGGAACGCGAACCCGGCGATCTTCTCCAGCATCTCGCGGGTCCGGGCGAGCCCCTCGGCGGAGGGGCCCGGCACGTCCGGGAGGTGCGCGACCAGGTCGAGGTGGTGCAGCGTCCACTCCAGGACGTACGCGCGGAGGTAGTCGCCCGCGGTGAGGACCTCGTCGCGGGTGCCGACCCGCAGGTGTGGGTCGGCGAGTTCGGCGGCGCGGCCGGCGGCGGAGCCGACGTCGTCGAGGTGGAACTTGAGCAGTGACGGCTCCTGGTACGCGGCTGCCAGCCGGACGGTCAGCGCGTCGAGGGGGTCGTCACCGGTCGGCGGAGCTTCGGCGACCTCCCAGTAGGTCACCGCGTCGCGGGTCGGCTCCTTGTCGGCCGGGGTGACGAGGGTGATCAGGACGTCCTGTGCGTCGATGATCAGGTGGCACACCAGGTCCCGTACGAGCCAGCCGGTACAGCCGGAGGGCTGTGCGAAGGCCTCGTCCGGGAGCTCGGCGACCGCCGCGCGCAATGCCGTCCACGAGCGTGAGAAGAGATCCATGGCGCCGATACTGCCAGGCGTCGGGTTGGACAGCCCTCCTCCCACGGCCTGTGGCCCGCCCGCCCGACCCGCCCGACGCGATCAGGACGCGGCCCGGGTCAGCCACTGCGGGTGAAGACCAATCCGAAACCGCGCCCGGCGCGGTGCAGGGCGCGGCACTGCCAGTGGAGGTACAGGGTCTGCGCGATCTGTTCGTGCAGCCCTTCGTCCCCGTCGACCTGGAGTCGCAATTCCCGCACCTGCGTGCTCGTCCTCAGCCGCTTGAGGAAGGAGCCCACCTCGTCGATCCCCAGGACGTAGTCCGCCCGCAGGGTGAGCGTCCGCACCGAGGGGAAGGCCTCTTCCAGGGATTCGAGGTCGACCTCCCACAGTTGGCTCGTGGTCGTGAGCCGCTCGACGGACCTCCGGGTGGCCGACGGCCACCCCGCCATCAGCTGCCAGGGCGTGAGCGAGCAGTCCGGACAGGACACTTCGGCATGCACGCTGGCCACAGCAGGCAGAACGAGGCCCTGGAACGCCTGGTGCTCAACGGCTCCGATCACCGACAGGTGCTCCAGCGACGCGGGGACCGTCAGCCCGCTCAGGTCCGGTGCGGGATCCACCAGGTACAGGGACTGCAAGCCGTGCAGCGAAGCGATGGCCTCGTAGCCCGCGACGTGCCCGTGTACCTCCAGGACGGTGGGACCGGGCAGGCAGGACAGGTGACGGACCAGGCCGGCGTCCACGAGGAGATGCCTGATCCGGGGTAACGCGGACAGCACGACCCGGGCGTATTCACCACGGTCGAACTCCCGCCACATGTCGATGAGTTGCTCCTCGACGGCGGGCCCGAGGTGTCTGGCGTACCGGGCCAGGACACGCATCGCGGGCGCCCCGCCGACCAGGCGGCAGGTGTGCAGGATCGCCTCGATCTCGTACGGGTGCAGCTCGGCTTCGGGGCCGGGCATGTGATCGAGCGCCACCTCGCCGAGATTGGCGAGCGCGGCGGCCTGCTGCATGTCCTGGGGCGGAATCAGTTCCTGTGCCCTCTTCTGCGCTTCGCGCCGCAGGGCGAGGTCGAGGGTCGGGGCACTGCCCGCGCAGTCGATGGCGAGTACGGTCAGCCGTACCCGGTGGGCCCTTTCCCGACGGGCCCGCTTCAGCAGGGCCTTGACGAGGTGATTGCGCTCGGCGTCGCGCGCCTGCCCGGAGGCCATGACGACGACGTCCTGCCACTGGTCCTCGTGGGCGTGCTTGATCAGGAAGTTGAGGTCGTTGTCGTTGAGCAGCTGATGGGCGGCGAGGTACTCCTGGAACGTGCGGTGCACGAAGTCGACGCGGCCTGCGGCGGGCGCCCTCAGCAGGCCTGTGCGCACGAGGAGTTGATGGGCGACGGCCGCGGCGTCCAGCGCCTCGTCCGGCGTCTGCGCCAGATAGCTGCTGACCCGTTCGGCCATCTGCTCCATGGAGATCTCGGTGAAGTCATTGCGGATCATCCAGTAGGCGAGCTTCTTGAGGATCATCTCCTGGACGCCGCTGCTCAGCTGGATGCTCGCCCCGGTGATCCTCCGGTGCTGGTCACGCCGTACGAGAAGCATTTCCAGGGCCGCCTCGAACAGCTTCAACCGGTCGTCCGGCAGCTGCATCTCCCGGTCCCAGTGGAGGGCGCACAGCAAGGCGCACAACAGTGGGTTGCTGCCCAGCCTCCGCAGTTCACGGCGTTCGGACAGGCTCCGCACGAGCGCCTTCTCGTGCTGCTCCAGACGCTCCCTCTCCCGTTCCTCGCTCATGGCCGTGCGCATGGTGGAGTGCCAGTGCGTGATGAAGAGGTTCTGGTCCGAGAGACTCATGGGAGTCAGTTCGAGGGAGAGGAAGTCCGAATCGGTCAGCCACCGGCTGTCGATGGCGGCCTGACGGGACGTGATCACGTACCGGCATTTCGGATAGGCGCCGGTGATCTCCCTCAGCCAGCCGCGGACTTCCTCCCGCCGCCCGCTCGGAAGCTCGTCGACCCCGTCGATCAGCACGGTGCAGTGCCCTGAGTCGAGTGTGCGGCGCACGAAGTTCTCGGGTGCGCCTCCGGCCAGTGTCCGCGCCGAGTACTCCATGAACTCCTCGGGCGTGGGCAACTCCCGCCCGGCGAAATGACGCAGTGGGAGGAAGAAGGGCACGGCGTGGTTCCAGCTGCGCATGGCTTCCGGCAGCGTGCCGCGAACGGATCCGATGGCGATCCACTTCAGCAGCGTCGTCTTGCCCGAACCGGCGTCGCCCCTGATCAGGACCCGGGTCGAGGAGGCGATCGCGTCCTCCACCCGCAGCGGCCCCTCGCGGTCCCGGTGCGGGACGACCGGCCCGTGCGAGGTGGCGCTCAGGCTGATGTACGAGGTGCTCATCCGGTAGCTGAAGTCCTGCTGCTGAAGCGTGACCCCGAAGAGCTCCATCCGGTCGAGCGACGCCGCCAGACACTCGTGGTACTTGCCCAGAAAGGCTTCTTCCTCCTCGCTCCGCCGCCTGGTGCGCTCCCAGTCGGCGTCCGCCGGAAGGTCTTCCGCGGCCGTCACGATGATCTTGGCCAGTTGCTCGTCGGCCTTGGCCTGGCCCCAGCGGTCCATGCACTCCTTGCGTGTCGCCGCCATGACGCTCCCGCCCCCGCCGGCGTGCAGGACGCACGCCTGGGCGATGGCCGTCGCGACGTCGATCGAGGGCAGGGTCCGCCCCTGGAACGCCTTGCTGAGTGTGGAACGCGGGACGTGATGGCCGCGGGGTACGAGCTTGGTCAGGTGGGAGAGCCGGTCCAGGGTCGGATTGCCGTAGGTGGCCCTGACCTTGGCGAGCCATGCGGCGAACGAAGCTGCAGGTGGCAGGACTTGGGGGTCATCCGTCTTTCGTTCCCCCCGCTCGACGGTCACAGGCGCTCCCTCTTCGTCCACGACATTCCCTCATTCTCCACCGTGCTGGATTCCTTGGGGCCGCTCCGCGCCAATGGGTCCTGCGGCGGCCGATCCGGGACCGCCCGAAGACGCGTGATCGAGGAGAGTGCGGACTGTGGAGATCTTGAATGCCGTCGCCTGCGGCCTGGCGGTAGCGGCCTCGCTGTTGGACATCGCGCTCGGCCTGCGCGACAGGCGGCCCTGGCCGATTCTCCGGCCAGGGCCGCTGGGTACTCTTCACCGCATGTCACAGCCCGTACAACTCGTCATCCAGATCACCACCCTTCCGGGCCGCGGCCCGGAGCAGATCGCCGCGTTCGAGCGTCTCGCGCCGCTCGTGCGTGCCGAAGAGGGTTGCCTGCAGTACGACATGCACCAGGTGAGCGGGGACCCTGACCGCTTCGTCCTCATCGAACGGTGGTCGTCGAAGGCCGCGCTCGCCGCACACGATGCCACCGCGCACATGATCGAAGCCGACGCGGCCGGCCCGGCGTTCCGGGCGGGCCCCGCAGAGGTCGTCGAGCTCGTCGCAAAACCCCTGGCCTGACCGCACCGACAACAACGAGCGCGGCCCCGACGGAGCGGCCTCGGCGTCCCCCGGCCGAGACCTCCCCCGCCCGTCGACGACCGCCAGTGGCTATGCGTCTAGGCCTGCCTCGTCCAGCGCTGCGATGCCTCCCCGCCGCACGTTGTGGTGATCAGGCCACTGCTCATGCCCAGATCGAGGCATCCGCCGCCGTACTCGCTGCGGAGGCTGCCGCCCGATCCGGTACGCCACAGCCGGCCGATGTCCTGCGCGCAGTCGCCCACGAAGACGGCCTGGCCGAGTCCGTTGGAGTACAGGCACTGGCCGCCCTGCTGGTTGACGAGTTTGAAGCTGCCGTCCGATCTGCCCTGTACGGTCCACCGTGCGCTCGCGTCGGAGCAGCTGCCGGAGTCCGAGGCGCCGAAGACCTGGGTGATGCACTCGCTGTTGTTGCCGTTCCGGTAGCGGTAGGTGCCGGAGTCGGGGGTCTTGGGCGGTACGGGGGCGGTGGACGCGCCGCCGCCGGGGGGACGGGGAGTGCCGGCGCCGCCCGGGTTTCCGCCGTTCGCGGAACCGCCCGCGGCGGTCTGTGTGCCGCCGCCGCCCGCACCCCCGGGGCCCTGGCCGGTTCCGGGCACCGGGCCGGTTCCGGGGCCCTGGCCGGTTCCGGTTCCGGTTCCGCCGACGGGCCCGGGCTGGGGCCCGCCCGCCGCCGCCTGGCCGCCGTCCTTGCCGTCCTCCCCGTGGTTGTCCTGGGCCGGGGACTGACCGGGAGAGGCCGTACCCGCCGGGGTTCCGCTCCCCGTCGCCGGCAGGGGGTTGGCGGGGGCCGAGACCGGGGCGGACGAACCGCCCTGAGCGCCGGCCTGCGGCGAGTTCGTGTACGGCAGGTGCTGGATGGCCAGTGTCGTGCCGCCCGCGACCACGACGACCGGGACGACGGCCAGCAGGACCCGGGTACGGCGGCGGCGCTCGGACCGCTGCGGACCGGACGCGGCCGCGGGAGCCGGCTCGGGGGCGGGCTCGGACCCGGGCTTGGTGTCCGGCTTCGGCACGGGGTCCTTCGCCGGTTCCGTCGCCTTGCCGCCGAGCGGCAGGGTCGGTACGTCGATCTCCTGCACGTTCGCCGCGAAGGCGGTCCGCTCGCTCAGGCGCTCGGTGATGGCCGCCGGCCACAGCGGGCCGGTGGACGGGCCCTGCCCGGCGGCCCGTTCGAGGAGTTCGGCGGCGGTCGGACGGCCCTCGGGATCCTTGTCGAGGCAGGCCTCGACGAGCTCGGCGAGCTCGGGATCCAGCTCCCGCAGCGGCTCCAGGTCCGGCTCCTCGTGGACGATGCGGTACAGCACGCCGTGCCCGGACTCCTCACCGAACGGGGGTCGGCCGCAGGCCGCGTAGGCGAGCACCGAACCCAGTGCGAACACGTCCGTGGCGCCGCTCACCTGGCGTTTCCCGGAGGCCTGTTCAGGCGCCATGTAGGCGGGGGTGCCCACCACCATGCCCGTGCGGGTCAGCTGGCTCTGTTCGGCGGCCCGGGCGATGCCGAAGTCGATGAGGGTGAGACCGTCGAGGGTCAGCATGACGTTGGACGGCTTGAGGTCCCGGTGGACCATGTCCAGTCCGTGCACCGAGGCCAGGCCGGCCGCCGCCTCGCGCAACAGCAGCCACAGCGCGTCGGCGGGGAGCGGGCCGCCGTACAGCTCCAGGGCCTTGCTCAGCGTGAGCCCGGGGATGTACGCGGTGGCGAACCACGGCGGCTGGGCGGTGCGGTCGCTGGCCAGCAGCGGGGCGGTGGCCGCAGCGGGCAGCCGGGAAAGGTTGTCCAGCTCGTGCCCGAAACGTCGCAGGAAGTCCGCGTCCTCGCCCACGACGGAGGCCAGCAGCTGCTTGACGGCGACGTAACGCCCTTCGTGGACCCCGAGGTACACCCGCCCCATGCCGCCGACCCCGAGCCGGCCCGCCAGCGGGATCGACCCGATCCGGCGCGGATCCCCCGCCTCCAGCGGCTCGGCCCCGCTCCCCCTCAGCTCTAACACGTCAGCCCCATCAGAATTGGAATCAGATTCCAGAAACCTACCTGATGGCCCGGGCAGCACACCATGCCAACGCCCCCCGCCCGCAGGGCACTACACCCCTCTCCGCGCCCCGGGCGCCGTACCGCGCTCCCGGGTGAGCGCGCATAATCGATGCCATGGGAGCGCCCGAGCCGGTGAAGCACCCCCTCGCCGGTGCCGGCGAGCTGACGTACTCGGTCGCCTTCGATGCGCCGCAGTACGACAGCGGCGGGGACGGCCCGTATCGCAAGGCCCGGATCTGGGGGCGGTACCTGCGGCCCGAGAAGCCCGGTGCTCCGGACCCGTCACTCCGGGGCCCCATCTAGGCCGGGATCTGGCCTAGATGGGGTCTAGCGTGGCCCTCACGCCACGGCCGCGCCGTACGGCCACACTGGATGGAGGGTCATGAGCACCGAGGTTCAGCCGATTCCCGCCGGCTATCACACCGTCACACCGTGGATCATCGCCAGGGGCGTGGCCAAGCTGATCGACTTCCTGATCGAGGCGTTCGGGGCGACCGAGGAGGGCCTGGTCCACAACGAGGACGGATCGATCGGCCACGCCGAGGTACGGATCGGCGACTCGGTGGTGATGCTGTTCGACGCCAAGGAGGAGTGGCCGGACACGCCGAGCTTCATCCGGCTGTACGTCGAGGACGGGGACTTGGTGTACCGGCGCGCGCTGTCGGCGGGAGCCGTCTCGGTGACCGGCATGACGGAGCTCTTCTTCGGGGACCGGGTGGGGCGGGTGCGCGACCCCTGGGGCAACCTCTGGTGGATCCAGACGCACGTGAAGGACGTGTCGCCACAGGACATGTGGGTCTTGGCCCAGGATCCCGAGCAGAGTGACGCCATGCGCCGGGTCCAGTCCTCCCTGGACCGGGAACTCAGCGGCCGGCGCTCGGCCGAGCCCCGTTGAGACCAGGTGCGCGGGGCCCCTCGGGGCGCCCGGCCCAAGGGTTGTCCCGTAAGTGATCTCGCCCTGCAACTGGCGCACGAACCTGACGATGCGCGAACTCGCCCATTGTTCGGCATCTCGAAATCGGCGGCCGACCGCATCATCGACCAGCTCGGCCCGCTCATCGCATTCCAGCCTCGGCGCCGGTTCGCCAAGGACACCGCGCTGGTGGTCGACGGCACCCTGGCGCCTACCCGGGACCACAGCATCGCTTTGCCCGGCAATCGCAACGACTGCCGGGCATGGGAGGAGTCTGGCGCGAAGGCCGCCGCGGGCAGGACCCTCACGATGGCCGACGGCGGCTATCCGGGCAGCGGCCTCCTCATGCCCCACCGCCGCACCCCGGGCAAAGAGTTGCCGGGCTGGAAGATCCTCCGCGACTGCCGTCTCACGGGCGACGGGGTCCGACACGCCATGCTCGGCATCGCCCGACTGCACAACCTCGCTCTCACGGGATAGCTTCTGCCGCGTACGAGACCTGAGAGGTCCCCGGGAGACGGCTCCCCCCTCGCAGTCTCGGAGGAGGATCAGGCGAGGCAGAACTCGTTGCCCTCGATGTCCTGCATCGTGATGCACGACTCGTTGACGCCATCGGCTCGCTGCGTCAGCACGTGTTTCGCGCCGAGCGCCATCAGCCGTGCACATTCGGCCTCGAGTGTGGCCAGGCGCTCGTCACCCACGAGCCCGGTGCCGGCCCGCACATCGAGATGCACCCGGTTCTTGACGACCTTGCCTTCGGGAACTCGCTGGAAGAGCAAGCGCGGGGCCACACCCGAGGGATCAGCGCACGCGAAGTAGACCTCGTCCTCGGGCGGCAGCGAGAGGTGGTACTCCTCCCACGTGGCAAAGCCCTCCGGGACCGTCGGTACGACGTACCCCAGCACCTCGCACCAGAAGGCGGCGAGGCGCGCAGGCTCCGCGCAGTCGAAGGTCACTTGGAACTGCTTGATCGTTGACATCGGCGCACGATAACAGGGGCCCTGCTCATCTCCCCGGGCGGGTGGATCCACACGTTGCCGGGAGGACGGCCCCTGCCATCCGCTGCCGTGTCGTGCGGTCACAGGGGTGAACCGAGGCCGGCGCCTCCGTCGCGGACGCCCACGAGGCGTACGGCGACCGGGAAGGCCACAACTATGCTGATCACCTCTCGGACCTCGTGAACAACGAGTACGGCCGCCCGATGGGGGGACGCGATCACCGGGGAGTCAAAGAACTACATGACGGGTGGGAACCATGCCCGACCCAGTGACTTCGAGTAACCCGCTCCAGAAGGGAGATGTCGGATGAGGAGTGGCGTCCGTTTCCTGATCGGCTCACTGGCGGCCGTCCTACCGCTGGCGGTGTCCTGCACCGTGCAGACCGACGAGGACAGGGCGCGGCATGTCGTCGGGTCCTGGAGGTCGCCGACCCTGGGCACGATCCAGTTCCTCGAGGACGGTGCGCTCGGAGAGATGAGCCTGCCTCGCAGCGTGTGTCACAAGGGGTCGTGGTCAGCCGACACGAAGTTCACCGGTACCTGGCGACCCTGGCATCTGGACTCCGTCGGGCCGGCTACGGAGGTCAAGTTGACGGCCGCCGCCGGTGGCCCGACGTGCGACCTGTTCTTCCTGTACTCCACGGATCAAGGTCAGGCAGAGCTGGACCTGGCCTATGCCCCGGAGGGTAGCGAGCCCTTCGTCCGGCAGTAGACCAGCAGACCGGTCATCGCGGAGAACCTGAGCCGATGGCGGACCCCGCTCTTTCTGGCTCTCTGGGTTCTGGACTTCTTGTTCCTCGGTAGCCTCGGGCCGGGACGCGATGTGTGGGGGTGCGCTGGTGAAGGCGGGTGCGGTACGGGCGGTCGCGGGCGGCGCGGTGGTGTGGGCCGGGCTTTCGGCCGCCGGTCTGCTGTGGCATGTGGAGCGCGGCGGGTCCGCGCCGCTGGTGTCCGTGGTGCTGGCCCTGGTGGTGCCGGCCTTGGTGGTGGGGCTCGGACGAAGGCGGCCCGGCGGCGGCGTGTTCGTCGCCAACGCGTTCTGCGCGCTCGGCCTGGCTTCCGACCGTACGCCGGCGAACCCGTACCTGCTGTCCCTGGCCGTGGCGGCCTTCCTCCTCGGAACGGGGCCGACGGGCACGAAGCCGGCGGGCCCGGGGCCCGCTCGCACGAGTGCGGGGCCGCTCGTACTGGCCGGCTGCCTCGCCGCCGACGTGGCGCTGTGCGCCCTGCTGGGCGTCGACTCCGTGCACTGGATCTACGCCCTGAGCTTCGTGCCGGCGGCCCTGCTGCTCCCCTGGCTCTTCGGACGGTACTGGCAGGCCCGGCACGCGCTGGTGCAGGGCGGCTGGCAGCGGGCGCGCAGCCTGGAGGAGCAGCAGGAACTCGTGGCGGACCGGGCGCGGCTGCGGGAGCGGGCGCGGATCGCGGCCGACATGCACGATTCGCTCGGGCACGAGCTCAGTCTCATCGCGTTGCGCGCGGGCGCCCTGGAGCTGTCACCGGCGCTGGGCGGCCAGGACCGTGAGGACGTGGCACAGCTGCGTGCGAGTGTGGCGGATGCGGTCGAGCACCTGCGGGAGACCATCGGCGTGCTGCGCGAGGGGATGGAGACGCAGCCGGCTACGGCGCCGTCCGAGTCTCTGGCGCAGCTCGTGGCACGGGTTGCGGGGTCCGGGGTCGCCGTGGACCTGGAGGGGGCCGGCGAGGTGGAGCCCGGGCTCCCGCCGTTGATCGACCGGGCGCTGTACCGGGTGGTGCAGGAGTCGTTGACGAACGCCGTCAAGCACGCGCCCGGAAGCCGGATCCGGGTGCGGATCCGGCGGGACGCGGGGCGCGCCGAGGTGACGGTGTCCAATGGGGCGCCGCCCTCGGGGCCCCGGCCGGGTGGCGTGTCCGGCGGCCACGGGCTGGCGGGTCTGACGGAGCGGGTCCGGGTGCTGGGCGGCAGCCTGCGGGCGCAGCCGTACGAAGGCGGGTTCCAGGTGCGCGCGGTCCTGCCGGACCGGGTCGGCGCCGACCTGTCGAGTGCCCTCGGCGCGCCGCTCGGCGGGCGGACGGGAGCGGCCTCGGCGTCGTCGCGCCAGTTCGGCGCCGCCCGGCGCCGTGCGGGTCTTCGCTTCGCCCTCGCGTTCGGCGTCCCGGGGGTCTTCGGCCTCGTCGCGCTGGCTTCCGCCGCCGTTCTCGCCCACCGGCTGACCACGAGCGTGTTGCCCCCGGCGCGGTACGAGGCGTTGCGCGTCGGGGCCGCGTGGGGCGGCGGAGAGGTGGCGCTGCCGCGGCACGCGTTCCGCTATCCGTCCGACCACATGAAGGCGCAGCCCGCGCCCGAGGGCACGGACTGCGCGTTCTACCGTTCGGGCAGCAGCCTCTGGGACCAGGTGGACGTGTACCGGCTGTGCTGGTCGGGTTCCACGCTGGTCGCCAAGGACGTCTTCCCCGGCGGGACTTCGTAGGGTGCGTCACGCATCGCGTCGGCGCAGGACGAGTCGGCCGGTCAGGTGGCCGGCCGCGGCCCAGGCGAGCAGGATCAGCACGGACGCCGCCCGCGGGTAGGGAGCCGTGGAGCCGGCCAGCATGAGGTACTGGCCGGCGGTCTGCGGCAGGTAGTCGTTCAGGGTCAGCAGCACCTCGCCGCCGAGTCCGGTGCACATGCTCGGCAGGGCGGAGATCACGGCGAACAACACCGTGAGTGCGCCGGCCGAGGCCCTGAGGGCGAATGCCGTCCCCACCGTGAGCAGGGCGATCAGGGCGCAGTACAGGCCCATCGCCAGCAGCTGGCCCACGGACGTGGCCGCGTCGAAGGTGGCGTGACCGCGGAACGGCGCCCAGGCCACCGCCATGCCCAGCACCCCGAAGAGCACTCCGGCGGCGAACGCCACCGTGGCGGCCACGATGCACTTCGCCACCTGCATGCGGTGCCGGACCGGTACCCACAGCAGGGACGCGCGCACGCTGCCGGTGGCGTACTCGCTCGTCACCGTGATCATGGCCAGTACGACGACCGCGAACTGGACGAGGAGCAGGGACGTCACCGGGGCGTTGCCCACGGCCTGGAGGGGCTTGTCGTTGATCCGGGCGATCGAGCCGTAGTAGAAGGCGAAGATCCCCGTGGCGACGGCGCCCGTCAGCAGGCATGCGTACGGGGAGCGCAGCGAGCGGAGCTTCACCCACTCGGCGGCGATGGCACCCCGTCGGCCGCCTCCGGCGTACGGGCGGCCGGGCGCGGTGGCGTCGGCTGTGGTCGGCACGGGGCTCACACCGTCACCTTCTCGGCCGCGCGGGCAGTGCCGGAACCGAACTCCACGCTGCGTGCGGTCAGTTCCATGTAGGCCTGCTCCAGGGACACCGACTCGGCGCGGAGTTCGTGCAGCCGGATGCCCAGCCGGTGGGCCAGATCGCCGACTTCGGCGAGGGTGCTGTCCTTGATGACGAGCATTTCCTCCGCGGTCGTCTCGGCCCGCGCTCCGGCGTGCTCGGCCAGCGCGGCGGCCAGGGTGTGCCGCTGGCGGGTGTCGGGGACCATGGCGTGCACGGTGGCCGTGGAGTGGGCTTGCAGCAACTGCGCCATGGGCTGGTCCGCGAGCAGCCGGCCCTTTCCGATGACGACGAGCTGGTCGGCCGTCAGCTGCATCTCGCTCATCAGGTGGCTGGAGAGGAGCACGGTCCGGCCCTGTGCGGCCTGGTTCCGTACGAGCTCGCGTATCCAGCGCACCCCGTCCGGGTCGAGGCCGTTCACCGGCTCGTCGAAGATGAGCACCTTCGGGTCGCCGAGCAGAGCGCCCGCGACACCGAGGCGCTGGTACATCCCCAGGGAGAAGGCTCCGGCGCGCCGGCGGGCCACTGCGGCGATTCCGACCATCTCCAGGACCTCGTCCACCCGCCGGGCGGGGATGCCGTTGCTGCGGGCCTGCGCGAGGAGGTGGCTGCGTGCCGAACGCGCCGGGTGCAGGGCCTTCGCGTCGAGGAGGGCCCCGACCTCCCGGAGGGGGTGGCGCAGCGAGGCGTACGGCTTGCCGTCGATGAGGGCTTCGCCCGCGGTGGGGCGGTCCAGGCCCAGGATCATCCGCATGGTGGTGGACTTGCCCGCTCCGTTCGGGCCGAGGAAGCCGGTCACCCGGCCTTCCTCGATGTCGAGCGTGAGGTCGTCCACGGCGACGGTTTCGCCGTATCTCTTCGTCAGGCCGCTGAGCGTGATCACGATGTCCTCCTGTGGTTTCCGTACTGCTCAGACGGTAGGAGCGACGGCCGCTGCGGGGCATCGGCCGCCCGGTGGTGATCACACCCCCTACTTTCGTCGGGGGTCCTCCGCCGATGGTCGCGGCCTGCGGGTCGAACGGGTGATTAGGCTGTGCTGATGGTGCGCGTGCTGGTGGCAGACGATGAAGCGATGGTGCGAGCGGGGATCCGGGCGATCCTGAGCCGGGACCCCGAGGTCGAAGTCGTCGCCGAGGCCGCGGACGGGCTGGAGGCCGTCGACGCGGTCCGCGCGCACCGGCCCGCGGTGGTGCTGCTGGACATACAGATGCCGCGGCTCGACGGGATCGCGGCGGCCGAGCGGATCCACCGGCAGCTGCCGGGCACCGCGGTGATCATGCTGACCACCTTCGGCGAGGACGCCTTCATCGACCGGGCGCTGCGGGCCGGCGCCGACGGATTCCTGCTGAAGGCGGACGACCCGAGGGAACTGCTGGCGGGGGTGCACGCGGTCGCCGCCGGTGGTGCCTACCTGTCGCCGCGGGTGGCCGCCCGTGTGGTGAGCGGCCTTCGCTCCGGACGAGTGGCGGGCGCGGGGCCGGGCGGGCGGGCCCTGGAGCAGCTGACGGAGCGGGAGAACGCCGTACTCGCCCTGGTCGGCGCGGGCTTGTCGAACGCGGAGATCGCGGCCCGGCTGAGTCTGGTCGAAGGCACGGTCAAGGCCCACGTCAGCGCCGTCCTGGGCAAGCTCGGGGCACGCAACCGGGTGGAGGCGGCCCTGGCGGCCTGGGAGAACGGGCTGATGGGAGACCGGGACGGCTGAGCGGAGGCCGACCGTCGACGGCCCGTCGGGACCGCGTCAGGGCAGGGCCGGAATCAAGAACCGCGTATCGGTGAGGCGTTCCGACAGCTCCCACAACCGGCGCCCGGTCTCGGGATCGGCCGCCGCGGGGAACAGCTTCACCTCCGTCGGCGTGCCACGCAGTTCGCCCATGCCGTCGGGCCCGATGAACCGGCCGCTCTCCACGCCCGGGGCGGTCGCCGCGTGGAGCTGGGGCAGCGCCCCCTGCCGCGGGGACTGGGCGAGGGGGGTGAGGATGCGGCCGTACAGCAGCTTCACCAGGCCGCTCGGCGCGCTCGTCTGGAGGTTGGTCGACGTGTAGCCGGGATGGGCGAGGATGCTGCGCACCGGGCTGTCGGCGGCGGTCAGCCGCCGGTGCAGTTCCCGGCCGAAGACGGCATTGGCGAACTTCGACTGGTTGTAGAAGGCCATGGGTGCGTACCCGCGTTCGCCCGTGATGTCGTCGAAGTGGATCCGGCCCTTGCGGTGGTTGAGCGAGGTCACCGTGACCACACGCGGGTCGTGGCCGACCGCCAGGAGGTCGAACAGCAGCCCGGTGAGTGCGAAATGGCCGAGGTGGTTGGAGGCGAACTGCAACTCGTGGCCCTGTGCGCTGAGCGTCCTCGGCGGCGCCATGACACCGGCGTTGTTGATGAGTACGTCCACGCGCTGGTGGTCCGCGTGCATGCGGCGCGCGAAGGCCCGGACCGACTCCAGATCGGCCAGGTCGAGGCGGCGCACTTCGAGGCCGGCCCCCGGCTGTTCGGCGATGATGCGCGCCGCCACCTGCCGGCCCTTCGCCTCGTCACGTACCGCGAGGATCACGTGGCCGCCCTGCCGGGCGAGCGCCTGGGTGGTCGCCAGGCCGAGTCCGCTGTTCGCCCCGGTCACGACGAAGACGCGCTCGGCGGGGGCCGGGGTGTGTTCGGAAAGGTCGTGCCGCTCCTGTGCCATGTCCTGCGTCATGCGCTGCCTCATGTCCTGGCTCATGTCCTGACTCATGTCCCGTGTCATGCGGCACAGAATGTCTCTGATGGCACTTGGTGTCAACATGCTTCCGAGTGTCACGGACGGCATTGCGCTACGATGGCGCGATGAAACCCCGCCCTGACATCACCATGGCCGAGCGCAAGCGTCAGCTCGTCTCGAACGAGCTGACCGAGGCGGCTCTGCAGCTACTGGCGCTGAAGGGGTTCGACGCGGTCACCGTCGACGAGATCGTCGCCGCGGCCGGGGTGTCCAAGCGGACCTTCTTCCGGTACTTCGCCTCCAAGGAGGACGTGGTCGTCCGGTTCCTGGCGGATCTGGGGACCGGAATGCACGCGGAGCTGGCCGCCCGCCCCGCCGACGAGCGGCCCTCGGTGGCGCTGCGGCACGCCGTCTCGGTCCCCCTCGCCGTCTGCGCCGACCACTCCGACAGGGCGCTGCGAGTGGTGCAGCTGATCCTGCGCACCCCTGCCCTGCACGCCCGGTTCCTGGAACGCCAGGCTCAGTGGCGCCAGGACCTCACCGCGGAACTCGGCCGCCGCGCCGGGCGCGCGCCCGAGGGCGATCTGTATCCGGAGCTGGCCGCCGGCATGGCGATCACGGCCTTCGACGCCGTCCTGCACCGGTGGAGCGGCAGCGACGGCGCCGACGACCCCACGGTGATGCTCGACCGGGCCTTCGCCGTCATCGCCCCGGCGCTGGACACCGTCGGGTAGCAACCCCGGACCGGGAGGGGGAGGATGGGAGAGCGGGCACCTGCGCATACCGGTGCTGCCGGAAAGGCCCGAGGCCTCCCGGAGGTCGAGGGCAGCCGGCACTGGCGATCACTGGCGATCCCCCATGACCACACGGCATGACCACACGGCGTCCATCCGTGCCGGGAGCGAGCCGAGTCGCTGCGTCGACGTGACCCGTTTCCGCGTTCCCTGTGGTCCTCATCGGGAGGAAGCAATGAACCGACGTACTCGTCTCACCCTGCTCAGCCCCCTCGTGGCTGTCCCACTGACCCTGGGTCCGGCCGCATTCGCCTGGGCTTCGGCGCCTGCGGCCGCCCCCGCCGCAACCTGTTCCTTGTCGGGTGTCCTGGCCGACGGCACGGTGAACGTCTCCGGTGGCGGATTCGAGGCGGGACAGTCCGCGTTGCTCTCCTCGCCGACCGCTGCCGGCGGAGAGTTCAAGATGGATGCCAACGGCGGCTTCACGATCACCAAGAAGGAGAAGGCCCAGTACACCGTCACGCAGAACAACCAGGTGACCCAGTGCAGTGGCGGCGGCGATACGACGACGACACCGAGCGGCACCACCTTCAAGGCCGGCATCGTGGCCGGCTGGGATGCCGTCAAGGGCAATTGTGGCGCCAAGGCCCCGGCGAGCGGCAACAAGCAGTTCCTGGACGGCTGGAACAAGGGCGCCTCGGTCGCGCGGCAGGCGTTCTGCTGACGGCCGCCCTCCCGCGGCATCGCCGCGCTCGTGGTGAAGCAGCGTGCGCGCACGCGTTCGGGGGCGGCCCCCGCAGCGCCCGGATGGCCGGCCCCCTGAGAGCAGACACCGGACGGGGTGTGCTGCTCCGGCGGGACGCCGACGCCGACTGCCGCCCCGGACGGGGGACCAGTTCAGGCGGTGGCGGGCACCTGTGCCTCCTCGGTCTTGCGGACCGCTGCCTCCTCTGACGCGGCGGCCGGAGCCTCAGCGGCCCCGGCGGTGTGCTGGAACGCCGTGTAGTAGACGGTGGAACCCTGCTTGACGCGCTCGGCCCTGCTCCGGGCCACCAGACGCTCGGTGTTCGTGCGCACGAGGCTGTTGCTGAGGCTGCGGCCCGGGTACGCGGCCGTCAGAGCCTCGGTGATCTCACCGGTCGTCTTGGGCTCGGACTGGCCGCTCAGGTGCTGGTGGATCAGCTCCGTCAGGGGGAGCTGCTTCTCCTGCGACTTCGGCTGTGCCTTTTCCTGTGCCTTTTCCTGCGCCTTCTCCTGCGGCTTTTCCAGCGCCTTCGCCTGCGTCGTGTCGGACTCCTTCGCCGGAGCCTTTGCGTCGCTCACCTTCTTGGCGGCTGCCTTCGTGGCGGTCGCCTTCGTGGAAGTCGCCTTCGTGGAAGTCGCCTTCTTCGCAGTTGTCTTGGCGGCAGTGGTCTTCTTCGTGTCGGTGGCGGCCCCGGTCTGCTTCGCCGCCGTCTTCCTCGCGGTGGTCTTCGCGGGCGTCGCGGTCTTCTGGCCGGTGCGCGGGCCGGGCACCGCGACGGCGGTGTCGCCGAGGGCCGAACGCATGCCGACCAGGAGTTCGTGGTCCTGGCTCAGCGCGGTCAGGCGCTCCTGCAGGGAGGCGATCTCCTCGCGCACCCTTTCCTGCTCCGCGGTGTTCCGGTCGAGGTCGGCCGTGACCTTCTCGGCGTACTGGGACTTGAGGGTGGGAATCTCCTGAGCGGGCATGAGGGCTCCTCGATTGAAGTGTTGGGTGCGGACTCTACCCAAGTCACCTGTGAATTGTGCTGGTGTTGGCTGTTGTGCGGTCTCGTCCTGTTGCCGACGTCCACACTGTGCACCGTCGAACTCGTCGGCCGGGGGGAACCCGTAGCGGACCGCGCACGACCACCTCTCCGGAGCTCTGGAGCGGGAGCCCCGTGTTCGAATCGTCGAACCAGGGAATGTCGATGGCCGAAGAAGAACAGTCCACAGCCCAACTGCCCGCCGTCCCCGGGCGGTGGGCACCACCGCCGGCGCTGACCGGGTTCGTACTGCTGCTCGTGGCGATGTTCGCCCTCTCGTACGGGATCGGGTCCGCCGCCGGTCCGGTCGCGCCCGGCATGCGGTCCACCGGCACCGGTTCCGGCTCCCCCGGGGGTTCCGAGCCGCACGGCGACCGCATGGGCGGCATGGGGTCGGGTGACGGGCGATGACAGCCGAAGTGGCTAACGCCGCCCTGCCGACGACGGATCTGGTCGTCAGCGGTATGACCTGTGCGGCCTGCGTGAACCGGGTGGAGAAGCGACTGGCCAGACTCGACGGAGTGACGGCCGCGGTCAATCTGGCGACCGGCAGGGCCCGGGTGAACCACCCACCGGACGTCACCGTCGCGGACCTGCTGGCGGCGGTCGAGCGGGCCGGCTACCGGGCCGAGTTGGTGTTGCCTCCCGAAGCGCGCCAGGAATCCCCTGCGACCGAACCGGCAGCGGACGACGGCCGCCCGGAGCGCCAACGTCTGTTGGTCACCGCGCTGCTCTGCCTGCCGGTTCTCGTGCTGTCGATGGTGCCCGCCCTGCAGTTCCGCAACTGGCAGTGGCTGTGCCTCGTGCTCGCCGCCCCCGTGGTGGTCTGGAGCGCCTGGCCCTTCCATCTGCGGGCGGTACGCGGGTTGCGGCACTCGGCGGCCACCATGGACACCCTCGTCTCCCTCGGTGTCCTCGCGTCGTTCGCCTGGTCGCTGTACGCGCTGTTCCTCGGCGGGGCCGGCGATCCGGGCATGCGGATGCCGTTCACGTTTCTCCCCTCGGCGGGGGGCGGTGTCGCGCACGTCTATCTGGAGGCGGCGGTCGGCGTGCCCTTGTTCGTCCTGACCGGCCGCCATCTGGAGGCACGTGCCCGGCGCGGCACCGGTCAGGCCCTGCGCGCCCTGGCGGGCCTGGCCGCCAAGGACGTGACCGTGCGGGAGGGCGGTCAGGAGCGACGGCTGCCGATCGAACAGCTCAGGCCGGGGCAGGAGTTCGTGGTCCGTCCCGGCGAACGCGTCGCCACCGACGGTGTGGTGGTCTCCGGGAGTTCCGCGCTGGACCTCTCCCTGGTGACCGGGGAGAGCGACCCGGTCGAGGTGGGGCCCGGCCGGGCGGTGGTCGGCGGCGCCGTCAACGCGGGAGGGCTGCTCCTCGTACGGGCCACCGCGGTCGGCGCGGACACCCAACTCGCCAGGATCACTCGTATGGTCACCGAAGCCCAGGCGGGAAAGGCGCGTGCCCAGCGCCTGGCCGACAAGGTGGCGGGCGTGTTCGTGCCGGTCGTGCTCGCCCTGGCCGTCACGGTCCTCGGTTTCTGGCTCGGCGCCGGGGCCGACCCGCAGGCGGCTGTCACGGCGGCCGTGGCGATCCTCGTCGTCGCCTGTCCCTGCGCTCTGGGTCTGGCGACCCCCACCGCGCTGATGGCCGCCACGGGGCGGGGTACCCAACTCGGCGTGCTGGTCAGCGGGCCGCAGGCGCTGGAGGCGCTGCGCCACATCGACACCATCGTCCTGGACAAGACCGGCACCCTCACCACCGGGCACATGTCGGTCGTCCGGGTCACGGCGGCCGGCGGCGGCATCGGCCGGGACGCGGCCGTCCGGCTGGCCGGGGCGGTGGAACAGGGTTCGGAGCATCCGCTGGGCCGCGCGGTCGCCTCGTACGCGCAGCGCGTCCCGGCGAAGCGCCCGCTGCCCGCGGTGACCGGTTTCCTGGCCACTCCCGGCGCGGGCGTCACGGGTGTCGTGGAGGGCAGGCGTGTGGAGGTACGGGCCCCCGGCGACGGACTGCCCGAGTCGCTGGCCCGGGCGCTGGCCGAGGCGGAGGCCGCCGCGCTCACACCGGTCCTGGTCCGGGTGGACGGCGTCGACGAGGCCCTCATCGCCCTGGGGGACGCCCTGCGGCCCGGCAGTTACCGGGCCGTGGACCGCCTGCGGCGCCTCGGAGTGGCGCCGGTCCTGGCCACCGGCGACCGGGAGACGACCGCGCGCGCCGTGGCCGCGGAACTGGGCATCACGGATGTCCACGCCCGCTGCACACCGGAGGACAAGGCAGCCTTGGTGCGGCGGTTGAAGAGCGAGGGCCATCAGGTCGCGGTGATCGGGGACGGCGTGAACGACGCCGCGGCGCTGGCGGACGCCGATCTCGGCATCGCGATGGGCAGCGGAACGGATGTGGCCATCGGGGCGGCCGATGTGACGCTCGTACGGGGAGACATCGAGGCGGTCGCCGACGCGGTCCGCCTTGCCCGGCGCACGCTGGCGACCATCCGGCTCAACCTCGTCTGGGCGTTCGGCTACAACGCGGCCACCGTGCCGCTGGCGGCCGTGGGGTGGCTCAACCCGATGGTGGCCGCCGCCGCCATGTCCGCCAGCTCTCTCCTCGTCGTGGCCAACAGCCTGCGCCTGCGGGCCTGGCAGCCCTCGCCGAAGCGCCTCGTCGCTCCCGCCCGAAAGGCCTCTCAGTGATGACCGCTCCCCCGGACCCGTCGACCACGCAAGGGTGGAGGCCGAGCCGTCGGCGCCTGCGCGAAGGGCTGCTCGGCGCGCTCGTCCCCGTCGTCGCCTGCCTGGCGGCTCTGGTCGGCCTGACGGCGTGGACCAGAGCAGGGGCCGCCGGCAGCCCGCCGCAGATCGAGGTGGGCGTCGGGCGGGTCTTCCTCCCGTACGCCGACAAGGAGCGCACCGCCGCGTTCTTCCGGCTCACGAACACGGGCGGGGCGGACGACCAGCTGGTCTCCGTGACCTCCCCGGCCGTCGAGGGGGCCATGCTGAGCCGCCACGAGCGGGTGGGCGAGGGGGCCGATGCCATGCGCATGGTCCCTTCGGCGGACATCCCGGCGGGCGGCACCTTGACCATGAGGCCGGACACCCTGGACGTGATGGTGAAGGTGAGGGGGAAGGCCCGCTGGCAGGTGGGTGACGCCATCCCCTTCGTCCTGCACTTCCGCCGCAGCGGGCCGGTGGAGGCCGTGGCGTTCGTGGTGCGGCCCGGCAGCTGAACCAGGTCTGAGGGCTCCCCGCACCCGGGAGCCCTCCCACCGGTCCTCAGCAGGGGTGATGTCCGCCGGCGGCCCCGCCGGGCCGCCGTAGCGGGTGCGCTGTGCGGCCGGATGGGGGAAGCTGGGCACGAGCTGCAGCAGGCACGGAGAAGGCGGCGCAAGGAGGATCTCGTGGACTCTCCCGGAGAAGGCGGGCTCGCTCCCGCGCCCCGGCCCAAGGTGCGGACGCCCGCACTGCTGTGCGCGGCCGCCGCCCTCGTGGTGGGCGCCGTGCCCGCTTCCGCACAGACCCGGGCGGCCCCGGAACCGGATCCGGTCGTGGTCGTCGACTGCTCCTCCCAGGTGCAGATCCGCCCCGCCGAGTATCTGCTCGCCTGCGGCGACGGCAACAACCGCCTCGTCCGGCTGCGCTGGGAGAACTGGGGTGCGCGCACCGCGACGGCCACCGGCACCGACATGGTGAACGACTGCCGCCCGTACTGCGCGGCGGGCCGCTTCCACCCCCACCCGGTCACGGTGACGCTGAGCAATCCGCAGCCCTGGCCCGCCCACCCCGACATCACGCGGTTCACCACCATCCGGCTGCTCTACACCGGCACCGCGCCCTCTCCGGTCCCCAAGGACGTGACCTACGAGCTCTTCCCCTGACCCGGCACTCGCTGACCGTCCCTCAGGGCGCCTCCCGCCGCCCCTCCCATCAGACTTTCGCTGATGGGAGGGGCGGCGGTCTGCCATGTGGGCGACGGCTCGGGCCGAGGCCGCCAGGGACCATTCGGTGCTACGAAGTCCTCTCCACGGGTGAGGAATCGGGCCGGGGCGCATGGGCCCGCGTCTGCGGTGGGATGTTCGGTGTCGAAATCACACAGGCCGCTCCAGGTGTCCGCATGGGGAGAGCACCGAACCGTTCTGAAGGCTCCTTCGAGGTTCGAAGCCCACCTCACCCGCCCACACCCGCCAAGCCGCCGGGAAACCGACGGTGGGCGGTCGTAGGCGTGCACCCCCCGCGGCCGACAGTGCGCGCAATGAGAGGAAGCAGATGAAGAAGCTCGCTTGGGCCGCCCGTGGCCTCGCGGTCGTGTCCGGAGCTACGCTCGTCGGAGCGCTGATGGTCCCGTCGGCGCTCGCGGACACCGCGAAAGAGCCCGACCCGAAGTCCAGCTCATCCTCCGAGCACGACTCCAAGAAGCGCTGCGAAGGCGAACGCGGTGTGAGCTCGACCGTCACGGACTTTGCCGAGTCCGTCAACCCCGCGATCGTCTACCGCACGGCGACGGACCGGGACGGGCACGCCTTCCTCAACGACAGCCGCAACCCGGGCGTGTGGATCAACCTCGGTCTCATCCAGCGGGC
Source organism: Streptomyces sp. NPDC028314 (assembly GCF_055565795.1). Taxonomy (NCBI): domain Bacteria; kingdom Bacillati; phylum Actinomycetota; class Actinomycetes; order Kitasatosporales; family Streptomycetaceae; genus Streptomyces; species Streptomyces sp. NPDC028314. The sequence goes on from NZ_JBVHTP010000001.1 coordinate 217,572, forward strand.
ACCGAAGTGCGTCCTGGACACGGCCGTGTCCGTCACCGAGGCGGCTGACGGGTACCTGTACATCACCCTGCTCGCCAAGGGCGGGGTGCTCTACGAAGCCCGCTGCACCACCAGCGCCACGCCGTTCACCGCGTCGAACATCGAATCGGCGTGCACCCCCGGCTTCGTGCCGCTGTCCGACACCCCGGTCTAACCACTCGCCCTCCGGCCCCAACGGCGGACCGGGGCCGCTGCGAGTGCACAGCGTTCAGGGCCGGCCGCCCATCCAGCGGCCGGCCCTGCCCCGTGTGGGAGCTACTCGTAGCGCAGGAGGAGCAGGGCGATGTCGTCGGTGCGCGGGCCGAGCCGCCGGGCGTGTTCCACGAGGTCGTCCGCCAGCCGGCTGAGGGAGCGGTGCGGATCGCTTTCGGTGATGTGGGTGGCGACCGCGTCGATGGAGTCCTCGATGTCCTGGCCGGGGCGTTCGACGAGGCCGTCGGTGTAGAAGGCGAGGAGGGTGGAGGGGGTGAAGGGGATCTCCACGGCGGTGTAGGCGGTATCGGGGTCGATTCCCAGGAGAAGGCCGGGTGGCAGGTGGAGCATGCGGGCCGGGCCGAGGGCGTGGCGCAGCAGGGGCGGCGGGTGGCCCGCGGTGGCGAGGCGGGCGGTTCGGCGGGCGAGGTCGATGTGGGCGTACAGGCAGCTGGTGAACAGGCCCGGTTCGAGGTCGGTCAGCAGGCGGTTGGTGCGGGTGAGCACCTCCTCGGGCGCCGCGCCCGCGGTGGCGTGTACGGCGGTGCGGACCTGGCCCATGAGGGCGGCGGCCTTGACGTTGTGGCCCTGTACGTCGCCGATGGCTGCGGCGACGGTGGTGTCGTCGATGCGGATGAGGTCGTAGAAGTCGCCGCCGATGTCGAGACCGTGGGCCGCGGGCAGGTAGCGTGCGGCCACTTCGAGGTCGGGGATGCGGGGCAGGGCGTGGGGCAGCAGGTGCGTCTGGAGGCTGCGGGCGAGCTGGTGGGTGGTGTCGTAGAGGCGGGCGCGGTCCAGGGCCTGGGCGATGAGTCCGGCGATGGAGATCAGGGCGGCGCGCTCGCCGGGGGCGAAGGGGCGGGGATGTGCGTAGGCGAGGACGAGCGAGCCGACGGGCCGGCTGGAGGCGATCAGGGGCAGGAACGCCCAGGCGGCCATGCCGTCCTCGATGACGGCGAACGGGTAGGCGTCCAGGAGTTCGGTCGCGTTCCCGAAGAAGAGGGTCGTGCCGGTGCGCAGAACGTGGGTGGTGGGGGTGTCGACGGACAGCGGTGTGGCGTCGAAGCGGGCCATGAGTTCGGCGCTGTAGCCGCGGTAGCCGACGATCCGCAGGCGCTGCTCCTCCTCGACGAGCAGGACTATGCCCTGGGCTCCGAGGCCGGGGACGAGGTGGTCGGCGGCCTTCTCGACGACGTCCTGCGCGTGGGCGGCCTCGGTGAGGTTGGCCGCCAGGTGCATCAGCTGGTAGAGGACGGTGGCACGGCTGGGTCCGGGCTCCGCGGCGCCGGCCGGGGGCAGGGGTTCCTGCTCGGCCGCCGGGGTGATGCGGACGCTGATGCCCGTGTCGTCGGGGTAGAGCGCGAAGCGCAGGTGCCGTCCGCCGGGGTGCGCGGTGGTGAAGACGCGGGGGAGGCGGCTGATCGCAGCGGCCCGGTAGTGGTCCTCCACGGCGGGGGTGTCCATCCAGGGGAGGGCTTCCCAGGGCAGGGATCCGCGCAGGGTGGCGGCGGACGCGCCGAGCAGTTCGGCGGCCCCGGGGGTGATGAAGGTGATCCTGCCGTTGTCGTCGAGTGCGCAGCTGCCTCCGGGCAGGCGTCGTACGAAGGCCATGGCGGCCGCCGCCTCGGCCGGTCCCGGGGTGGGGGGCGGGAGTGGTCTGAGCAGGACCGGGCGCGCGGCGGCCTCGATCGGGTGGCCTGCTTCGGCAGCCTGCCGCAGGAGGCGGGCGAGGTGGCGGCGGGCCCTGTGCAGCGCTTGCCGTTCGTGGTCGCTGAGGTCGGGCGGGTGGGAGCCCGGCCAGAGGAACACCAGGCCGGCCCCGGACGGCGTCTCCCGGCCGGCGACGGTGTCCGGGGCGAGCGGTGCGGCGGCGAGGGCGAAGTCGTAGGGCAGAACCAGGCCGAGGCGCGGGTAGCGGGCGGCGGTGGCTTCCTGTCCTCTGAGCCAGACGAGTTTCTGCCGGCTGATGGCGTCGGCCACCGGGATGGGGTCGTCCAGGCCGACGCGGGACCAGGGGGCCGCGAAGTCGAGGGAGAGGCCGGTGGTGAGTGCCAGGCGCAGACTCGGCCTGCCCGGGTCGGGAAGGTAGAGCATGCCGACGGACGCCCCCGCGTCGCGGCAGCCTTGGACCAGGGCCTCCCCCAGGGCCCGGAAGCCGTCGCCCTCGTCACGCCCAGCAGAGCTCTCCACACCACCATGGTCCACCCGCTCACCTGTCGGCGCCTGTACCCACGCATCTGGCCGAGCTTGCTGACCAGCCACAACGCGCGGGTCCGACGGCCGCTGCGGCCTCCCGGTGCGGTCGCGGGGCCGCATCGGTCCGGCTTTCCGCGCACGGCGGTACGGGGTCGCCCGGGCGGTGCGTGCCTGTGGGCGCGGAGAATCGTTTGGGCAGGTATGACCACCACACAGGCCGCCGTCCCGTCCCGAGCGCGGCACCGGGCACCTCGGAACGACTCCGCCGCGCCGGCGCACGGCATCCCCCGGCAGCACTCCCTGAGCGCTTCCGTATCCGCTCCGGCACCGGTCTTCGATCAGCTCGCCGCTGAATGGGCGGCCCGTGGCGCCACCGTCCCGGGGACGCCGGACCCCTTGTGGGAGCAGCTCGTCTCCTACGAACACTTCCGGCGCGAGACGGAGTCCACGCTGCGGTGCCTGCGCCTGGACAGCTCCGAAGCCCCGGCGGCTCCTGCCGCGGCGAACCCACGATGGAGGCGCGCATGACCGTACAGCGGCTGGTGTGCCAGGGCTGCTCCGGCGGCCTGTACACCGTACGTACGACGCAGGGGCAGGAGCCCTTCAGCGAGTGGGAGGTCGACCACGAGTACGCGGGCCGCTGCTCCCTGGCACCGCTGCTGCCGTTGAGCGGGCGCGCGGCCCACGCGGGCGATCTCGCCCACGCCGAGCACGTCCTCGGCCCGACGCTCTGACCCGCGGCGGACCCGGCTGCGGGTCCGCCGGGCCGCACGTGCCGGGCGCGGGCCCCGGAGCAGCCCTAAGGGCTGTCCCGTAATCCCCGGTGGATCAGCGCGCGGCGTCAGATGCGGTGCATCGCAAGGCGGAGGAGCGTCCTCATACTGGGCGTATCCGGGCGCTCCGACAACGCGGCGAGGTGCCGTAGCTGTCGTCGTGCGCCCGCCGGGGATTACGGGACAGCCCTTAGGGTGTGCGGCATGGCCCACGAAGAGACGCCCGCGTCCGGGTCGCCCGGCGCCGGCGCCACGCCCGAGCAGGCTCTCGACGACGACCCGCGGTTCGCCGCCGCGCGGCTCAAGGAGCGCCTCTACGCCACCATCACCATGATCTCGGTGGTGATCGGACTCGCCGGAACCGGTCACGCCGACGCGGCCGGAGCCGCCGCCACGGTGCTGACCGCCGCGGTCGGTCTGTGGCTGGCCGCCCTGGTCGCGGACCAGCAGGCCCACCGCGTTGTCCACGGCCGGATGGCGACCGGCCGCGAACTGCGGCGCATGCTCTCCGTCAGCAGCCCGCTGCTGCTCTCCGCCCCCGGGCCGCTGATCCTGATCGGAGCGGCGGCGCTGGGGGTGATGGCCCTGGAGACGGCTCTGCTGACCGCGGCCGGGGTGAGCATCGCGGGCCTGTTCGCCTGGGGCTGCTACGGCGGCGTCCGGATGGGCGGCGGCGCCCCCGTGGCCCTGCTCGCCGGAACCTTGGACGCGGCCATCGGGACCGCGGTCGCCCTGGTGAAGGCGGCCGCCGGCCACTGACGCACTCCTCGGGCGAGGAGTGAGCCGTGCGCGTTCCGTGCGGCGCCGCCCCGTCAGTACAGCTGGATGCGAGCCACGATGATCTGCGGGATTTCGGCGTCCTGCGCGATGACGTACTCGACGACGCCCAGGCCGCCGTCGTGGCCCAGCGCCAGACGCCGCTGCTCCGGCCATTTGGGAGACGCCGTGCTCCCGGGGACCCGGCCGCGCGTCTCGCCGATCGTGACGATGACGGCGACGATCGCGCCGAACGCCTCGGCCGGCATCGCCGGGTCCATCAGCAGCTGGGCGACCTCCTCCGACAGCGCGCAGGGCAGGCCCTGCGGCTCCTCGCCGTACGGCTCACTCAACGGGCCCGCCCCGCCCCGCGGCGGCGTGCCGCGGACCCCGGTCCGGGTCATCTGGGTGGATCGGCTGCGCGCTCAGGCGGACACCCCCTGGATCGACTGCCCCGAGTCTGCCTCCTCCCGCGCGGTGCGGTCGAGCCGCCGGCCGGAATGTCGGGCCCAGGTGGCTACCGGGGACGGGCTCCCGCCGACAGGACGCCGGACCCGGTCGGTCTTTCGGCCCGGTGCCGGCACGCCTCTCGCTCGCCCTGTACGGGGTCGACCCGCAGGGCACCGAGCGCGGCGTCCGGCAGGGACGCGAGCGGGCTGCGGGCATGGGCTTCGGGCACGGTGCAGGCGCGCAGATAGGCCCGAAAGAGGGTGCTCGCCCAGTTTCCCGGGGTGCGCGCGTTCATCGGGTGCGGGCGTGGTCGACGGCGGCCGCGGCCAGGCCGGTGATCAGCGGGTGGGCGCGGGTGCCGTCGCCGTCGAGTTCGGGCTGGAAGAGGGTCGCCAGGAAGAAGGGATGGGCGGGCAGTTCGGCGATGCGGATCTCGTCGGCTTCGTCGGTACCGGTGAAGGCCAGTCCGTGCGCACGCAGGATGTCCAGGTGGCGGGGATTGGGGCCGTAGTTGCAGTGGTAGCGGGCCTGGGTGCGGTCGGCGCCGAGCAGGCCGGCGGCCCGGGAGCCGGGAAGGACGCGGACGGCTCCCTCGTGGCCGACCAGTGAGCAGGCCAGCGGGACGACGACCGCGTCCGCTTCGTCGGTCGCCGGGTCGTTCTCGGCGTGGCCGGCGCGTTCCAGACCGCAGACGTTGCGGGCGAACTCCAGCAGCGCGTGCTGGAAGCCGCCGCAGGTGCCCAGGAAGGGGATGCCGTTCTCGCGGGCCGTGCGGATCGCCGCCAGAACTCCGGCCTCACTGCGGTAGGGGCTGCCGGGCAGGACCCAGACCGCGTCGAAGCCGTCCATGCCCTGGCCGGCGTCCTCGGTGGGGATCCAGTAGGCGTCCAGGTCCAGCCCGTCCCGTACGCGCAGTGCCTCGAGCAGGCCGGGGATGCGGGTGTGGGAGCGGACGGCGTCGGAGCGGTCCCCGACGAGGGCGATGCGTGCGATGTGGTTCATGGCAGCCATCTTGCTGACCATTCGGCATCAGGTCCAACGATGATCCGTGGTGCTTCCATAAGCGAAACTGATGCACATGGATCCGCATCTGCTGCGCACCTTCGTCGCGGTCCTCGACCACCGCTCCTTCTCCGCCGCCGCCTCGGCCCTGGGCTACACCCAGTCCGCCGTCTCCCAGCACATCGCCGCCCTCGAATCCGATCTGGGCACCCGGCTGGTCGAGCGTCGGCCCGTGGCCCCCACCCCGGCCGGAGCGCGGCTGATGGAGCACGCGCCGGCCCTGCTGCTGCGCCTGGACATCGCCCGCGCCGACATCGCCCGCCTGCACCAGGCCCACACCGCCCGGCTGACCCTGGCCTGCTCGCCCGCCGCCCTCGGCCCCGCCCTCGCGCAGGCCCTCGCCCGCCTGCACGCCACCACCCGCCTGGACCTCGAAGTACGGGTCCTGAGCCGGGCAGCGGTGATCGAGGACGTGCTCACCGCCCGCGCCGACCTCGGTCTCGTCGACGGCGCGGCCGCCCCCAGCGATCCGCTCCCCATGCCGGACCTCGGCCCCACCACCACCCTCGCCGCGGCCGAGGAGAGCCTGGCCGTGCTCTTCCCCGTCGACCACCCCTTGGCGCGGCGGCCCTCGGTACGGCTGACCGACCTGACGCAGGCGCAGTGGATCGACGCCCCCGACACCGCCGTCCCCCTCGACCAGCTGCGCGCCGTCTGCCGCACCGACGGGTTCCGCCCCCGCATCCGCCACCGCGGAACCGACCTGCACGGCCTCGCCGTACTCGCCGCCGCCGGTCACGGCCTGGCCGCGCTCCCCCTGCCGCTGGCCGCCGGACTGCCCGGCATCGCCGCCGTTCCGGTGGGAGAGCCCAGGCTGATCCACCGCACCGAGCTCGTGCACCCGACCAACCCCACCGGACCGGCCCGGCAGTTGGCGGAGCTCCTCACGGGCCGGGCGGCTACTCCAGGAGCCGGCTCCTGATCAGGGCCATGACCTCCGCGCGGCTGCGACCGCCGTGATCGGCGGCGATGAAGTGGTTGCCGATCCGCAGGGAGTAGGCGAGCAGGCAGCGGACCTCGACGTCGTCCGGATCGGGGCAGAAGGAGCCGAACAGCCTGCGCAGGTAGTCCATGCGCCGGTTGTCGACCCGCCTGAGCCGCTCCGCGACGGTTTCGTCGCGCCGGGCCCAGTCGCGGATCGCGAGGTCTGCCGTGATGCCCGTCACCGGCCCGTCGTCGGACGAGGCGATCGTGAACAGCCGCACCAGTTTGGTCCGGGCGTCTCCTCCCTCGCTCTCGATCCGCTCGATCACCTCCTCGGTGACCTCGCGCTCCCAGGCGTCGAGCATCTCGGTGAGCAGCGCGTCCCGATTGCCGAAGTACCAGTAGAAGCCGCCCTTGCTGACGCCGAGCGCCTGCGCCAGGGACTCGATCCGGACGGCCTCCGGGCCTCCGGCGGACAGGGCTCGCAGCCCCTCCTCGATCCACCGTTCGCGCGGCGTGCGGGTCGCGCCCATGGTGTGTCTCCCCTCACCGCTCCCCCCGTCTATACGGGGCCGTATGGATGGGTCTAACCTTGTTCCATACGACAGCGTATAGACAGGGGCACGCGCATGAGACTCCCCAAGACCGCCCACACGTCCCGTCCTTGGCGCATCCACGAGATCGCCGGCGACTTCCACGTCGAGGACGTGTGGGCGCTACCGACACCGGGCGGTCCCGACGACCTCGCGCGACTGGTGCGGCAGTTCGTGAGCGCCGACGAGCCGGGGGCGGGTGCGCACGTTTCCTCGCCGGTGGCGCGCCTGCTCTTCGCGGTCCGCTGGAAACTCGGCGCCCTGCTCGGCTGGGACGAGCCTCGGGTCGGCGGGCAGGCGCCGACACTGCGGGACCGGCTGCCGGCGGATCTCCGGGAGGGTCCCCGGGGGCCCGCATTCGGCAGGGTTCCCTTCACTTCCGTGTACCTGACCCACGACGAATGGGTGTCCGAGATCGTCAACCGGACCGTGCACGGGGTCATGCACATCGGCTGGGTCCCGGACGGCAGCGGCGGGTACCGCGGCCAGATGACCGTCCTCGTGAAGCCGAACGGCCTGCTCGGCTCCGTGTACATGGCCGGCATCAAGCCGTTCCGGTACCTCGGGGTCTATCCGGCGATGCTCCGGGCGATCGGACACAGATGGGAGGGCCGGACCGGCGAACGAACCGCCGGCTGACCCCTCACCGCGCCGCCGGTACGGGGCCCGTACCCCGCAACCGCCATCGTCACCGCACCCGGGGAGCGGGGCGGCGACGATGGCGTAGCGGCGTGGCGTGGCCCAGCCGGACGACCTTGCCCGGTTCAGACCGCGTTCGGGCGGGGGGCGCCGTGCTGGTAGACGGCCAGGGCCCAGATGATGAACACGTCGATGGCGATCATGATGAACGCCCAGACCGGGGAGTACGGGAGGAACAGGAACTGGGCGATCAGACTCAGCGCGGCGAAGAAGATGCCCGCGTAGCGCGCCCAGGGGGCGTGCTTCAGCACACCCCAGCCCGTGACCGCGACACAGAGGCCGATGATCAGGTGGATCCAGCCCCAGCCCGTGAGGTTGATCCGGTACACGTAACCGCCGACGTTGCCGTACACGTCGTCTTCGATGATGGCGGCGATGCCCTGCAGAACGGCAAGTACACCGGTGCAGAGCATGAGGACGCCGGCGAAGACGATGCCGCCCGCGACCCAGCCCGGGTTCGGATCGGCTGTCGGCCTGGACGGCGACGACCTCGGAGACTGCGCTGCCTGAGCCATGGGATCTCCCCTGCGTTGGCCTGCCCGCGGGGTCGCGGAAGGGACTTCGAGTGTCAGTCGGGGCCCGGGGCGCCGCCATGCGGGTGCGCCCGTTCGGGTGAAGGCGGCTTCTGTTCAGCGGCACGTTCGACGGCGTGGTCCATCCGCATGCTGAGACGTGGCACCGCCGACCGGCGGCGCCGTGCCAGACTCGCCCGCATGCTGCGCCAGCTGATCATTAGCCGCGGCGTGCCGGCCCTGGCCTGACCGAGCATCCCTCCGTCGGCCCACCGCCCGCACGCAGACCTCTCGCAACCGCGAGGGGTCTTTTTCGTTTCCGGCCCGATCCACTCCCCGAGTCCGCACCGTCCCCGACCTCGACCCCGACCCCGACCCCGCCAGGACAGGAGCCCCCGCACATGACTCTCACCAGCACTCTCCGCCCCCTCGACACCGCTGGACGCGAAGAGCCACCGGCCGTGGCGGATGTGGACCCTGCCCATCACAGGCTCACCGTCACGCTGCGGGACGGCGGCCACGCGCTCTCCCGCATCGTGACCGTGCTGAACAGCCTGTGCGTCAAGGAGCTGTCCTTCAAGGCCGGGGAGAGCGCCCTTTCGGTCTGCGAGATCGTCGTTCCCGCTGCCCACGCACACCGCGCCAGAGCCAAGCTGGCCCGCTGCGTCGAGGTCGTACACGTATCGGCCCGCCACTCTCCGGGCGAATGAACGCTCGGCCGAACACGAGGAACGGCCGAACCGATGGCGGCGCACCGCCGTGTGCCGGGTGTGAACACAACACCCTCCGGCCTGCGCGCCACCGCCGCCCGGCACGCACTCCTGCCGCTGCGCCTCTTCCTCGGCATCACGTTCGTCTACGCCGGTCTCGACAAGCTGGCCGATCCGGCATTCCTGTCAGCCACCGGTGACGGCTCGATCGGCCTGCAGATGGAGGCCGTACGGGAATCGGCGGCCGTACCGGGACTGGTGGACCTCGCCCTGACCAACCCGGTCGGCTTCGCCATCGCACTGGCCGCCGGTGAGCTGGCGGTCGGACTGGGAGTCCTGGCCGGCCTGCTGACCCGAACCGCGGCACTGGGCGGCGCGCTGATCTCCCTGAGCCTGTGGCTGACCATCAGCTGGCCGACCACCCCGTACTACTACGGCAACGACCTGGCCTACCTGATGGCCTGGACCCCTCTGCTGCTCGCCGGCGCCCCCGCGCTCTCCCTCGACGCGCTCCTGCGGCGGCGCGCCGCCCCTCTCCCGGACCGCCCTTACCGCAAGCGGCCGAGCCCCCGCCGGGCGCCGCGGAGGGATGGCCTGAACTCCCCGCGATAAACGTTCGAATAAATATCTGGAGACATCAACCGGACGCCTCCTCCGCGGCTTTCTCAACAGCACCCTTCGAAAGGGTGACCCTTTCGAACGGATTCCCCTCTCGCCCGCATCATGGCGAGTAATCGTTCCTCCTTACGATGAACCCCAACGAAACTCAGGAACAGCCGAGTTGACCCCGTTATGCTCCCGCCCATCGGTCATAAGATCCCCTCTTTCGATGGCTCGAGGAACTTGATGGCGCAAGAAGATTCCCCACCCACAGCCGCCTCATTCGAGGCGGGGATAAGCTGGACACTGCCCGCGATCGCGGCTGCGGCCGCCGTCTGCCTGATCGGCGCGCTGGTCTCCGCACCGGGGCCCGCTCCCGGCGTCTGGATCACGGTCGGCAGCGCCTGTACCGTCGCGGCCATCGTCGAAGCAGTGCGCCGCGGACGTGCGGCGGCCGCTCAGCGTGCGCAGATCTCGACCCTCCTCACCGCCCTGCAGCGCCAGGAGACCGAGACCAACCACCTCGCCGAAGTGGTCCTGCCCGAGGCGATCGACCGGCTGCGCCGGGGCGAGTTCCCCGAAGAGGTGGTGAACGCGCTCGTCGGCAACGGCAGACACGCCACGCGCTGGAGCACCGACACCTCGATGACGCCGCAGTTCAGAACGGCCCTGCGGACCGTGCTGGCCCGCGTCGTCGACGCCGTCGACGCCGAGGAGAACCTGCGCGAGTCGGCGCAGCGGGCATTCGTCAACATCGCCCGCCGCGTGCAGGCCATCGTCCATCAGCAGGCCCAGGAAATGCGGGAGATGGAGGACCGGCACGGCAGCAACCCGGACGTGTTCGGCGACCTCCTGCGGCTCGACCACGGCACCGCCCTGGTCGGCCGGCTCGCGGACTCGATCTCCGTCCTCGGCGGGGCCCGCCCCGGCCGCCAGTGGAGCCGGGCCGTCCCGCTCTACAGCGTCCTGCGCGGGGCGATGTCCAGGATCATCGACTACCAGCGCGTCGAGCTGCACTCGGTCACCGAGGTCGCCGTCGTCGGTCCCGCTGTGGAACCGCTGATCCACGCCCTGGCCGAGCTGCTCGACAACGCCACGCGGTACTCGCCGCCCCACACCCGGGTCCACCTGACCGCGGTCGAGGTGCAGTCGGGCATCGCGGTGGAGATCGAGGACGGCGGGGTGAACATGAGCGAGGAGGCCCGCAAGCGGGCCGAGCGCATGCTCGCCCAGGCCCAGACCGGCATCGACCTCAACGACCTCGGCGAGACGCCGCGCCTGGGCCTCGCGGTGGTCGGGCGGCTCGCCCAGGCGTACGGGTTCCAGATCTCGCTGCGGTCCTCGGCCTACGGCGGGGTGCGCGCCGTGCTCATCGTCCCCCAGGACCTGATCACGACGACCTCGGCCGCGACCGGGCTCGCCCACGGCATCGGCGCCTCCTCCGGTCCCCGGGCCGCCTCGCCGGCGCCGCGGCAGCACCCCGTGGACCACCTCACGGCGTACGCCTCCGCGCCACCGCCTCCCCCGCTCCACGGCCCGGGTCGTCCCCTGCACGGCGACGACGGTCCTCCCGTCACCGAGCGGACCGCCACCGGCCTGCCGCAGCGGCGGCGCAAGGACCGGGCGACCGCGTTCGAAGCCCCGTACGCGGTTCCCTCCCGGACCCCGGCGGAGGAGGCGGCCCCCGGCATGTGGCTGGAGGCCTTCCACAGCGGCCTGTCCGGCCCGTCGGGCGGCGAGGACGAGGCCACGGGCTCAGCGAACAAAGGGACTTAAGCAGTGATGCAACAGCGAATCAGCAGCCTGGACTGGATGCTCAAGGATCTGGCCTCCGGAGTTCCACAGACGCGGCACGTGATCGTGCTGTCCTCGGACGGCCTGTGCGTCGCCCAGTACGGAGCGGAAACCGACACGGCCGACCGCCTGGCGGCGGCGTGCGCCGGCCTGCAGAGCCTGGCCGGAGCCGTCGCCGCGGAACTGCCGCACTCCGAGGGCCGGATGAGACTGGTCGTCATCGAGATGGACGGCGGGTTCTTCTACCTCATGGCCGCCGGCTCGGGCTCCTACCTGGCGGTACTGGCGGACGAGGGTGTCGACGCGGGCTTGATGGGAGCGCAGATGCGCGCCCTGGTGAGCCGGATTGGAGAACACCTGAGCACTCCGCCTCGACATGACGGGCATACCGCGTGAGCGAGCCACCCGCGGGCTGGGAGGCGGACAGGCCCGAGAGGCTCTACGTCATCACCGGCGGCCGCAGCGGGCCGTCCTCCTCCACCCGGCTCGACCTCGTCACGCTGGTGGTGGCCAGGGCCGCCGCCCTGCCGGAGATGCAGCCGGAGCACGCTTCGATCCTGCGGATGTGCCAGGCGCCGCTGTCGGTGGCCGAGATCTCGGCCTATGTCGGCCTGCCCGTCAGCGTGGTCACCGTCCTGATCGGCGACCTGCTGGCGGACAAACGGGTCCTGGTGCGCCCTCCGGTGCCCGTCGCCAAACTTCCCGACATCGCTCTGATCGAGGCCGTGATCGATGGACTACAGAAACTCTGACCGGGCGGCCCTCGCCGGGCCCCGGCACGAGGACATACTCCCCCAGTCGGCGGCCACCGCCGTCAAGATCGTCATCGTCGGCGGGTTCGGCGTCGGCAAGACGACCATGGTCGGCGCGGTCAGCGAGATCCGGCCGCTGACCACCGAGGAGACGATGACCAAGGCGGGCATCGGCGTGGACGACACGAGCGGGGTGGGTCAGAAGACCACCACGACCGTCGCCATGGACTTCGGCCGGATCAGCATCAACGAAGAACTCGTGCTCTACCTGTTCGGCACCCCGGGCCAGGAGCGCTTCTGGTTCCTGTGGCGAGGGCTCTTCGAGGGCGCGCTCGGCGCCGTCGTCCTCCTCGACACCCGTCGGCTGGAGACCAGTTTCGACGTCATCGGCCGTCTGGAGGAGCGCGGAGTGCCCTTCGTCGTGGCCGTGAACTCCTTCCCGAACGCCCCCGAGCACCCGCTCCACGAACTGCGCCAAGCCCTGGACCTGCCCCCAGCGGTCCCGATCCTCGTCTGTGACGCCCGACGGCGGGACTCGTCCCGGGACGTCCTGCTGACCCTCATGCGCTACCTGCATTCCCAGGCAGCCACCACGGAGGCACTGTGAGTACCAACCCCACCCCGCCACCCGGGTGCCCGGCGCACGCCGCGGCCGACACCGGCGGACTGCGCCGGCTCGACGGACCCGAGGCGGCCGCGGACCCCGCCGGTCTGTACGAGAAGCTCCGCGCGGAACACGGCCCGGTGGCCCCGGTCCTGGTCCACGGCGAGCTGCGCGCCTGGCTCGTCCTCGGGCACCGGGAGAACCTGGACGTGGCCCGCACCCCCTCGCGGTTCGCCCGCGACCCCCGGGGCTGGCGCGACATGAAGGAGGGCCGGGTCCCCGCCGACACCCCGCTCGGCCCCATGGTGGCGTGGGTGCCCGTGTGCAACTTCACCGACGGCCCCGTCCACGAGCGGCTGCGCGGCGCCGTCATGGAGTCCCTGGAGCGCTTCGACAAGCGCGGCATCCGGCGCTACGTCACACGCTTCGCGAACCAGCTGATCGACCGGATCGCGGCGGACGGGCGCGCCGACCTGGTCTCCGCCTTCTCGGACCAGCTCCCCATGCTGGTCATGACCCAGCTCCTGGGGGCACCCGACGAGCACGGCCCCCGCCTGGTCAAGGCGGCGCGCGACATGCTCCAGGGGACCGAGACCGCCCTGGAGAGCGACCGGTACGTCACCGCGACCCTGGAGCAGCTGGTCCACGCCCGCAAGGCGGTCCCCGGGCGCGACCTGGCGTCCTGGCTGCTGGAGCATCCGGCGCAACTGACCGACACGGAGGTGCTCATGCACCTGCGCGTCGTACTGATCGCGGCCTACGAGACGACCGCGAACCTGATCGCGAACACGCTGCGCACGGTGCTGACCGACCGGCGCTTCCGTGCCAGTCTCTCCGGCGGGCACATGACCCTGCCCGACGCGCTCGAACAGGTCCTGTGGGACGACCCGCCGATCAACACCATCATCGGCCGCTGGGCCACCGGGGACACCCAGCTCGGCGGCCGCCAGATCAAGGCCGGCGACATGCTGCTGCTCGGCCTGTCGGCGGGCAACGCCGACCCCCAGATCCGCCCGGACCCCGCCGCGTCCGTCCACGGCAACCGCTCGCACCTCGCGTTCAGCAGCGGGCCGCACGAATGCCCGGGCCAGGACATCGGCCGGGCCATCGCGGACACCGGCATCGAGGTGCTGCTCGGCCGGCTGCCCGACCTGGAGCTGGCCATCGACGCGAGCGAGCTGCGCTGGCGCGGCACCCTCATGTCCCGGCACCTGCTCGCCCTGCCGGTGCGGTTCACTCCGCGCCCGTTGGACGAGGCGATGCCTCAGGCCGGCGCGCATCCCCACCCGGAGCGGCCGGCCGGCCATCCCCCGCACGCCGCTCACCTGCCACGGCAGGCGACGGGGTACGTACCGCCGGCGCCCGCGGCCGGCAGCGCCTCCGCCCACCGCAGGCCGAGCTGGTGGCGAAGGCTCCTGGGTATCGGCTGAGAAGGCACCCGGCTGTTCGCGCAGGGGCCGCGCCCAGGACGGCGGGGCCCCTGCGCACCCGTATGCGGCTCAGCCCTCCAGTTGCGCCCACCACCAGGCGAGGGCGGGCAGCGGCGGGGCCTCCAGCCCCGCGTGACCGGGCGAGGTCGTGTACCGGACGTCGAACCGCGCTCCGTCGACGGGCAGTTCATTGCGGTTGCGCGGACTGGCGTAGCGCGGCGCCCGGCTCTGCCACTCGACGCAGCCCGCGATGTAGTGGCCCAACCCCTCCAGATGGCGGGCGAGCGGCTCGTCCGCGCCCCGGGCCAGCTGCTCCCGGAGCCTCAGGAACAGGACCATCGCCCGGTCCCTCAGCGCCACCGCGAGCGGCACCGCCTCCGCCGGGGTACAACCCTCCTGATGGGCCAGGACGTTGACCAGGTTCACCTCCCACGGCTCCACGTGGTCGTCCTTGTCGTAGGAGAAGAGGTCGTTGTCGGCGCTGACGACGAAGCCCGCCGCCTCGGTCAGGGCCCGCAGTCCCGGCGCGTACAACACGTCGGGGGGCAGCTCGACCCGGCCGGCCACGTCCGACCAGGTGAGGGAGAAGCGCGTGCCGTTGGCCAGTGTGCCCATCGCCGCGAAGTCGGCCAGGCCCGGCATCAGACCCCGCTCGGCGTTCGACGCCTCCCAGGCCGCCCCGAGCAGCCAGTCCCGGGTCCCCTCGGTGAAACGGCGGAGTTCGAACGGGGTGAGCAGCGCGTGGGTGCGCTTCACGAGGTCGTCCAGGGCGCGCGTCATCGGGCCGTCGGGCAGCAGGCCCGCCCCGGGTGACTCGATGGCCCGCAGCAGCCGGACGCCGTGGTCGGCGACGGCCGCCGTACGCACCTCCGCCGCTCCGGAGTCCTGCCAGTCGTCTACGGCATTGGCCCAGTAGTTCCACTCGATGAACAGCAGCAGGGGCTCCTCGTCCCCGCGCGGGATGATGCGGCAGGAGAAGTCCGCGCTGTGCGTGGCCAGTCCCCAGGCCCGCTCGACGGGATCGGCGTAGATCCCGTACGAGTCGAGCCACTCGACGGCCCGGGCCTCCAGCTCCTTCGCCCGCGGGTGTACGAGTCCGGTGTCGAGGGGACAGTAGAACGGCGGCAGCGGGCGGCCGATGCGGGAGGGCCGCTGCGCGGGCTGCACCGCCCTCACCTGCCGTTCCGGAACATCAGCAGCCGGGTTTCGACCGCGTGGTCTCGCCAGAGCCTGAAGAGCTTGCTGTGCACGACGGTCGACTCCCCCAGCCGCCGGAGGGTCCAGGCGGCCGGCGCGCCGCCGGCCCGGACGCGGTCGAGCTCGCTGGTGTTCCAGGCCATGGACTGCACCCAGAACTCCGCCACCCGGTCCGTCACGTCTTCCTCCCGTTCCAGTTCGAGTCCGGCCGCCGAAGCGGCCGACAGGTACTCCTCACGCGTTCCCAGCCGCGTCTTGTAGTAGTCGTCGATGAACTCCTGCCATTCGGGCCGGCGTACGAAGTGCTCCTGGATGCCGAACCAGCCGCCCGGCCGGAGCGCTCTCGCGACCACCTCGAAGAGGCGGGGCCGGTCCATGTAGCCGCTGCTCTCGTTGGCGTAGGCGGCGTCGTAGGCGTGCGCGGCATCGAAGTCGTGGATGTCGGCGGCGTGGGCACGGACCCGGTCACCGACGCCGGCCTGTCGTGCGAAGTGCTGGACCAGCGCGACGTGTTCGGCTGCGACGGTGACAGCGGTGACGGTCGCGCGATGCCGCCCGGCCCAGTACAGCGAGCCTCCTCCGAGGCCGCAGCCGATGTCGAGAAGGGTGCGGGGAGGCCGCTCGTAGGCGCCCCAGGAGCGGGCCGCGTGCTCGACTATCGCCTCTTGCGCGCGGATGATGCGCTGCTTGATCACGTTCTGCGGGACGGTGGTGTGGGGGTGCATGCCGTCCGGGAACATGCCTACGTGGAAGTGGACACGCGGTCCCGGGCCGTACTTGTGGAGGATGTCCGCGGTCTTGCGGCTGTAGTAGAGCCGCACCTGTTCATCGTCCAGCCCCTGGCCGCCGCCTAAGGGAGATACGAATGGTGTAGCGCTCATGTCTGTCCCGCCCCTTCGTGGCGTAGGGCTGCCGAGGCTGACAACCGATTGTGGTCACCCCGGCTGTCGGTTGAAGCTTGGAGCATCGTGGCACTCGGAGGCCGTTCCGTCTTCCCACAAGTGCCCTTCGTATCAGGCCAGTTGCAGAAAAATGGGTTCTGCGCAGCTTGTCCACCCTTCTTGACCGGCGCGCATACGTGCCGCGCGCCGGGGCAAAAGCCGGAAAAGGTTCCGCATCAGGTCCGTATCAGGGAGGCACGTCATGGCCGGATTGCTCGCCAGGCTGAAGGAGTTCCGCCGCAGCCCGCAGGGCGTCAGGGCGGAGGCGTCCGTCCGCCGCGCCGCCGCCGATCCCCGCAAGCGGGCCCAGGCCCGGCGGCTCGTCGACCGGCTCCGCAAGCGCTGATCGCCCCTGCGCACCCCGTACCGCGCGCGGCGGCGTCGCCCGGGTGCGCAGGTCAGGCCCGGCGCCCCTGGCCGGCCCGGCTGTCATCCATGGCTGAGGTCGGTCAGGGCTTCGGCCGCCTCCCTGCAGATGTCGCTCTCGGGGTCGTCGGCGAAGGACGCGAGCAGTGCGACGCCTTCCTCCCGATGGCCGGCCATGAGGGCCAGGGCCGTCGCGGCCTCTACGCGCTGGTATCCCCGGAGGCCGGTGTTGCCGACGAAGGCCACGAGGAGCGCGGCGGCGCGTTCGTCATCGAGTCTGGCCAGGTTCCACGCGGCCCTCACCCGGGCGTCGTCACCGAGGGCGGGATCGACCGCGAGGGCGGCCAGCAGGGCGGCGGCCTCCTCCCGCCACCCCAGCAGCTCGGATGATTCCCCGGTCGTCACCGCGTCTGCCAGGTCCTGAGCGGCCGTCACCCGGTCGGCGTCGTCGAGAGCGGGATCAGCCGCGAGGGCGGCGAGTACCGCGGCACCGCGCGCCCGGTGTCCCTCCAGCCCGGCCAGGGCGTCGGAGGCCAGGATCCGGTGACGTCCGTCGAGGAAAGGGTCCTCGGCGAAGTCGGTGAGCAGCGCAGCGGCGCGTTCGTCACCGAGTTCGCACAGCGCCTCGGCCGCCGTCACTCGGGAATAGTTCTCCAGGTCGGGATCGGTGGCGAAGGCGACCAGCATTCCCGCGCCTTGAGCCCGGTGCCCGTCCAGCCCGCCGAGAACGCCGGCTGCCGCGACGCGGTGGGGGGCGGCCAAGGTGGGATCGGCGCTGAGGGCGGCGAGCGGCCCGGCGGCCTGTTCCTGGTACCCGTCCAGCCTGGCCAGTGCCCGGGCGGCCCGCATGCGGTGGAACGCGTCGAGGGTGGGGTCGCCGGTGAAGGCGGCCAGCAGTGCGGCGCCTTGCGCCCGGTACCCCGCCATGTCGGCCAGCCCCGTGGCGGCATCGGTGCGGGCCCAGTAGTCGAGGGCGGGGTCCTCGGCCGAGGCGGCCAGCAGTGCGGCGCCTTGCGCCCGGTACCCGTCCAGCGAGGCGAGATCGCTCGCGGCGTCCAGGCGGCTCTGGGCGAACGCGGTGTCGGTGGCGAAGGCGGCGAGCAGCGCGGCGCCTTGCGCGCGGTGCCCGTCCAGCACGCCCAGGATGCCGGCGGCGTGGATGCGGTGGTGGTCCTCCAGGAAGGTGTCGGCGGCGAAGGACTCGAGCAGTGCGATGCCCTTCGCCTGATGCCCGTCCGTGCGGGCCAGGATCCCGGCGGCCTCCACACGGGCGTAGTCGTCGACGAGGGTGGCGTGGACGAAGCGGGTGAGCAGGCGTGCGGTGGTGTCCGGAGGAAGACCGGTGGCCAGGTCGATCTGGGTGGCGAGGAACACGTAGGCGGCGTGCCCTCCCGGCGTGAGGAGGCGTTCCAGGGCCTGGAGGGTCGCGGCCGCGATGTGGTCGCCAGGGGCGAGGAGCCCGTCGAGGAGGAACCCGAGGTAGGAGGGGTCCAGGTCCGGTGCCTTCCAGCCGTCCGCGGTGTGCGCCGGGTGCGGGGGGAACAGGTCGTGGAGGAGCCGGACGCGGGCCTGTTCGTCGCGGTTCGCGTGGCGGGCCGCGTGGTATTCGAGGAGGGTCTGGTGGAGGAAGTCGAAGTCGCCCGCGCGCTCGGCCAGTAGCCCGGTGGGGCGCAGGAGGTCGCCCAGGAAGGCGTTCCAGAGGGCTTCCCTGACCCGGTCGGGGCGCCGGGCGCGCAGGTGCGGGGCCAGGATGTCGACGGCCGGGGCGGTGTTCCCGCTGATCCTTTCGTGGGCGAGGTGGTCGATCAGCTCCGGCAGGTGGTCGCGTACCTGTCGTGCGGCCTGTTCGGCTGCCTGGTTGTCCCGGGACAGCTGGTGGCGGTCCTTCAGGAGGCGGATCGCCTCGGCATGGGTGCCGCGGATGCTCTTGTGGGTGTTCTGCTCGTAGAGCAGTTCCACGAAGGAGCGGTAGGCGCCGCTGCGGCCCTCGGGCAGCGGCCGGGCGGGGTCGGCCGCGTAGAGGCGGCACAGCATGGCCGCCATCAGCGGAGTGCGGGCCGGGCCGTCCAGGCGGGAGCGCCTGAGGCCGGCCATGAACTCCAGGACGCGGTCGGCGGGGTCGGGCAGGTGGCCGAAGCACGCCTGGGCGTACGTACGCAGCTCGGCCGTGGTGAACGGCTGCAGCGGGAAGGTGGCTGCGGGGCCCAGCCGGTCGAGTTCCCGGTCGGGCAGGGGGCGGGTCGCCACGAGGAACCGGTACGCCGAAGGCTGCCGGGCCGCCTCGCGGGCCAGCCGGTCCAGCAGGGCGACGCGCGTCGCGTGGTCGGGGACCTCGTCGAGGCCGTCGACCATCACCAGCCAGGGCACCTGAGGGCGCGGGTGGTGGACGAAGAAGTCCTCGGCGAGCGGTTCGCGCAGCCCGAGGGGGCCGAGCTCCTCGGTCACGGCCGCCGCCAGCGCCTGCGCCAGCACGGGGGCACCGGCGAGGTCGACGGCGCGCACCAGGACGGGGACCGCCGTGATGGCCGGGCTGCTCCGCTTCCTGGTCAGCCAGTGGTCGGCCGAGTCGGCCAGGTGGCGGCGCAGCAGTGTCGACTTGCCGACTCCCGCGCCGGCCAGGAGGACCCGGACGCGCTCCTCGCCCGCGAAGAGGCTCTGGGCGGGGCTCGGCCCGCCCGCCTGGGCCGGGCCGTGCGTGGGCTGCGCCTGTGCGCTGCGCCGGACGTAGACCTCGGCCAGCGGGGGCAGGGCGTGGTCATCTCCGTGACCGGGGTACGGGTGGAGGTCGGCGGCGCGTGCGGCGGCTTTGAGGTACGAGTCAAGTCGCGGATCGGGCCCCGGGGCGGCTTCGCTGCGGGCGACCTCCCACAGGGCCTTCCACCGTGCCTCGCGGACCCTCCACTCCACGGCGGCGTTCTGGAGGTCGCGGATCGCGGTCTGTGCCTCGGCCTTCCGCGCGGCGAGGGAGGAGGCGCGTATCGAGTCCCGGAGATCCTTGGTCCTCTTGTCGAGATCCGCCTGGCTCGGACGGTGCTCGCAGACGACGAGGAACGTCTCGACGAGCGCCCAGAGTTGCTCGAACTTCGCGGCGGGGGTTCCCGACAGCCAGTCGCTGACCGTTTGCGGCTTGAGAGCCTCGCTCGCGCGCAGGCGCTTGTTGGCGTTCCTGATCGCATCCGTCTGCGAGAGGCCGGACGCGTCCCGCAACGCCTTCAGTTCCGCCATCAGGAACCGGCGTCCACTGCCGAGTTGCGCCTCGTCGTGCATGCTCCGCTCTCCTCCTCGGTCCTGCGGCTTCCGGTCCCGCGGCATCCGGACGGCTCCGTCGGGGCGCTCCCGGGCACCGCCCTGACCAGCCTGTACGCACACGGATCCGGTCTCGTCCGGCCGGGTACCGGGTGCCCGCGCCGCCGGGGTGGACTGCATCCATCCCCGGTCACCCGGCCGGGGACGCGACACGGAGCGGATGGAGGCCCGTATGGGTGGCGTGGAGTGGGTTCCGGTGGCCGGACTGCTGGTCGGAGCGGCGATGGCCGTCCTGGTCGTTCACCTGGCCCTGCACGGTACGGCGGCGCGTGATCGCGCCCAACTGCTGACGGCACTGGCAACGGTGATCCGCGCTCTCGCGGAACTGGTCCGCTCCTTGTGGGGCCGGGCGTGATCCGGCTCCGCCGCGTCGGTCTCCTCCGGCTCCATACCGGACAGGATGCCCGACCGGACAGCCCCTGTCAGGCGCCCCGGAGCAAGAGCCCCAAAGGGCAGGGGTTGAGAGGAATCGAGAGGTTTTTTGGGCACTCCTGGGGGTCCGTTGGGGCACCTTTGGCCGTGAATCATCCAGTTCGTCAGCTTCCCGAATACGGTCGCTGCAGACGGGTCGTGGACGCGGCCCGACAGACACCGGAGGTTTCAGGAATGCGACGCACCCTCACCAAGGCCGGCAGTCTCGCGGCGGCCTCGCTGTTCGCCGTGGCGTTAGCCCAGCCCGCCCAGGCGGCGCAGGACGGCGGCGCGGACACGCGCTCCGCCACCGCGTCGGCGGCCTACTTCGAATTCACCGACGGCACGGACACGTTCGTCTTCAAGCTCACCGACTCCGTGCGGATCCAGCAGGCCCGCGACATCCTGAACGGCGTGGACACGGAGAACCGCGGCGTCATGGGCACGGTGGTGAAGACCCCCGCCTCGTACAACCAGCCCTGGAAGTTCCAGCTCGCCCCGGACTCGGTGAAGTTCTTCGGCATGGCCATGGAGGTGTGCGACGCGAACATCTCCTACGTCAACGACCACCTCAGCGAGGTGGGCGGGGCGCTCCTGCCCAGGTCGACCTGGTGTCCCTGGCACTCGCAGCTGACGCGCGAGGTCACCGCGCCGTAAGGCGCCGCGCTCCGGGCCGCTGACCGCGCTCGGCGTCACTCCGGCTGCCGGAACCTCCCGGCGGCCGGAGCTGTGTGGCGAGGTCGTCACACCCACGGGCACGGCCCTGCTCCGGGAAGGGTTTTCCGGAAACAGGGCCGTAGGTCCGTACGAGTGAACCCGAGGCGAGCGAGCCGGTCAGCGTCTGCGCCCCCAGCCCGCCCGTCGGCCGGTGCCCGTGCCGACGCCCTGCAGGTGCAGGGCCAGCACCGCCAGTCCCAGGAGCATGATGTTGACCGACGACAGGACGTCGTTGGTTTCGATGCCCGCCGCATTGATCACGAACGCGATGAAAAACAGTACTGCCGCTCCGATGGCCAGCATGGACCCTCCCTCTTCGAGACCGTGCCGACCGTGTGCCCCGCATCCCCGCACTCATACCGGCGGGGGCGGCCGTAACGCCCGCTGAGGCAATGGTGCGTCGCTGGCGCTCACCCGGAGGCGGGAGCGGGCGGCTCGGGCAGGTTCTCGAAGAAGTCGGCGGCCGGGGTGAAGAAGAGCGTGCCGGTGACCGCGGTGGAGAAATCCAGGATCCGGTCGTGGGTGCCCGGCGGGTCGCCGAGGAACATGTTCCGCAGCATCTGCTCCGTCACGGCGGGCGTGCGGGAGTAGCCGATGAAGTACGTGCCGAACTCGCCGCGCCCGAAGCTGCCGAACGGCATGTTGTCCCGCACGATCTGCAACTGGGTTCCGTCGGGCTCGGTGAGCGTGGTCATGCTGACGTGGGAGTCGGCGGGGTTGGCGTCGTCGTCCAGTTCCACGTTGGCCAGCTTGGTACGGCCGATCGCCCGCTCCTGCTCCTCGACCGGGAGCGCGTTCCACGCGGTGAGGTCGTGCAGGTACTTCTGCACGATGACGTAGCTGCCGCCGGCGAAATCCGCGTCCTCGTCGCCGATGGTCACGGCCGCTTCGGCGGCCCGTCCGGTGGGGTTCTCCGTGCCGTCGACGAAGCCGAGGAGATCGCGTTCGTCGAAGTACTTGAACCCGTGCACCTCGTCGGCGACCTTCGCGGCTCCTGCGAGCCGGTTCATGATCAAGGAGGCCAGCTCGAAGCAGACGCCCATCTCCTCGGCCCGGATGTGGAAGAGCAGGTCTCCCGGCGTGGCCGGAGCATGGTGCCGGCCGCCGTGCAGCTCCCGGAAAGGATGCAGCTCGGCCGGTTTCGGGCCGCTGAACAGCCGGTCCCAGACCGCGGAACCCACGCTGGTGGTACAGACGAGCCGGGCAGAGGGCATCCGGAAGCCGACCGTGCGCTGGAGGCCGCTGAGGTCGGCGAGCAGATCGCGGGCCACCGGCTCACCGCCGGGTTCGACCGTCACCACCAGGAACAGCGCCGCGCTGGTGAGCGGGCTGAGGACCGACTGGGACTCTGGTGCAGGGCCCTGCTGCTGCGGAGTCATGGCTTCCAGCCTGCGGGCGCATCATGCGTCGTGCCACCGCGCACCTGTGGCCTTCGGCCGTTCGGCTCATCCGGCCGACGGTGGCGCGGTGGGTCGGGGCCACTCGTACGGCCGTAGGGTGTGGATCATGGACGAACGCGCGACGGATGCGGCCCGGCACCTGGTGGAAAAACTGCCCGCGGGGCACGAGGAGATACCCGCCCTGCTGTCCGGGCTGGTTGCGCCGGGCCAACAGGCTTTCTCATGGGCGCGGCTGGGGCCGAAACTGCAGTGGTCCTACGACCCCGAGCTCCTCGAACCCGTCATGGCCTGCCTGTTCGATCTGCTGCCCCGGATGGACCAGCAGCGCCGGGCCGCGGTCCTCACCCTCTTGGCGAGGAAGGCGTGGGCCGCGCACCGGAGGGCGATGGGCCTGGACGGTCCCGGTGTGATGGCCGTGCTGACCGCCGGACAGCCCAAGGCGGCAGCGCTGCTCGACGATCCCGCCGTCGCGGTGCGTTCGTGTGCGGCACGGGTGGTCGCCGAGATCCGTGCCGCCGACCCCGAAGTGCTGGACGCGCTGAGGCGGCAGGCGGCCGTGGAGACCGACCCGGTCGCCTTGGGCCGGCAGCTGCTTGCGGCGGGCGCGCTCCTGGCAGGAACCGGTACGGCCGAGCCCGAGGCATGGCTGCGTCCGTGGCTCCTGCATCCGGTCGCGCACGTGCGGCTGGCCGCCGCGTCGGCGTTGCTGGCCACGGGTGCGGCGGGCCGTTCCGAGGGGGTGGGGGTGAGGGTCGGCGAGGTGATCGCCGGGGCGGGCGTGGCCGGCGCCGCCGACGTCCGCTGGGGACTGCGCGGACCGGCTGCCGGGGAGACGGCGAGTGGCACGGCGGGCTCGGGGGGCACGGCGGGCACGGCAGGCTCGGCGGGCACGGCGGACACGGCGGGCACGGCCGTGGTCGCGGACCGGGATGCGGTCGTGGCGGCCGGGGAGCGGCTTCGCCGATGGCGGCGCCCGCCGGCGGAGGTGTGGGAGCTGGTGGTCGCGGGTCTCGGCCAAGAGGGCCGGGCCGCCTACGCCGCAGGCGACATCCTCGTGAAGAGCGGTGCCGCGTTCGCGCCCTACGCCGACCGACTGGCGCCGTTCCTGGACCGGGAGGACTCGACCGCGGAGGACGCGGGGCGGGCGCTCATCGCCTCGGCTGACCCTCGTGCGCTGCCCTGGTACCTCGGGCAGCTCCCCCACCTGTGGAAGCTCCCCGAGTCGCTGCCCGTGGACTGGGCGCAGGCGCTGCTGCCGGCCGTTCGGGTGCACCTGGGCACGGAGGTCACCGCGTCCCGCGTACCCGCGGTGCTCAGCACCCTCGCCCGGTGGGGTCCGGCCGCCGCGCCCGCGCTCCCGGAGCTGGTCCGGCTGCTCGACACCCCGCACGCGCGACGGGCGGCCGAGGTGCTGGGGCGGATCGGTCCGGCCGCGGGGGCCGCCGGTGAGCTGTTGGCCGGCCTCGCCCGCGGGGACCTTCGCCCGCCGCGGGACGAGCTCGGCACCCACCGCGTGCCGCGGCGCTGGCACGGCGCCCAGACCGCGGCCTGGGCGCACTGGCGCGTAACGGGCGACCCGGACCTCGCGCTGCGTCTGGTCGGCGCGGCCACCCGGGCGGGCTTCGGCCGTCCCGTGCTGAGCCACCTGGCTGACCTGGGCCCGCTGGCGGCCCCGTACACCGATGCCCTGCGGCCGCTGCTGGACTCGCCCGGGGACTGGACGCGGGTCGGCGCGGCCGGGGCCTGGTGGCGGCTGACCGGGGATGCCGAGAGCGCAGTGAGGGTCCTGCTGCCCGAGCTGCGCCCGCTCGCCGACCACGCAGTCACCCCGCTCGTGGTCCGGGCGGTCAGGATCCTGGGCGCGATCGGCCGCCCGGCCGCCGCGGCCGCCCCCGTGCTCACCGCCGTCACCGCCTCGGAACGCCGCTACGGTGGCGACGTCCTCGGCGACGAGGAACTCTGCCGCGCCGCGGAGGAGGCACTGCTCGCGATGCGGTAGCACCGGACCCGCCCGAGGCCCACTCGGACTCTCACAGCTTCTCCTGCGCCAGTTCCCTCGCCAGGGGAAGCATCTCCTTGACCGCGACATTGAACTCGGCGTTGGTCATTTCCACGGCCATGACCTCGAAGTTCAGCCGCAGAGCCTTCATGGCGGCCACCGTCGGGGCAGTGGGCGCACCCCGCAGCACCACCCCGAAGAAGGGTGTCGTCGGGCCGCAGATGCACACCCCGGCCACCAGCGAAGGCGACTGGGGCGCCGGTTCGGGATCGGCGGCCGCCACCGGTGTCCCGCCACCGGCCCGCGTCTCCAGGGCGCGGCGCAGGTTGGTCGCGGCCAGCTTGCCGTGGAAGCCGATCTGCCGGAGCAGTTCGTCGGTGGGGGCGGCGGGCGGCGGTACCGTGCCCGCCGGCTGCCGGGTCAGGGCGTGGAAGACATCGCCGGTGAGGCAGGTCAGCTCGGCCATGGCCGAGCGCAGCTGTCCGTGGCTCTGGAGCAGCTCTCCGGCCCGCCGCTGCCGGGCGGCGGCCTGCTCCAGTTCCTTGGCGCGCTGACGCCGGGCCGCCCCGACGGTGGACAGGGCCGGCTCCAGCCCGGTGGGACCGGGGAGTTCGACGGAGCGTTTGCGGGCGCGGCGCAGCTCCTCCAGGCTCGCGGGAAAGCCAGGCAGCTCGGAGACCGGGGTGAGCTGGGACACGATCTCCAGGCGGCGCAACTGGTGGGCCAGTGCCTCGATGGGCTTCCCGTGCTGCTCCGGGACGTATGTGATGGCCAGCGGGCTGTCGCGCAGCCGCGCCACGGCGTCCTTGATCTCGGTCCCGGCCACCACCGCTTCGGGCGCGGCGCCGTACGCCTCCCGCACGGCGTTCAGTACGGACCGGCGCAGGGGAATCCCCGGTCCGGTGGCCGACTCCTCCACCGGGCCGGCCAGGGCGTCCAGCGCCGCGGCGACCGAGGCGGTCGCCGCGGCGAGCGGGGTACGGGCCGGCCGACAGGGCAGGACCAGCTCCCCTCGGGTCCCGGCGGTCCGGCTCTGCCAGCATTTGTGCACTTCTCCAAATGATCGGATCGTGGAATCCGAGGAGGAGGTGTCCAGCCGGGTGCTGATCTCCGTTCGGTCCGAGAGGAAGCGTGCGCCGGATGAACGAGCAGGTACCGATCGGTGAGCTGATCAGCGGGGCTGCTCAGGACGCCGGCGGGTGGCTGGGCACCCTGCTGGTGGCGCAGCTGGCCACCGGTGCCGACGGGACGATCGTCCGCTGGAACAGCGCGGCCCAGGAGCTCCTCGGGTACACCCCGCCGCAGATCGTGGGGCGGCACATCTCGGACCTGCTGCACCCGGGGGCCGACCGGAGCCTGGGCCGGTCCCTGTGGGAGAGCGCGGCGAACGGGCGGGGGGTCATGGGCACGGTGACCGCGTGGCACCGCGAGGGGCACCCCCTGGAGGTGGAGATCTGGGCCTGTCCCGTGTCCGGGCAGTGGCACCGCGCCTCGGCGGTGCTCGTCTTCGCCGTCGACGCGCACGCGGCGCGCCGGATCCGGGGGTCGTCGGCCGTCTGGGACGGGCTGTTCGCCCGTTCGCCGGTCGGGATCGCCGTCCTCGACACCCAGCTGCGGTTCCTCCAGGTCAACCCGGCTCTCGAGGCGATGAACGGGCTGCCGGAGTCCGCGCACCTGGGCCGGCGCCTGGCGCAGGTGCTGCCCGAGGTCAACGCGGGCGAGATGGAGGACGCGATGCGGCAGGTCCTGGCGACCGGGCACCCGGTCCTGGACCGCCGCCGGGTGGGCCGGACACCGGCGGATCACGAGCACGACCGGGTGTGGTCCTGCTCCTACGTGCGCGTGGAGGACCCGAGCGGGCAGCCGATCGGCGTCATCGCTTCGCTCCTGGACATCACCGAGCAGCAGCGCGCCCACACCGAGGCGGAGGCCGGCCGCCGCAGACTCGCGCTGCTCAGCGAGGCCAGCGTCCGGATCGGCTCCAGCCTCGAGCTGGAGCGCACCGCCCAGGAACTGGCCGGTGTGGCCGTTCCGTACCTGGCCGACGCCGTGTCCGTCGACGTGCTGGAGACCCTCGCCGTCGGAGACGAGCCCGGCCCCGGGCTCGCCGGGGGCGTCGCCCTGCGGCGCGTGGGCAAGGCCCCGCTGACCGGCACGCCCGTCACCGAACTCCTCGCCCCGCTGGGCAGAACCCTGACCTTCCCGCTCGGCGCCCCGTACACCCAGGCTCTCGCCGACCGCCAGCCCTTCCTGATCCCCCATCTGGACGAGCAGTCCGTCGCCCCCGCCGCCCGCCACACGAGCAAGCCGGCCGAAATCCTGGCCGTGGGCGTGCACTCGTTCATGATGGCCCCGCTCGTCGCACGGGACATGGTGATCGGCTTCGCCACCTTCTACCGCACCCGCCCCATCGGCCCCTTCAGCTCCGATGACGTCACCCTCGCAGGCGAACTCACCGCCCGCGCCGCGATCAGCATCGACAACGCACGCCTCTACCACCGCGAGCACGAGACCGCGGTCATCCTCCAGCGCAGCATGCTGCCCCAGCACATCACCCCGCCGGCCGGCCTCACCATCGCCCACCGCTACCTGCCCGCCAGCGACGTCAACGAGGTCGGCGGCGACTGGTACGACGTCGTGCACCTGGCCGACGGCAAGGCCGCCCTCCTCATCGGGGACGTCATGGGACACGGCACCGGCGCCGCCGCCGTCATGGGACGGCTGTCCGCCACCGTGCGCGCCCTGGCGCGCCTGAGCCTCTCCCCCACCGAGCTCCTGAACCAGCTCGAAGCCACCCTCGCGGACCTGGCCGAACCCATGCTCGCGACCTTCCTGTACGTCGTCTGCGACCCCGCCACCGGTCAGTGCACCCTCACCCGCGCCGGCCACCCGCCGCCGGCCGCGGTACTGCCGGACGGCACCGTGCGCCTGCTGGCCACGCCGCCCGGTGTCCCCCTGGGCGTGGGCGGCGTCGAGTTCACCACCACGGACATCACCCTGCCGCCCGGCAGCATCCTCGTCCTCTACACCGACGGCCTCATCGAATCCCGCGACAGCGACATCGACGAACGCCTCGCCGAACTCATCCGCCTCCTCACCCACCCCCAGCAATCGCTGGACCAGCTGTGCGACTCCCTGATCTCCCAGCTGATCCCGGCCTCGGCCGACGACGACATCGCCCTGCTGACCGCCCGCATCGGCGCCCGCACGCGTTGACGCCCGTCCGAGGGCCGCCGGGGCCCCTCGCCCATCCTTACTACCAGGCGGTAACCTCAGGCCTCCAAGGATGGGAGTCCCATGGCCCGCACGCTCAGCGTCTCCGACAGCATCACCATCGAAGCCACCCCGTCGACGGTCTACCGGCACGTCTGCGATCCCTCGCTCATGGGCCGTTGGAGCCCCGAGAACCTCGGCGCGACCCTCGGCGGCGCGCCCGGCCCGGCCCGCGTGGGGACGGTTTTCGACGGCCACAACAGGCGGGGTTCCTTCCGCTGGACCACCCGGTGCACCGTGACCGCAGCCGATCAGGACGAGCTGTTCCGCTTCCGGGTCCACGCGATAGGCCTCAAGCAGCCACGGCTGAAGGGACCCATCGCGACCTGGGAGTACCGGTTCGAGGCGGTCCCGGAGGGCACGCGGGTGACGGAGACGTGGACCGACGACCGCCGCTCGTGGCCCGACTTCGTCGCGAACACCTTCGACAGGATCGCGACCCGCGGCCACACCTTCGCCGTGTTCCAGCGCCGCAACATCCGGACCACCCTGGCCAATCTCAAGGCCGCCATGGAATCCGCCTCCACGACACCGAGGTCCGGGCCGTAACCTGCGCGAAGATCGCCCCATGGATGATTCCGCACACTTCACCCGCACCTGGCGGGTATCGGCCGGACAGGGGTACGACACCGTCTGGGGGCAGTTCGCGTCGGACCGCCTCCAGGCGCGGGGGCGGGCCGTCGCGCTGGAGAACGGCCCGTACTGGGTGACGTACCGGCTCGCCACCGGCCCCCGCTACGTCACACGCGCCCTCCACGTCACCGTCGACGGCCCCGGCCCCACCACGCGCGAGCTCGACCTGCGCCGGGACGACGAAGGGCGCTGGACCGTGGACGGGGCGCCACGCGCCAAGTTCGACGGCGCCCTCGACTGCGACCTGGGGCTGTGCCCCCTCACCAACACGATGCCCGTACTGCGGCACGGCCTCCACCTGGGCCAAGAGGGCGCCCCGGCGCAGCAGTTCCTCATGGCCTGGGTGTCCGTGCCCGACCTCGTCGTGACCGCGTCGGCGCAGTCCTACACCCCGCTGGGCGGTCACCGGGTGCGCTACTCCTCCGGCTCCTTCACCAGCGACCTGCTCTTCGACGCCACCGGACTCGTCCTCGACTACCCGGGCCTGGCGACCGGCTTGGACATCTGACGGAGCCCGGCCCGGACCCTCGGCCGGCAGGCTTCGGCGGCCAGGGCGACGGACAGGAGGTCGGCCTCCCGGCCGTGGCGGGCGACCAGCTGGAGCCCGACGGGCTCGCCCGCCGGGGTGAGACCGGCCGGGATGCTGATGGCCGGGTTGCCGCTGATGTTGAACGCCCAGGTCAGAGCCACGCTCAGGGTCTCGCCCGGACCGTCGTGGCCGTGCGGCACGTTGGGGGTGGTCGGCGTCGCCAGGAGGTCGGCCTCCGCGAAGACGCGGTCGAGGGCGCGTGCGAGGGCGGCTCGGGTCCGTACGACGAGGTCCGTGTCCGCCGCCGAGTGCCCGCGCAGGCTCCGCCAGCACTCGGCGGGGTCCGTGAGGCGGACCGGAACACCGGTGACGTCGACCGCACCCGCGCGGCACAGCACGCCGAGGTGGGCCTGCGCGGTCGCCGCGACCGCGGGCTCGGTCCCGGCGAAGCCCAGCGTCGGCGACCAGGCCGTCCGTACGGGTCGTGCGGGCGCCGCGAGCGTACGGGACCGCGTGGTCCCGGCGAGCGCGTCCAGGTACGCGGCGGCGTCCCGGACGTGGCGGGCCAGCGGGCCGGCGATGTTCAGGCCCGCCCTGTCCCTGGCGGGTACCAGCCCGTTGGTCGGCTTGAGTCCGACGACCCCGCACCAGGCCGCGGGGATGCGCACCGACCCTGCCCCGTCGCTCCCGGTGGCCAGCGGCACCATCCCGGCGGCCACCGCCACGGCCGAACCCGCGCTGGAGCCGCCCGGGCTCCAGCGTGCGTCGAGCGGGTTGAGGGTGGCGCCGCGGCCGGTGGTGCCCCAGGTCTGCCAGCGGGTTCCCGGGCCGGGGGTCGAGGTCGCGCCCACGGGCACGCAGCCGGCCGCGACCAGCCGGGCGCTCTGGAGGGAGTCCAGCCCCTCGGTGTCCTTGACCGCCAAGGGCACCCCGGCCAACGGCAACCGCTCCCCCTGCCGGACCCGACGGTCGACCATGTCCGCCTGTTCGACGGCCACTTGCGGCCAGACTTCGCTGAAGGCACGCAGACCCGCGTCGTCGCGGAAGATCCGGGCCAGGGCGGCCGAGGCCACTGCGCGCGCCGACAGTCGACCGGCGTTGACCCCGGCCGCGATCGAGCAGGCCGACAGCCCGCGGTAGTCGTCGGGGGTGATGCCGTGCGCGTGCGAGATCGCCCCGTCCCCGCTCACCCGGTCACCGGTCACCGGTCACCGAAGCGGGTCGGACGCCCGAAGCGGACGGGCACCCCTGTCGAGTACAGGACGCTGACCGGGTCCCCGGCCGGCGCGGGGAGTCCTGCCGCGGCGATCAGGTTCTCCCGGCACTCGAGCAGCTCCCCGCGGCGCAGCGGCCAGCGCGGGTGGGTGTTGGGCACCTGGAGCGTGCCGCCGTGGAAGCCGTTGTGCAGGCACCAGCGGGCCGTCAGGAAGTGCTCCAGCTCCGTCGGCTCCTCGATCGGCTCGCCGACCCGGACGGTGATCCGCGAGTGGGCTCCGCGAGGGCCGGGCCATCTGCGCGTGCCCGTGTACGTGACGAGGTCACCGGTGCGCGCGACGGACATGCGCGACCACTGGTAGGCGAGCCGGAACGCCGTACGCCCCACCAGCACCGAGACGAGGCGCGAGGCGTCCAGCGAGCGGAAGACGACGCCCCGGCGCCCCTGCGGGTCCACCGAGTACAGCCGGACGTTCGTCTCCGGGAAGGATCCGAGGTACGGCACTCCGGGCAGCCCCAGCCAGCCCACGCGGTCCATGCGGAAGGCGATGAGGCCGACGTACGTGACGCCGTCGAGGGTGTCGGGCACCGTCCCCGCGGGCAGCAACGGGGCCACGTCCGCCGGATCGGCCGCCCAGTGCAGGAACACGAGGTCGAGCCAGGACTGCGTCAGGAGGGCACGCGAGACGGAGAAGGGCGGCTCGACACTGATCGGTTCAGGTGAGAACGGCACCTCGCCATTCTCACAGGCCGACCCCGGCCCCGCTCCCCCGCCCGGCGGTTCAGGTCAGTTGGCGACGGGCCACTCCAGCGGCTCCTTGTAGAAGCCCTGCGTCAGCTCCACCGCGGCCGCCTTCTGGCCCTCCGGGATGAGGAAGGCGGTGCAGATCTGCTCCGACTGGCCCGGGCTCAGCTGCTTGGCGGTGTCCACCGACGGGCAGTTGGGCCACTTCGCCGAACCCATCAGGACGAAGAGGGCGCGGGTGCGCTGGCCCTTGTCCGTCCTGAGGACGAGGTTGCCGTCCATGTCCCCGACCTCCATGGCCGGGCCGCTCTTGTGGGTGAGCGTCGACCAGACGTAGACCGGGACCTGCGGGCCCTCCTTGTCGTCCTTCTTCAGTCCGGAGTTGTCCATGTCGGCCGTGGTACCGGTCTCCGCCTTGGTGGGCGTGACCGTGAACTTGGCACCCGAGGACTTCTGCATGGTGCTTTCCTGCGGCGGGCTGGCCTCGCCCAGACGGAAGGTCTTCTTCTCGCCCGAAGCGGCGGAACCGGCGCCGCCCCGCTTCGGCTTCCCCGAACCCGGGTCGTTGCAGCCGGTCAGTGCCAGGGCAAGCGCCAGGGCACCCACCGCCGCCGGAACGGCACGAGTCGACGTACGCATCTCTTCCTCACTTCTCCCACAACCGGAACTTATGTATTGCTTATGATCCTGCCAGAGCGAGATCGTCCACCCGCAGGGCGGGTTGACCGTCGAGCTCCGACCCGCCGCCGGGCGGCGTGTATCTTTGCCAAACATGGACACGACAGCGGAAAAGCCTCCGGAGGACCTCGACACGCGGCCGGAGAAGCCCGGTTGGACCGTCGTGAGCCTGCTCGGTGCGGGCTTCTTCGCCTCGGTCCGTCTCGGCGGAACGGACGGCTGGTGGACGGTTCTGTGGACCCCGCTGCTGGTCCTCGCGCTCATCGCCCTCTCGTACGAGTGGACGGTGCTGGTCCGGGCCCGCTTCCGGATGGGCATCTGGGAATGGGTCACCATGTTCACCTCGCACGTGGCCGTCCTCTTCGGCGGGGCCGTCGCCCTGGGCCTGGTCCACCTCTGACCTGCTCGGCCGTCGTATCGCTCGCCCCGGCCCGATCGCGCTGACCATCCGGAGCGACGGCGGATCACGCCTGTGGCGGCCGGTGCCGGACGCGGGCGGCGAGTACGGCGACGTCGTCCTCGGCGTGCCGGGCGTCCAGGCCCACCACCACGGCGTCCACCAGCTCCCCGACCCCCGCGCCCGTCGGCGGCCGCAGCCCGGCCAGCCGGGCCAGCGAGACGTCGATGTCCTCGCCCCGCCGCTCCACGAGCCCGTCGGTGAACATCAGCAGGGTCTCCTCGGGGGTGAGGGTCCGGCTGACGGCCTCGTAGCCGCCGAGCCCGGTGCCCAGCGGGGGCCCGACCGGAACGTCGACGAGGACGGCCGAGCCGTCCGCCCCGAACACGGCCGGCGGCAGATGGCCGGCACTGGCGAACATCGCGACCCCGCGCGCGGGGTCGATGCGGACCAGCAGGCAGGTGGCCGGCCGGCGGGCCGCGTCCTCGGCGACCAGTGCGTCCAGCTGGCGCAGCACCCGGTGCGGGGCGAGATCCGTCGAGGCCACGTCGCGCAGCGTGGACCGGTACGCGTTCATGTCCACCGCGGCATCGAGTCCGTGGCCCATCACGTCCCCGACCACCAGCAGGGTGCGGCCGAAGTGGAGCCGGACCGTCTCGAACCAGTCGCCTCCCACCAGTGCCCGCGGGCCGACCGGCAGATAGCGGCTGGCCATCTCCAGATTGGGATGCGGCCGGCCCGGCTCCGACACCAGCGCCCGCTGGAGGTTCGACACCGTCTCCTCGACGGCGGCCAGCTGTCGGGCATGGGCCAGGTGCATCGCGGCGAGCCGGGCCGTGAAGTGGATCGTCGCCGCCTCGTGGTCGCTGAAGCCGTCCCGGGCCCGTACGGCGAGCAGCACGCCGTGGACCCGGTCCCTGGCCAGCAGCGGCACGGAAACGAGGTGCACGGGGACTCCGCCGGAGACCACCGCCCACTCGGCGAGGGGGTGCCCGCCGTCCATCGCACGTACCGACCCGGGCTCCCCCGCGCTGGCGGTCAGCAGCCCGACGGCCCCTGCCGTGGCCTGCCGGGTCAGCCCGCCGTCCGCGGCCCGCAGGTCCACGGCGGCCGCGTCGCACAGGGCCCTGACCAGGAAAGCGGCCAGTTCCTCACAGGTGGTGGTCGCGTCGGGGGTCGTCCCGATCTCCTCGGCCGCGGCTTCCATCGCCCGGAGCCTCGCGAGCAGCGCGCCATGTCCCCCGGCCGGCCCGTGGGGCCTCCCGTCATGCTCCGCCACGTCACACTCCCCGGCCCGCGCAGTCGAAGAAGCCATTGCACCAGCAGCACCCGTCAGCCGAGCGCGCGCCGCGCTCCCGCCCCACCGGTGGATCGTGGCCGAGCCGGACCGGTGTGGGTCGGGGACGGCCGAATGCTATGATCATCTGGCTGGCCTTCGGCGTCTCCCATCCGTGGATGTCCGGAGGCTTTTTTTATGACATCCGACGCCCCCGCGCCCAGTGCGCCTGCCACCGCCACCTACCGCACTCTGCTCCGCAACCCCGAATTCGCCGGCCTGTACGCGAGCTTCACGCTGACCGTCGCCTCCGGCACCTTGTCGGGCTTCGCGCTCGGCACCCTGGTCGACCGGCAGACCCACTCACCATTCCTGACGGCCGTGAGCATGTACGGCGCGACGTTCGCGGCGGTGCTCGGGGCGCTGACGCTGATGTCGGTCGCGGACGGACGCCGCCCGCGCCGCACCATCCTCGTGCTCCAGTGCCTGTCGCTGGCGGGCATCGCCGCGCAGGCGCTACCGGGGCTGCCGCTGGCCGTGCGTTTCGGTCTGCTCCTGGTGCTGGGGTTCTTCCAGTCCCTGGGGACGGGCACGCGGATGGGGGTGCTCGCCGAGGTGGTGCCGGACTCCGCCTACGCGCTGGCCCGTTCGCTGATGAACATCACCTCCGGCGGCATGGCGATCGCCGGATTCGCCGTCGGCGCCGTGCTGCTGCGGCACATCGGCCCGCGAGAGGTCTTCCTCGTCTCCGCGGTCCTGACGGGACTCGGACTGGTCGTGGTGGCGGCCACCGTCCGGGAGCACTCCGTCCGGCTGACCCCTCGCCCCGGGCTGCGCCAGACCTGGACGACGAACCGCGCGCTCTTCTCCCGGTCCGGCCAGCGGGCCCTCCTGCTGAACCTGTGGGTCCCCAACGGCCTGATCGTCGGCTGCGAGGCCCTGTTCATCTCCTACGACCCCGGCCACGCGGGCACCCTCCTGGCCGCCGGTTCGGCAGGCATGCTCATCGGCGACCTGACCGTCGGCCGGCTGCTCGGAGCCGACCAGCGGCGGCGCTACGCGTTCGCCCTCCGGCTGCTGCTCGCCGCCCCGTACGTGCTGTTCGCGTTCCACCCGCCCCACTGGCTCGCGGCGGTCGCGGTGTTCGCCGCCAGTGCCGGGTTCGCCGCCACCCTGCCCCTGCAGGAGCAGCTGCTCGAACTGACCCCGGATCCGGTCCGCGGCCAGGTCCAGGGTGTCGAGGCCGCCGGCAGGATGACCTGGCAGGGCCTCGGGGCCGCGATCGCCGGAGGCACCGCCCAGTACCTCGGCTCCGGTGCGGCGATCGCCGGGGTCGCCGCGGTGTCCGTCGCCCTCACCGTGGCCACCCGGCCGTGGGTCGCCCGTGCCCGGACCATAACGGTCGAAAAGGTGGGTGCATAACGGCAGCAATCAGGTGCAAGCTCCGTACGCCGACTCGGCGCGGCGATGCGCACGGCGCCGCACCACCGCTACTACCCTCGACGCATGGCAGAGACGTTCGAGCACACGCCCCAGGTCTGGACGGCGGGGCAGTTGCGCTCCGCCCTCGTCGGCCTTCCCGACAACACCCCGATCCACGTCGGCGTCGCAGACGCGCCGGGCGACTTCGACGGGTACAACGAGTTCGTACTGGTGGACGCGGAGCCCGTCGAGATGGACCTCTCCGGCACCGACGGTCCGGCTTCGGAGATCCAGTTCACCCTCTTCGCCGACGCCAAGGCCGGCGTGTACTACCTCGACCTGGACTGACCGCCGACGAAGCGGGCCGGGGTCACCCGGCCCGCACGGTCATTCGACGGGCTGCGGCTGCCGCTAGCGGCCGGCCTCGGAGAAGTGCTGGTAGTCCGGGTTGCTCCAGCGCCCGCCCCAGTGCCACCCGATCTCCTGGAAGGCGCGGCTGAGGGCGTCCCCCGGGCGGATCAGGCCGGGGGTGGCGCGGGCGCGGTCGAGGTGCGCGCGGGCCGCCGGTGGACGTACGGCGCCGTTGCGGTCGACGTACGGGTTCTCGACGGGGTTGATGTCGACCGCGTCGCCGTAGGAGTGCCGGGAGAGGCGGCTGGGGTCGCCGGTGACCTGGCGGCAGTTGAACGCCGAGGTGTTGTCGGCGGCCATCGAGGCGTCGTCGTCACCGCCGTATTCGGCCGTCACCCGCATCCGCCGGATCGGGAACCTGGCCTCGAAGGCCTTCCCGAAGACGTGCAGGAGCGGGCGGACCACCCGGTGGTGGACGACCAGTTCACCCTGGTGGACCTTCCCGTCGAAGCCCCAGTGGTTCATCCGGATCAGCCGCAGCTGGTCGGGCGGCACCGGGCAGCCCGGCCGGTGAGTGGCGCCCAGTTCGGCCGGGGACACGGCGGTGACACGGGTGGCGAGTTCCGGGCGCGGGGCCTGAAGGCGAAGCCCGGGCGGTGACGCCGTGCAGGACAGGGCCGTGGTGCACAGCAGGGCGACCGCTGCCACGACGGCGGTGGTGTGGCGCACCGGATCACCGTAGGCCGCACGCTTCGGCCCTGGGTGTCCGCCACGCGGAACGCGGCCCGGCCCGGCGCCGGAAAGGCCCCGCGGCCGGCCGCTCCCGGCCGCTCCCGCCTGGTCATCCGCGGGCGTACGACCCGATGCCGACGAGGCAGTACACGTACTCGTTGATGGGGATGCCGTTGCGGGTGTAGCGGTAGGAGAACGCGTACTCCGTCTTGGGGTTGTCCTCGCAGCGGTTCAGGTCCGAGGTCAGCGGGATGCTCTCGATGACCCGGTAGTGCGCGTCGGAGGCCGAGCAGGAGACCTCCTCCACGCCGGTGACCCGCTGCGCCGTCGTGGAGTCCGGCAGGGTGCCGTTGAGGCAGGTCCCCCGGTCGAACGGGCTGGGGGCCGCCTGGGAGGGCGAGGCGACCGGATCGGGCGCGGTGTCGGTCGTGGTGCCGGTGGGGGTGTCCGCCGGGGGCGGGGCCGGGGCGGGCGACCAGGTGCTGGGCGAGGGCGTGGGCGTCGGGGTGGCGGAGGAGGCGGAGGAGGCGGAGGAGGCGGTACCGCCTCGGTCGTCGTCGTTCCCGCTGTTCAGCAGGACGAGGCCGACGACCACCGCGGCGAGGACCCCGAGGGCCACCAGCCACCCCCGTGCGCGTGACGGCCCCGCGGGCCGGGGCTGCGCCGGGGTCGCGCCTGTTGCGGGGGCCACCCGGATGCGCAGGAGTACCTGGGCGTCGCCGACGCGGGCCTGGACGAGGTCGCCGTCCTTGCAGGACGGGATCCTCAGGCGGGCGGGGCCGGTCGGCAGGGTCGCCGTGAGGATCACTCCGAAGGCAGCTTGCTGCGGGGTGAGCGTGATGGGGATCTCTTGCGACGACACCGGCTCTCCAATGGGGTGTGGTGGTGCGGACGCTGCCTGACCAAGCCCCACGGATTGTCCCCGGTGCGCGCCGGGGACGCAGCCATTCCGCCGGATGGACCGCTCGGAGATCCTTGCGCCGGATCACCCGCGTCCCCGGCCGGACGGCCTTGCGGCGCTCGTCTGTTGAGCCCGCGCCACCCTCACCCCTCCGCCTTGGCGCACCATATTCAATTCATACCATCTCGGGTTCTTTTGCTTAACCTAGACGTTTCTTCCCGTGTCCCATTGCCGGAAAAACATCCACTTCGGGGATAACTTGTCCGTCATCGAGAGCCGTTACGCATGTCGTCGAGAACAGCATTTCCAGGAGCTGTTCCTTTCCCTAATGCGGAGGTATCACGATTGCTCCACTCCAGAACGGATCACCAAGAGCCCGCGAAAAACCGACGGAAGACCCGGCGACTCTCCACTCCCGCCGCCCTCCTCCTCATAATCTCTCTGGCCACCGTGACGGCCCGCGCCACACCCGCCGAGGCGGCTTCACCGTACGGCGCCAAAGCCGTCAAGATCGCCGCTTCCAAACGAGGGGCGCCCTACGCCTACGGCGCGACGGGGCCCAAGAAGTTCGATTGCTCCGGCCTCACGCTGTACGCCTTCCGCGAGGCCGGACGGGTGCTTCCCCGTACCGCCGATGAGCAGTACGCGAGCACACACCACATTTCACGGTCCCAGCGCACGCCGGGTGATCTGGTCTTCTTCCCCACCGGCGCGACCATAGGCCACGTGGGCATCTACGCCGGTCAGGACAGGATCTGGCACGCTCCACGGCCCGGCACCCGCGTACGGCTCGAGCGGATCTGGACCGGAGACGCCCGCTACACCCGCGCCAACTGAGCATCCGCGGCTCCGCGAGGGTCAGAGTTCCTCGCCCGACAACAGCGGTTCGAACGCCGCATAGGCGGCATGGTTTCGAAAGTGCCTGGTGTAGAGGTCTGTTCCGTCGCCGAGGCGGTCTTCGGCCACCTCGGCGACATCGACAATTCCCCGGAACGCCCAATTGATCAGGGCGCCGCTCTCGTTCCGGTAGCTCGTTTCGAGGCCCCGGACATGAGCCTGGGCCTTTTCCCTGGCCTCATTCTCGGATCCGGCGGTCAGCAGGAAGAAGGATTCCTGGTAGAGGGGCGCCTGACCGCCGCCCTCGGCCGTGGCGACACACAGTTGTTGGCGATCTCGCCCAGGCTGTCGCGCGTCGTACAGGCGTCGAACCGCCGTGCAGGAGCTGCCGCTTCGGTTCCCGCCTCAGCAGCTCACGAACTTGCCGTAGGCGATCCAGACTTCACCCTTGCTGTTGATGCCCACCTCACCCGTCCTGTGCAGTCCGGTGTACTTGCCCCGGTACTTGCGGAGCTGCCCGAACTGCGACTCCAGGGACAGGTACGGCGAGTCGGGCCGCCAGTCGCCCGAGAACTCGGCGCTGCCCCGAACGCCGTTCCGATGTTGCGGCAATCCGCCCGTTCGACGCCGACGGGGCGCAGCGTCGCGGCCGATACCTGCCCGGTCGACGCCGTCGCGGCAGCCAGCAGATTCACCGCCACCAGCATCAGTGCACGGGCCGCCTTCTTGGTTTCCGCCGGGGTGTCGCGCCGCGCTCAAGCCCCTTCCCCGCCAAACGTGGACCTGATTCACGTACGGATCTCGGCCAACGTCACCGAACACCCCAGAGCGACCCCCACAGTGACGTTCCATCAGTCCGGTACGCGGGCAGCCGCATCATGCCGTGGTCGACTACCGAAGGAGCCCATCCGCCATGACGAAGGTCCTGGTCCTGCACAGCGTCCGGCTCGTCCGGTCCTCCCTCGCCGCCCTGTTGAGATCCGAAGGACCCTTCGAAGTCGCTTCCGCGGGCTGGAGGGCCGCAGGACGCGAGGCCGAGGCCTTACGACCAGACGTGACGGTCGTCGACCTCGACTGTCCGGGCGCGGCGCAGCTCCTGGCGGGGGCCGACCGCCGGGACCGCGATGACCTCGCCCCGCCCACCCCGGTACTGGTGCTGGCCTCGGCCGGTACCGCGGGACCGCTGCGGCGCGCGTTCCGGGCGCCCGTGCTGGGCTGCGTCGACAAGGACGGCTCGCCGGGACGGCTCGTACGGGCCGTCCGCAGGGTCGCGGCAGGCGAGCGCTTCGTCGACTCCGCACTGGCCTCCGCCTGCATGGAAGCCGATCCGGTACCGCTCAGTCCGCGCGAACTGAGCGTGCTGGCCCGGGCGGCGGAGGGCGACTCGATCGCCGAGATAGCCAGCGCCCTGCACCTGGCCAGCGGAACGGTACGGAACTACATGGCCGCCGTCACCCGCAAGACCGGTGCGCGCAACCGCATCGACGCGATCCGGATATCCCGCAGGGAAGGCTGGGTCTGAGGCGGAGCACGGCCCGCACGCGGCCCGCCCTCAGCCGTCCCCCGCACCCTCCCAGAGCCCCACCAGGTCCCGGTACAGGGGTGACCGGGCCGGGAGCTCCGCGTGCGTGCCGCACACCGCACGGGTTCCGTCCAGTACGAGGACCCGGTCGGCCCGCGCCGCGGACGAGATGCGGTGCGCCACCACGACCAGCGTGCCCGGGCGGGCGGCGAGAGCCCGCTCGGCGCGCTCCTCGGTCCTGAGGTCGAGATGGCAGGTGGCCTCGTCGAGGAGCAGCAGCGGAGCAGGCGAGAGGTGGGCGGCGGCGAGCGCGAGGTGCTGGCTCTCGCCCTGGGACAGCCGGCGCGGGGAGACGTTCCCGTCCAGGCCGCCCAGCCGTTCGACGAGGCCGTCCAGCCCCAGGTCGGCCACCGCGCTCCTGATCCGGGCCTCGTCGGGTGTCCGGTCGCCGGGGCAGAGGTGGGTCAGGTTCTCCCGGACCGTGCCGGTGAACACGTAGGCCTGCTGCGGCAGCAGGGTGCGCCTCGGGTCCGGTCCCGGCGCGCCGGAGCGGGCGCGGGCGGCTGCGCCGGCGACCAGGACCGTGCCCCGGCCGGGCGTCAGCAGGCCGGCCAGCAGGGCGGTGAGCGTGGACTTGCCGATGCCGCTCGGTCCGACCACCGCGAGGTGTTCCCCCGGGCGGACCACCAGGTCGAGGCCGTCGAGCAGGGGGACCGCCCGGGGGCCGTAGGCGAAAGTGACGTCACGCAGCTCGACGGCGTGGGCGAGGGCCGCAGGGGGCGGGGAGGCCGCCTCTGCCGGAAGCCCGTGGTGCGCGGCCGCCTCCGCCGGAAGCCCGTGGTCCGCGGCCGCCTCGGCCGGAAGCCCGTGGTCCGCCGTCCGGGCCGCTGCCTCCGGCGGCGGCTCGCAGAAGCGTTCCAGTACCACCAGCAGGCGGGTGCCCGCCGAACCCAGCGCCGTCATCAGGGAGTTGAGGGCGGGGAGCAGGGCTTGTACGAGGTAGGTGAGCGCACCCACGAGCGTTCCGGCGGTGATCCCTCGCCCCAGCAGCCACGGGGCCGCCGCCAGCAGGGCGATCACCGGCAGCCGGCCGGCAGCCGCCAGGGCGATCGTGCGGACAGCCGCCCACCGGGAGAGGCGGCGGGCCAGCCGCTCCTGGGCGGCGATCAGTGTCTCCACACCGGCGCCCGCCGCCGCTCCCCCGCCGCAGGCCACGATGTCCCGCAGCCCCTCGCCCAGCGCGCCCAGCCGGCGCGACAGCGCCTCGTCGGTGTCCAGGGCGTCGCGCTGTACGGCGGCCATGGGCCGCAGGGTCGCCAGGAAGAGGCCCAGCCCCAGCAGGAGCGGGGGCAGTACGACGAGC
Source organism: Streptomyces sp. NPDC028314 (assembly GCF_055565795.1). Classification (NCBI taxonomy): domain Bacteria; kingdom Bacillati; phylum Actinomycetota; class Actinomycetes; order Kitasatosporales; family Streptomycetaceae; genus Streptomyces; species Streptomyces sp. NPDC028314. Next base: position 257,869 of record NZ_JBVHTP010000001.1, read on the forward strand.
AGCAGCACCGGGGCCAGGGCCGCCATGCCGGCGAGCGCGCCCACGGCCGTGAAGGCGAACGACCTCGCCGTGAGCACGATGCCGGCGAAGGAGTCGCGGGCCATCTCCGTCTGCTGGGTCAGCCGGGAGACCGCGCCCGCGTCGGCGGCCCTGGCCGGGTCGGCGAGGGCCCGGTCCAGCGCGTGGCGCACCGCCCTGCGGACGAGTCCGTCGCGCAGCGGCTCCACCAGGTCGGCGAGTCCGGCGAACACCCCCCGCAGCGCGAACGCGCCGAGCAGCGCGCCGAGTCCGGCCACGGCGAGCCAGCCGAGGCCGGTTCCGGTGCGGCCGTCGAGGAAGCCGTCGTCGAGGGCCCGGGCCACGCCGTAGCCGGTGAGGAAGGTGTGCGCGGACTCCAGGAGGGACCAGCCCGCGAGCCTCCCCAGGGCGCCGGTACGTTCGCGCAGGAACCGCCGGGCGTCGGGGGCGATCCGCCGCCAGGCGCCGTGCTCCGTCACCGGGCCGCCCCCCGGCTCCTCGGGGCGGCCCGGTCGACCGCGGCATCGGCATCGGCGGCGTCGGCCTCGGCGGCGTCGGCGGCGAACACGGCCCGGTATCCCGGGTCCCGCCACAGCTCGGCATGGGTGCCGGTGGCCCGGATCCGCCCCTGCTCCAGCCAGACCACGAGGTCGGCCCGGGCCGCCGTGGAGACCCGGTGGGCGATGAAGAGCCGGGTTCCGGCCCGGACCTGTTCCGCGATGGCCCGCTCGACCTCCCGGGCGGTGACCGTATCGAGGCTGGAGGTGGCGTCGTCGAGGACCAGCAGCCGTCCCGCATGGCAGAACGCCCTTGCCAGGCCGAGGCGTTGGACCTCGCCGCCGGACATCGGGGCGTCGCCGACCGGTGTGCCGTATCCCTGGGGCAGCCGCTGTACGAACAGGTCGGCGCCCGCCGCCCGCGCGGCCGTCCGTACCGCTTCGGGGCCCGGTTCGGGGCCGGCCCCGAACGCGATGGCCTCCCCGACGCTCCCGCCCACGAGCGCGGGCCGGTGGAAGGCGTGTCCGACCTCGCGGCGCAGCGCCTCGGCGGTGAGTTCCCGCAGCGGCACGCCGTCCAGCAGCACCTGACCGGAATCGGGATCCGCCAGACGGCCGGCCACTGCGGCGAGCAGCGTCTTGCCCGAGCCGGAGCTACCCACCACGGCGGCCGTGGTGCCGCCCGGGATCAGCAGGCTGATGCCGCGCAGCACCGTCGAGCCGCCGCGCACCACGTGTACGCCGCGCAGCTCCAGGGTGCCCGGGCCGCCTTCGGGGAGCCGCGAGCCGCCGTATTCCAGTGCGGGCAGCGTGAACAGTCCGGCGGCCAGCCGCGCGGCGGCCCGCCCGCGCACGGCGGCGCTCAGCTTTCCGGTGACGGCCCCGATGCCGGCGGCGAGGCCGGCGTAGCGGACGGCGGCGAGCAGTTCCCCGACGTCGAGCGCTCCGGCGGACAGCCGGATGCCGCCCACGCCGAGTACGACGTACAGCAGCAGCGGCATGAGGGCTGTCGTGCGGGCCATCGTGCCGCCGTAGACCCGCCACATCCGCCGGCCCTCGGTGTCGAGTTCGGGCAGCCGCGCGAGGATCCTGGCGCGTTCCCGGGCTGCGGTTCCGGCGGCGGCGATGGTGCGTGCCCCGGCCAGGGCCTCGACGAGGCGGCCGGCCGTGGCGAGCTGCGCCTGCTGGTAGCGGGAGACGCTGGCGGAGGAGTCGCGGGCGAAGGCCCGCAGCAGGAGCACCAGCAGCGGCAGGCCGGCGAGGAAGGCCAGGGCCGTCCAGGCGTCGATGACGAAGAGCGCGACGAGGCCTCCGAGCGGGGGCAGCAGGGAGGCGGCTCCGGTCGCGAGGGTGGCCGGTACGGTGCCGGCCTCGGTGGCGTGCGCGGTGAGTCGGGCGGCGATGTCGCCGGGGGCGTGCCGGGCCGCGTGGTGCGGGGCGGTGTCCAGGAGCCGGGCGAGGCCGAGCCGGCGCAGCCAGGCCGTGGAGCGCGCGTCCGTCCCGCCGGTGAGCCGGGTCGTGCCCGCGTCCAGCAGTACCTCGGCCGCGATGACCCCGGCGCACAGCAGGGTCCACAGGGGGGCGGACGGATCGTGGCGGAGCAGCAGGTCGAGTGTGTGGCCCAGGATCGCGGGTTCCGCGAGGGCGGCGGCCGAGGCTGCCGTCGCGCATCCGAGGACGGCCGCGAGGCGTCCGGCGCTGTGCCTGGCGGCCGCCAGGAGCGCTCGGTCGGCCGGGCGCGCGTCCTTGTCCTCGGGCGTCCCGGGGCCGACGGGGGCCGGTTCCGGCGGGTCGTCGTGCGGGGTCATCCGCGGCGGCTCCAGACATGGGGTGCGGGGCCCGGACGGCGAACCGTCCGAGCCCCGGATATGGCCTGCCGACCCGGTCAGTTACAGGTCGTGACGCTCAGGCTGCTGTCACCGCAGAGCAGCAGGCTGGCCCGGCTTCCGCCGCCGGTCATCGCGGCCTCGGTGGTCTCTTCCTTGGGGGTCTCCATCGACTGCAGGTCAAGAAGCGTCATGTCGGTTCCTCTTCTTCTCTGGGGGTGTTCCGATGGGTCACGGTCCCGTGCGGGACCGGCTTGGGGGCCGTCGCGGCGCTGCGCGGCGGCGGTAGGAACGGCAGGTGCGCGCGCCCGCCGGGAGCGGCGCTGCCGAGGGCGAGGAGTGCGCCGGCCGTGCCCGTGGCGAGGTCCATGGACAGCCGCATCATCTGCTCGCCGGGGAAGGCCAGGTGGCCCTGGTACGGGACGGCGTGCCGGGCCAGGGCCTCGATCTGGCGCGCGATGTCGTCGGGCCTGGTTCCGGGGCCGGGTGTGGTGGTCCGGGCGAGGTGGAGGATCATTCCGGCGGCGCCGCGGAACAGGCCGGGCTGGGCGTAGAAGGTGGCCTGGGCGGCGCGCACGATCCCGCGCCGGGCCTCCTCGAAGCGCTCGTCCGCGCCGTGCTCCAGCCAGTCGTCGAGCACCATGCCGATTCCGGCGCTGCCCTCGCCGAGGTACGGCATGGTGCGCCAGCCCTCGTCGACCTGAAGGGTGCCGAACGCGCTCGTCACGCAGCGGTCCAGGTCCCGGTGGAGAGCGTCCCTCGCGTGGGCCAGCAGCTGTTCGTCGCCGGTACGCTCGAACAGTCGCAGGAAGAGCAGTGCGGGACCGGCGTTGCCGTACAGGAGTCCCGCGCGGGTGAGGTCCGGTGCGGAGCCGGCCACCAGCTCGGCGCAGCGCAGGGCGGCGTTCTGCAGCCTGCTCTCGCCGGTCGAGGTGCCCAGGGCGTCCAGTGCCAGCCCGACTCCGGCGAGTCCGCTGTGCAGATCGGGGCCGATGGTCTGCCACGGCTGGCGCAGCAGTAGTCCGGCGAGGTCGAGCGCCCGGTCGCGGTGACCGAGGCGGTCCAGCGTCCAGGCGGTGCCGGCCAGCCCGTCGTAGAAGCCGAGGGGGGTGCCGGAGGCCGTCTCCTCGGTCTGCTTGAGCAGCCATTTCTCGGCCTCGGGCCAGGGCTCGGCGCCGGTCTCGGCGAGGGCGTAGAGGACCCCGGCGGCGCCGTAGCCGAAGCCGGTGCCGCCTCCGGCCGACGCGAACTGGGCTATGTCTCCGGGGAACAGCCGGTCCTCGCGGTCGAAACTGGCCGAGGAGCGCAGCGCCGCGGTCATCGACGCGCGGGCACGGGGCCAGTCGCCCGGTTCGACGGGCAGGTACGGTCCGGTGGCCGCGGTCGGGCGCCGGCCCGGTTCGCCGGGCGGCGGGTCGGAGAGGATCTCCTCGACGGCTTCGTCGAGGAAGCTCCTCGGTACGGGGAACTGTTCGGCGGCGATGTCCGCCAGGTGGGCCGCCTTCGCCCGGTCCAGGGCGAACAGGCTGGTCAGCGGCAGGAACAGGGCGAGTCTCAGGCAGGCGAGCGCATACCGGTCGACGGAGAAGCCGCGCCGTCCCGGCGGGGCGACGAACGCCGGGTTGGCGACGGTCTGCCGCAGCCCTTCGTCGATGTGCGCGGCGGCCTCGAAGTCCAGCAGTGCGACCGAGGGCGTTCCGTCTGCGTCCTCCGCCACCATGATGTTGAAGAGGTGGAGGTCGTTGAAGACCACGCCGCGGGCGTGTACGGCGTCCACGGCTTCCGTCACGCGCCGGTGGATCGTCAGGGCCCACTGGGTGTACGCCGCGAGCTCGGCCGGGTCGGGGTCCGCCTCGATCAGGGGGTGGCGGCGGGCGAAGTAGGTGTTGAGCGGCTTGCCCTCCAGGTACTGCAGGGCCAGGAAGTGGTGATCCCCGACGGTGAAGGTGCCGCGGACGGACGGGACGCAGTCCAGGCCTTCCAGCCGCTCCAGGGCGGCCTGCTCCCGGTGCAGCCGGGTCACGGCGTCGGCTCCGTCGGCGGCGAGGCCCGCGTACGGCCGGGCCTCCTTCAGGACCACGGGCTCACCGGTACGGCCGTCCGTCCCGGCGTAGACGCCGCCCCCGTTGGAGAAGTGCAGGGCGCGCTCGATCGTGTAGGGCACCTCGGTCAGGGTCACACCGGAGCGTGCGTCCAGGTGCGGCTTGAGGAAGGCGGGGAGGCTGACCCAGGAGGGCGGCTGGAAGGCCGGTCCGCGCGGGTCCGGGACGAGCCTGCCGTCGGGGGCCTCGATCGCCGGTACCAGTTCGCCCCGCGGGTCGTAGCAGTGCCGCAGGGTGTAGCTGCCGTAGCGCACGTGGACCGGTCCGGCGCCCCAGCGCAGGTCGCTGAGGATGTACGGTCCGGGCTCGCCGGCCAGCATGCCGTCGAGGTCCTCGGCGATGCGCCGGCACTGCTCCTCGTCGGCCGGGTACACGGTGATGAACTTCCCGCTCGCGGAGCGGTCGGCGTACTTGGCGTTGCGCAGGTGCAGCAGGTGGCGGCTCGGGACGAACTTGAAGGCGATGCGCCGGGCGACGCAGTACTCGTACACGCGGGTGAGTACCGACTCGGCATTGTCCAGGGTGGCCGAGACGTGGATCTTCCAGCCCTGGGAGGGCAGTTCGTCGCCGAGGGGGCGCAGCGCGTACCAGTCCCCGGTGCGGTGCGAGCGCCACCCGGTCGGTACGGGGGCGAGCGCCGGGCCGTAGTTCTCGTCGGCCCGTCGGTACGGAGCGTCGTAGAACCAACGGTCGGCGTCGCAGAAGGCTGCGTACCCCTTGTTCACTCCTGCTCCCTCGGTCGGCGGCAGGAACGACGGTGTCACGCGGGGCGCGGGCGCCGACAGTCACCGCTGTCACCGATCGGGTGTGCAGTACGCACGAGTCACTTGGCGCGGGACTCCTCGGGGCGGGAGAGGTGAGGGCCGGGGCCGGGAGCCGGGAGCCGGCGGGGACCATCAGGGTGAAGCCGCCGCGCGTACCGCGCTTCATCCCATCCGATTATCGGCCTGACCGTAGATTCCATACCGTCCTGGGAGCTCCGGCCGGCCGGCCCGGCTCCTTCGCTCCGGCCGTCGGCGTACGGGCCGGCCTTGCCCGGGAGAGTGCCATGGGATCTCGCGTCGCCGCCGCCGTCCTGCTCGCCGCGCTGACCCTGCCGCTGGCCGGCTGCTCGACCGGCGAAGCCGCACCCGGGGTCCGGGGGGCCGCCGGAGCACCGGCCGCCGCCCCGCAGAGGGCGGTCCCCTCCGCTCTGCGCTTCACCGCCAAGACCCTGGACGGCGCGTCCTTCGACGCCTCGACGCTCGCGGGCAAGCCCGTGCTGTTCTGGTTCTACGGTGCCGCGTGCGCGGAGTGCCCGGCCCAGGCCTTCGAGACCGCCGCCAGGGCAGACCGCTACGTCGGCCGCGTGCACGTGGTGGCGGTCGCCGAACCGGGCGGGGGGAACGGCCTGCAGGGCTTCGCCGCCCCCGCCGGCGCGGGCCGGCTCCCGCACCTCTCCGACGGCGACCACGCCGTGCGCGACCGGTTCCGCGCGGTGGGCATCAACACCTACGTCCTGCTCGACGAGGACGGCGAGGTCGCCTACCGGGGGGCGGGCGCGGACTCCGACAAGCTCGACGGCGAACTCGCGGCCCTCGCCTCCGGGATCTGACGGCTGCCGCGAGGCCGGTGCCCCGGGCGCCGCCCGGGTCAGTCGGTGTACGCCAGGATGAAGTCGTCGTAGGCGTGTGAGCCCGGCAGGCCCGCGGTCTCGTCGAGAGCCCGGCGCAGGGTGCGCAGATGGCCGGGGGTGAGCTGGAGCGGCGGCTCGTCGGGCTGGTGGGTGGTGCCCCGGGGGTAGTCGACCCCCTTCGTGGTGGTCATCTCGATGTGGCAGCCCAGGACATGGGTGACCGGCCGGGTGGCGCAGAAGTCCAGGAGCCGGTCGACGGTGTCGCTGTAGGCCTTCCGGTCGGGAACGTAGAGCCGTCCCGGGTAGAGCGAGTCGCCGGTCAGCAGCAGTCCTGTGTGGCGGTCGTGGAAGACCACCGCCGCCTCCTGGTGTCCGGGGCCGGGGACGAGGTCCAGGACGCGGCCGCCCAGGTCCAGCTCGCCTGCCCGGTCCGGCCATTCCTCGAGTCCGAAGTACGCCGTGACCTCGGCCAGGGCCGGTCCGACCAGCGTCGTGTGCGGTCGGTCCGTGAACTGGCCGTCGGCCGCGACGTGGTCGCCGTGGCCGTGGGTGTGGGCGACGACCAGGCCGTAGTCCTCCCGCGGCTGGCGCAGCAGCCAGTCCTCGATGAGGCCGTCGACCGTGGCGCGGAGCGGGAAGTGGGCGGCGTCGGAGGTGGCGCCGGTGTCGAGCAGCAGCGCGCGCTCGTTGCCGAAGAGGAGGAAGAGGAAGGGCGCCTCGTAGTGCACGGACTTGTTCTGCCGCAGGATCACCGTGTGCTCGGTGTACGGATGGACCTGGATCTCCGGGGCCGGATCGTGCTTGGGCGAAGGCCAGCCGGCATGCCAGACGGTGTCCAGGCTGCCGGGTACCGGGGCGTCCACAAGGAAATCGATCACCGGTCCAACCTACCGCCGCGGCGCGCCCCGGCGGGCGGGGGTCTAGTCCGCCGCGTCGAGCTGGAGGGTGAAGGAGGACGGGCCGTCGCGGAGAACCGAGAGGTTCTCCGGGAGGGCGCCGACGTCCTTGTGGTCCACGCTCTTCGAGTCCTCGTTCCAGACGAAGTAGAACGAGCCGTTGGCCACCACCTGCCCGGGCCAGGACCGCTCGCGGACGGTGACGTGCAGGATGTCCACGCCTTCGGAGGAGTGCTCGCCGAGGGTCACCGCGGTGTAGCGGCCGTCCCCCGATTCGTCCATCACCGGGGCGTATCCGAAGCCCTCGAGCGTCAGTGTGTACGGTTTGGCGGACTTGCCGGTGAGCCGGACGTTCACGTCGTAGGACATGGCGGCCTCTCGTTTCGCCGGGGCCGAAGGGCCTCGGTCAGGACCACTGTCCACCCGGGTGCCACCACCCCGTCGGCGCTTGGCCGCAATGTGTCCCTCAATGGCGCGTACGCGACCCCGTGGCGGCGTTGCGCTCAGGCCGGCGATGACCACGGGACGATCCCTGCGGCCGCCCCCTCGCGGCACGGCCGCGGGTCCCGCCCCCGCGAAGGGGTGGGACCCGAAGGCGCAGCCGGTATGCGCCTACCAGTAGTGCTTGCGTCCGCCCAGGGCGTGTCCCATGGCACCCAGGATCCACAGGATCACGCCCACGACGATGAGGATGATCCCGATGGTCCACAGGATGCTGATGTGGGCCACGATGGCGATGATGAGCAGGATGACTCCGAGCACGATCACGGTGTTCTCCGATCTCGCGAGATGTTCTGGCGTGCGGCCCCCGCCGCTTCAGTGTCCGAACAGGTGGTGCCGCCGTCGGTGGCCTCCGCCTCGGTCGGCAGGGGCGTCGACGGGAACGGGTTCGGGGGGAGGACCGCTCACCGGTTCCGCCGCGGCCTCCGCCCCGGCGGTGTCGCGCCGGACGGCCAGGTCGTCGCGGTCCTCTCGGACGGCGGCCGCCTCCCGGTCCTCTCGAACGGCGGCCGCCTCCCGGCGGGCGTCCCGGAGCTCGGCGCGTGCGGCCCGGCCCCTTCGATGGGTCCGGCGGGCACCTGCCAGCAGCAGGCCGAGGCCGAACAGCACGACCGCTCCGACCACTATCCCGTAGAGGAACAGCGTGCCGGTCGAGCCGGTGACGTGGTAGCCGAAGACCTCGAACCCCTCCCCGATCCCGTGGCCGCTGCCGGCGTTGCCGAGGACACCGGCAAGCCCGACGACGACCGCCACGATCAGGATGACCAGGCCGAGAATGATGAGCATGGCGCCCTCCCAGTTGTGGTGCGCCGGACCGGCACACGAGGCAGCCTTCACCCACGCCTCTGCCCGTTTATCCACCCCCTACTCAGCCCAATATTCACAATCCGGACAACGGCATCTTGACCCCGCCGAGGTCAGGGGCCTGCCAGCAGCACCTCCAGCGCCAGCGCCGTATCCGGGTGGCGATGGGCGAGCGCCGCGCCCGACGGGGCAGGATCCGCCGTCTCCCACGTCCCGTCGCAGCCCAGCAGAGCCGCCACCGCGTCGCACGTCTGCGGGTGCGCGGCGAGCAGCACGCTGCCGCTGTTCGCGCGCTGCGCGGGAAGCGCCGCCCCCGCCGCCGGCCGCTCCCGCCACGGCGGCACCCAGGCGTCCAGCGCCGCGAGCCGGCCGGGAAAGATCCGCCCGGCCTCTCGGATCAGCAGCGGGGCCAGCTCGGCGCCTTCGGCCCGCAGGGTCCTGATGAGGGTGGGCAGCCATGGCAGCAGCACGGGATCGGGCAGCCGTCCGAAGGCGTTCGACACCGCCTCCACGACGAAGTCGACCAGCTGCGGCACCGGCTCCAGCGCGTGCAGGAGACCGCTGAGGTAGCGCGGGTAGGCGGGCACCACCAGGGGGTTGCCCAGCAGGTCGTCGAACCGCTCGCGCAGGTCCGCACGCGAGAGCAGTCCGAGCTGTACCTGGGCCGCCCACAGCAGCGCGGTCTTGGACGGCTCCTCGGGGTGCGACTGCGCGAAGGCCAGTTCCAGCTGGGTCCGGTCGCAGCCGAGGGACAGCGCCAGACCCTCCATGCTGAACAGGAAGCCCAGCATCGCGGCGACCTGGCGCACGGTCGCGTCCTCGTCGGTGAACGCCGTCGGCAGCAGGGTGCAGTAGTGCGCGTAGCCGGCCTTGACGAAGGCCTCGATCCAGGCCGGCAGCACCGGCTCGCTGGTCCGGTAGTACGCCAGCAGCCGTCGTACCCTGCGCAGCACTTCCGGCGCGCCGTCGACGCTGCGCTCGGTCGCCAGGATCTCCAGGGCGCGCGTGCCCAGTTCGTCGGCGAGGCGGCGGCTGCGCAGGTACAGCGTCGCGTCCTCGACGGCCTGCAGGACGGTCGCCGTGGTGGCCTGCGGGCCGTACGCCGTGCGCCGAAGGCGCTGTTCCAGGACCTGCTCGATGCTGACGCCCTCGTAGCCGAGCTCGATCAGTGCCCGCTGGTGGGTGCCCAGTGCCAGGTCCCACGACTCCTGGATGGGCCGCTCGCCGAGCCTGCGCTCGCCCATGATGGGCCGCGCCGTGCCCTCCGGCATCAGATGGCGCAGCATCCACAGCACGTCCGAGCACTGCTCCAGCTCCGGCCGGGAGGCCATGTCCAGCAGGGCCCGCCGGACACCGCGCTGTTGGAGCTTGAGGTTCAGGGGCGCGAGCCGGTCGTGCACGTCACGCGCGAGCGGGGGCAGGGCCTCGTAGCCGACCTGGCCGATCCGGTCGCCGCCCATCATGATCTCCACGAGGCGGCGGACGTCGCGCCGTCCCGGGACGGTGTCCTTCTCGATGCAGGTGATCGCCGCGTCCTGGAAGTCGTACGGCGTGGGGTTGGCCCGGTCGCGCATCCCGGCGAGCAGGATCGACGTCTCGAACACGGCGATGGCGTCGGCGGTGGAGGCGAGGTACCCGGCCCGGCGCGCGGCGCGCACGATCTCCACCGACCAGTTGAGCAGTTCGGCCTCGTCCAGACGGTCGAGGACGGGCGGGCGCCGCAGGAAGCCGGAGAGCTTGTCCGAGGGGACGTCCGGGGCTGCGTCCGGGGCCGCGGGGGCCGGCCGCGCCGGGGTCTTCCCCGGTTTCGCGGCCTTCTTTGCACCCGCCTGCCCGGCGAGCCGGAACGGCTGCACCCGCGTGCGCCGGAGGTTCTTCGCCCACTGGGTGGCCGCGATCGACACCGAGCCGGCCGCGAGGCCGAACTGCGCCTCGATCGCCGCGTGGCTGGACGGGATGAGGCCGTGCTGCCAGGTGCTCGCGCTGGGCGGGCTGATCTCGAACGCGTCGGCGCCGTGGACGCCGAACTCCTCGACCCGGCTGGCCGCGTGGAACGCGCCGCAGACGTAGAGGCAGTCCGCGGGATCGGTGCCGGACGCGGCGAGGTGTTCGCGCATCCTGGTCCACATGTGGCGCTCGCGGTCCTCGTCCACCCGTACCCGCTCCGGGTCTCCGGGGGCCAGGCGGCGGAACAGGCTGCCGATCAGCAGCATGACCTGCCGGTAGGTGTCGTGGTCGCTGTCGCCGAGCGGCAGCTCGACGTACTGGTGCCACCACTCCGACCAGTGCCGCACCCGGCCGTGGTGCAGCAGGTGCTCCTCCAGTTCGGCGAAGCGGGGCCGCAGGTCGCCGATCTCCACGCCCACCGCGTCGCCGTGGAGCGCGGCCTCCTCCTCGGCCGGCGGCACGTCGGGGTCGGCGCCCTCGGCCGGTTCGGCGGAGTGGATCCCGCGTGCCTGCCACTGGAACACGTGGTCCGAGGAGCGGTCGACCAGGACCAGCTCGACGCCGGGCGTGTCCAGGGCGTAGGCGATCGCCTGGTATTCGGCGGAGGCCTCGGTGATCGGTGCGACGACCGACAGCGGCGCCCATTCGGCCGGGAAGCCCTGGACCTCGCTGGCGTACGCCTGCACCGCCACCGGGAGCCGGCAGTTGCGCAGCTCGGTCAGGAGCGGCGCCATGTCCTCGCACAGCTCCAGGTAGACCACCTTGGGCTGCTTCTCCCGCAGCCGCCGCGCCATCGCGATCGCGGAGGCCGGCGAGTGGTGGCAGACGGGGAAGACCTCCAGCGGTTCGCGCACCGCGCGGTCGACGTCGTCCACGATGCCCAGGAGGATGCCCTCCAGTGCGTCGGGCCCGTCGGCGAAGGCGGTGGCCGCCTCCTGCAGCTGCGCGCGCAGCGCTGCGAAGGCCGACCCCTCGTGCACGGGGGTCATGACAGGGTGGCGATCGCGTCGCGGCCGCCCTCCAGGAACTCCGGCCAGGAGCCCCCTTCTTCCTTGCTGCGCGGCTCGACGACCCCGTGCAGGTACTTGTTGAGGATGGCCAGGTCCTCCGGTTCGCGCCGCGCCAGCGATCCGACGAGCGAGGAGGCGAGGGTGTGGGCGGTCAGGGCGCGCTCGCCGAAGAAATTGCTGTGCAGGATCGCGTCTTCGAGCACGCCGATCTGCTCGGCGGTCGAGAGCGCGGACTCCAGCTTCTCGTCGTCGCTGCCTGCCGCGGCGGCGGAGGCCCGCAGGTCGCCGAAGCTCTGGAGCAGTACGTCGAGCAGGGTCGGCGGTACGTCCAGGTCGATCTGGTGGCGGCGCAGCAGTTCCTCGGTGCGGAAGCGGACGATCTCCGCTTCGCTCTTCCTGTTCGTCACCACCGGGATCCGGACGAAGTTGAAACGGCGCTTGAGGGCCGAGGACAGGTCGTTGACGCCCCGGTCGCGGCTGTTGGCGGTGGCGATGATCGAGAAGCCCGGCTTGGCGAAGACGATGTTGTCGCTGTCCAGCTCCGGGACCGAGATGTACTTCTCCGACAGGATCGAGATCAGCGCGTCCTGGACGTCGCTGGTGGAGCGGGTGAGTTCCTCGAAACGGCCGATCGCGCCCGACTCCATGGCGGTCATGATCGGCGAGGGGATCATCGACTCCCTGGACTGTCCCTTGGCGATCACCATGGACACGTTCCAGGAGTACTTGATGTGGTCCTCGGTGGTGCCGGCCGTGCCCTGCACGACCAGGGTGGAGTTGCGGCAGATCGCGGCGGACAGCAGTTCGGCCAGCCAGCTCTTGCCGGTTCCCGGATCACCGATCAGCAGCAGGCCCCGGTCGGAGGCCAGCGTGACGATGGACCGCTCGACGAAACTCCGGTCGCCGTACCACTTCTGGGCGATCTCCCGGTCGAGGCCGTCGGAGCGCTCGGAGCCCAGGATGAAGAGGCGGACCATCTTCGGGGACAGCCGCCAGGAGAAGGGCTTGGGGCCGTCGTCTACGGATTCCAGCCAGGCCAGTTCCTCGGCGTACTTGATTTCGGCAGGGGCGCGCAACAGGTCGGACATATCGGGGCCTTTCTAAGCGAGAAAAGTTTTGAGTTCGTGAACGAGCTTGCGGATGTGGCCGGAGAGGACCGGCGTACCGAGGTCTTTGAACCGCTCTCGGAACCAGGGGTTGACGCTGCCGCGGCCCGAGCTGGTCACCGAGCCGACCGGGATGAACTTGGCCCCCGAGCGGTGAATGGCGGCCATGCTCTCGAAGAGCGGCTCGGAGCGCCATTCGTAGAAGTCCGAGATCCACACCACGACGGTGTTGCGGGGCTCGGCGATCTTCGGCTGGGCCAGTGCCATGGCGACCGTGCCGTCGGTGCCGCCGCCGAGGTTGGTGCGCAGCAGGGTCTCGAAGGGGTCGTGCACCCACGGCGTGAGGTCGAGCGCCTGGGTGTCGTAGGCGATCAGGTGGACGTCCACCTTGGGCAGCCCCGCGAAGATGGAGGCCAGGATGGTGCAGTTGACCATCGAGTCGACCATCGAGCCCGACTGGTCGACGACCACGATCAGCCGCTGTGGGGTGGTCTTGCGCGCGGTGTGGCGGTAGTAGAGGCGGTCGACGTACAGCCGCTCCTCTTCGGGGCTCCAGTTGGTGAGGTTCTTCCAGATCGTCCGGTCGAGGTCCAGGTTGCGGAAGACCCGCTTGGGCGGGACCGAGCGGTCCAGGGCGCCGACCGTGGCCTTCTCCACCTGGGTGCGCAGTACTTCGGCGACCTCGTCGACGAAGCGGCGGATCAGGGCCTTGGCATTGGCCAGTGCCACGCCCGACAGGTTGTCCTTGTCGCGCAGCAACTGCTCGATCAGCGACATGCTCGGTGTGAGCTGCGCGGCGAGCCTGGGGTCGGAGAGCACCTCGCGCAGACGCATCCGCTTGACGAGGCCCGCTTCGATGGCGCCGAGCTCCGGGCCGATCTCCGGGATCAGCCGGCCGAGGTCGGGTGCCGTGCCGCGGCCGCCGGTGCCCGTCGGGCTGACGCCGCGCCCGCCGGCGCGGCCGCCGCGCAGCTCCCCCGGCTTGCAGCCGAGCGCCCGCTCCAGCCAGCCCGCGTCGGACTGCCAGCGCGAGAGCTGTCCGGCGGTGACGGTGCCGGAGGGGGAGGAGTAGACGTTGAGCAGCACCTTCGACACCAGTGCCGCGCGCCGTACCTCGGCGGCGCGGTCCCGCCCGCCGGCGCCGTCGCCTTCGGCGTCCGGCTCGGAGCCGGCCTCGGCCTCGGGCACCATCAGGCCGTCGAACTCGGCGGCCAGCTCGGGGTGGCGCTGCACGATCGAGTCGACGGAGGCCTGCGGGTCCAGGAGTGCGGTCGGCAGGCCGGTGTCCTCGACGACGGCGAGGCTCGCCGATTCCAGCGTCGGCTGCTCCTCCGGGTCGAAGAGCCGGGCGAGGAGGCGCCAGTACAGGACCTGCCGGCGGTTGTCGTCCGCGGTCGGCAGGGGGTTCGGTCCGGTCATTTCCGCAACAGCCTTCCGGCGCGCTCGCGCAGTACCGACGCGGCGTCGGTGGCGGCCTTCTCGGCCTTGGTCCCGGCCTTGTCGGCAGTACCTCCGGCCCACGCTCCGGCGTGGATCGCGACGGCCTTCTTCCGTACGGTGGTTTCGACGGCGAGGGGCTGGATCCGGTACGCCCCGGCGTCCCAGCGGAGCAGGCCGATGCACGCGTTCGACGCGGTGACGGCTTCGGGCGTGAGCGGCCCGGCGGTCGGAACGCGGTCGGCGTCGACGGCCAGCCGGTGCCCGGCGACCGTCAGCGTCAGGGCGTCGTCCTCCTCCTGTTGCGCGGCATAGCCCTCCAGGAAGACCGGTACGGCGATCCGCGCCGGGTGGCGGTCCAGGGCGGCGGTGGCCAGGACGGTCGCGGTGGGCAGCGCCACGCGGGCGGTGGTGAAGGCGTCGGCGGGCTCGCTCGGGCGGGCGTGCTCGTCGCTCCAGATCAGGTCGCCCTCGGCGGTGATCGGCATGTCCGCGAGGGCCATCGCGCGGCCCTCGCTGAAGGCCGCCAGGAGGGACATGTGCGGACGGAGCAGCTGCCAGAGGCCGGCCCCGACGACGGTGTCCGGCTTCGGCACGGACACGCCGGCCCGCACCAGGACGGGGGCGGCGCCGTCCGCGGGCTCGAACACCGCGTGCACCTGCGCCTGTACGGCGGTGGCGTGTTCGTGCAGGTCGACGCCGAGGGGCAGCAGTCGGCCGGTGGCCGTGCCGGTCACGGGCACGTCGGCCGCACCCGGCAGCGTCAGCAGCATCGCCCGCGACCACAGATCGGCCCAGCGGCGGGCCGGGACGATCTCCAGCGCCGCGCCCGGGCACGACGCGGCGAGTTCGGCGGCGAAGCCGTCGAGGAGCGTGGCCAGACGGCGCAGGGCCGGATCCGGGAGCATCGCCGAGACGACCTGCGCCGCCCCGGAGACCACGTCGTGGTCGATGCCCTGCCACCCGCAGCGCGCCAGCTCGCAGAGCCAGGCGCGGGCGGCCACGAGGAGGTTGACGCCCTGCTGCCCGCCGGGCACCGGAAGGCTTTCGCCGCTGTGTCCCCGGCCGGTCGCCTCCTCGACGCGGGCGATCAGCGCGTCGTGAACGGAGCCGAGCAGTGCGATGCGGGCGGCGGCGAGGGCGAGGAAGTCGTCCTCGCCCGCGGCTGCGCCCGCCGCCTTCGCGGCCGCCTCGGCGACCCTGGAGGCGAGCGGTGTCCCCGCGACGGCGTCGGCGAGCTCTGCCAGTTCGGCGGCCCTGTCCGGGTGGGGGCGGAGCAGGCCCGATACGAGAGCCCGGTCGAAGGAGTCGACGGCCGCCAGTGCTTCGTCGAGCCCGGCGATGGACTCGCCCAGCAGATCGGCGCGCATCACGCCACCGACCTGGTCGGCGGGAACCACTGCATCTCCGGCAACGGAGCGGTGGTCGGGGCGAGTTCCAGGTAGGCCAGGTGGCGCAGGAACCGGATGAAGACCGGGGCGGCCGCCTTGGAGTCCCCCGGCGCCGGCCGCGTGTCGCTCATGCCGGCGGTGACGGTCTGCGCGCTCGGCTCCCCCGCCACCGTCTCGACCCGCAGGTAGCGGCCGACGCGCACGGCGCCGTACTGCAGCACCGCCTCGCTGATCAGGGCCCGGATGTGGTTGCAGAACCCTCCCCGTGCGCCGCCGCAGGGCCGGTTGTTGTTCGTGCTGCAGGTGTACGCGTAGCTGCCGGCCGCGACCGACGAGACGTAGACCCGCTCTATGTCCGAGCCGCTGGACACCACACCCTGCAAGCGTCCGTCGGCCAGCTCGACGAACGGGACCTTGGCGAGCTTGCGCGGCCGTGCGGGCGGAATCACCCGCGCCGTGCTCGACCTCTCCCAATCTGACAACGCACCATCTCCTATGCACCGAGGGGGTTTCCGCGCCACATCGGCGGGACACGGCTGAACATACTTGCGGCCACTGACAACGCCGGTCACGGAGCACGGCTGGACACGGAGCACGGCGGCCGCCCCCGGGCGCGAAGAAGGGGAGGACCCCTGCCGGGGTCCTCCCCTCGTGCGGTGCGCGGAACAGCTGCGGTGCGGGCGGCCCCGCACCGCTCGGGGTCTCAGCCCCCGGACGTCCCCCAGACCGAGCCCCCTCGCTCCTGGCCCCTTCGCGAGAGGCGCCAGAGGTTCTTGCCCCCCTGGGTGATGACCACCTCGCCCGCCGGGCGGATCAGGAGCCGGGCGCCCTTGTGGCCGGCGGTCCGGGAGGACCAGGCCGACGTGCCGGCCGCGGTGAGGACGGTGAGCTCGCCGTCCGCGGTGAAGCGCGCCTCGGTTCCGGTGCCGGCGGTCCCGGTGTGCCACACGGCCCGGCCGTCACCGTCGTGGACGACCAGGTCGCCGGTGGTCTCCAGACTCAGGCGGACCGTTCCGGCGTCCAGGGTGTCGCCGGGGCGCAGCACCGTCCCGGGGTGGACTTCGATGGCATCGTCCAGGTCGCCCGCGGCCAGGGCGCGCAGGGTGGGCAGGGAGGGCGTGAAGGCGTACACGGCACCCTCGGTGCGGATGTACCGCTGGAAGGCGAGGGTGGTGGCGCGGCCGCCGCTCGCGGAGGGGGATTCGAAGGCGGCCGCGGAACCGGGTCCGATGACCGGGTCCGCGCCCGTGACGGGGTGCCGGCCGGGCGGGAAGTCCGACTCGTTGACCCAGCGCTTCGCGATGAACTCGAACTGTTCGACGAGGTCGGCCTGGTGGCTCACGAAGAGCAGCCCGCGCGAGGCGCCGTCGTCCCCGTCGGCGGGCGAGCCGGACGCCGGCAGGTGCGGGGGGCCGAAGGGGATGCCGCGCCGGATGATGCGGCGGGAGTCGATCTTGGCGGCCGGCTCGGCCGGGCGGCTGGGGGCCGGCGTGAGACCCGCGCGCGGGTTGCTCTTGCGGATGTGCGAGAACAGCGGCGTGACCCACCCCTGCAGGTCGTCGTGGAAGTCGAGCGCGCCGTCGATGTCCTGGCCGGGTACGGGTACCCGTTCGGCGGCCGGGCACGTGGCGACGGGAGCCCCGCCGGGCCACCGGCCGATCATGCGGGCGGCCAGCCAGGTGGGGTCGGCGTCGGCGGGCGCCGCGCCGGACTTCTTGAGTGCGGCGAGGCACTCGGCGGCCTGGTTCCACCATCCGGGGACGTCCTGCGCGAGGCGCCGTACGACATGGAACGAGCCTCCGGTGGCCCAGGCGGGCAGACCTGCGGGGCGCCCTCCGACCCGCTCGTGCCCGACCAGGAACTCGCCCGCGGGCACCAGGCGGGTGCCGGGCTTGCCCTGTACGGTCGCCGCGTTCCCGGGGTCGGCCGCGTCGAAGCCGCGTACTCCGGGCTGGCTGATCGCGTCGAGGAACCCGAAGTGCTCGTGCCCGCGCAGGTCGCCGGGGAGCGTGGCGCCGTCCTGGCGGAAGAGGACCGCGGCGTCGGCCCGGTCCAGTGCCTCGCGGTGGCGGTCGACCGCCTCGGCCAGGCGCCCGGAGTCGTCGGCGGCCAGGGTGAGGACCGCGTGCACGTCGTCCTCGGCCGCGCCGAACAGCCAGGAGCCGGGGGCGCTGGCCCCCGTGTCGCCGAGCTGCTCGGCGCGGGCTGCCGGCCCCTCGCGGAAGGCTTCGGCGGTGCTGCCCGCGGGGACGGCCGGAAAGGGGTCCTTGCCCGCGAGCAGGCTCAGGCCGGGGTGGGTGAGGCTCACGCCGGTCCACAGGACGGACATGGTGGTCGGGTCGACGCCGCCGCGGAGGTTGCGCGCCCGGCTGAAGTCGGTGTTGAAGCGGGCGACCTGATCGGTGGTGGAGAGTTCGGGCAGCAGTCCGCCGAGCCATCGGCGGGCCCCGTCGGCCCGGTGGAAGTGGACGAGGAGCAGGCAGACGTGGTCCTTGCGGAAGCCCGCCAGGATGTCGCCCTGGGTGGTGGTGTCGGCGCGCAGGGGAAGGTCCTGGGCCGCGGCCCGGGGCGCCGCGGGAGGCATGGCCCGGGGAAGTACGGGGGTGGCGGCGGTGGCCGCGGCGGCGGGAGTCCCGACGGCGAGCGCGGCCGCCGCGCAGGCCCCCGCGGCTACGACGGTCCGGCGGGTGGGGTGGTGCGGGGAGAGCGGGGAGGGCGGGGTGTGCAACAGGTCCTCCGAGCAGGGAGAGTGAGTGCGTGGCCGGACGCCTCCGGGAAGGCGGGCCGGGACAGCCGATGATCATCACCCTGGGCGATGGGCGGGGGACGCGCGAGGCGGGCGCACCGATGGGGTGACGGAGCGTCCGGTGACGGCCCGTCGGCCGGCCGGTGGCGGGGGGGCGGTACCGGTGGCCGGGCGGCGGTCTGCGGGGGCGGCCGTACGTGTGGCGCCGGCGGTTCCGGCGGCTGGTGTCGGCGGCCCGTCAGCTGGTATCGGGGCGGGTCCGTCAGCTGGTACCGGGCGGTCCGTCAGCTGGTACCGGGCGGTTCCGGCGGCCGCCGCGCCCGCGCCGCGAGGGGGCGGTCCGGGGTCCCGCAGCCGGTCTCCCCGCCGGTGGCGGTCGGCTCGCGCCGGAAGGCCGGTTCGAGTGGGCCGCCGGACGGGTGCGAGGGAGCACACTGGGACCAGGGCGACAGACCAGGGCTGTCCGCCGTGCCGGCGGGCCGAGGAAAGGTGGCCGACGTTGGCCGTTCCGATCATCATCGACTGCGATCCCGGGCACGACGACGCCCTCGCGATCATGCTGGCGGCGGGCGATCCCGCGGTCGACCTGCTGGCCGTGACCACGGTGGCGGGCAATCAGACCGTGGACAAGACCACCCTCAACGCCCTCCGGGTGTGCACGGTCGCGGGCATCACCGGCGTACCGGTCGCCTCGGGGTGCGCGCACCCCTTGGTGGAGCCGCTGAAGGTGGCCGAGGACGTGCACGGCGTGTCGGGGATCGACGGCCCGCGGTTCCCCGCGCCGACCGTGGCGGCCGTCCCCGAGCACGCCGTGGAGCTCCTCCGGCGGACCCTGACCGGGCACCCCGAGCCGGTGACGCTCGTACCGACCGCGCCGCTGACGAACATCGCCCTGCTGCTGACCCGCCACCCCGAAGTGGCGGGCCACATCAAGGAGATCGTGCTGATGGGCGGTTCGACTGACCGGGGGAACCGGACCCCGGCCGCCGAGTTCAACATCCATGTGGACCCGGAGGCGGCGGACATCGTCTTCCGCAGCGGCGTACCGGTGACCATGTGCGGGCTGAACGTCACCCATCAGGCCCTCGCCACGCCCGAGGTGCTGGCCCGTTTCGAGGCGCTGGACACGGAACTCGCCCGGATCTGCGTGGAGTTGCTGCGCTACTTCGCGGGCACCTACCGGCGGCTGTGGGGTTTCCCCGCACCCCCGGTCCACGACCCGGTGGCGGTGGCCCGCGTCATCGATCCTGGCATCGTCGCCTGCGTCGACGCGTACGTGGCCGTCGAGCTGCACGGCCGGCACACCCGCGGGGCCACCGTGGTCGACCTCCACGGGCAGCTGGGCCGGCCGGTGAACGCCCGGGTCGCCGTCGGGCTGCGTACGGACCTGTTCTGGGACCGGCTGGTGGCGGCGGTCGCCGCCCTGGGTTCGCCGGGCACAGGTACGCCGGGCACGGGTACGCCGGCGGCCTGAGCGCTCACGCCGCCCCCAGGTGCCGTACGACGCGTGCAGCGGAGGTCCGCCGTCAGCGAACCCGTCTGGGCCGCGCGCGCTCGCGGTGCTTGGGTACGGGAATGGAAATCTTGGTGCTGGGCGGAACGGCATGGGTGGGCCGGGAGATCTCGCGGCAGGCGGTGGAGCGCGGGCATCGCGTGACGTGCCTGGCCCGGGGCGAAAGCGGACGGGCGGCGGAAGGGACCAGGCTGGTGGCCGCCGACCGGCGCGACCCCTCGGCGTACGCGCCACTGCTCGACCGCACCTGGGACGCGGTGGTCGAGGTGTCGTGGCAGCCGGGTTTCGTGCGCGGAGCCCTCGACGCCCTCGCCGGCCGGGCGCGGCACTGGACCTACGTCTCCTCCGTCAGCGCCTACGCCTCCCACGCCGCCCTGGACGCGGACGAGTCCGCGGCCCTCCTCCCCCCGACCACTCTGAGCGAGGTCGACCGCGCGCTGTACGGCGAGGCGAAGGCCGCCTGCGAGGAGGCCTCGCGGGCGGCCGTGGGCGACCGCCTGCTCATCGCACGGGCCGGCCTCATCGGCGGACCCGGCGATCACACCGGACGGACCGGCTACTGGGCGACCCGCGCCGCACGCGATCCGCAGGGGCCGATGCTGGTGCCCGACGCGCCCGCCCTGCCCACACAGGCCGTCGACGTACGGGACCTCACCGGCTGGCTGCTCGACACCGCGGAGGCGGGTACCACCGGGACCTACGACGCCGTCGGTCCGGTGGTTCCGCTCGGGGAGTGGATCGAGCTGTCCCGCACCGCGGGCGGGCACACCGGTCCCGTGGTCGCCGCCGACTCGGCCTGGCTGCTGGCCAAGGGCGTTGCCGAATACATGGGAACCGGGTCGCTGCCGATGTGGCTGGTGGAACCGGGGTGGGAGGGGGCCTCCGCCCGGAGCGGGTCCGCCGCACGCGCGGCGGGGCTCCGCCACCGGCCCCGCGCGGAGCTGGTGGCCGACACCCTGCGCTGGGAGCGCGAGCAGGGTCTGGACCGGGACAGGCGGGCCGGTCTGAGCGCGAAGCGCGAGCGCGAGCTGCTCGACGCGCTCGGCTGAGTCCCCCGCCCGGGACGCCGGAAGGCGGGGCCGCGGCGGGCGGGCGACCGGACCCCCGGAGGGGTCGATCGCCGCCCACCGCCGCCCCGCCTTCCGGGACTGCGCTGCGAAGTGACTGCCGGGGTCAGACCGCCGGAGTCGGGTAGGTCGGGTACTCGACCCCGGAGACGTGCTGGACGACCCGGATGACCTGGCAGGAGTAGCCGAACTCGTTGTCGTACCAGAGGTAGAGGATGGCGTTGTCGCCGTCCACCTTGGTCGCCCCGGCGTCGACGATCGAGGCGTGGCGCGAGCCGACGAAGTCCATGGAGACGGCGTCGGGGGCGGTGGTGAAGTCGATCTGGCGCTTGAGCGGCGAGTGCAGCGAGACGTCACGCAGGTAGCCGAGGACCTCCTCGCGGGTGGTCTCGCGGCCCAGGCGCAGGCTGAGGATGGCGATCGAGACGTCCGGGACGGGGACGCGGATCGAGCTGCCGGTGATCGGCGCCTTGAGGTCGGGCAGCGCCTTGGCGACGGCGGAGGCCGCGCCGGTCTCGGTGATGACCATGTTGAGCGGCGCGGAGCGGCCGCGGCGGTCGGCCTTGTGGTAGTTGTCCAGCAGGTTCTGGTCGTTCGTGAACGAGTGGACGGTCTCCACGTGGCCGCGCAGGACGCCGTACTCGTCGTCCATGGCCTTGAGCGGCGGCACGATGGCGTTGGTGGTGCAGGAGGCGCAGGACAGGATCTGCTCGTCCGGCTTGATGGTGTCGTGGTTGACGCCGTGGACGATGTTGGGGACGTCGCCCTTGCCGGGGGCGGTCAGGACGACCTTGTCGATGCCGGGGCGCAGGTGCTTGGACAGCCCCTCGCGGTCGCGCCACTTGCCCGTGTTGTCGATGAGGATGGCGTCCTTGATCCCGTGCGCCGTGTAGTCGACCTCGGAGGGGTCGTTGGCGTAGATCACCTTGATCGAGTTGCCGTTGGCGATGATCGTGCTGGTCGCCTCGTCAACGGTGATCGTGCCCTGGAACTGGCCGTGGATGGAGTCGCGGCGCAGCAGCGAGGCGCGCTTGACGATGTCCTGGTCCCCGCCCTGGCGGACCACGATGGCGCGCAGTCGCAGGCCGTTGCCGGAACCGGCCTTCTCGATGAGGAGGCGGGCGACGAGGCGGCCGATGCGGCCGAATCCGTAGAGGACGACGTCGCGCGGGGCGCAGCGCTCGATCTTGTTCTCACCCGTGGCGCCGACGACGGCCTCGGCGGTGAACTCCTCCACCGAGAGACCGCGCTCGTCGCTCTTGTACGTCGCGGCCAGCATCCCGATGTCGATCTGGGAGGGGCCGAGGTCGAGCGTGGTGAGCGCGTTCAGGAACGGCAGGGTCTCGGTGACCGAGAGCTCCTCGCCGTCGATCTGCCGGGCGAATCGGTGGGTCTTCAGGATGCTGACCACCGACTTGTTCACCAAGGAGCGGCTGTGAAGCAGGATCGTTACATCCCGCTCCCGGTGCAGCTTCCCGATGATCGGGATCATCGACTCCGCGATCTCCTCGCGGTGGGTCCAATTGGTGAACGAGTCTTCGTTGACAGTCACAGGTTTATCTTTCGAGCTAGGCGGCGCTCATATGCTAACCCCCCGCCACTTTGATCGTTCAAACACCCCTCCCCTAGTGGGATGCCGCGCCCCTACCGGCCGTCCCGGCGGGTCTCCAGGTGGCTATCACCCACCGTGTTTACTGCCCGGAATGCCGGTTACACGACGTAGTGACAGGCAGTCAGTACCCGACCGGTACCCGAGACGGAAGGCAGGAACATGAACCTCGCCGCGGTGCCCATCCTCGTCACGGTCCCTGGACGGGGTGTGGGCGCATGAACGACATGGCGCCACGGCCGGAGGACGGCCAGACCCTGGTCATCGACGACGACAGCTTCTCCGGTGTCCACCGCGCCCGCGACATCGCGCGGGCCTTCGCGGACACCCTCGATCCCAAACCGGACACCGACGCCCTGACGCTCATCGTGTGCGAACTCGCCACCAATGCGCTCAGGCACGGCGGCGGCCACTACACCCTGCGCCTCAGCGCGAGCCCGCAGTCCGTCCGTGTCGCCGTCAGCGATCCCAGCCCCGCCCTGCCTCAGGAGCGTCGCCCGGACCTGATCGGAGGCGCCGGCGGGTTCGGGTGGCACATCGTGCGCAGGCTCGCCCCGGTCGTGGCCATCACCCCCGGACCGGGAACCGGCAAGACCATCCACGCCCTGCTCCCCCGCTGACGGCGGCCGGGACGGATCGCTCCGCAGCCCGCGGACAGGGCCTGCTACAGGGCGTGATCCGGTGCGGACCGCTTGAAGGGGCCCCTCGGGGGCACACGTCAGGAACGATCTTGAGACTGACGTGGGGGGTCCACACACATGAGTATCTCGGCCCGAGGCACGGGCCCGGCGAGACGCCGGCGCGCGTTCAGCACGCGGACCACCGCGTGGTGGTTCGTCATCGCCGCCCTGGTGGTGTACGGCGCGGCCCTCACCGTGCGCGTACTGGCCGAAGCGGCCCGCGAGCATCCCGCCGTCGCCTCCCTGGCCGCCTTGGGCGCTCTGGTACTCGCCGGCTGTTCCGGCCGCGCCGGGCGCCGCCTGCGGGTCCGCAGGGCCGCACGGCGGACCGCCCGGGCCCTCCAGTGCGCGGCCGATACCGCGGTACGGGCAGCGGCGGAGCCGGAACCGGAGCCCGAGCCCCGGTTCGCAGAGGCCGGACGGGTCGACGCAGAGGCCGGACGGGTCGACTACGACCGGCTCGACGCCGACGCGTTCGAGCGCTCCGTGGCCGATCTGTGCGAACGCGACGGGTGCCGCGACGTACGCGTCGTCGGCGGCGCCGGGGACCTCGGCGCCGATGTCCTCGCCACCGCCCCGGACGGCCGCCGGGTCGTCATCCAGTGCAAGCGCTACGGACCCACCAACAAGGTCGGCTCCCAGGACGTCCAGCGCTTCGGCGGCACCTGCTACGCCGTGCACGAGGCCCAGATCGCGGCCGTCGTGACCACGGGCGATTTCACCCGGCCGGCCGCCGAGTACGCCGAGCAGTGCGGGATCCTCTGCTTCGACGGGCAGGCGCTGGCCGACTGGTCCGCCGGGACGGGCCCGGCGCCGTGGACCACCGGACAGGACATCCCCTGACCCCTTGGGCCGGGCGGGTGCCCTGCGGACGGTGGAATCCCGGACGGCCGCCGGGCGCGGCGGCGGGACTCCCCCGCCCCCAGGAGTGGGCGGCGCCGCTGCGGGGAAGGCTGGGCGGACGATGGCGCGGCCGGCCGCACCCGTGCACCGCGGGCCGGCCGGGTCATCGGACCGGGTGACCCCCACCCGTGTCGTTCCCTCGACCAGCCACGGAGGAGCCGGCGGATGCCGAACGAGCGAGCGGGCCAGCAGGCACAGCCGGACGATCTGATCGACGTCCCCCGGCTGGTCACCGCGTACTACGCCTTGCGCCCCGATCCGGCGGATCCCGCCCAGCGCGTCAGCTTCGGGACCTCGGGGCACCGCGGATCCTCGCTCGCGACGGCCTTCAACGAGGACCACATCGCCGCGACCAGCCAGGCGATCTGCGAGTACCGGACCCGCCAGGGCATCGACGGTCCGCTCTTCCTGGGCGCCGACACCCACGCCCTGTCGGAGCCGGCCCGGGTGACCGCCCTCGAGGTGTTCGCCGCCAACGGGGTCACCGTGCTCATCGACCCGGCCGACGGATACACCCCCACGCCCGCCGTCTCCCACGCCATCCTCACCCACAACCGGGGCCGCTCCTCTGCCCTCGCCGACGGCGTGGTCGTCACCCCCTCGCACAACCCGCCGGCCGACGGCGGCTTCAAGTACAACCCGCCCCACGGCGGCCCGGCCGGCTCCTCGGCCACCGGCTGGATCGAGGAGCGCGCCAACGAGATCATCACGGGCGCCCTGAAGGACGTACGGCGGGTGACGTACGCGCGGGCGATGGCCGCGCCGACCACCGCGCGGTACGACTTCCTCGGTACGTACGTGAACGACCTGCCGTCCGTGCTCGACCTGGACGCGGTGCGCGCCGCGGGCGTGCGGATCGGAGCCGACCCGCTCGGGGGCGCCTCCGTGGCGTACTGGGGCCGCATCGCGGAGGAGCACCGCCTCGACCTGACCGTCGTCAACCCGCTCACCGACCCCACCTGGCGGTTCATGACGCTGGACTGGGACGGCAAGATCCGCATGGACTGCTCCTCCCCCTACGCGATGGCATCGCTGATCGAGCGCGCGGACCGGTTCCAGATCGCGACCGGCAACGACGCGGACGCCGACCGGCACGGCATCGTGACGCCCGACGGCGGGCTGATGAACCCCAACCACTACCTCGCGACCGCCATCGCCTACCTCTTCGCCCATCGCAAGGAGTGGCCCGCGGACGCGGCCGTCGGCAAGACCCTGGTGTCCTCGGCGATGATCGACCGGGTCGCCGCCGACCTCGGGCGGGAGCTGGTGGAGGTACCCGTCGGCTTCAAGTGGTTCGTGGACGGCCTGGCCGCGGGCACCTTCGGATTCGGGGGCGAGGAGTCGGCCGGGGCCTCGTTCCTGCGCCGCGACGGCTCGGCCTGGACCACCGACAAGGACGGCATCCTCCTGGCGCTGCTCGCGTCGGAGATCCTCGCGGTGACGGGGCAGACGCCCAGCGAGCGGTACGCGGAACTGACCGCGCGGTTCGGGGAGCCGGCCTACGCCCGCATCGACGCCCCCGCGAGCCGCGAGGAGAAGGCCGTACTGGGCCGGCTCTCTCCCGAGCAGGTGACCGCGGATTCCCTCGCGGGGGAACAGGTCACCGCGGTACTGACGGAGGCTCCCGGCAACGGGGCGCCCATCGGCGGCATCAAGGTGACCACGGAACACGCCTGGTTCGCCGCACGTCCTTCGGGCACGGAGGACGTCTACAAGATCTACGCCGAGTCCTTCCTCGGCACCGAGCACCTGGCCCGGGTCCAGGAGGAGGCCCGGAGCGTGGTGTCGGCGGCGCTGGCCGGCTGAGGCGGTTTCACCGCCGCGCCACATCGACCGGGGGTTCGGGATCGGCCGCCGCGATCTCGGGTTCCAGACCTTCGGCCGGTGTGGTGCGGGCGCGCCCGATGTCGCTGCGCCAGGCCTCGAAGGCCAGGGTCGTCGCGGTGACCACGGCCAGGCCGAGCAGCCAGCCGCCCACCACGTCGCTCACCCAGTGCACGCCGAGCGCGACGCGTGTGTAGCTCACGCCCAGCACGGTGAGGGCGGCCAGGGCCCAGGCCGCCGGCCGCCAGGCACGCGGCACCAGGGGCAGCAGCACCAGCAGCAGGACGGCGCAGGACGTGGTGGCTGCCATGGCGTGTCCGGAGGGGAAGGAGAAGCCGGGCGCGTGGGAGACGGGATCGGGCAGGTGGGGCCGGGCCCGTTCGACGGCGTTCTTCACCAGCAGGCCCACCAGTCCCCCGGCCGTCGCGGTGACCGCCGCCCAGGCGGCCAGCCGCAGGGCGCGGCGTACGAGGAGCCACACCACCAGCACGGCCACGAGCAGGCGCATGGTGAAGGGCCCCCACACGATCTGGGTGAGGAAGTCGAGGACCCGTACCCAGCCGGGATGGCCGAGCGCGCTGCGGTGGAGCCGGTCGGCCGTGCCCTGGTCGAGGCGGTGCAGCGGCGCCCACTGGGACTCGACGAGCACCAGGGCCAGTGCGAAGGGCACCGCCACCAGGGCGGTGGCGGCCGCGGTCGTCACGAGCCGCACCCCGAACCTGGTGTCCGGCCCGGAGCGACCGGACACGAGCAGGGCGAAGATCCGGCGCAGTCGGATGATGCGCAGTGCCATCGTCGCCGCGTCTCCTTTCGTATGGGGGGGTGGTGACGGCTCGTCCGCAGGGGTCGGCGGCCGTACGCAGGGGCGGGCGGCCAGGTCAGACGCCTGGATCCGCCATGACCGGAGCCGTCACGCCCGCCCGTACGGCTTCCAGCTGGGCGGCGAACGCGAGGCCCAGGAACAGGGCGAGCGAGGTGAGGTAGGACCACAGCAGCAGGGACATGAACGCGCTCAGCGGCCCGTACACGGTGGTGAAGGAGCCGCTGGCGCCGACGTAGAGGCTCAGGCCCCACGTGGCCAGCAGCCACAGCACCAGGTAGACGGTGGCCCCGTACGCGAGCCAGGTGTATCCGGGCTGCGTGCGCCGGGGCGAGCGGCGGAATATGGCACTCGTGGCCAGCATCGCCAGCAGGACGCCGACGGGCCAGCGCAGCAGGTCCCACACCCGGATGGTGGCCGGGTCGAGGTGGTAGACCTCCGCCAGGGCGCGGCTGAGGTCGGCGCCGAGGACGGTGACCGCGAAGCTGAGCCCCAGCGGCAGGCCCGCAAGCACCGCCATGACCAGCCCGCGGGTGTACTTGTGCAGGAACGGGCGGTCGCGCTCGACCCCGTAGATGCGGTTGGCGCCGCGCTCCACCTGGCACAGGCCGGTGGTGATGTTGACGATCGAGAACAGCAGGCCGAGCCACAGGGCGGCCTCGCCCGCGTCCCCGGTCCGGCGCCGGGTCTGCTCCAGGGCGTCGTCCACGACGTCCTGGCTGGGCCCGCTGGCCAGTCGGCGGATCGTCAGTTCGGCGAGCCGGCCGATGTCCTCGGTGTGCAGGACGCTGGACAGGCCGATGACGGCGATGGCCAGCGGGACGATCGACAGGACCGTCTGCAGGGCGAGGGCCCTGGAGTGGCTGAAGCCGTCGGCGTAGCGGAACCTGACGAAGGCGTCCCGGACGAGGCTCCAGCCTCCGTACCGGCGCAGGGCGGCCCACGCCTCCTCGCCGGACAGCTCTTCGCCCTGTACCTCCAACTCCGCCTCGACTGCCTTTACTTCGCTGCGTTGCGGTACCCGAGTGGCGGTGCCCATGTGCGTCCCAACCCCTTGTACGTCTACGTCTACGTCTGCGCGCGCATCGCGCGGAGGAACTCAGCCGCCCGCGGTGAAGGTGGCTCCCTGCGCCCGGGCGTGCGGCGCGGTCCCCGCGCCGGTCGCCGGGCGCGGGGGCAGGCACAGCAGCAGCGCGCCCGGCTCGACCTCGGCGGTCAGCCGGTGGCCGGCCGCGACCACGTCGCCGTCGAGCTCGCGCGGCTGCGGCCTGGCGAAGCGGATGTCGATCCGCGCGGCGCTGAAGTACTCCAGTGCGCCTCCGGCCACGGGCCGGTCCGGCCGTCCGGGGGTGGCCGGCGCGCCGCCGGCCGCCCGGCGGGACACGAGGTGTCCGGCCGCCGCGAGCCAGCCGGCGGGGCCCCGGGGGTCGAGCAGCACCACCTCCAGCCGTCCGCTGTCGGGGCGGGCGTCCGGCAGGAGCGGCAGGCCGCCCTGCAGGGTGCCGACGTTGCCGATGACGACCATGCGGGCCCGGCGCTCCAGCACGGCTCCCCCGTCGAGCCGGATCGACAGCCGCATCCGGGGGTCCATGAGGTGGCGCACCGCCGAGACGGCGTACGCGGGCCAGCCCAGGCGCTCCTTGAGCCGGGCGGAGGCGTCCTGGACCATGGCCGCGTCCAGTCCGGCGCCGGCCATCACCGTGAAGCGGGTGGGCGCGAGGCCGTCCCCGCGCACCCGGCCCACGTCGATGCCGACGCTCTCCCCGGACAGGGCGGCTTCGAGCGCCGCGAGCGGGTCGGAGTCCAGCCGGAGGTTGCGCGCGAGGAGGTTGCCGGTGCCGCAGGGGGTGATCGCCAGGGGGATGCCGGTGCCGGCCAGTACGTCGGCGCAGGCGC
Source organism: Streptomyces sp. NPDC028314 (assembly GCF_055565795.1). Classification (NCBI taxonomy): domain Bacteria; kingdom Bacillati; phylum Actinomycetota; class Actinomycetes; order Kitasatosporales; family Streptomycetaceae; genus Streptomyces; species Streptomyces sp. NPDC028314. The sequence goes on from NZ_JBVHTP010000001.1 coordinate 286,077, forward strand.
GTACCGTGCCGTCCCCGCCGCACACCACGACCAGGTCGGCGCCGGCGCCGGTGACCCGCGCGGCGAGGCCGCCGCAGGGGTCCTCGGCGGTGGTTTCCGTCCACTGCTGGTCGGTGTAGCCGTGGCGGTGCAGGAGGGCGCGCACCTGCCCGGCCAATTCCTCACCGCACCCGTGCGGATGGCGGACCACCACGGCGCGGACCGCCACGGGGTGGCCGCCCCCGGCGGCCGGTCCGTCCGCGGTGCCACGGGCCTTGGGGAGGCTGCCGGGGGCGGCGTCCTCGTCGGGCTCCGCCGCGGGCTCCCCGGCCGACGGGCCCGGCGGCAGGAGAGCGGATCCCACGAGCAGCAGCGTGCAGGCGCCGTTGAGCAGGCCCGCCACCACGTCGGAGGGATGGTGCATCCCCCGGTACACCCGGGAGAGCGCCACCGCCAGCGGGATGAGCAGCAGCAGGGCGGTCACGGCGTACCGCAGGGCGCCCCGCAGCCGGGTGGCGGCGATCGTGGCCAGCCCCCCGAAGAGCGCGACGGAGGCCCCGACGTGCCCGGAGGGGAAGCTGGAGGTCGGCGGCGCCAGGTCCAGGTGCGGCACGTCGGGACGGGGCCGCTCCACGACGAGGGTGACCAGGAGGAACACCGCCGACTGCGCGGCCACCGAAACGGCCAGGAACACCGCCTCCGGCCGCCAGGACACGCGTGGCACCACGAGCAGCGCGATCACGCAGAGGAGGGTCAGTACGATCACGCTCTGGGTGCCGGCCAGCAGGGAGAGCCACTCCGAGATCTCCGTGGCGGCGGGGCCGCGCCGCTCGGCCAGGAGGCGGTTGACGCCGTCCTCGGCCGACAGGGGCCACCGGTCCGCGAGGACCACGGTGATCAGGAGGCCCAGCCCGGCCAGTGAAACCACCTGCACCGGCAACAGCAGCAGGAGGCGGCCGCGTCTCGCGGATGTGCCGCGTCGGTTACTCATTGACGCCGTGTTCCCCTGCCTTGAGCAGGGAAACGGGTCGAGGCGGCCCTTCTCCGGCGGTCCTCGGCTCCCTAGGCGCCCGGGAGGGCGCCGGACGCCGGCAGCGGGCCCGGTGCGGGCAGGCCGCTGGTCAGACGGACGGCGTCGATCTCCGCCCAGACCGCCTTGCCGTGCGGATGGACGAAGACGTCCCACCGGTCCGAGAGCCGCTTCACTATGTACAGTCCGTGGCCGCCGGGGACACCGCTCTGCTGCCTGGGGCGGGGGGCGGGCAGGGCTGTGGCGCCGTCGAAGACCTCGATGCGCAGGGTGTCCCCCGCGGCGATGACCACGAGCTCGTGGCAACCCCCCGCGTGCATCACGGCGTTGGTCAGGAGCTCGGACACGACGAGCAGCGCGTCCTCGGCCGTCTCGCTCCCGTCCCATCCCCAGTCGCGCAGGGCCTCGCGGGCGAAGTCGCGTCCCTTGGCGACCTGACCGCCGGTCCCGCGCAGGGCCAGGCGACGGCGCTGCGTCAAGGCCCTGGTATCCCCGCGCAGCGGATCGCCGGTCTCCGGTCCGATGGACGTCACTGTGGTCTCACCCCCGTTGGCACTGCACTTCTCGTTGATGGCGCGCTCCCGCTGCTCTGCCGGCGCGAACCCGGATCCGGCCTTTGCCGGTGTCCCGGACCCCGCGCATACCCGTCCTGTGCCCAAGAACACCTGGTATGCCGCCGAGCCGACGGGACGGGCCTCGCGCAGGGCGGGCCCGAGGAGTCGAAGGTACGTCGCCTCACCGCGAGGCGAGGGCGTCCGCGACGGTGGGGACGATGACGAAGACGCCGTCCGCGCCGGTGAGTTGCAGCAGCCTGGACAGCTGCTCGGTGGGCGCGGCCAGCCGCAGGGCGATGCCCTCGCGCTCGGCCTCGAGGCGCACGCTCAGCAGCAGGTTGAGGCCCGAGGAGTCGCAGAAGCCCAGCCCCGACAGGTCGATCACCAGGCGGGGCGTGCCCGACCGGAGCGCCTCGTCCAGGACGGGCTGGACCGCACTCAGACCGTCCAGGTCGAGATCACCCGCGAGCGCGCACACCACGGCGCCCGTCTCGCTGGGGCGGAGCTCCGCTCTGCGCGACCCGGCCGTCGCGTCGGCGGCGGGCGGCACATCGCCGTCCTTCTGGTCCCGAGTTCCCACTTCAGCCTTCCGATGCACTGTGTCCGTCGCCTGTCTCGCGTCCGACCTTACAGGGGGCCGGTCGGGTTGGGACCCGCTCATCCCGGTCATCCGATCGCCATGTGGAGGCGCAGGGTGAGCCCGGTGTCGAGGGCCCTGATCTCGACGAGGTCGCAGAGCTGGTGGATCATCCACAGCCCGCGTCCGCCGTTGCCGGAGGCCAGGGAGGGGCGGCGGCGTCCGGCGAGGGGGTTGGCCAGCCGGCCGCTGTCGCTGATCTCCGCGACGACGTCACCGCCGGGGGTGGTCCACAGCCGCAGGGTGCCCTTCCCGCCGCCGTGGGCGACGGAGTTGGCGGCGGCCTCGCTGACGGCGAGCACGAGGTCGCCGCGCCGTGCGGGGTCGAGGGCCGTCCGGCGGGCCCAGGCTTCCGCGTGCTCGCGTACCTGGGCCAGCCGGCCGCCCGCGTAGTCGACGAGAAGGGCCTCGGAGGAGGGCTCGGGCAGCGGGAGGTCGCAGTCCGCGCAGACGACCGCCGCGTCCGTGTAGCCGGGGCTGGGGAGATCGAGGCCGTTCTCGATCAGGGTGGGGTGGGTGCGCCGGGCATCGGCCACCACCTCGGGCGGCAGGGCGCTGGTGTCGTACGGGCAGAGGATGGTCGCGGACCGGTTCGCGAAGGCGGTGTTGATCAGCGCCTCGTGGCGGGTGGCCTCCAGGACCTCGGCCGCCGAACGGCCGGCCCAGATGGGCTCGCCCACGATCCGGGCGGCCCGGCCCTGGTGCTCGTCGGCGAACCCCTGGAGGGCGGCCAGGATGCGCCCGGGGTTGCGGCCCAGCTCCGTCATGTCCACGCAGTCGATGGCGTCGGCGTCCGCGCCGAGGTCGTGGCGCAGCTCCTCCAGGCGCGATCCGGGGACGGCGACGAGGACCGGTTCGCCGGCGGCCAGTGCGGCCCGTACGAAGCCGCCCACCCCGGCCGCGTACTCGTCCGGGCCCTGGTAGAAGAGGGCCGGGTGGACGAACGCCGCAGGATCGACGGCCGCGGAGGAAGTCGTGTCGATCATGCTGCGACCTCCAGCGCGGCGCATTCGTCCGGGAACAGCTCTGCGACCCTGCGCAGCGAGTGGGGCGGGTTGTGGAGCAGCAGCCGCCGGCCCTGCCCGCTGAGCGCGGCCGACGCCTGTACCAGCGCGACGACCGCGTTGATGTCGAGGAAGGCCACGTCGGAGAGTTCGAGGTGGACGACCGGGCCGGGCATCCGGGTCACCGCGGCCAGGGCCGTGTGCAGGAGGTGGCCGGTGTCTATGTCGCCGCTGCCGGTGAGCCGTGCGCCCGGGCGGTCCCGCAGGGGCGTCGCGGCGAGCGTGGCCCGTACGCGCTCGGCCTCGCCCGCGCGCGTGCGTCGGCCGCCCTTGCGGATGGAGTGGGCCCTGGCCAGCAGTTCCGTGGCCTGGTGGGGGACGAGGCGCCGGTCGAAGAGGCACAGGCCGGTCAGGGGCAGCTTCGCGTAGACCTCCTGGTCCAGCAGCAGCTCGTACTCCAGGACCCGGTCGAGGTCGGGGGTGTCCGTCGTCGACCAGGACATCTCGCCGACCACCCGCAGGCCCTGGTGTCCGTCCGCGAGGGCCTCGGCGCAGGCCGTGCGGTACTGCGAGATGACCCGGTCGGGGTCGAACGGGGACCGGTGGAGATAGGAACCCTCGCCGCTGGTGACGCTCAGCAGGGTGCTGTGCTGCGCCGTCTCCACGTCGATCCCGCCGTTGCGCAGGGCGTCGATGACGGCGCTGGGCCCGGTACGGTCCGCGCTGTAGAGCACGCGCTGGCCGCTGTTCAGGCCCTTGTTCACGAACCGCACCACGGCATCGGCCCACGCCGCGTCGTCCTCGTACGTGAAGAACGAGTGCTCACCGCCGGGGCCCGGCGGGCAGTGGTGCTGGTGGTGGTTGGGTGAAGGCACGCTCTTCCCTCTTAGGCGGGCACGGTCGGCGCGGACCGACGCACAAGTCTAACGGCGGCCGGATCGCTTCCGCAGCCGTCCGCCGGGGACGGCGGACGCGGGTGCGCCGCCGCGGGCGGCCCGCCGCACGGGCCGCCCGCGGTTTCGTTCACGCGGTCAGCATGCCGGTGCGCAGCTGGGCGAGGATCCGGGACAGGAGGCGGGAGACCTGCATCTGGGAGATGCCGAGTTCGGCGCCGATCTCGGCCTGGGTCTTCTCCTGGCCGAAGCGCATCTGCAGGATCTGACGGTCGCGTGCCTTCAGCCGGCCCAGGAGGGGCGCGAGGGTGTGCATGTCCTCGAAGAGCTCCACGGCGGGGTCGACCTCGCCCATGCTCTCGGCGAGGGGCCGGGTCCTGCGCCCGGAGGCCGACTGCTCCTCGGAGTCGGCGGAGGCGTCGAGCGAGCCGCTGGTGTAGCCGTTGGCCGCCACCAGGCCCTCGATGACCTCCTCCTCGCCGAGTTCGAGGTGTTCGGCCAGTTCCCGGACCGTCGGCGCCCGGCCCAGCACGTCCGTCAGGTCCTCCTGGCTCTTCGCGAGTTCCGTGCGCAGTTCCTGGAGGCGGCGCGGGACGTGCACGGCCCAGGTGGTGTCGCGGAAGTACCGCTTGATCTCGCCCGAGATGTACGGGAGGGCGAGGGTGGAGAACTCGACCTCGCGATCGGGGTCGAAGCGGTCGATGGCCTTGATGAGGCCGATCGTGCCGACCTGGACGATGTCGTCCATCTCCACTCCGCCGCCGCCGGCGGTCCTGCCCCGGAACCGCCGGGCGGCGAAGTGGACGAGGGAGATGTTCATCTCGATCAGCGTGTTGCGGGCGTACTGGTACTCGCGCGTCCCCTCTTCCAGGGCGCGCAGCCGGATCAGGAACATCCTGGACAACTCGCGCGCATCGGCGGGAGCGACCTCGCGGGCGTTCTCGACCGGGGGCAGCTCCGTGAAGGACTCCCCCGCCGGATACGCGGCCGCAGGAATGACCTCGGCGGCTGCTTCACGCGCGGGGCTCACAGCTGTGACAGAGCGCGGCATGGTGACGTTTCCCTCCCTGGAGCGGATGGCTTCGAACCCGCTCATGCCCCGGTATCCGGGGGCTACACAGTCACCAACGGATAAGATCACGCCAGTCTTGGCTTGATCTGATCGGTTTGCGCCCGATACCTACTCGGCGAGGACGGAATCGTCGAGGGGCCGGGCACCCGGGAGCCGGAGGCGGGCGGCGGCCAGCGCGGCGTCCACGTTCGAGGTTCCCGTCGCGACGCACAGGGTGTACGTGACGTCCTCCAGCCGGCTGCGGACCTCGGGGCTGCCTCCGTCCGCGTCCAGGACCGACAGGGCCCAGTAGCGCTCGACGAGACCGGACAGGACAGCCGGGTGGGCCATCAGCATGGGTGACACCTTTCTGGAAGCCGGGCGATCGTGCCTCGCGCCTGCCCCCGTTTCCCGGCCGTACACACGCCATCGCCCCCGGTCCGGCCCTGATCGGCGTCTGCGGGAAGGGGGAAGCGGAACATGTGGCGGGGGGTAGTGTTCACCTTATTTGCCGACCGCCCGGGCCACTGGGAACGGGCGCTCGGAACAGGGGCAGCACCGCATCGCCCCGTCAACGGCACCGCGGGATCCGGGAACTGAGCGGGGGACAGATGGCCAAGGCAGCGGACGCGCGCCCGAACGTGGAGGCGAACGTACCGGGGGTGGTGGGAGAGCCTGAGCTCCGGCAACTTCTGGCCGGGCTGACGGCCGTGCGCGACGGTGACTTCGGCACCCGGCTCCCCGACGAGGCGGACGGACTGCTCGGGGAGATCGCGACCGTCTTCAACGGCATGGTCGACCAGCTCTCGCTGTTCACCTCGGAGGTGACCCGGGTCGCCCGCGAGGTGGGTACCGAGGGCACGCTGGGCGGGCAGGCCGTGGTCCCCGGCGTTTCGGGGACCTGGGCCGATCTGACGGACTCCGTGAACGCCATGGCCGGCAACCTCACCACCCAGGTGCGGGACATCGCCCAGGTCGCGACGGCCGTGGCCCGCGGGGACCTGTCCCAGAAGATCGACGTGGCCGCGCGCGGCGAGATCCTGGAGCTCAAGGACACCGTCAACACGATGGTGGACCAGCTCTCCTCCTTCGCGGACGAGGTGACCCGCGTCGCCCGCGAGGTCGGCAGCGAGGGCCGCCTCGGCGGGCAGGCCGAGGTGCCGGGGGTGGCGGGCGTCTGGCGCGACCTCACCGATTCGGTGAACTTCATGGCCGGCAACCTCACCGACCAGGTCCGCAACATCGCCCAGGTGACCACGGCGGTGGCCAAGGGCGACCTCTCGCAGAAGATCGCCGTCGATGCCCGGGGCGAGATCCTGGAGCTCAAGAACACCATCAACACGATGGTCGACCAGCTGTCCGCCTTCGCCGACGAGGTCACCAGGATGGCCCGCGAGGTGGGCACGGAGGGGATCCTCGGGGGCCAGGCGGACGTCAAGGGCGTCTCCGGCACCTGGCGCGACCTCACCGATTCGGTGAACTTCATGGCCGGCAACCTCACGGCCCAGGTGCGCTCCATCGCCCAGGTGGCGACGGCCGTGGCCAAGGGCGACCTCTCGCAGAAGATCCGGGTCGACGCCCGCGGCGAGATCCTCGAACTCAAGACGACGATCAACACCATGGTGGACCAGCTCTCGGCCTTCGCCGACGAGGTCACCAGGGTCGCCCGCGAAGTGGGCACCGAGGGCCGCCTCGGCGGCCAGGCCGACGTCAAGGGCGTCTCCGGCACCTGGCGCGACCTCACCGACTCGGTGAACTTCATGGCCGACAACCTCACCGCGCAGGTCCGGTCGATCGCCGAGGTGACCACCGCGGTGGCCCAGGGCGACATGACGCAGAAGATCCGGGTCGACGCCCGCGGCGAGATCCTGGAGCTGAAGGAGACCATCAACACGATGGTCGACCAGCTGTCCGCCTTCGCCGACGAGGTCACCCGCGTCGCCCGCGAGGTCGGGACGGAGGGCAACCTCGGCGGCCAGGCCACGGTCCGCGGTGTATCGGGCACCTGGAAGGACCTGACCGACAACGTCAACGTCATGGCGTCCAACCTCACCGGGCAGGTGCGGTCCATCGCCCAGGTGGCCACCGCCGTGGCCAGGGGCGACCTCTCGCAGAAGATCACGGTGGAGGCCAAGGGCGAGGTGGCCGCGCTCGCCGGAGTGATCAACACGATGGTGGACACGCTGTCGGCCTTCGCCGACGAGGTCACCCGCGTGGCACGCGAGGTGGGCACCGAGGGCCGCCTCGGCGGGCAGGCGCACGTCCCGCACGTGGCGGGCACCTGGAAGGACCTCACCGACAACGTCAACTCGATGGCCAACAACCTCACGGGCCAGGTCCGCAACATCGCCCTGGTCACGACCGCGGTGGCCAACGGCGACCTGTCGAAGAAGATCGACGTGGACGCCCGGGGGGAGATCCTCGAACTCAAGACCACCATCAACACGATGGTGGACCAGCTCTCCTCCTTCGCTGCCGAGGTCACCCGCGTCGCCCGCGAGGTCGGCAGCGAAGGGCGCCTCGGCGGCCAGGCCGAGGTGGAGGGCGTCTCGGGGACCTGGAAGCGGCTGACGGAGAACGTCAACGAGCTCGCCGGCAACCTGACCCGCCAGGTGCGGGCCATCGCGGAGGTGGCGAGCGCGGTCGCGGAGGGGGACCTGACCCGTTCCATCACGGTCGACGCGTCCGGCGAGGTGGCCGAGCTCAAGGACAACATCAACTCGATGGTCGGCTCGCTGCGCGAGACGACGCGCGCCAACCTGGAACAGGACTGGCTCAAGTCCAATCTGGCGCGGATCTCCGGCCTGATGCAGGGCCACCGCGACCTCGCGGTCGTCGCCGAGCTGGTCATGGACGAGCTCACCCCGCTGGTCGACGCCAGCTACGGCGGCTTCTACCTGGCCGACGAGTCGGACGGCCAGACCTGGCTCACCCTCATCGGCTCCTACGGACGCCCCTCGGGCCAGTCCGAGGGCACCCGCCTCGCGCTGGGCGAGACGCTGGTCGGGCAGGCCGCCCGCAGCCGCCGCATCATCGTCGCCGAGGACGTGCCGGCCGGCTACCTGATCTCCTCGGGACTGGGCCGCTCCGCGCCCGCCGGTCTGATCGTGCTGCCCATCGTGGTGGAGGACCAGGTCCTCGGTGTCATCGAGCTGGGCTCGTTCAAGGAGTTCACCGCCGTCCACCGCGACTTCCTCGGCCGCCTGATGGAGACCGTGGGTGTCAACGTCAGCACGATCGTGGCCAATGCGCGCACCGACGTACTGCTCGGCGAATCACAGCGGCTGACCGGCGAGCTGCAGGCCCGGTCCGAGGAACTCCAGGTACAGCAGGACGAGTTGCAGCGCTCCAATGCGGAACTGGAGGAGAAGGCGGCCCTCCTCGCCAGCCAGAACCGCGACATCGAGACGAAGAACCTGGAGATCGAGCAGGCCCGTCAGGAGCTGGAGGACCGCGCCCAGCAGCTCTCCCTGGCCTCCAAGTACAAGTCGGAGTTCCTGGCCAACATGAGCCACGAACTGCGCACCCCGCTCAACAGCCTGCTCATCCTGGCCCAGTTGCTCGCGCAGAACCCGAGCCGCAATCTCACCCCGAAGCAGGTCGAGTACGCGGGCATCATCCATTCGGCCGGTTCCGATCTGCTCCAGTTGATCGACGACATCCTCGACCTGTCCAAGGTCGAGGCCGGCAAGATGGACATCAACCCCGAGCGAGTACCGCTGAAGCAGCTCCTCGACTACGTCGACGCCACCTTCCGGCCGCTGACCAGCCAGAAGAGCCTCGAATTCGGGATCACCACCGCCCCCGGGGTGCCGGTCGACCTTCTCACCGACGACTCGCGGCTGCGCCAGATCCTGCGCAACCTGCTCTCCAACGCGGTGAAGTTCACCGGGCACGGCCGGGTGGAGCTGCGCATCGAGCCCGTGTCCGCCGCCGATCTGCCGGCCGGGCTGAGCCACTCGGGGTCGATGGTCGCCTTCCGCGTGAAGGACACCGGCATCGGCATCGCGGAACAGCAGCTCGAGTCGATCTTCGCCGCCTTCCAGCAGGCCGACGGGACTACCAGCCGCAAGTACGGGGGCACCGGCCTCGGTCTGTCCATCACGCGCGAGATCGCCCAGCTGCTCGGCGGCGCCGTCACCGCGGTCAGCACGCCGGGTGAGGGATCCGTCTTCACCCTCTACCTGCCGGTCGCCCGGACCGACTTCGCCGATCCCGCCCTGCCGGGCCCCAGGCCCGAACCGGCGGCGCAGTCGGATGCCGACGCGCAGCCCGGGGCCGCTCCGGCGCCCACTGCCGACCGGCGCCGGCGGCGGCTGCTGGTGATCGAGGAGCGCAGCAACGGGCTGCTGACCCTCGTCGCCGAGAGCGCCGCCAACGACCTCACGCTCGGCCGCTCCGCCTTCGCGGCCGAGGACCGCGTCGAGGTGGTGACGGCCGTGAGCGCCCAGGAGGCCGCCACGGTCCTCGCCGGCACGCCCTTCCACTGCGTCGTCCTGGAACTGGGCCACGACGGGGAGGCGCTGCGCTTCCTGCGGGCCCTGGCGGGTGACACGGCGCTGGCCTCGCTCCCCGTGCTCGCGCACGACAACCGCCGCCTCGACGCCGCGCAGCAGCGGGAGCTGGACGAGCACACGGCGGCGCAGCCGCTGGAGGTGCTGTCCAGTCTGGACGAGCTGCGCGAGCGGATCGCGCTCCACCTCTCCGCGCAGGAGCCGGGCGACGTACCGTCCCTGGTGCGCCCGGACGACTCCCCCGCGACGGCCCCCCAGTTCCTGGAGAACGGGCTGGCCGGCCGCTCCGTCCTGGTGGTCGACGACGACGCGCGGAACCTGTACGCGATCAGCGGCATCCTCGAACTGCACGGGATCCAGGTCGTGCACGCGGAGAACGGCCGCGCCGCCATCGAGGCGCTGACCGGCCATCCGGGGATCCACCTGATTCTGATGGACGTGATGATGCCCGAGATGGACGGCTACGCGGCGACCGCGGAGATCCGTCGCATGCCGGCCTACGCCGACCTGCCGATCATCTCGGTCACCGCCAAGGCGATGCCCGGCGACCGGGAGAAGAGCCTGGCATCGGGGGCCAGCGACTACGTGACCAAGCCCGTCGACGCCGACGACCTCATGGCACGTGTCCGGCACTGGCTCCTGCCGCAGGACGCCGCGGGCGCCACGCATGCCTGACCGCACCCGTTCCCGTCGTACTCACCTCAGGAAGCCGGACGCACGGTGAACAGTCCCCACTACGAGCACGGCCCGCACGGCGACGCGCCCGCGGGGGAAGCGGCGGACCGTGCGGTACCGGCTGCCCGCCGGTCCCCGCCCTGGGACGCGAGCGCGGTGGCGCGGCAGACGGCGGCCGTCGACGGCGGCGACGTGGGGCGGCTGGCGGCCACCGTGGAGCGGCTGCGCCGGGAGGTCCGCGCGGCGCAGTCGGCCGCGGACGGCCGGTCCCTGATCGAGATGGCCAAGGGCGTACTGGTCGGCAGGCTGGGCTGTGGCCCGACCGAGGCGGCGCGGCAGCTGGCCACGCTGGCGGGGCAGTCGGGCACGACCGTCCTGGAGCTCTCCGTGGAGATCATCAACCAGGCGGCGCGCGACCGGGTCAGCGACGTGGCCGCGGAGTTCCTGGACCGCGCCGCGGGCGAGCCGGGAGCAGGCCCGGAGGAAGCGACGGCCGTACGGCTGCGCACGGCCGAGAGCCGCCTGCTGTCGGCCGGCGACGCCCAGGCGGTGGCGGTGGCCCTCCTGGAGAACGCGCTGGCCCCGCTCGGGGCGCACGGCGTGGCCATCTGGATCGCCGGCTCCGACTCCTCGCTCACCCTGGCCGGTCAGGCCGGGTTCACGGAGGAGGAGGCGGGCCGCTGGCGCTACGTCCCGCCCGAGGTCGCCACCTGTGCGCGGCTCGCACTCATCGAGCGGGGGCCGGCCTTCGTCTCCCGCCTTTCCGACTCCGGGATGCCCTCCATCGGGCGCCGCCAGCACCCGCACGGCGGGCGGATAGCGGTGCCGGCCGGAACGGGCGGCCGTATCCACGGGGTCCTGGAGGTGAGCTGGCCGCAGCCGCTCGCGCCTCAGCCACCTCAGATCGTCCGGCAGATCGAGGCGCTGGCCGAGCTGTGCGCCCACACCCTGGAGGATCCCACGGGCGCCGGGACCCCCTCGGTGCCCGGTCCGCCGCAGGCGGGTGTGGCCGAACTGACCGAGCTCGCGGATCATCTGCACGATCCGGCGCTGGTCCTCACTCCGGTCCTCGGCCCCGCCGGAGGTCTGACGGACTTCCGGATCCACCACGTCAACGACCGTTTCACCGACCCGGCGGGCCGGCCGCGCAGTGCCGTGAACGGATCGTCGTTCCTCGAGGCCTATCCGATGGCTGCCGAGGACAGCGGACTCTTCGAGAAGCTGGAGCGGGTCTACGCGACCGGGGAGTCGTTCCAGACGCAGCGGATGACGCTGACCGCCTTCATCGACGACGTCCCGCTCACGGCCGTGGCGGACGTCAGCATCACCCGTCACGGCGCCGTGCTCCTGCTGATCTGGCGGATCGAGGACGAGACGGCGCGGCTGGCCAGCCTGCTCCAGCACGCGCAGCGGCTCGGCCGGATCGGCGGGTTCGAGGAGAACGTCGCCACGGGCGAGATCACCTGGAACGGGCAGCTCTTCGCGCTGTACGGCCGGCCCGTGGGCGCCGCTCCGGTGCCTCTGGAGGAACTGCCCGGGCTCGCGCATCCCGACGACGTGACCTCGATCAGCCGGTTCCTGCGGACGCTGCTGCACTATCAGCGCGACGCCTCCGTGGCCTTCCGCCTCCAGCGCCCGGACGGTGTCACCCGGCACATACGCATCGTCGCGGAGCCCGTCCTCGACGCCGAGGGGTCGCTGTACTCCGTGCGGGGTGCCTATCAGGACATCTCCGCGCAGCACTGGACCGAAGTGGCGCTCGCCGCCACCCGCGACCAGCTGGCGCACACCGAGGCGGAGTCGGCCGAACGCAGCCGGCTCGCCCTCCAGTTGCAGCACGCCATCATGCCCCCGGCGCCCGCGCCCCTGGAGGCACCGGGCATCCGCATCGGGGTGCGCTACCGGCCGGCCGAGTCGCAGGCCCTGATCGGCGGTGACTGGTACGACTCGGTCGTCCTGCCGAACCGGCAGGTGCTGCTGTGCGTCGGCGACGTGGCCGGGCACGGCATCGACGCGGCCACCGGGATGGTCGTCCTGCGCAACGCCCTGCGGGGTCTGGCGGTCACCGGGGCCGGTCCCGCTCAGCTGCTGACCTGGCTGAACGCGGTCGCCCACCACCTGACCGGCGATCTGACGGCGACCGCCGTGTGCGGGCTCTTCGATCCGGAGAGGCGGGTACTGCGCTGGGCGCGGGCCGGGCACCTGCCGCCCATTCTGGTGCGCGGTGCGAAGGCGACGGCGTTCCCGCTCAGCCAGGGTCTGCTGCTCGGAGCCGTGCCGGACGCGGAGTACGTCGAGGAGGAAGTGCAGCTCGAAGCCGAGGACACCGTACTGATGTACACCGACGGGCTCGTGGAGCGGCGGGACACCTCGGTGATGGAGTCCCTGTCCCAGTTGCTCGGCCTCGCCGGACGCGATGCCCCGTCGCTGGAGAGCCGGCTCGACCGCCTCCTGACGTACAGCAGGTCGGACACGGACGACGACACCTGCCTCGTCGGCGTACAGGTGCGCTGATCGATCCGCGCCAATCCGGCGGGGCTCCGGTGTCGAATCGAGGGTGGACGGCCGCTCCCGGGCGGTGCGGCCGTCTCCCGACTCCGACACATCCCCCCGACGGGAAGGAACCCCGGATGAGGCCCAGGTCTCCGCGCCCTTCGGCAGCACAGGCCGGGGAAGTCCCGGCCGCGCTGTCGCTCCACCGGCTGCCGGAGCGCCCGGCGGCCGCGGTGCTCGTGCTGCACGGCGGGCGCGCGGACGGCCTGGCCGCGCCGCCCGCGCTGAGCCTCCCCCGGCTGCGCATGCGGGCCTTCACCCGGGCGATCGGCCGGGCCACCGCGCTGGACCGGGTGGTCGTGGCCGAGGTCCGCTACCGCCATCGCGGCTGGAACGGCGCCCGCGAGGACCCCGTACGCGACACCGTGCGGGCCCTGGACGAGCTGCGCCGGGTGGCGGGAGCCGTACCCGTGGTGCTGGTCGGGCATTCCATGGGCGCCCGGGCCGCGCTGCGCGCCGCGGCCGCGCCGACGGTACGCGCGGTGGTCGGGCTCGCACCCTGGTGCCCGCCCGGCGAGCCGGTGGAGCACCTCGAGGACACGACGGTGCTCCTCCTGCACGACGAAGCGGACCGCGTCACCGACGCCCGGGCGACCTGGGAGTACCTCCGGCGGGCCCGCGAGCGGGGCGTGCGGGCCGCGGGCATCGTCATGCCCGGGGGACAGCACGCGATGCTGCGTCAGGCGGACGCGTGGCACAGGATCACGACGAGCACGACCCTGGGCCTGCTGGGCCTGGGCCCCCTCCCGGAGGAGCTGTTCACCTTGCCGCTCCCGGCGGCCTGGCCCGCCCGCCCGGCTCCTGGCGGGAGGGGCGGGCGGGGCGGGGCGGGCGGGGCGGGCGGGGCTACTGCTGGGGATCACCCAGACGGCCGCTGATCCACTCCAGGGCCGGGGGGATCTCCCGGCGCCAGGTGTTGAAGCCGTGGCCGCCGACGTCCAGCGTGATGGACGAGACGCGCGCGGGACCCTTGACCTTGCTGATGAACTGCTGGGTCGCCTTGAGGTTCGACTCTCCCTGCGCGGAGGTCGTGACCAGGAACGAGGACGCGGGCTGCGGCCGGTTGTCCAGGTGCCACAGCAGGTCGGATCGTTTCTCCTCGTCCTTGTTGCCGTGGAAGAGGTCGCCGGAGTCCCCGTCGATCTCCGGCTTGTAGTCCGCCGACAGGCCCACTCCGGCCGCATAGGTCTCCGGGTGCTGCATCGTCATCTTCAGCGCGCAGTAACCTCCCGTCGAATCGCCGATGATCCCCCAGTTCCGCGGGGAGTCGGGGACGCGGTAGGAGCGCGATATGGCCTTGGCGACGTCCGTGCCGAAGAAGGTCTCGCTCTGCGGGCCGCCGGGGACGTCCACGCACTGGGTGTTGGCCGGCCCGATGACGGGCCGCATCATCACCAGGATCATCGGCCGCGCCTTCTTCTCCTTGACCTGGGTCCAGGCGAACCTCGGGTACCGCAGCCCCTTGACCAGGTTCTCCGACATCCCCGGGAACCCGGTCAGGACCACGGCGGCGGGGAAGCGGCGCTGCTCGTTGCCCTGCTGGAAGTACTCCGGCGGCAGGTAGACGTACGCCTGGGCCGCGGCCCGGGAGCGCTCGCCGTGCACCATGACCGACTCGATCACGCCGCCCGCCCGCGGGTCCCTGCCGCCGGGCACCTCGGGAGCCTGGCGTCCGAGGACCTCCACGGCCGCGCCTCCCGGCGCCGCCGCGACCTGGCGCTTCTTCCCCGCCAGGTCGGCCCACGAGTCGTAGAGCAGGAAGGTGCGGTTGGCCACGAGCCCGACCGACGCGAACAGGAACACCTGGATGACGACGAGCACTCCCACCCGCCCCGACACCGCCCTCCAGCCCGGTCGTGCCAGCCTCGGCCACGCCCACACCGTGGCCGCGGAGACGAGCGCCGTGCACAGCACGACGCACGTCAGGAGCGTGGTACTCGTCAGACCCATGGATCGGTGACTCCTCTGCGACGTTCAGCCTGGACGCAACGGTCCAGAGCACCGCCAACCGGTGCGCACCACGCTAGAGCGCTGTTCGGGGCAAACCGTTCCACTGGCACGGCACTTGGCTGGTCCGGCCTCAGGACGCGGGGTCGAGGAGGTGGGGGCCGTTGTTGCGGACGCTGTTGACCGCGGTGGTCACCGCCCGCACCTGGAGCCGGCCGTCGGCCGGGGTGTGGAGCAGGGCGCGCAGGGCGTGGGTGTCCTCATGGGTGGGGTCGAGCCAGGCCTGGTAGTCGTCCGGGTGCAGGGCGAGGGGCATGCGGGGGTGGATCCGGCCCGCCGCGTCGGTGGCCTCGGTGGTGATGATCGTGGCCGTGGTGAGCCAGGCCGCCGGATCGTCCTCGTCGGGCACGGCGGGGTCGCGCCAGAACTCGTACAGCCCGGCCATGGCCATCACCGTGGCGTCCTCGGGGGTGATGAAGTAGGGCTGCTTGTAGGCCTTCGCGGTGCCGGTGGCGGGGACGGGCTGCCATTCGTAGAAGCCGTCGGCGGGGAGCAGGCACCGCCGTCCGGCGAACGCCTTGCGGTAGGCGGGCTTCTCGTGGACCGTCTCCACGCGGGCGTTGATCATCCGGGAGCCCACGCCGGGGTCCTTCGCCCAGGACGGGACCAGGCCCCAGCGCAGGGCGCGCAGTCGCCGTTCCACCGCGCCGGTTTCCCGGTCGGCGCGTTCGAGGACGGCCCACACGGGGTCGGTGGGAGCCACGTTCCAGCTCGCGGGCAGCGCCTCGCGGCCGTCCCAGCCGGCCTCGAACAGGTCGGCGAGGTCGGCCGGAGCGCGGGTGGAGGCATAGCGGCCACACATGCGTCCACTCTGCCACGCCGGCCCCATCCCGGGGGCGCGGCACGCGCCGGGGCCGCGTACCGGGAGCGTCGGAGGCCCCCGGCTGCGCGTGGGCCCCGCGGCATCTGTAGGGTGACCGCCTCAAACGATCATGGGGGTTCTCGATGTTCCGTTCCACCTTCCGCGGCGCCGCGGTGCTTGCCGTCGCCCTGGCCGCGCTCACGGTTTCCTGCGACGCGGATCCCGCCGCCCCGCCGTCCGCGGCTTCCTCCCCGGCTGCGCCTACGGGCTCCTCGCCGGTCGCGTCCCCGTCAGCGGGCGGGTCGTCGTCCGCGGCCGGGCCGTCGTCCGCGGGCACGCCGTCGGCTCCGGGCGTGGCCTCGTCCGGGGCGGCCGCGCCCTCGTCGAGCGCGCTCCCGGCCGAGAAGGTGCGGGACGCTTTCGCCGGGCTCCAGGCGACGCTGGGCGACTCCTGCGCGACGGACTGCGCGTACTTCCTCGGGCGGGTCTACGACGAACTCCACCGCATGGACCGGGCGATGAAGGCCGACCCGAAGGGGCCCGGGCACTTCCCCGAGCCGATCGCGCTCATCGCGAAGCTCGACAAGCAGCTCGACGGTGACCGCTCCTTCCCGAACCTGAAGGAGCACCAGAGCGAACTGACCGGAACCCGCGACAAGATCAACACCTGGATGCAGGGCCACCCGGACGACTACCGCTGATCCTTCCGCCGGGAGGGGGTACGGGCCGCCCGTACTCCCCCGGCGTCAGGGGCGCAGGGCCCCGCGCAGGGTCAGGCCGTGGCGGCGGCGCAGCCGGTACAGCTCCCAGCAGGACAGGGCCGTCACGGTGACGGGGGCGCCCAGGATGAAGACCGCCCGGACACCCGGCGGGACCTGCGGATAGGCGCCGGTGATCACGTCCATGAGGGCCATCTCCCAGACCAGGACGGTGGCGAGGACCGGCGGCACCAGCTCGTGGATGTCGGCGGTACGGAAGACGTGGACCAGTGACAGGCCGATGCCGTAGAGGGCGAAGCCGACCGACCACAGGCACAGCACCCCGATGACGATCTTTCCGGGCAGTCCCACCGCGTCCCGCAGTCCGCCCAGCTCCGGCGCCATGGCGATCGCGGAGGTGAACATGGCGGCCATGAGGGCCAGCACCGCGCCGAGCGGGCGCAGGGCCCGCCGCAGGTAGACGCGCCGCAAGTGGCCCCGGGCGGCCGCCGCGAAGGCGCCGACCACCACGGGGAAGGTGCAGGTCAGCACCAGGACACTGGACCAGCCCTGGTCGAAGCGGTCGGCGGCGGCGGCCTCGACGTCCGCCGCGCTGCTGACGGCGTTGTAGGTGACCATCAGCGACACCCAGGCCGCGAGGCCCAGCACCGTGCGCCACAGCTGGAGCTTGCGGACCTCGCGGTCCTCGACGATGCCGGGGCGCGAGGGGCGGAAGACCCTCTGGGCGGCGTAGAACGGGTTGAAGACGCCGCGGACGATCTTCTGTCGCCGGGTCAGCGGGACGGGCGGGGGCGCATACGGATACGACGGCGCGTACGGGTACCCCGGCCCCGGCTGTGCCGGATACCCCGGCGGGTACGAGTACCCCTGCGGGGACGGGTACCCCTGCGGGGACGGGTACCCCTGCGGATAACCGGGCGGCGGCGCGGACGGATATCCCTGCGGGGGCGGCGTGTACGGCGGGTACCCCTGCGGTGCGTACGGACCCTGCGGCGGCGGGCCGGGCTGCGGCGGACCTCCGCCGACGCCGGATGCCTCGCCGTACCCACCACTGCCGTACGCGTTCACTGCACGAACCCCCGCTGTCCCGATCCTGTCCTGCCGGACCCACGCATTTTAGGGGGTGTTCCGCCGGTCGGGCACGGCCCGTGCGGCCACCGGCGTACCCGGCCCCTCAGCCGGGCGGCAGCCCCCGCCACCGCCTGGAGCGGGAGATGAGGACCAGCGGCAGCCCGACCAGCCACGCCAGTCCGCCGATGACGATCACCCAGCCCCAGAAGGTCGAACCCCGGCCGAAATCGGGGTTCGTCCAGGCCAGGAGGAGGAACGGAGCGAGCACGAGGGCCGGCCCGGCGACCCACCACGTCAGGTAGGTGGCCAGTACCTCGACCACGCGCAGCGGAGAACGGCCCAGCATCTGGTAGGCCGTGGTCGACGTACTGCCGCCTGCGGCGTCCGTCGTGTACGTCGTACGGCCGACCAGTAGCCGGTACCGGCGCAGCGGTACGACGGGCATGTGGTTCAGGACGAACCACTCGGTGGCGTGATGGGTGCCGTCGGGGCGTTTGTGGCTGAAGCCGAGATACTTCGTGCCGATCCCGTTCCACGTGGACATGCCGCGCTCCCCCGCTTCGGTGCTGCCGCCACAGTAGGGGTAAGGGGCCGCCCTTCGCGGTCAGTTGCCGAGAGTGATGCGGGCGCACCGGGCCACCATGGCCGCCAGGTCGCCCCCTTCGCTCAGGAGGCCGCGCTGGATGCGCGCCCCGTTGCCCCGGGTCAGGAGCCGCACCAGGCCGGCCTTCACCAGTTCGGCGTCCCCGTTCTCCTCCAGGGCGTCCCGCACGTGGTCGTACAGCGCCCAGGCGACGGACTCGGGGGCGTCCTCCAGCATGGTGGCCGGATGGATCAGCGGTCCGTCGATTCCCGACCTGGCCGCCCGCCAGGCGGCGAGGCGGAGCAGGCCCGTGTCGACCAGGGACGGCGGTTCGCCGGCCTGCCAGGCGCGGGAGGCCGTGTCCACCAGGCCCCGTACCAGTGCGGCGAGCAGCACCGGAGTCGACGCGTCGAGGCACACGTCCGCCACGCGGATCTCCACCGTGGGGTAGGAGGCGGCCAGCCGGGCATCGAAGTAGATCATTCCCTCGTCGCGCAGCGCACCCGTCGCGACCATGGCCCGGACCCGCTCGTGGTAGCGGTCGGCCGAACCGAAGACGTTCACCGGGCCCGCCGAGGGCCAGCGGTTCCAGACCCGGCTGCGGTAGCTGCCGTACCGGGTGTCCTCGCCCTGCCAGAAGGGTGAATTCGCGCTGAGAGCGGTGAGGACGGACAGCCAGGGCCGGATCCGGTCGAGGACCGCCACCCCCTCCTCGTCGGAGTCCACCGACACGTGCACGTGGCAGCCGCAGGTCAGCTGTTCCTGCGCGGGCAGGCCGAACTGCCGGGCGATCCACTGGTACCGCTCGCCGACGCTGAGGGAGGGCTCCACCCGCAACGGGCAGGTGGCGAGTGCGGCCACCACCACGCCGGCGGTTTCGGCGTGCCTGGCGGCCTCCGCCCGCCAGCGGCGGATCTCTTCGTCCAGCTCGCCCATTTCCGTCACGGGCCGGGTCGCGAATTCGACCTGCTCCTTGTGCAGTTCCTTTTCCAGCGGGATCTCACCGCCGACTCCCGCCGCCCGGCCGTTGGACCGAATGGCCGAGGCCAGTACCGCTCCGGCGGATGCGGCCGGCTCACCCGTCCGCGGATCGACCAGCAGGAGTTCTTCCTCCACCCCGACACTGCGCATACGGTCCCTTTCGCTTTCGGTTGTCACTCGTCCGGCCCCTGCCGCCTGCCCACTTCTGCCGAGAGCACGCTTTGGGCGCGCGGTCGGCCGCCCGGGTTTGAATTCTGATGCGGTGAGCACCCGACGGAGGGAAGGAACTGAACGACCCGCTGAGGAGACATTGTGGGAATCATCGCCTGGATCGTCATCGGCCTGCTGGCGGGAATGATCGCCAAGGCCCTGTTGCCCGGCAGGGATCCCGGTGGTGTGATCGTCACCATCCTGATCGGAATCGCCGGCGCCCTCCTCGGAGGCTGGCTGGGCAAGGTCGCGTTCGGGGTCGATTCGATCGACGGATTCTTCGAACTCTCGACCTGGATAGCCGCGGTCGTCGGCTCGATGATCCTGCTGCTCGTATACCGGCTGGTATCCGGCGGAAGCCGCCGGCGCTAGCGCCGGCGAAAACGAAGAACGAGAAGAAGAACGAGAAGGAGTACTCCATGAGCGTGGATCAGGATGTCGTCGCGGTGATCCTCAAGGACCACCGCACCATGGAGGACCTGTTCCGGCGGATGCGGAGCGTGGAAGCCGACCGCGCCCAGGCCCTCAAGAAGTTCGCCGCACTGCTCATCGCGCACGGCGAGGCCGAGGAAACCGAGGTGTACGGGGCGCTGAAGCGGTTCAAGAACGTGGACGACGAGGAGGTGGAGCACGGGGCCGAGGAGCACGCCGAGGGCAATGAGGCCCTGCTGGCGCTGCTCGAGGTCTCCGAGGTGGGCTCCGACGAATGGGACGCGCGCCTGGAGGACCTGGCGAAGGCGGTGTCGCACCACATCGACGAGGAGGAGCGGACCATCCTCAACGGTGCCAGGGAGAACGTGCCCGATGAGCGCCGGGCCGAGCTGGGTGCCGCGTTCCTGCGCGAGCGGGAGAGGCAGCTGGCGTCGGACTGCGGAAGCATCGAGCACGTACGGGCCGTCGTACGGGGATGACGTCCGCCGACGCGGTCCCCGGCCAGGACGGCGAAACGGCGGGCGACCAGGACGGGCAGACCCGCATCACGGTCTGGGTGGCCCTCGCCGCCAACCTGGCCATCTGCGTGGCCAAGGGCATCGGCGGCGTCGTGGCGGCCTCACCGGCCCTGCTGTCCGAGGCGGCCCACTCGGTGGCCGACAGCCTCAACGAGGTGTTCCTGCTCGCTTCGGTACGCCGCAGCAAGCGCCCGGCGGACGAGCGGCACCCCTTCGGCTACGGCAAGGAGCGCTTCTTCTGGTCCCTGCTGGCCGCTGTCGGCATCTTCGTCACCGGAGGCTGCTTCTCGGTCTTCCAGGGCATCGAGGCCTTCCGCTCGGACCGTGCCGAGTCGCACGGCGGGTACGTGATCGGCCTGATCGTGCTCTTCGTGGCCCTCCTCGCCGAAGGCGCCTCGCTGGTCCGGGCCGTCCGCCAGGTACAGGGCGCGGCGCGGGCCGCCGGGCGCAGTACGGCCGAGGAGGTCCGCGAGGGCAACGATCCGGCGCTGCGCACCGTCCTGGCCGAGGACAGCACGGCCTGTGTGGGCGTCGTCCTGGCCATGGCCGGCATGGCCCTCCACATGGCGACCGGGGAGGTCGCGTACGAGGCGTGCGCCTCCATCCTCATCGGCGTCCTGCTCGTCTACGTGGCCTACACGCTCGGCAAGGGCGCCCGGGCCCAGCTGATCGGGGAGGCGGCGGACCCGGTCCTGCAGCGCCAGGTGCACGACCTGCTGCGGCAGCAGCCCGAGATCGACTCGGTGACCGCCTTGCTGACGATGCGCCTGGGACCGGAGTCGGTGCTGCTGGCCGCCGGCATCGATCTGACGGCCGGCTACGACAGCGAGACCATCGAGGACGCGATGGTGCGCATCCGCGAGGAGCTGAAGCGGCGCTGGCCCGAGCTCGACCAGGTGTTCCTGGACGTGACGGACGCCGCGGCCGCCGCTCGCGCGGCCGGTTCCGGCCGCCTTCCGGCGGGGTCCGGGCCGCCGGAGCCCGCGTAGCCGCCGTGTCGGCGGCGCGGCGGCGGCCGGAACGGCGGTCACACGGATGGGCCCGCCGACATGCCGGGGCCCACCCCGCCCCGAAGAATCAGAGGTCGCCGGAGTACCGGGGCATCCAGGCAGAGAGGCCGACACCATGGCAGGAGCACCTCGCCGCCCCCCGCCGCCGCGCCGCGGACACGCGTCGACCGACCGGATGGTGCGCACCCTGCTCCGCCGCCGCAAGAAGGCGCTCAGCAGCGCGGACGTGACGGTGGCCGACCGGCCGCAGGTACGCCGGGCCGTGACCGCCGCCGCGCTGGGCAACACCATGGAGTGGTTCGACTTCGGCGTGTACGCCTATCTGGCCGGGACGATGGGCAAGGTCTTCTTCCCGTCGAGCTCCCCCGGCGCCCAGGTCGTCTCGACCTTCGCCACCTTCGCCGCGGCGTTCCTGGTCCGGCCGCTCGGCGGTCTGGTCTTCGGGCCGCTCGGCGACCGGATCGGCCGGCAGAAGGTCCTCGCCGCCACCATGATCATGATGGCGGCGAGCACGTTCGCCGTCGGCTTCCTGCCGACCTACGCCTCCGTCGGTTTCGTCGCTCCCCTGCTGCTCCTCCTCTGCCGCCTGGTCCAGGGCTTCTCGACCGGCGGCGAATACGCCGGCGCCACCACCTACATCGCCGAGTACGCGCCCGACAGGCGACGGGGTTTCCTCGGCAGCTGGCTCGACTTCGGCACCTTCGTCGGCTACGCCATGGGCTCCGGCCTGGTCACGATCCTCACCCTCACGCTCGGCACGCAGGGCCTGGAGGACTGGGGCTGGCGCATCCCCTTCTTCATCGCGGGCCCGCTGGGCCTGATCGGCCTCTACATGCGGCTGAAGCTCGAAGAGACCCCGGCGTTCAAGAAGGAGGCCGCCTACGCGGTGGCGGAGGGCGAGGAGGCCGCGGAGCCCGGCGACGACGCCCGCGAGTCGGGCAAGGGACGCCTCAAGGAGATCTTCACCCAGCACTGGCACGCCGTGCTCATCTGCATGGGGCTCGTCCTCCTCTACAACGTCACGAACTACATGGTGACCTCGTACCTGCCCACCTACATGACCGTCACCCTGGGCGGGAACGACACCACGGCCCAACTGCTGGTCCTCGGCACCATGCTGCTCGTGGTCCTGACGATCACGACCGTGGGCCGCACCTCGGACCGCTGGGGCCGCAGGCCGGTCTTCCTGGCAGGCAGTGTCGCCCTGGTCCTGCTGGCCGTCCCGGCGTTCCTGCTGATCCGCGAGGGCGGCGTCCTGCTGCCCGCCGTCGGCTGCGCCGTGCTCGGACTGCTGCTCGTCTGCTTCGCGGGTACCGCCGCCTCCACGCTGCCGGCGCTGTTCCCCACCCGTCTGCGCTACGGCGCCCTGTCCATCGCCTTCAACATCTCCGTCTCGCTGTTCGGCGGTACGACGCCGCTGTTCACCTCGGCGCTGGTGGAGGCGACGGGCAACGACATGGTCCCGGCGTACTACCTCATGGCGGCCGGCGTCATCGGCTTCGTCTCGACGCTGTTCCTCCACGAGACCGCCGGCAAGCCGCTCCGCGGGTCCGGCCCCATGGTCGAGACCGCCGGGGAGGCGGAGAGGCTGGTGGCCCACAGCCGCGCGGCGGAGGGCAGGCACGCCAGGGACATCTGGATCCGCCTGCGCCACCCGTGGGCCCACCGTCCGCCTCGGGACCGCTAGGGCCGTCCCCTTGGCCTCGGCCCGTGCCACCCCGCGGCCCTCGGGGCGGTGAGGCAGGGCCATTCGGGGGCATCAGCATGGCATGGACAACTCATCGCTCGGTTCGGAGCGCGAGGCCGCGCCAAGGCGCCCCCGCCGCCTCGCGTGGTGGGGGCGGACCATCGGCGCGCTGGCGGTGCTGGCCCTGCTGCTCGTGCTGGCCGGCCGGTTCAGCCTGATACCCGGCTTCGGAGACCTCTTCCACGAGAAGACCGTGGACCGTTCGGGTCCCGTACTGCTCAAGTCGATCCAGGACATGCACCGTTACGAGGGCGCCGCGGGCAATTTCCAGGTGGTGGTCGACCTGGAGAAGGACGCCCCGTTCCTGCCGGACTCCATCCGCGGAACCCGGACCCTGTACATCGGGGCGGGCGCCGTCAGCGGCTACGTGGATCTGGGCCGGCTCACGGAGCAGAGCGTCACCGTGAACGAGGACCGCACGAAGGCGACGCTCCGGCTGCCCCATGCCGTCCTGGGCACGGCGGCGCTCGACCTGGAGCGCTCGTACGCGGTGTCCCAGCAGCGCGGACTCCTCGACCGGCTCGGCGACCTGTTCTCCGACAACCCCGCCGGCGAACAGGCCGTACAGCGCCTGGCCGTACAGCACATCACCGAGGCGGCGCGCGAGAGCGGCCTCGCGGAGCGGACCGAGAAGAACACCGCCGCCATGCTGGAGGGCCTCCTGCGCTCCCTCGGCTTCCGGGAGGTGACGGTCGACTACGCGTGAGCCCCCGGCGCCCGGCGGCCCCGCCCGGTGGCGGGCGGGGTCAGCTCTGCGGCTTCGGGCGGGTGGTGCCCGGCAGACAGGTCACGGCCGGGTTGTAGGTCGCGTAGGTGCCGCTGGGGTTGTCCTTCCACAGCCACAGGTGCAGGGCGTAGTGGACGGGCTGACCGGGGAAGTGGCCGCGCACGGGTCCGGTGAAGGGCTTCCCGAAGAGTGACGGGCGGTCGTCGTCCGTCGCCATGTCCTGGTCCTTGTCGTAGACCAGCCACTGGACGCCGACGAGGCGCTTGCCGCCGCGCCCGTTGTCCTCGTAGTACAGCGCGGCGGGCTTCGCGGGATCGACGGAGTTGTCGTACGCGTGGTTGAAGTGCGGGTAGCCGAGGGCGCCGGAGCCCGCCGGATCGGCGACGCAGTACTTGTCCGGTACGTAACCCGCCTTCACGGCACTGGAGTGCCGCTGGAAGGGGGCGGTCGCCCGGTAGGTGAGCGCTCGGGCGGCCGCTGCCCGGCCGTTGTCCGCGGCGGACGCGGCGGACGCGGCGGTGGGGGCGGCGGCGGCCGTCAGGGCGAGCGTGGTGGCCGTGATGAGGACCAGGGCGTTGCTGCGGGCCATGCGCGGACTCCTCGGTGGCGGGCTGGCTTCCGGGAGCAGCATGTCCGCGGGTCCGCCGGGCCCGCCACGCGGCGGGGGCGGTCGGCTGACGGCCATCCGGCTGACCGGAGCCCGGCATCGGGGCGCACGGCGGGCCGAAAGGGTCTGACTCGAAGGGACCAAGCACCGTTTTGCGATCGCGCCCATCGGGGAACCGCTGTGTCCACGGAACGCGAGTGTCACGGAGGGTGCGGAACATGACGCAGGAGAACGGGACGCCGGGCAGCGGCGGAGCACTGCACGACCTGGTGTCAGCCGTATCGAGGGGCGCGCCGGAGTACCGCTCGTGTCCCCACCCCGTGTACGCCGGCCTCCGCGAGCAGGCCCCCGTGGCCCGGCTGACGCCTCCGCACGGCGTCGACACGTACCTCATCACCCGTTACGACGATGCCCGGGACGCCCTGTCGGACCCGCGGTTCAGCAAGAACATGCGCGGGGCCATGGACATCTACCACGCCGTGTTCGGGGACACCTTCGACGCCCTGGACGACAACGTCCTCTTCTCGGACCCACCGCGGCACACCCGGCTGCGCCGCGTCCTGCGGAGCGCCTTCACCCCCAGGCGGGTGGAGGAGATGCGGCCGCGCATCACCGAGATCGCGGAGCACCTCCTCGGCGCATGCCGCAAGAGCGACCCGGTCGACCTGATGTCCGAGTTCGCGTTCCCGCTCCCCATCGCGGTCCTGTGCGACCTGATGACCATTCCGGAGGACGACCGGCCGGAGATCATGGAGCAGTTCGCGGTGGTGACGCGCTCCAGGTTCAACCCCAAGCTGAAGGCCGAGCTGAAGGCGGCCGAGCAGTGGCTGCAGAACCGGCTGGCGCAGCTCGTCGCGCACAGCAGGGCCAATCCCTCGGACTGTTTCCTGGGCGACCTGATCACGGCGGACGAGGCGCTGGACGACTCGGAACTCGTCTCGTCGTTGTGGGTCCTGTTCTTCGCCGGCCACAAGACCACCGCCTTCCAGATCGGGAACTGCGTTCTCGACCTCCTCCTCCACCCCGACCAGCTGGAGATGCTGCGCCGGCAGCCGCATCTGATCCCGGGGGCCGTCGAGGAGATGGTGCGCTTCGACGGGTCGGTGGAGACGTCGACCTTCCGGTACGCGACGGAGGACGCGGAGATCCGGGGGACGGTGATCCCCAAGGGCTCGCTCGTCCAGATCGCCATCTCCTCGGCGAACCGGGACCCCGGGAAGTTCGACTCCCCTGATGTGCTGGACGTGACCCGCGAGGGACTCCAGGGAACGCACCTGGGCTTCGGGCACGGCACGCACTACTGCCTGGGCGCGCCGCTGGCGCGCCTCGAACTCGAGATCGCGCTCTCCTGTCTCCTGCGGGAGTTCCCGGAGATGGAGCTGGCGGACGAGGAGGAGAGCAAGGGCGCCTGGCTCAAGGGGCCGGTGGCGGCGTTCCGGGGCCTGGAGCGGCTCCGGCTCGTACTGGAGCCCGCGCGGCCGGCCTCGAAGATCAAGCCGACCCCCGTGACGGCCGTGAACCCTGTGACCTCAGTGGTCTCCGGAAAGTAACCCGACGAGAGGGATGGTGAATGGGCGTGCAGGAATCCGCGAGCACCACCTCCGGTCTACGCCTCGTACGAGCGCCTGCGGACGGGCTGCAGATCCCCTCTCTGGTCCCGGGTGAGCTCGTCCGTGACCCCGCGGGCGATTTCCATCCGGGGTCCGGACCGGGACAAGGTCTCGGGTCCCAGCAGAAGATCGACATGCACCATCACTTCTGCGCCCCGGAATGGCGCGAGTGGGCCGAGCACCACGAGCTGATCAAGCCGGGGCAGCTGCCTCGGTGGGCGGAGCTCGACTCCGAGGACGCGGTGCGGTTCATGGACCGGGCGGGGATCACGACAGCGGTGCTCAAGCCGATGCTGCCCGCCCGCTACCGGTCCTCGGCGCAGCTCCGTGAAGCGATCAACATCACGATCCGCTCGATGATCGAGGTGGCGACTTCGCACCCGGGGCGGTTCCTCTTCTACGTGCCCCTGTTCCTGGACGACCCCGACTCCTCGTCCTGGGCCATCCGCCGAGGACTCGGGCAGCTCGGCGCCGTCGGTGTGAACGTGACCGCCAACTACGGGGGCGTGTACCTCGGAGACGCCTCCTACGACCGCGTGTTCGCCGAGTTGAACGAGGCGTCCGCCGTGGTCGACACCCATCCGCACCATCTCCCGGGCGGGCCGCCCGGTGCGGTGACGGTCCCGGGCATCCCGAACTTCATGTGCGACTTCCTGCTGGACACGACGCGGGCCGCCGTGAACATGATCGCCAAGCGGACTCTGGACCGCTTCCCGGACATCTCCGTGATCCTGCCGCACGCCGGCGGCTTCCTCCCGTACATCGCGACGCGCATGCAGGCCCTCGGACGGTTCTGCGATCCGCCCGTCGAGCCCGCCACCGTCCGCGACCACCTGCGCCGCTTCTACTACGACACTGCGGGTCCCATGGCTCCGGCCGCGACCCTGCTCACCCAGGTGCCCGCCGACCGGATCCTCTTCGGCACGGACTGGCCGGCCGCCCCCGCCGACACGGTGACCGACCTCGCGATCCCCGCGCTCGACGCCGACCCGGCCTTCGCCCCCGAGCAGCTCCAGGCGATCTACCACGACAACGCACTGCGCCTGATCCCGCAGTTGGCGACGGCCTGACGAGCGGTCAGGCGGGGAGCCGGGCCGGGTGCCCGGCGTGGTGGGCGAGGGCGGCGTGCGGGTCCTCGCCGGAGGGTGTGTGGTCGGTGTGGACGGTCGCGGCGGTCAGCCGGGGCACGGCGTGGATCAGCGCGTGCTCGGCCGCCGCGGCCAGTGCGTGAGCCCGTACGACGGTCAGGTGCGCGTCGACGACGATGTCGGCCTCCGCACGCAGGACGTGGCCGATCCAGCGCATCCGCACCTGCCCCACGCCCCGCACGCCGTCCACCCCGCGCAGCGCGGTCTCGGCGGTCTCGACGAGGCGGGGGTCGACGCTGTCCATCAGGCGCCGGTAGACCTCACGGGCCGCACCGAACAGGACGGACAGGATCGCGACGGTGATGAGCAGCCCGATGACCGGGTCGGCGGCCTGCCAGCCGAGCGCGGCACCGGCGGCGCCGAAGAGGACCGCGAGGGAGGTGAAGCCGTCGGTACGGGCGTGCAGGCCATCGGCGACCAGGGCGGCGGAGCCGATCTTCCGGCCGGTGCGGATGCGGTAGCGGGCCACCCACTCGTTGCCGGCGAACCCGACCAGCGCGGCCGCGGCCACCGCCCACAGGTGGGTGACGTCGCGGGGGTTCAGCAGCCGGTCGACCGCCGCCCATGCGGCCAGCGCCGCGGAGGCGGCGATGGTCGCGACGATGAGGATGCCCGCGAGGTCCTCGGCGCGGCCGTATCCGTAGGTGTAGCGGCGGTTCGGCGCCCGCCGGCCGAGGAGGAACGCGATGCCGAGCGGGACGGCCGTCAGCGCGTCGGTGGCGTTGTGGACGGTGTCGCCGAGCAGCGCCACCGACCCCGACCGGGCGACGATGACGGCCTGGACGACGGTCGTGGCCCCGAGGACGAGCAGGG
Organism: Streptomyces sp. NPDC028314; assembly: GCF_055565795.1. Taxonomy (NCBI): domain Bacteria; kingdom Bacillati; phylum Actinomycetota; class Actinomycetes; order Kitasatosporales; family Streptomycetaceae; genus Streptomyces; species Streptomyces sp. NPDC028314. Next base: position 313,952 of record NZ_JBVHTP010000001.1, read on the forward strand.
AGAGCCACAGCGTGCGCATGCCCTCGCGCGAGGTCTCCATGGCCGAGTCGACCTTGTCCATCGGCTCGTGGCTGTGCGGCCGGACCAGGTGGGTCAGCCGGTGCCGCAGGCGTGCCGCGCGGGAGCCGCCCCGATCGTGCCGGTGCCGGTCGCCGCGGTCGTGGGCGTGGGAGTGGTCGTCAGCGTGGTTATGGGTGTGGCGGTGGGTGTCCGTGTGGGTGTGCCGCTTCCGCACCATGACCCCACCATGGCACAGCGACCCGATTGCAGCCACAGCCGTCGTACACCCCGTGACCAGGTGCGATGGTCTCGCATCTGCGATCGGGCAGCACGGCTCAGGGCCGGCCGACCTCCTCGTGCGTGCTGGGGTGTTGCCGTACGGGAGACCCGTCCGCCCGTTCACCCGGGGCGCGTCGCACGGGAGTACGGCTTCCCAGCGCGACGGCGAGTGCCACGACGATCAGGATCGCCGCCACCGCGAAGGTGATCCGCATGCCGTCGGCGACCCCCTCCGGGGGCGCGGCCGTGACCTCGGTGGTCCCCGACGCGAACGCGTACACGGCGCCCATCACCGACGCACCGGTGATGAGCCCGAGATTGCGGGAGAGGTTGAGCATGCCGGAGACGACGCCCCGCCGGTCCGGGGGGACGTCCGCCAGGACGGTGGTGTTGTTGGCCGTCTGGAAGACGGCGTATCCGGCGGTGACGACCACGATGGGAGCGATGTACCCGGCGACGCCGAGCGACACCGGCAGCACGGCGAGTGCGACGGAGCCCGCCGCGATGCCGATGAGCCCCACCAGGGTCATGGGCCGGGCGCCGAACCGGTCCGCGATGCGACCGGCGGGAACTCCGGTCAGCGCGGCGACCAGGGGGCCGGCCGACATGACCGTTCCGACGAGGGCTGCGTCGAGCCCGAGCGCACGGGAGAGGTAGAAGGGGCCGACCACCAGGGTCGCCATCATGACCGTGGAGACGAGTGCGCTCATGGCGACGCTCGCGCCGAGCACGGGGTCGCGGAACACCGTCGGGCGGATCAGGGGTGACGGCGCTCTGCTCTCGGTGCGTACGAAGAGGGCGACGCCCGATCCGGCCGCCAGCAGCAGGGCCGCGTTGAGCGGACCGAAGTCGCCGCGCCCCACCGTCATGGCGAGGGCGTAGGCCGCGAGCGACAGCGCGAGCAGCAGCGTGCCCGCGACGTCGAACCCGGGCCGTTCGGTCTTCGGCGTCTGCCGGTCCCGGGGAAGGTGGCGGTGCGCGAGAACGAGCGCCAGCAGACCCAGTGGCGCGTTGACGAGGAAGACCGCCCGCCAGCCGGGCCCGGATATCAGCAGCCCGCCGAGCGAGGGACCCAGCGCGGTGCCGATCGCGGACATGGTCCCGAGCAGCCCCATGGCGCCGCCGGTCCTCGCCTTCGGAACCGTCTCCCCGACGAAGGCCATGGTGAGCGCCATCATGACGGCCGCGCCCAGGCCCTGCGCCGCCCGGGCGGCGATCAGCAGCCAGAGCGTGGGCGCGACACCGCACAGCGCCGAGGCCACCGTGAACACCCCGATTCCGGCGAGCAGCAGCCGTCGGCGGCCGACGATGTCACCGAGCCGTCCGGCGCTGACGACCAGGGTGGTGCCGGCCAGGAGGTAGGCGATGACGACCCACTGCACCTGCTGGAAGGGGGCGGTGAACGCCTGGGCGAGGGTCGGCAGGCCGACATTGGCGATGCTGGTGCCGAGCGAGGACAGCAGCACGGAGAGCGAGAGGGCGGCCAGCGCCCAGCGCACCGTGCGGTGCCGTGCGGGTCCGGAATCACTGTGTGGTCTCATGGCGAGGAGCCTGGGCCCGCCGCATTCCGTGGGCAACTTGTGTTGCCGGTTCCGGGACGACGGGATGGAATGCCCGCATGGAAAAACCACAGCCGTACCGCAGCGTCCTCGAAGAGGTCGGCCCCCGGCTCCGGCGCCTGCGAGCCAAGCGCGGGCTCACCCTGGCCGCGCTCTCCGAGGCGACCGGCATCTCCAAGAGCACGCTGTCCCGGCTGGAGTCCGGGCAGCGCCGCCCCAGCCTGGAACTGCTCCTCCCGCTCGCCGGCGCCTACCACGTCCCGCTGGACGACTTGGTCGGCGCACCCGAAGTGGGAGATCCCCGGGTACGGCTGACACCTCGGAACCTGCCGAACGGAGGCGTCTTCGTCCCCCTGTCCAGGACCCCGAGCCCCCTCCAGGCGTACAAACTGATCATCACGGACCGGGGTGCCGAGCCGGATCTACGGACGCACGAGGGCTACGAGTGGCTCTACGTCCTGGACGGCCGGCTGCGGCTCGTCCTCGCCGAGCACGACCTGGTCCTCGGCCCCGGTGAGGTCGCCGAGTTCGACACGCGCCTCCCCCACTGGTTCAGCAGCGCGGACGGGCGTCCCGTCGAGCTCCTGAGCCTCTTCGGAAGGCAGGGCGAGCGCATGCACGTACGCGCGAAGCCGCACGGCGGCGCCTCCGCCCCGCATTCCGAAGAGTGACGCCCACCGGTCGGCCCCGCGGTGGCGGTTCCGCTCCGGGGAGCGGAACCGCCACCGCGGGGCGTCAGCGCAGTGCGGCCTCGCCCGCGTGGACGGCGCCCATGACGCGCTCCACGGTCTCCTGTTGCTCGCCGACGGGAGCCGCGTAACCGATGGCGCCGCGCGCGGCATCCTCGCCGAGCGTACGGGTGATCACCCATGCGGCGAGGTACTGCGACGCCAGGCAGCCGCCGGCCGTGGCGATGTTCCCCTCGGCGTGGAAGGGCGTGTCCAGCACGGTGACGCCGCAGGCTTCGACGAAGGGCCGGCTCGTCATGTCCGCGCAAGCCGGCATGCCGCCCAGCAACCCGAGCCGCGCGAGGACCAGCGCGCCGGAACACTGCGAACCGACGAGCTGTCGCGAAGGGTCGAGCGGCAGCATGGAGAGCAGCCGGTCGTCGGCGACCACGTCGCGCGTCTTCACTCCGCTGCCGATCAGCACGACGTCGGCCTCGGTCACGAACTCCATCGGGCGCTGGCCGGTCACCTCGACCCCGTTCATCGAGGTGACCACCGGCGTCGGCGTCGTGATGAAGGCCTCCAGGCCGTCCTTCCGGCACCGGTTGATCAGCGCGGAGGCGATGAAACTGTCGAGCTCGTTGAACCCGTCGAAGGTGACCACGGCTACCTGCATCACAACTCCCTCACGTCGGAACGGTACGTCCAAGCCTTTCAGGCGGGCCGCGCCGGGGTCACGAGCCAATCGGCGGCCGGTGGCATGCCCGCCACGCCGTTCAGCCGAGGCGTGAGATCCTGGCGCCGAACGAGGGCTCGGCCAGGTCGTCGCCCACCGCCACCGGCACGGTCTTGGCCCCCTCGCCGTCGCCCACCGTCAGGACGCCGACCTCGGTTCCGGCTTTCGCGGAGTGCGGCACCCGGGAGGCGCCGGCGTCCAGTGCGATCCGCAGCCGCTGGCCCGGAACACCGATCGCCTTCAGGTCCTTCGTGGCGACCAGCGGCGTACGGCCGCCGAGCCCGTCGTCCACGTATCCGACCGTCTGGCCCTTGCGGATGACCGGCGCCGAGGCCACCGCGCCCCGTACCGCCTCGATCACCTTCCGGCAGTTCTCCTTCACCAGCTTCAGGCTGTCCCTCCCGTCCAGGTCCGGGCCGCCCGCGTGCTGGTCCATCATCGTGCCGAGGATCAGCGGGGTCTCGTCGCCGACCGACTTGAACGAGGCCCACAGCAGCGTGCCGCCGGCGGCCGAACTCGACCCGGTCTTGATGCCCTTGACGCTCAGGTCGGCTGCCGTGAGCAGGTCGTTGTTGTTGTAGATCCGCTCGGGCAGCCCCGGGATGGTGGCGTTGGGCAGTTTGACGATCGCCCGGAACGCCTCGTTCTTCATCACCGCCTCGGCGAGCTTCAGCTGGTCGACGGCGGTGCTGACGGTGGCCTTGTCCAGGCCGCTGGGATCCGTGTAGACGGTGTCCTTCATGCCGAGCTCCTGGGCGGTGGCGTTCATCTTCGCGACGAACGCGTCCTGGGAGCCGGTTCCGGCGTCCCAACGGGCCAGCAGCCGGGCCACGTTGTTGGCCGAAGGGATCATGAGCATCTTGAGCATGTCCTGCTGGCTGTACTTGCTTCCTTCCGTGAGCCCCTCGATCCGGGACTCGTGATCGGAGTCTCCTTCCGACACCGCCTGCGCGTCCACGACGATGTCGGGGCCCTTGTCGGTCGCCTTGGCCAGGGGGTGCCCCTTGAGGATCACGTAGGCGGTCATCACCTTGGCCACGCTCGCGGTCGGGACCGGCTTCTGCTCGCCGAAGACGGCGATGTCGCCGGAACCGGGGATGCGGACGGCCCCCTGGCCCTTCGCGGGCCAGGGGATGGAGAACTGACCGTCGAGTACGTGGGCGGTCTCGGCGCCGACCAGCTTCGGTTCGGGCAGCGGGCGCAGCAGCTGAGCGCCGGTGAAGCAGCCGGCGAGCAGCAGCACGACCGGCGTCCACACCTTGACGCGGCGCAGGGCGGTCCGGCGCGGGGTCTCCGTCGGAGGCGGGGTGTTGGTGAGCTCGGCCAGCAGGTCCAGCGGCGGCTGCGGGGGCTGCGGGACCTCGCGGGTGGGCTCGACGACGGGGGCGACGGGCGCGGGGGCGGGGGCGGGGGCCGGGGCGCGGGCGTCGAGGGGCTTCAGGGCGACGAACTCGCTGGTCTGCTCGCTGTCGGCCTCGCCGGTACGCGCCCACGACGGGACCCGCGCCGCTGCGCTCCCCCGACGTGCCGGCACCTCGGGACCCGGGTCGGTGCCGGGATCCGGGGCGGCGCCGGGACCCGGGTCGGCGCCGGCATCCGGGGCGGCGCCGGGATCCGTGCCGGCGCCCGTGCCCGTGCCGGCGCCCGTGCCCGTGCCGGGGCCGGTGCCCGTGCCGGTCCGGCCGCTGTCCTCACCGGCTGCCGGCGCGCGCACACCGTCGGGGTCCGCGCCCGCGTCGGCGTCGGCGCCCCCGCCCGCGTCGGCTTCCCCGTCCGCATCCGCATCCCCGTCGGCGCCCGCGTCGGCGCCCGAGTCCGCATCCGCATCCGCATCCGCGTCGACCGAAGTCCCCTGCGCAGCACGGGCGCCGTCCGGCTGCTGGTCGGCCGGGGACGGTTCGGGCGCGGTGGACCGCGGAGCCACTGCCGGTTCGGCGTCCGGGTGTCCGGCCGGCGCCGGGGACGGCGGCGCGGTGTCCGCCTCTTCCCCTGCCGTGTCAGCGGCGTCCGACACGGGAGCCTCGTCGGCCCGGCCGGCCTCCGGCTCCGCGTCGGCCCCGGTCTCGTCCGGGCCCTGCTCCCCGGCAGCGGCCGGCTGCCGTACCGCCTCGGTCGTCGTCCCGGAGCCGTCCGGTTCCCCCTTCGGGGCCGTCACCGAAGTCTCCGGTGCCTCCTCGGAGTCCGAGGAACCGCCCTCAACCGCCGATACCGCCTTCATGTCCGCCCCGCCTTGTACTCGCCTCCGACGGCCGCCCCCGCCACCCTCGCGGTGACCGGACGTCCGCCGGCCTTCGCCGATACCGTCTCTGCGGCGGAGCCCCGAAGGCTCCGCCGCAGGGCTAGATGCCGACCGTGCCCGAGGCGTTCCACGTTCGGAATCCTGTGACCGTTCGGTCATACTCCGACCCGCTGACCAGGCGGTTGCCGCTCGGGGCGGAGCGAAGCCGGCTCGGTTCAGCGAACCCTCGGCAGACCGAACGCCGACATCTGCTTCTCCTCGTAGGAAAGGAACCCGAGCGACCGGTAGAAGGCGTGGTTGCGCTTGCCTTCGGGCGTCGACTCGTGATCGGTGGACAACAGGAAGAAGCGGCAGTGCGCGTAGCGGCCCTTCAGGTACTCCAGCAGCTCCCGCCCGATGCCCTGCCGGTGGAACCTGGGGTTGACCAGCAGGTCCTGCACGTAGCAGACGCTCTCGTCGTCGGAGATCGTCCGGGCCAGCCCGAGGAGCGTGCCCGTCTCGTCCCGGGCGGTGATGACCAGGTGTGAGTTCGACAGTCCGCGACAGAGCTTGCCGACGTCGCTGGTGTAGCCCTCCCACTCGACCGAGTCGTAGAGCTCGAACATCTCCTGCGGGTCGAACTCGGCCTCTTGGGCAATGATCACACCCGTCTCCCCTCCGGCGGGCCGATCTCCTTGTCCGCCCGATGATCACAGGTTATGGTCCCCGGGCATCTATCGGGGGAATCACCGCAGGCGGGGGACATGGCCGAGGACGTCGACGCGTTCGCGAAGGGCGCGGGCGCATGGGGGCAGGCCTTCACGGCCGTGGCGCTGGTAGGGGGGCTCGGTTTCGCTTTCTGGACGCTTGCGCAGAATCCGTCCTCGGTCAGCAGCCCGCAGCCCGCCACGTGCTGGAGCGGGAAGACGGAGAAGACGCCCGGGAAGACCGGGCAGACGCCCCCGCGCGTCTCCGGAGACCAACTGTGCAAGGCGCTGAACCGGCCCGATCTGGCTGAACTGCTGGGAACGCCGGGGGAGATCGCCAAGAGCGCCCACGGCAGTGACGGCTCCGTCAGGTATGCCGGCGGCGAGGAGACCGCCACTCCCTCGGCCCGGGTCGAGATCGGGACCTACACCGTGACCCTGTCGGCCACCTACGACGGGCGTCCGGTGGCCGGGTCGGGCGCGCTTCTCGGCGCAGCCGCAAGGGAGTCGACGGTTCAGGGCCGCCCGGCGGTCTTCTCCTCGGACCGCACCATCAGACTCAGCTTCCGCCTCGACGGGAAGGACTCCTCCAGCAGCCCCGGCGTCCCGGCCCGTGTCCTGTCCGTGGCCCAGGACGCGAAGGACAGCGGCGGCTCCTTCGAGGTGGTCCTGTGGCGCGCGGACGGCGGGGTCCCGGACGACGCGGTGGTGCTGCGCATCGCCGAGACCGTACTGCCGACGGTCGCGGGGTGGGCTGCCCAGGGGTGACGGCCTCGCCCCACCGCCTGACCTCGGCCCCGGCTCCCGGCGACGGTCAGGCGCCGGCGCCCGGGTCGGCCGCGTGCCACACCGTCGTGACGTTGCAGAACTCACGGATGCCGTGGCCCGACAGTTCGCGCCCGTAGCCCGAGCGCTTCGCCCCGCCGAAGGGCAGCGCGGGGTGGGAGGCGGTCATGCCGTTGAAGAAGACACCGCCGGCCTCGATGTCCCGTACGAACCGGTCCTGTTCGGCCCTGTCCCGGGTCCACACGTTGGAACTCAGGCCGAAGGGCGTGTCGTTGGCGAGTTCCACGGCCTCGTCCAGGTCGCGCACCCGGTAGACGGTGGCCACCGGCCCGAACGCCTCCTCGTGGTGGATGCGCATGTCGGGGGTGATCCCGGTGAGCACGGTCGGTTCGTAGAACCAGCCCTTCGGCAGCCCGTCCGGCCGCTGTCCCCCGCACAGCGCGGTGGCGCCGCGCCGGACGGCGTCGTCGACGAGCTCCTCCACGTCGGTGCGGCCCTGCTCCGTGGCGAGCGGGCCGACGTCGGTGGACGACTCCATCGGGTCGCCGACTGTCAGCGCGGCCATCCGGGCCGTGAAGATCCGGGTGAACTCGTCGTACACGTCGGCGTGCACGATGAAGCGTTTGGCCGCGATGCAGGACTGCCCGTTGTTCTGCACCCGGGCCGTCACCGCGACCTGTGCGGCCCGTTCGACGTCGGCCGAGGGCATCACCACGTACGGGTCGCTGCCGCCCAGCTCCAGTACGGTCTTCTTGACCTCGTCGCCGCAGATCGCGGCGACCGAACGGCCCGCGGGCTCGCTTCCGGTGAGCGTAGCGGCGGCCACCCGCGGGTCGCGCAGAATGCCCTCGACCGCACGGGACGGCACGAGCAGTGTCTGGAACACTCCCGCGGGGAATCCTGCGCGCCGGAAGAGGTCGCCCAGGTACAGCGCGGTCTGGGGCACGTTCGAGGCGTGCTTGAGCAGACCGACGTTGCCCGCCATGAGCGCGGGAGCGGCGAAGCGGACGACCTGCCAGAGGGGGAAGTTCCACGGCATGACGGCCAGGACCACGCCGAGCGGCCGGTAGTGGACGACGGCGCGGGAGGCTCCGGCATCCGCCACATCGGCGTCGGCGGGGTGCTCGTCGGCCAGCAGCTCCTGCGCGTTGCGCGCGTACCAGCGCATGGCCTTGGCGCACTTCGCCGCTTCCGCGCGGGCGGCTGCGAGCGGCTTGCCCATCTCCAGGGTCATCGTCCGGGCGATGTCGTCCTGCTCCTGGTCGAGGAGGTCCGCGGCGCGTTCGAGGAGGCGGGAGCGCTCGGAGAACTCCGTGCGGCGGTGGTGCCGGAAGGCCTCCGCGGCAGCCGCCAGGCATTCCTCGATCTGCTCGTCGCCCAGCTCGTCGAACGTCTTGAGCGTCTCGCCGTTCGCGGGGTTGACCGTTGCGATGGCCACGGTGGCCCTCCTCGTCCTCGATGCACCGAAAAAGGGTCCGGCCCCCGAACACCGGGGGCTGGAAACGCACCGGACCGTACCGGCCTGACCTCCTGTGCCCGGCACTCCTCCGGTGGCATGTCGGCCCGCAATGTGGATTCACCCGGTTGGGGAGCTTCCCTCGGCTTCCCTCGGCTTCCCCCTTGCCGGTGCCACGGCCGCGGCCGGGTTCAGTCCGGCGGCTCCTGCGCCGCCGGGCGATCGACGGGCGAGGGCGGGGGATCGGAATCGGGTCCGGGGTCGGAATCCGGCCCCGGCAGGTCCGGCGCGTCCCCCTGCTCCCCCGGCCCGGGAGAGCCCGGATCCCTCGGCACCGGGTCGGAGCTCTCCGGGGTCGGGGCCGGTGCTTCCGTCCCCGGCCCGTCCGGATCGCGTCGATCCGCTTCCCGTCCGTCCCGCTGCGGGTCGGTGTGCCGTTCCATGGGGTTTCGCCTCGCCTTCTTCCGCGATCTTCCGCGTCATCGCCGCGCTCGGCCGTACGGGGGTCCGTACGGGTCGTCGTACGGGGCGGCCGTACGAGGTCCCGTAGGCTTCCCGCCCTGCGCCTGCCCATGCGCAGGCTCCTCAAGCAGTCCGATTCGCCGCCGCGGTCCCGGGTAACCGCCCGCCGGGGCGACGACCCGGAGGGAAGGCCTGGCCATGACAGCTCTGGAACCCGACGCGTTCCTCGACGTACTCGACGGCCCCGTCTACATCGTCACGGCAGCTGCCGACGGCGAGCAGTCGGGCTGCCTGGTCGGCTTCGCCTCGCAGTGCTCGATCGATCCGTCGCGCTTCATGGTGTGGCTGTCCACCGCCAACCACACCTTCCGTGTCGCCCGCGGCTCCTCGCACCTGGCGGTCCACGTACTGGGCCGGGACCAGCGGGGGCTCGCGGAGCTCTTCGGCAGCGAGACCGGAGACCGGGTGGACAAGTTCGAGCGGATCGCCTGGCGGCCGAGCGACGGCGGCAGTCCCGTGCTGGACGATGCCGCGGCGTGGTTCGTCGGCCGGATCGAGGAAAGGATCCCCGGCGGTGACCACGTCGGCCACCTGCTGGCCCCCACCGTGCAGTCCCCGCCGGTCCCGCGCCCCCTCGCCCTGCTCCGGTACAGCGACGTCAAGGACCTCTCCCCCGGCCACCCCGCCTGAGGAACTCTCCCCGGCCACCCCGCCTGAGGGTTGCGGCCGTCCCGCGTCGGTACGCTGCCGACGGAGAGATCATCCCGCCTGTTGATCACGCTCCGGACGGGGAAGGTGCGTGCGTATGACACTGGCAATCACACCACTACGCCGGCTCGTGAACCGCTACCGGGAACCCGCGGTGGTCCAGGCGGTCCGCTCGACCGCGGCTGCCGTCGTCTCGTACGTCGTCGCCCTGGCCGTCAGCGACGAACCCGCCCCCCTGACGGCTCCGCTCACCGCGCTCCTGGTCGTCCAGGTCACGCTCTACTCCACGCTGACCACCGGCATCCGGCGGGTGAACTCGGTCGTCGCGGGAGTGCTGATCGCGATCGGCTTCAGTGTGCTCGTCGGGCTGACCTGGTGGAGCCTCGGGCTGATCATCCTGGCCTCGCTCGTCATCGGCCGGGTGGTGAAGGCGGGCGAGTTCGTCCCCGAGGTGGCGATCAGCGCGATGCTGGTGCTCGGCGTGACGCGGGTGGCCGACACGGCCTGGGACCGGGTGCTGGAGACGCTGATCGGCGCGGCCGTCGGGCTGCTCTTCAACGTCCTGCTCGTGCCGCCCGTGTGGGTCCGGCCCGCCTCCGAGGCGATCACCGGGCTCGCCGGGCGGATGCGTACCCTGCTGGCCCACATCTGCGACGAACTGGACGGGCCCGCAACGGTGGAGAAGGCCGCCGCCCGCCTGCACGAGGCCCGCCGCCTGGACAACGACATCGCGCTGGTCGACGGCGCGCTCCGGCAGGCCGAGGACAGCCTGCGGCTGAACCCCAGGGTGCGCGAGGGGCTTCTCTTCCGGCTGGTGCTGCGCACCGGGCTCGACACCCTGGAGATCTGCGCGGTGGTGCTGCGCGTGTCCTGCCGGACGCTGACCGATCTCGCGAAGGCACGGACCACGCAGACCCTCTTCCCGCCGCCCGTCACGCTGGCCCTGCAGGAGTTGTACGGCCACCTGGCCATCGCCGTGGAGAGCTTCGCCGTACTGATCACCGCGCAGGTCAGCGCCAACGCCGAGGAGGCCGAGGCAAGGCTGACGCGGGAGCTGGAGACGGCCCGGCAGAGCCGCGACCGACTCGGGGTCCTGCTGGCGGAGCAGTCCCTCGTCCACCCCGGGCTGTGGCAGCTGTACGGCGCGCTGCTGACCGAGGCGGACCGGGTGCTCGACGAACTCGGCGTGGACAAGCGGTCCCAGCGCCTCATGGAGGAGCTCGACAACCACTCCCGTCTGCAGCGCGAGCGGTACCCGCAGCTGCACCGCGTGACGCAGCGCGTGCGCTCGGCCCTGCCGGGCCGAAACCGCGCCTGACGTGTCGCCCGGCCTCGCGCGGGTAGCCGCCGGGAAAGGGCCCTTACCCGACACGAGGCCCTACGAGGAGGAGACATGGGTACGCCCCCCAACGATCCGGTACCCCCCAACCCCACCCCCGCACCGGGGCCCGGTCCGGGACCGCAGCCCGGGCCGCTTCCCGGCCCGGTTCCCGGGCCCGGCGGGCCCGATCCCGTGCCGCCGGCGCCCCCGCAGCCCGAGCCGGACCCTCGTCCGGAGCCCGGGCCGCGGCCCGATCCGCACCCCGAGCCCGGCCCGCTGCCGGGGCCGGTGCCGGCTCCCGAACCGGTCACCTGAGGGCCGGGGAAGCCGGTCACCCGAGGGCCGGGGAAGGGACCGAGGGACCGCACCGCGGGTCAGCGGCCCGCGCGGTCCGTCTCGGAGTAGCTGCGGTCAGGTCTCGGAATAGCTGAAGTCACCCATGCTCCATGCGCTGACGTCCTTGATGGCGATCCGGTACATCCCTCCGGTCTCGGGGATGCCCACGGTGCCCTGGAGGATCCTGGCGACGTGGAAGTGCAGGTAGGCGGGTGGCTCACGGCGCGGGGAGCCGTCCGCGGTTTCGGAGTCCGCGAACAGCCCCGCGAACGGGCTGAGCCGGTCCGAGTCCGTGAGGACCTCGGCCACGCGCCGGCGCCATACGGTCTCGGGAGCGAGGCGCCCGGTGATGACGGCGCCCTGGACCAGGACGGTGAGAGACATCTGATTGGTCTGCTCCGATTCCACCGCGGCGGCGATGGCGACGAGCAAGTCGTCAGGCTTCGACATGGGCACCGATACTACAAGGCACGGGCCCCGGCGTCGGGCGTGTTGGCCGGTGAGCCGGGCCCGTTCTTCGAGGGCGTCGTCCGGTGCCCGTCGCTCCGGCCCCGCTCCCGGCGTCGGGCCCGCCGCGTCGCATCAGCCGGAACCCGCAGCCCACGGGCCTGACAGGACCGTGAAGCGGTCGGCGGCCGTGCGTACGGAACTGAGCCGGATCCTCTCCTCCCAGCCGTTCGGCCACCGGGTGGCTTCGGACCATCTCAGCCCGTCCAGCGGGACTCCGCGAAGATCGCTCGAGCCGAGGTCCAGGGCGACGGCATCGGACAGGACCTCCTCCACCGCGTCGATGCCTTCGACGAGGTCGCGCGCGAAGGCCCCGTGCTCGGCGAAGTCACGGGCCATGTCCACGTAGACGCCCTCGGGGAGGGTCGACTCGGCAGCGGACAGGTCGCTGCGCAGCGCATCCAGTTGTACGACGGCCCGGTGGGCCGTGATCTCCGCGCCCTCCAGTGCCTGCCGGAGTCCGGAGCTGCCGCCGCCGGGCGGGCCGTCCGCCCGGAGGGCCGAGGACAGGGTCTGGCGCCGGAACTGCGCCAGTGCCGCGGCCAGTTCGATGCCCGCGTAGCTGACCTCGTTGGAGAACGGCTCGTCGTCGTCGAGCCAGGACCCGAGGCCTGCGGCTCTGCGCGGGGCCTCGGAACCCGGTCCCGGATCGGCGTGGAACATCGCCGTCGCACGGGCGGTGTCCCGCGCGAGAGCCGCGGCGAACGCCTGGGCGTCGGCGGCCGGGAACTCGACGCCGGAAGAGCGGTACCCGGACCGTTCGGCATCCTGGCGGAACCGGTCGGTGTGGAGGGCGAGGAGCGCGCCGAGGCGGACGGCGGCCAGTTCGGCCATGGGGACCGCCTTGCGCGCCGCCATCCGGAACGGGGCGTCACGGGCTGCCAAGTCCGCGGCGCAGGTCCGCAGCTCCGAGGCCGTGGGACCGGCGAGGCCGGCCAGGGCGGGCAGCGCGGGCGCCCCGTACGGCGGCACGCGGAAGCGGGAATCGAGCCCCCAGCGACGGGGAAGGACACGCGCGAGTCCGCCGCGCGCACCGGAGCCGCTGGTCCCGGCCAGCCCGGCGTCCAGGTCCAGGGCGCCTTCGAGCGCTGCCGCCAGCCCTTCCAGCAGGCTGCCGAGCCGGCCGTCCGGCGCTCCGCTGTCGACGTCCGCGAACACCTTGCCCACATAGCGCACCGTGCGGTGGACCCGGCTCATCGGGCGAACGAGTTCGTAGGCGATCTCACCGGGAGGGCAGGCCAGCATCATCAACGCCGCCACGCGCCGCTGCCGTGCGTTGAGTTCGGCCAGCCGGGCACGCACGTCCGGCCATCGGCCCCGGTCCGGTTCGCCCTGAATCCCCGAGGGAAGCAGGGCGTTCGGCGGTTCGGCCCCTTCCGCACCGGCCGCGGCGGACCGCTCCAGGGCCGCGGCAGCGGCCCGGTACGTCCACGTCCGCAGGTCCGGAGCGTGCGCACCGGCGTCGAGGCGGTCGGTCAGGTACCGTGCGGCCGCCATCGCGTCCTGAGCAACGCGCGCCGCCTTCACCGGACTTGCGCCCTGGACCCACAGGAGGACGACCAGTGGCGCGGTCTCGGCCCGGTAGAAATCGCCGAAAGCCGCGCCGGGACGCGCCGCTGCGCCTGGCTCGGTACCCACAGATCCTTCCAACACCCCTCCCAGGAGCCGCGTACCGGATGACGCTACCGGCAGGGCGACCGGGCACGAAGGGTATGGAGTGGCCGGTCGTGACCGATGGCCATATCTCCCCGGGTCGGCATCGCGAAGGTCACCGTCGGCCGAGGCGCGGGAGGTTGGGTGCCGGCGGTGCGCGCGCCGCGCCGCGGCTCGACTGTCAGCGCGCTCTGACAGACTGCCCTCTTGATCAGCACGGGGGCATCGGGCCCGCGTGCGTCTGCAATGGGGAGAGTAGTGCGCAAGGCGAAGTGGGCGGCCGTGGCTGCCGGTGTGGTGCTGCTGGTCGCGGGCTGTGGCAGCGAAGCCGGTACGGACAAGGGCAAGGGCGGCGAGGCGCCCAAGACCGGATCCTCGGCCCCGGCAGCGGGGAAGGGTTCCGGGGGCACCTTGGATGCCGCCGCGGTGAAGAAGGAGATCGAGGGCGCTGCCACGGGAGCCGGCTTCGCCGAGAAGCCCGGCGATGACGTGCCGGCGACCCTCAAGTCCTGCATGGTCTCGTGGACCGCGGACACCAAGAAGGTCACGGACTCGAAGAAGTCCTACGACGACACCGTCTCCGCCCTGACCAAGGGCGGCTGGAAGGAGTCGCGGACCTTCGACCAGCAGGCGTCGGTCATCAAGACGCTGGACAAGAGCGGCTGGAGCATCAAGGCGAGCCACCACGGCAAGTCGGGCGTCCTGGAGATGGTCACGTTCATCGCCACGGACAACGGCCCCACGTGCGCGAAGGCCTTCCAGGAAGACCTCGCCAAGAACAAGCAGTAGAAGAAGCAGTAGACCCTAGGGGCGCCGTGCCCCGGCCACCGCCGCAGCGGGCGCCGTCCCCGGGGCACACCGCAGTCGGGCCCCGTCGATCGGCGGGGCCCGACGCGTAGCGGCGGGGACGCGCGACGGGGCCCGGGCGGGCGGTACGGAAAGCCCCGGGGGCCGGGCCGGCCGTTCGGCCGTTCGGCCGTTCAGCCGTTCAGCCGTTCAGCGCCTCCATCAGCTCCGGGGCGTACCGGTCGCCCGAGACCACGCCGTGCGGGGCCACGGCGTCGATGCCGGCCAGGTCCGCGTCGGTGATCGTCACGGCGGTGGCCGCGACGTTCTCCTCCAGGTAGCGGCGGCGCTTGGTGCCCGGGATGGGTACCGCGCCCTGCCGCAGCGTCCAGGCCAGGGCGAGCTGCGAGGGCGTCACGCCCTTGTCCGCGGCCAGTCGGCGGACCTGCTGGACGACGGCGAGGTTGCGGTCGAAGTTCGCGCCCTGGAAGCGGGGGTCCGTACGGCGGAAGTCATCGGCCTCGAAGTCGTCGGGGCTGGTGATGGCGCCGGACAGGAAGCCGCGGCCGAGCGGGGAGTAGGCGACGAGTCCGATGCCGAGCTCGCGCAGGGTGTCGAGGACGCCGTCGTGCTCGATGCCGCGCTCGAAGAGGCTGTACTCGGTCTGCACGGCGGCCAGCGGGTGGACGGCGTGGGCCCTGCGGATGGTGGCCGGCGCGACCTCGCACAGGCCTACGTGCCCGACCTTGCCCGCCGTGACGAGCTCGGCCATCGCGCCCATGCTCTCCTCGATGGGCACGTTCGGGTCGACGCGGTGCAGGTAGTACAGGTCGATGTGGTCGGTGCCGAGGTGGCGCAGGGAGCGGTCGGCCGACCGGCGGATGTACTCGGGGGTCGCGTTGTGGCCGAGGAAAGCACCCTCGTCGCTGAACTCGACGCCCGTCTTCGTCGCGATCACGGCCGCCCCGCGGCGCCCGGCGAGGGCCCTGCCGAGGAGCTGCTCGTTGCGGAAGGGCCCGTATCCCTCGGCCGTGTCGAGCAGGGTGACGCCGAGCTCCAGGGCCCGGTCGATGGTCGCGAGGGACTCGGCCTCGTCGGTGGCTCCGTAGTGGGCGCTCATGCCCATCAGGCCCAGGCCCTCGGCGCCGACCTTCAGTCCCTGACCGCCCAGTGCGCGGATCTCCATGAAGTACTCCTCGGTAAGTAACTAACTGGATAGATTCACCATGCACCGCACCCGCGCCGCTTGTCAATAACCAGATAGTTACTTGTTAGGCTGCCGGGCATGGCACGGGATTCCAGCGCAACCAAGGCACGTCTGCTCGACGCGGCCTTCTCCGAGTTCGCGACGCACGGCATCGCCGGCGCGCGGGTGGACCGCATCGCCGAGGCCGCCCAGGCGAACAAACGGCTGATCTACGTCTACTACGGCAACAAGGAGCAGCTCTTCGACGCGGTGCTCCAGCGCGCACTGGAGACGGGCTCGGAGTCCGTGCCGTTCAGCGCCGACGACCTGCCGGGCTACGCGGGCGCCGTCTTCGACCACCTCGTGGAGCAGCCGGCTCTGATGCGGCTCGTGCTGTGGAAGCAACTGGAACGCCCCGGTGTCACGGACGCGGAGGCGGAGTCCTACCGCGGCAAGATCGCGGTGGTGGCGGAGGCCCAGCAGTCCGGCCGCGTCGACCCGGCGATCGACCCCGCCGACATCCTCACGCTGGTGATGGGACTGTCCCAGGCCTGGTTCGGGGCGGTGGGCGGCCCCGCCGCGGGCGGCCCGGGCACGGACTGGGCGGACGACCGGCTCGCCCGGCACCGCGCGGCGGTGGTGGAAGCCGTCCGCCGCATCACCGCGCCCGCCGGGAGCCCCTCCTAGGCCGTCTCCTCCCCGGGCCGCCCGGTACTCCTCGGACGGGTTCGAGCCACCTGAGGGCTGTCCGTGCATCGGCAGATTCCAGTCCCGCCGAGGACCGGCACCTACGACATCGGTACCAGGTGAATTACGGAACCCCGAGCCCAACCCGGCACGGAATCCGGCACATTCCGCCTCCCGGCAGGGAAGAACCCCTTCGGGAGGCGGACTTGAAAAGCATGCGGACACGTACGAGGCGGCGGGCGGCGGCAGTGGTCGGGGCGGCGGTGGCGCTGGCGGCGCCGCTGGTGGTCGCCGGGGGCGGGACGGCGCAGGCCGACTCCTGCAATGTGACCACCGGGCCCTACCAGCGCCAGGTCGAGCAGTTCCTGGGGCGACCGGTCGACGGCCGGCAGTCGGCGGCCGACTGCAACGCCATCAGAGCGTTCCAGGCGACCCACGGCATCACCCCGACCGCGGGGTACGCGGGGCCGCTCACCTGGCAGACGATGAGCACGATGCTGGACCAGCGGGCGGCCGGCAACACCCCGAACAGGGACGGCACATGCCCCGTCAACCTGGGCCGGATCGCCTGCGTCGACCTGACCCGCCAGCTCAGCTGGGTCCAGGACGGCGGGAAGCTCGTCTACGGGCCGGTCCCGGTGCGCACGGGGAAGGACGGCACCGAGACCCGGACCGGCCTGAAGAAGATCTACTACCGGAACATCAACCACTGGTCGACGATCTACAACGTCGCCATGCCCTACTCCCAGTTCTTCGACGGCGGCATCGCGTTCCACTCCGTCGACAAGAGCATGTGGAACCCGCCGGGGTCCGGCGGCTGCGTGAACATGCGGCCCGCGGACGCCAAGGCGTACTGGAACATGCTCAAGAACGGTGACGACGTCTATGTCTACGGCCGCAAGCCCGGAACCTAAGGGCTGTCCCGTAGGCCGTAGCCGCGGTCACTACCCGTCGACCGCCCGCGCCCCGATCGCCATGCCGATCGTCATGACGGACAGCGCGCCCCAGAAGACGGCGGGCGACCACACCAGGACGGCCGGGCCGGCGAAGGAGATCAGGAAGGCCAGCAACAGCCAGGCGAAGGCCAAGGCCGCGAGCGCGGTCGGCCTGCCGCTCACCAGCGCCCACGCCGCGGCGCACAGGAGGAACCAGCCCAGCGCCATCCAGGGCCACATGCCCGTCTGCGACGCGGGCGCGTACGTACTGGTCTGTCCGGCTGCCTCCAGGCGGACGACCTGGCCCCGCCAGGTGCGCAACCGGGCGGGGTCACCCGCCTTGGCCTCCTCGTACGCCTTCCGGCTGACGTCGAACCAGTCGGAGCCGCCGCTCCAGGCGACCCTCAGGCTGAAGTAGGTCGTGCAACTGGTTCCGCCGGCGTACCCGCCGGTGCCTCCGATGGTCACGGGAGCCCCGCCGATGCCGCCCGCGCCGCCGGCTCCGCCGGCTCCGCCGCCGATGGTCACGGGAGCGCCGCCCGCCGCGCTGCCGCCCGTGCCGGTCGACGTGCAGTGCTCGCCGGTCTTCCGGTCGCGGACCTCGCCCGTCTCGGCGCGTACGCACCCCTCGCCGTCGCACAGGGGCGCGTGCCGGTAGACGACGGTCGCCCGGTAGCCGTCCGCGATGGGCTGCGCGGCGAGGAGGAGACCGAGCCCCGCGGCCAGGACGACCAGCGCGCGCAACCACACCGACAGCGGCCGTTCGTACCAACGCCCCCAGTACACGGTGGACTTCACCCGGTACTGATGCCCCGCGGCCAGGTCGCCCATGCCGGGGCCGGCGCACCGCGCGGGGGCGTACCGACGGAAGCGGGAAAAATCCGATGCCGTGTCCCGGCCGGGGTCCCTACACTCGCTCCTGCGTGCCGCGACCGATCACGGTACGCGTTTCGTCGAACGAACCGAACGAGGGGAGCCGGGCCGTGTGTTACCGCATCGCCGTCTGCGTTCCCCGGTCGCGGTACGACGTGATCCTGGTGTCTTCGGTTTCCCGGTGACCGCTGCGCGGCCGTCACCGGATGTCCGAGACGAAGCGACGAAGCGGACCTGAACCCGCCTTCCGGCTGGTCAGCCCGCCGACCCAGCCGCCTGCCCGGGCACGTCCCGGCCGCGGGCGGTCGCGCGGCGTCCTGAGCCAGCCCGTCCGTCTGCCTGCCCCGCCGTCTGCCTGCCCGTCCGTTTGCGTACCCGGGCGGCGCTGTCGCCGCCGCGGGCAGGTCGGACACGGCAGTCACCGCCGTGCCGTCCCGAAATCGCGCCGCCCTGAAGACCAAGCCGCCAGAAAGGCCCTGGGCCATGCGCACCAACACCACGACCACCGTCCGAAACCTCGGCATCCTCGCGCACGTCGACGCCGGGAAGACCACCCTCACCGAACGCGTCCTCTACACCACCGGCGCCACGTACAAGCGGGGCGAGGTCCACGACGGGACCACCGTCACCGACTTCGACCCGCAGGAACGCGATCGCGGGATCACCATCTTCGCCGCGGCGGTCAGCTGCACCTGGGACGGTCACCGGATCAACCTGATCGACACGCCGGGCCACGTCGACTTCTCCGACGAGGTGGAACGGTCGCTGCGCGTCCTCGACGGCGCCGTCGCGGTCTTCGACGCCGTCGCGGGGGTGGAACCGCAGAGCGAGTCCGTGTGGCGGCAGGCAGACCGGCACAAGGTGCCCCGCATCGCGTTCGTCAACAAGATGGACCGGATCGGCGCCGACCTCGACTCGGCCGTCGCCTCGGTGCGGGACCGGCTCCACGTCGTTCCGCTGGTGGTCCAGCTCCCCATCGGGCAAGAGGACGGCTTCACCGGGGTCGTGGATCTCGTACGGATGCGCTCGCTCGTCTGGGGCGAGCACGTCGGTCCCGAGGCGTTCGAGGTGGGAGCCGTGCCCGAGGCCCTCCTCGAAGAGGCGCTCCGGCGTCGCCGGCTGCTCGACGAGCAGGTCGCCGAGCTGCATCCGGCCGCGCTGGAGGAGTACTGCGCGACGTCGGCGCTCTCCACCCCGACGCTGGTCGCGGCGCTGCGCGAGGTGACGCGCGGTGGTGAGGGCGTGGTCGTGCTGTGCGGCTCCGCGTACCGCAACCGTGCGGTGGAGCCGCTGCTCGACGCCGTGGTCGCCTACCTCCCCTCCCCCGCCGACATGCCGCCGGTGCGCGGGATCCGCGGGATCCGTGGCGGGCCGGCGGAGGAACGTACCGCCGATCCGGCGGCGCCGTTCGCCGCGCTCGCCTTCAAGGTGAACGCGACGGCCACCGGACGGCTGACCTGTCTGCGGGTGTATTCGGGAACGATGCGCAAGGGGGACACCGTGCTGGACGCGACCGCCGGCCGCACCGAGCGGATCGGCCGGATCCTGCGGGTGCAGGCCGACCGGCACGCCGAGGTCGAGCAGGCGGTGGCCGGGGACATCGTCGCCGTGGTCGGGCTCAAGTCCGCCCGCGCCGGGGCGACGCTGTGCGCACCCGACGCACCACTGGTCCTCGAACCGCCCACGGTGGCCGCGCCGGTGGTGTCCGTGGCGGTCGAGGCGCGCAGCAGGGTGGACGTCGGCCGGCTCTCGTCGGCGCTGGCCAGACTGGTCGAGGAGGACCCGTCGCTGGCGGTACGGACGGATCCCGAGACGGGCCAGACGGTGCTGTCGGGGATGGGCGAACTGCATCTGGAGGTGGCGGTGGAGAAGATCCGCCGCAGCCACGGGCTGTACGTCGACGTGGGCCGCCCTCGGGTGGCCTACCGGGAGACGGTGGCGCGCGGGGTGTCCGGGCTGGTGTACCGGCACGTCAAGCAGGACGGCGGCGCGGGCCAGTTCGCCCATGTGGTCCTGGATGTCGAGGCTCTCGGCATCCAGGGCGACGGCGACGGCGACGGTTTCGTGTTCCGGTCCGCGGTGGTCGGCGGCCGGGTGCCGCAGGAGTACGTGCGCGCGGTGGAGGCGGGTTGCCGGGACGCCCTCACCGAGGGGCCCCTCGGTGGTCATCCGGTGACCGGGCTGCGGGTCACCCTGACCGACGGAGCCACGCACCCCAAGGACTCCTCGGAGATGGCGTTCCGGGCGGCGGGGCGGTTCGCGCTGCGCGAGGCCCTGCGCGCCGCCGCGATGGAGTTGCTGGAGCCGGTGGCCGAGGTCGTGGTGACCGTCCCCGACGAGGCGGTCGGCGGTGTGCTCGGCGATCTGGCGGCGCGGCGCGGGCGCGCGTCGGGATCGGCCACGCGGACCGGGACCACGGCGATCACCGCCGCCGTTCCGCTGGCCGAGCTGTTCGGGTACGCGTCCCGGCTGCGCAGCCGGACCCAGGGCCGGGGCACCTTCACCTCCCGGCCCACGGGCTACGCGGCCGTGCCGGCGGCGGTGAGTGCGGCGGTGCTGTCCGCGTAGGCCCCGGGGCGTACGGGATGCGCGGCGCCTGAACCGGGGCCGCCGGGCATCCGGACCGTGTGCGGCGGGCCGTGCGGGACCGGCCCGCCGCACACGGTTGGGTGGCGCTGCTGGCCGGCCGCCCGGACGGGGTGCCCGTGGTGGCCGTCTGGATCCCCGTGATCCCGTACCGGAGCAGGACGCTCCGGGCCGAGTGGCCGCCGGGCGTGTCGTACCGCGCGGTCCCGGCTGCCGTGGCCCGATAGTGGACGCTGTGAACGACTGGCCGGAGGGACCCGGGAAAGCCGGGGCAAGCGGCGAAGGCGGCGGCCGGGAAGGCGCCGCGTGGTCCGGGCGCGAGGGGGCGCAGGCCTTCGCCTCCGTGGAGGCGGCCACCGACTGGCTGCTCGGGTACCCCTTCGTCTTCCGGGCCCTGGCCCGCTGGATCGACGGCGGGCACGTCCTGGTGGACTACGGATGCGGGCCGGGGAAGGTGGCCGACCACGGCGCCCGGCTGCTCGGCGCGAGGGTGCTGGGCGTGGACACCTCCCCCGAGATGCTGGCGCTGGCGCGCAGCTCGGGGACGGCCGTTTCGGAGTACCACCTGATCCAGGACGGCAGGGCCGCCTGCCTGGCAGACGGCATCGCCGACGCGGTGATGTGCAATCACGTGCTGGCGTCCCTCCCGACCGAGGAAGCGGTGCTCACCGTGTTCCGGGAGGTCCGCCGGCTCCTGCGCCCGGGCGCGCCGTTCGTGCTGCTGACCACGGATCCCGCGTGCAGCGGCACCGAGTACGCCTCGCTGCGCATCGGTGAGCCCGGCGAGGCGTACGGGCCGGGCGAGGAGCTGACCGTACGGCTCCGGCGCACGGACGGGACCTGGCAGGAGATGCGCAACCACGCCTGGCCCGTAGGCATCCATCCGGATCTGCTGGAGCGGGCCGGTTTCCGCGACGTCGTACAGCACCGCCCGACGGTGGACGAGGCGCTCGAACTCGCCGACCCGGACTTCGCCGCCGGCCGTACCTGGTCGGCGGAGCGGGCGAGGCCGCCGCTGGTGGTCACCACGGCCCTGGCGCACTGACCGGGTCCGCGGGGGCCTGCGCCGCCGAAACGGAACTTCGACGAGACGGTCTAGGGGAGGATGGAGTCCACGTACCCCCCGTCGACCCGCAGGGCTCCGCCCGTGGTGGCGGATGCGTACGGCGAGGCGAGGTAGACGACCATGTGGGCGATCTCCTCCGGCTCGATCAGCCGCTGGATCAGCGACTGGGGCCGGTGCGCGCGCATGAACTCGCGCTGCGCCTCCTCCCACGGCAGGTCCTTGGAGACCAGCTCGTAGACGAACTCCTCGACGCCGCCGGTGTGTGTCGGTCCGGCGATGACGGAGTTCACCGTCACGCCCGTGCCGGCGGCTTCCTTGGCGAAGCCCCGGGAGACCGCGAGCAGGGCGGTCTTGGACATCCCGTAGTGGATCATCTCGGCCGGGATGACCACGGCCGAGTCACTGGCGATGTTCTGGACCCGGCCCCATGAGCGCTGCATCATGCCCGGCAGGTAGTGCCTGGTCAGGCGGACGGCGGTGAGTACGTTCGTCTCGAAGTAGCGCCGCCATTCGTCGTCGTCGATCTCCAGCGCGGGCCGTGAGCCGAAGATCCCGAGGTTGTTGACGAGGATGTCGGCGTGCGGGACCGCGTCGAAGACGGCCCGGGCGCCCTCGTCCGTCGCGATGTCGCCGGGCGCCGCGATGAACTCCCCTCCCCGGGCGCCCAGCCGTTGTACGGCATCGGCCACGGACTTCTCGCTCCGGCCGTTGACGGCCACCCGGGCGCCCGCGTCCGCCAGCCCCGACGCGATGGCCGCGCCGATTCCCTGCGTCGATCCGGTGACCAGGGCGGTCTTGCCGGAGAGGTCGATGCGCACGCTGTTACCTGCCTTGCCTGCCGCCATGCGGCTCTGTTGGTCCGTCTTCCGGTCCGTCATCCTCCTTCCGGCTTCCCCCTCGTGCCCGTCTTTTCACCTGTGTCTGCGCGTCACGGGAGAGCCGTTCGGCATTCGAATTTCCTGGCGAATTCCCCATCGGTTCACATAAGGTCGAGTCACCTGCGGCCCTCCGTCATGGCCGGGCGCCCCACCACACGCCACACGCCACACGAGGGTCCGCTTACGTATGAGTTCCGCCTCGATCACGCCTGCCGTCACGCGCATCGCCCCCGGCCGCCGCGGCGCGCCCGAGACCACGGCGCCGGGCGGCCGCAGACGCGGGGCCGTCGCCGCCCTGGCCGCCGCCCTCATATCCATGGCCGCCTACTGTGCGGGGCTCGCCGCCCACGGCACCTTCCCCTTCGGGCCGGCCCCGCGCGCCGACAACGACCTGCGCCATCAGTACGTTCCCTTCCACGCCCACCTGTGGGACCTCCAGCACGGGACCGCGCAGGGCGACCTCTTCTTCAACTGGCAGAGCGGCTACGGCGTCGGGTTCTTCGGTGACTTCTTCACCTACCTGGCCAATCCGTTCTCCTGGCTGACCGGCCTCCTGCCGCGCGCGGACGTCGAGTTCGCCGTCTTCCTGGTCAGTCTCCTCAGCATGGGTCTCGCCGCCGCGCTGATGACCGTCTTCCTCGGCCGGCTCCGCCCCGGGTCCCCCTGGCTGCGTGCCCAGCTGTCCGTCGGCTACGCCGTGTGCGGCTGGAACGTCGCCGAGGGCGCCATCGTCCCGATGTGGATGTGGGGTCTGGCCGCCCTGCCGATGCTCGCGATAGCCGCCGACTGGTGTCTGACCGGCCGCCGTTGGGTGCTCGGCAGCCTGCTCGTCGCGCTCTGCTGGTTCGCCAACTTCTACACGGCCGCCATGGCCACCATGGCGGCCGCACTCGTGCTCCTCCTGCGCCTGCTCACCGCCGACGTGGACTGGCGCACCCGCGGCCGGGTGCTGTGGCGGGCCGCCACCATGACCGTCACCGGTCTGCTGCTGGCCGCCCCCGCCATCCTGGTGTGCGCTCTCGCCAACGCGCAGGCCCAGCCCACCGATCAGTACATCGTCAGCGTCGCCACCCCGCCCCTGACCTACCTGGCGATGTTCCTGCCGGGGAGCCTCGCGAGCCCCACCGCGCCGAACGTCTTCGTCGGAACCCTGGTCCTGCTGCTCGCGCTCGCCCTGCCGTTCCAGTCCAAGGTGCGGGCCCGTGAGCGCGTCGCGTGGCCGGTCCTGATCGTGGCCACGGCCCTCTCGTTCGTGATCACCCCCACCGCCGAGCTGTGGCAGGGCTTCACGCTGCCGCACGGCGCGCCGTTCCGGGAGTCGTTCGTGCTCAGCGCGTTCCTGGTGATGGCCGCGTGGGTGTGCCTCGCCCGGATGCCCCGGCCCCGCGCCCTGCTCGGCGGCGCGGCGCTGCTCGCGGTACTGACCGCCCTGACGTACGACGCCCAGCCCGTCAGCGGAGCCGCCCTGAGGGGCACCCTGCTCGGCGGCGTCCTCTTCACCGGCCTGCTCCTGCTGTACGCGCGCGGGCTGCGGCGCAGGTCCCGGGCGGTCGTCGTCGGCCTGCTCGCCGTCGGGGTGTTCGCCACCACCGCGTACTCCGTCTTCGCCGTGACGGCGGTACAGGACCCGACCCTGCGCGGGCCCGCCCGGCCCCAGACCCTGACCGAACAGGGCCTCGGCTCGCACGCGGCCCTCGCCGCTCGGCGGACCTGGCCGGACACCCGCTCCGAGGCCGGCCCCGAAGTCTTCGTCACCAACAACGACGCGATGCTGCTGGGTGCGCAGGGCGGCTCGTACTACAGCAGCTACGTGACGAAGGAGACCGCGAGCGGGCTCGGCGGCCTCGGTCTCGGGGAGGCGATAGGCGGCCGGCACCTGTGGACCGCCCGCGACCCGGTCCTCCAGGCCCTGCTGGGTGTCGGCGCCACTCTCGACCCCGTCGGCCGCGACGACGTCCGGCTGCGCACGACGGCCGCCCCGCCGCTGGTCACCGTACGGCCGCCGGGCAGCGACCAGGCGTACGGCGCCCCCGCGGGCTCGGTGTGGGCAAGACGACAGGCCGCCCTCGGCGCCGGGGTGTACACCGTGCCGGACCTCTCGCCCGAGGACCCGGCCGTCGTCCGCACCGCCGCGGGCTGGCCGCTGCGGCGCGCGGAGGGCGCGAGTCCGGGCCGGGGGAACACCTTCACCGCCCGCTGCGCCCCCGGTGAGCGCGTGTTCCTCCACGCCCCCGCGCTACGGGCCGACGTGGCGACGGCGGGCGGCTCGTCCGAGGGCTTCTACGGCTCCCCGCCCGTGCGCCTCGCCCCGCTGAAGGAACTGGGAACGGTGCCGGGCGACGGGCGGTTCGTCTTCACCGTCCGCCCCGCCGAGGACGGCCAGGTGCTGCCCTCGGACGCGCTCGGCTGCCTGAACGTCCCGGCCTTCGACGCGGCCGTGCAGCGGCTTCGGGCCACCGGCGCGACGAAGGTCCGGGCGGGCGGGCACTCGGTCAGCGCCGAACTCCCGGCGGGCTCCACCGGCACCGCGGTCGTCGCCACCACCGTGCCCCCGGGCTGGACCTGCGCCGTGGACGGCGGACCGGCCCGCCCTCCGGTCTCCCGCCAGGGCCTGCTGGGCGTCCCGCTCGGCGCCGGCGCGGACCGGATCGCGTGTACGTACCTCCCGCCGGGCCTGACGGCAGGGCTCGCCGGGACGGGTGCCGGGGTGCTGGCGATCGCGGGCGTACTGGTCCTTCCCCGGCTGCGCGCTATCCGACGGGCAGGCCCAGGCCCGCGGCGACCACGCTGACCCGGGTGAACACCGAGACCGGGTACTGGTCGTCGCAGTACTTGTTGCCGGTGGAGACGACGCCGATCACCTTCCCGCCGGCGACCAGCGGGCCCCCGAGTCACCGCGGCAGATGCTGTCGTGGGCGTCGGCGGGAGTGGTCCCGCACACCTTCAGCGCGTCGGACTCGCCGGGATCGGTGAAGGGCTCACACGCCTTGAGCGGTGCCAGGGTGAGCACGGCCGACTTCAGCCGGGTGCCCCGGGTGTCGGTGCCGGTCCTGCCCCAGCCGACGGTCTTCGCGGTCTTCCCGAAGGCGTAGAGGCCCGAGTCCTGCGCGGCGGTGAGCACCTTGGTGGGCGCGACCATGTGATCCCCCGGAACCCGGCGCGCGCCGCCGGTGGGCGCGCGTGCTCGTCGTGGAGCACGACGTACGGATCGGCGGCGCGGTTCCATGACCGGGCCGCACCGCCCGGCTGATCGCGGCCGCGATCCCGAATGTAGGCTCCTCATAAGAATGTGAGCGGCTTGAAGACGTACGTGAAGAAGTACGTGAAGAAGTAGGGGTGGGGAAATGAAGGCAGGCAAGGCTGCCGCGGCTGTCACCGCGGCGCTGTTCATAGCGGCGGGATCGGTCGGCTGTTCGGCGGCGACCGTGACCAAGAAGGCGGCCGACTCCGCGGAGACCCTGGTCTCGGCGCTGGCCCAGGCGTCCGACGAGGCGTCGAAGGCGGGTTCGGCCGACATCAGCATGGTCCTGACGTCTCCGGACACCGACAACAAGCCGGTGAAGATGAAGGGCGTCTACTCCTGGGGCAACGGTCTCGCGATGGAGACCGAGATGCCGGCCAAGGACCTCGGCATGGAGGACATGGTCGCGGACGGCACGATCACGATGCGGCTCGTGGAGGGGTCGTACTACTACGGTGTCGACCCGGCGCAGGACGGCCCGTTCAAGGGCAAGAGCTGGCTGAAGGTCGAAGCCTCCGCCCTCCTCGGCGACAAGGGCGCGGACAGCATGAAGGCCGACAACGACCCGACCGCGGGCCTGAAGACGCTCAAGTACGCCAGGGGTGTCACCAAGGTCGGCAAGGAGGACGTCAACGGCAAGAGCGCCGTCCACTACCACGCCACGATCCCGGCGGACAAACTGGGCGACGCCGCCTCCGCGTTCGGCGCGCTGGGCGCGAACGGCGACCTCGTCACGGACGTGTGGGTCGACGACAAGGGCATGCCCGCCCGGATGAACCAGGTCATCGGCACGACGTCGGTCAACATCGACTTCCTGTCCTTCGGCGTCGCCCAGTCCGTCGCCGTCCCGCCGGCCGCCGACACGGCCGACATGACCGAGATGATCAAGAACGGACAGGGCGGCCAGGGCGGCCCGGCCTGACGGTTCCGGCGGCGGCCCGGCGAGGCGGGTCCCGCCTCCGCGGCCCGCTCCCGGACGGGGCGGGCAGGGCACGGGGGCGGGGACCGCTCAAGGACCACTTCGACAGTGCGGCGGGGCGGGGACCGCTCAGGACCGCTTCGACAGCGCGGCGGCGAGAGCGGTCAGCAGGGCGGTCCTGTCGTGCGTGGCGACGGACAGCGCCTCGCCTCCGCGTGTCGTGAGCACGACGCTGTCCATGCCCATGGGGACGCCCCAGCCGCCGCCCACCAGGCGGGGCGCTCCGCGGTCCGCCGCCCGGAGCCCGGGCACGGGTGCGTCGATCGCACCGGCGGAGGCCGCGTACCGGGCGACCGGTCCGGGGACCGCGTGCTGGAGTTCCGCATGGACGGACGCCGGGTCGATGTCGGCCAGTGCCAGCCGTTCACGGCCGACGCGCAGGATGCCCCGGTCCCCGTCGACGACGATGCGGTTGTAGACGGCCTTCGAGAGCGGCACCGCGATGCAGGGAACCAGGATCAGGAGATAGGCGGCGGAGACGATCAGCCACACCCCGGTGTCTTCCGGAACGGCATCGACTCCCAGCTTGATGACCATCGCCAGGTAGAGGCCCACGCAGATGGCCGTCCAGGTCCTGGGGAGTCGTTCCTTGTACACACGAGGCCTTTCGGGGGTCGGGATGCGTGAGGCCGGTCCCGGACAGGGTGCGGCCCCATGCCGCCGGCCCGGCTCTTTCGCTGTGATCTTTCGCCGTGCCCTTTCTACGTGATCGGGTCGGACGCCGTCCCCGGCGGGGTCCGTCTACCGTCGCGGGCCAGGATCAGACCTTGCGCCACCGGGCCATCGCCCAGGAGAAGACTCCGAACAGCACCAGCCCGACGGCGACGGCCACCAGCAGCCAGGGGCCGGCCGGGGTCTGGGTGAAGGTGCGCAGGGTGTCGTCGAGCCCCTTCGCCCGGCTCGGGTCGTAGCGCACCGCGGCGTAGACGATGAAGCCGCCGACGGCCGCGAAGACGGTGCCGCGGGCCAGGCCGCCGGTGACGCCGAGGGCCTCGACGGCCTTCTGGGCCTCCGGGGACACCCCGCTCATGTCCAGGTGCTTGCGGAACTTGCGCTGGGCCGCCCGTACGGCGATGACCGCGCCGCCGACCGCGATGGCGATCCCGGCCGCGGCCACCAGCCACTGGCCGGCCGGGAGTTCCAGGGCCTTCGCCGTCAGGTCGCGCGACTGCTCGTCGCCGGACCGGCTGCCGCCGGAGCCCGTGGCGAAGGACAGGACGGAGAAGGCGGCGACGATGTAGAAGGCGGCGCGGCCTGCCGAAGCCAGCCGTTTGGTGGCCTTGTCGCCCTTCGGGCCGGCCGCGCCGAACGCCGCTTCCGACAGGCGCCACAGCACCATGGCCACCAGGCCGATGCCGACGGCCCAGACGAGGACACCGCCGAACGGCTTCCCGGCGAGCTCCTGGAGTGCCCCCTGCCGGTCGGCCTCCTCGCCGCCGCCGCCGAGGGCGACCCGGACGGCCAGGATCCCGATGAGCACGTAGAGCACCCCGCGGGTCGCCAGCCCGCAGCGCGCGGTCACGCCGCGGAGCGTGCCGCCTCGGGAGGCCGTACGGATACCCTCGTCCACCCTTGCGACTCTAGCCGCGCTCACACCTCACCGCGCCAGGAACCGGTCTCGACACCGCGTGCCTCGATGAACAGCTTGAACCGTTTCAGGTCGCCGCTGATCTGACGCTTGACGAAGCCGAGCTTGTCGGCGGCGTTCTCGGCGAGGCCTTCGGGAGCCCAGGTCATATGCAGGACGATCTTGGTGGTGGTCGCGTCGATCGGGTCGAAGGTGACCATCCCCGCCTGGCGCGCCTCCCCGTCCACGGTCATCCACGCGACGCGCCGGTCCGGGAGCTGCTCCGTGATGCGGGCGTCGAACTCGCGCTCCACGCCGTTCACGTTCGTCACCCAGTGGGTCAGGGTGTCGCCGTGCTGCTCCACTCGCTCCACGCCCTCCATGAAGGCGGGGAACTCCTCGAACTGCGTCCACTGGTTGTAGGCCGTCCGAACGGGGACGTTGACCTCTACGTACTCCTCTACGTGTGACACGGGAACCCCTTCCATGCTGTTCGTCGCGGGAGCGTTCCGGACCGCCGGGCGCCGGTGCGCCCGGCCGGATGCTCCGAGCACGCGGCTACCCGGGCCCTGTTCCTCCATGCGCCGGGCCGTCCGATGGCCCCTCGCCGCGTACGGCCCGAGGCGGCCTTGACGGGCGGCTCGGTACGGGTGACCGTGGGCGCGGCCGGTCGTTGAGCCGGGCGGTCAGTGGGGCCCGGGGCCGCCGGGCCCCGGCGACGACCGGATGCGGAGACGTGGTGCCCGATGAACGCCGACGCCAGTAGCCGGCCCCCGGTCCTGTCCCGGCGGCGGCTGTTCGCGGCCGCCGGGGCCGTCGGGGTCGCCGGGCTGGGCCGGACAGGGGCGGCCGCGGCACGGACCCGTACCACGGCCTCGTTCTCCTTCACCGCGGCCACCAACGGGGCGGCCACCCTCTCGCCGGCCGGGGACCGGCTGATCGCCGAGATCCACAACGTCCTCTGGTCGCTGCCGGCTTCGGGGGGCGAGGCCGTGCCGGTCACCGACGTCGGGCTGGAGGCGAGCCGGCCCGTGTACTCCCCCGACGGCTCGCTCGTCGCCTTCTGCGCCTACGGCGGCGGGAACTACCACCTCTGGACCGTGCGGCCCGACGGGTCGGGGCTGCGGCAGCGCACCGAGGGAGACTTCGACGACCGCGGCCCGGCCTGGTCCCCCGACGCGACCCGCATCGCCTTCGCCTCCGAGCGGGCCGGTGACCCGGTGAGCGGCGCGCCGTACCGGATCCACGTACTGGACCTGCGCACCGGCCTGTTGACGCGGTTGACCGGACTCGCCGGGCAGGACGGTCCGCTGCAGGAGGGGCCGTGGGAGGACTTCGACCCCACCTGGTCGCCGGACGGGCAGCGGATCCTGTTCGTCCGCGCGGCGGTGGTGCCCGCGGCGACCGGGCCCCGGACCGATGCCCGCACCGTCGTCTCCGTCCGCGCCGACGGTGCGGGCCCGGTCGCCGTCGAGTTCACCGAGACCGGGGCGGGCGCGCAGCTCATGGCCCCGGCCGTCGCCCCCGACGGGCGCCGGGTGGCCGTGCTGCGGACCACGGCATCGCCGAAGGCGTCCTGCGAGCTCCTCCTGGACGGCCGCCCGCTGCCTGTCGGCGGTGACATCTGCGCCCTGCCGCCGCGCTGGACGGCCGACGGGGAGCTGCTGCTGACCGTCGACGGGCAGTTCACCCTCGTGCGCCCGCAGTCGCCGGACCGGCCGCGGCCGGTCCCCTTCCGCGCCGGGCTCACGGTGGACCGGCCCGGCTACCGGGTCAAGCGGTACGACCTCGGGGACGGGCGCGTCCGGCCGGTCCGGGGCATCCACCTGCCGGCGTTGTCGCCCGACGGGCGGCAGATCGCCTTCGCCGCGCTGAACTCGCTGTGGCTCGGCGGCGCCTCGGGCGGCCGGCCGCCCCGGCGGCTGAGGCGGGCGGCGCCGACCCGCTATCTGCTGGGCCCCACCTGGGCACCCGACGGGCGCTCGCTCCTGTACTGCGACGACCGCGACGGCCTGATGGGCGTGCACCGGCGCGACCTCGCCACGGGGCAGGAGAGCACGCTGGCCACGGGCGGCCGGGTCTTCCCGGCCCTGTCGCCGGACGGAAGACGCCTGGCGTGCCTCGACCTGGTCGGCCGGCTCGTCGTCCGCGATCTGGCGAGCGGTACGGAGCAGGTCGTCGCGGCCCCGCTCGGCGGCGGCGGGCTGCCCGGCCGGCCCAGCTGGTCGCCCGACGGGATCCACCTCGCGCTGTGCGACCGCAACCGGCTCAACATGCGCTTCCGGGAGGGGTACAACCTGATCCGGGTGGTCGACACGGGCACGGGGGCGGCCCGCCTCCATGCCGTGGCCCCCCACACCTCCGTGTCGGACCGGTACGACAGCGGGCCCGTCTGGTCGCCCGACGGCCGCCACATGGCCGTGGTCGTCGAATCCGCCCTGTGCCTGCTGCCCGTCGCGCCGGACGGCACCCCGCGCGGGGACCTGCGCCGGCTGACGACCGAACCGGCCGACCACCCCTCGTGGTCGGGGGACTCGAAGACCCTGCTCTACCTGTCGTCCGGCCGGCTGCGGCTCGTCGACGTGGCGGGAGGGCCCCCGCGCACCGTCCGGCTGCCGCTCGACCGGCCCGGGTCCACGCCGGTCGACACGGTCGTGCACGCGGGACGGTTGTGGGACGGCACGGGCGAGGCCGTACGGGAGGACGTCGACGTCGTGGTCCGCGCGGGGCGCATCGCCGCCGTCGAACCGCACCGCGCGTCCCGCCCGGGCGCGCGGGGCCGCATCGACGCCTCGGCGCGGACGGTCGTACCCGGCCTGTGGGACACCCACACCCACCCCTGGCAGAGCACGTACGGCGGACGCCAGAGCGTGGGCCAGCTGACGTACGGGATCACCACCGCCGTCTCGCTGGGCGGGTTCGCGTACGAGCAGGCCCGTATCCGCGAGGCGGTGGCGTGCGGGCAACTCGCCGGGCCCCGGCTGCTGACCTGCGGCGAACTCCTCGACGGGGCGCGCGTCGCCTACAGCATGGGCCGCGCCCACCGGACCGAGGAGGGCTTGCGCAGGTCCCTGGAACGGGGCGCGGCGCTCGACTGGGACTTCGTCAAGACGTACGTCCGGGCGCCGTCCTGGGTCATGGAGCGGTCCGCCCGGTTCGCCCACGAACGGCTCGGCGTGCGGTGCGGGAGCCATCTCGCGTCGCTGGCCGTCCAGCTGGGGCAGGACCTCACCACCCACCTCCAGGCGACGGAGCGCGCCGAGTCCGGGCACGTCGTGACGGCTTCGGGGCACGCCTACCAGGACGTGACCGAGATCTACGGTGCGGGAGCCGGGCGTCTCGCCCTCGTCGCCACGCCCTTCACCTCGGTCCCGCTGCTGGGAGCCGATCCGCGGCTGGCCGATGACCCGCGCGTCACGGCGGTCATGGCTCCCTGGGACGCCGATCTGGTACGTCAGGCCGCTCGCACGGCGCCGACGCCCGAGCAGCTGGCGACGCTGCGCCGGGAGACCGACATCTACCGGCGGGTGCTGGCCGCGGGCGGGCTGGTCGCGCTCGGCACCGACGCGCCGCTGGTACCGATCGGCCTGTCCCTGCACATGGGGCTGCGCGGCCTGCACCGCGGCGGGCTGTCCGCCGCCCAGGCGCTGCGGACCGTGACCGTCCTGCCGGCCCGGCTGTTCGGCCTGGACCGGGAGCTGGGCACCGTCGAGGCGGGCAAGCTCGCCGACCTCACGGTCGTGGACGGCGACCCGTTCAGCGACTTCGACAGCCTCGTCCGTACGTCCGCCGTCCTCCGCGGCGGGACGCACCACTCGGCGCAGGACCTCGTCGCCGCCTACGGCCGGGCGCCGCAGGCTGCGGCCGACGTCGTCGACTGGCAGCAGGAGCGGCACCTGATGCTGCGGGACGGCTGTTGCAGCGCGGTCTGAGCGGTTGCCCGTACCGGTCTCCGGGAAGGCAGTGGTGCCAGGACCGTTCTCCCGTCTCGCGAAGGATCCGTCGTGAACCTGCCCCCCGCCACGCTCGTCCTCGACCCCTCGGGGTCCGACCGGCACACCGAACACCGGCTGTTACGTGCCCAGGGGCCCGCCGCCCGGGTCGACGTCCTCGGAGTGGCCGCGTGGGCCGTCACCGATCCCGGTCTCCTGAAGCAGCTGCTGACGAGTCCGGCGGTGTCCAAGGACGCCAGGGCGCACTGGCCGGAGTTCGACCGGGCCGTGCAGACGTGGCCCCTCGCGCTCTGGGTCGCGGTGAGCAACATGTTCACCGCCTACGGCGCCGACCACCGGCGGCTGCGCCGGATCGTGGCTCCCGCCTTCAGCGCCCGCCGCGTCGCCGCGCTCCGGGACACCGTCGAGGACCTCGTCGCCGGTCTGCTCGACGAGCTGGATGCCGTCCCGCCGGGCGAGGTGACGGACCTGCGGGAACGGCTGGCGTACCCGTTGCCCATCGCGGTGGTCGGCCACCTCATGGGCGTTCCCGCCGAGCAGCGCGAGGGGTTCCGCGCGGTGGTCGACGCGGTCTTCGACACCACGCTCACCCCCGAGCAGGCGGCGACGAACACCGTCCGGACGTACGACGTCCTCGACCGGCTCATCGCCGCCAAACGCGCCGCGCCCGGCGAGGACATGACCTCCCTCCTCATCTCGGCCCGCGACGAGGAAGGGGACGGCTCCAGGCTGTCCGGCACCGAGCTGCGCGACACCCTGCTCCTGATGATCAGCGCCGGATACGAGACGACGGTCAACGTCATCGACCAGGCCATCACCGCCCTGCTCACCCACCCCGAACAGCTGGACCACGTACGGGCCGGCCGGGCCGGCTGGGGCGACGTGGTGGAGGAGACGCTGCGCCACGAGCCGGCCGTCAAGCATCTGCCGATGCGCTTCGCGGTGGCCGACATCCCCCTGCCCGACGGACAGGTCATCACCAAGGGCGAGGCCATCCTCGCCGCCTACGCGGCCGCGAACCGCCACCCCGGCTGGCACGGCGCGGACGCCGACGCCTTCGACGTCACGCGGGTCACCAAGGAGCACCTGGCCTTCGGACACGGGGTCCACTTCTGCCTGGGCGCGCCCCTGGCCCGCCTGGAGGTGGCGGCCGTCCTACGGCAGCTGTTCGACCGCTTCCCCGGCATCGAGCTCGCGGTTCCCGCCGCCGAGTTGCGGCCGGTCGCCTCCCTCATCAGCAACGGCCACCGGGTCCTGCCGGTCCGGCTCCGCCCCGTGAGCTCCTGAGCTCCTGAGCTCCTGAGCTCCTGAGCACCTGGAGGTCCGACCGGATCCGGATCCGGTCAGGGGTTGCCCCACCAGACGAAGTTGAGGTTGCCGCCGAAGACGGCGGAGGTGACAGTGGCGCCGCCGACGATCCACAGGACGGTGCTGCGCTTGGCTCTGGCGAGGGCCAGGGCGAAGGGGAACAGCAGCGGGAAGGCGGGGAGGAGAAAACGCATCTTGGAGAAGTAGAAGCCCGCACCGCCGAGCGCCATCAGCATGATGACGACCGTGAACATCCAGACGACGGCCGGGGGGCGGCGCCGGCGGGTCATGATGACGAAGAGGATGACCGCGGTCACCACGGTGAGGGAGACCACCACGTGGTTGAGGGTGGTGTGGACCTCGGTGAAGGTCTTCTTCAGCTCCGTCAGCGTGTCGAAACCGCCGTCGTAGACCGAGCCCCAGCGGCGCTGGAGTTCGAAGTAGCCGTCCCAGCGCCCGAAGTGGTAGCCGACGTATCCGACGTAGCCGAACCAGCCCAGGGGCGCGATCAGCGAAGCGGTGACCATCCGGCCGACCGGGGGCCGCTTGGTCCGCTTCTTGCGGCGCCACTGCACGAACTCCCAGACCGCGGCCAGCACCACCGCGGCCACGATGGCCGATCCCGAGGGCCGGGTGGCACCGGCGACCAGCGCGAGCGTGCCGGCCGTCAGCCAGGCCTTCGACATCACCGCGTACATCGCCCACACCGACAGCGCCAGGAACAGCGGCTCGGTGTACGCCATCGACTGCACCAGCGCGGCCGGCACGATCGCGAACAGTGCGCAGGTGAACAGCGCGACCCGGCGGCCGTAGATCTTGTCGGTGACCGCGAAGATGCCCCAGGCCGCGATGACCGACGCGAACAGCGCCAGCCCCATCGCCACCCAGTTCATCGGCAGACCGGTGAGGTAGGAGGTGTAGCGGATCATCATCGGGTACACCGGGAAGAACGCCATCTGGCATCCCGGCCCGGCGAACCCGCACGGCGACGGCGAGGCAAGCGGCGTGGTCAGCCCGCTCTCCGCGATGTGCAGGTAGTACACCGCGTCCCAGCGCCCGCCCAGGATCTCCAGCGGCTGCACGCCCTTGCGCTGCGCCCACACCGCCATGACGGCCAGTCCGGTGGCACGCAGCGCGATGTGGATCAGCAGCGCCTTCCGTGCACGCAGCAGGTTCGCCCGTACGCGCCGGCCGACACCCCGAAGGCCGGAGTCCTCCATGGGGACGGTGGGGTCGGCGCCCAGAGCGGGTCCTGGGGCGCCGGCGCGTATTTCGGTATGGGTCACGTTCAGTCCTGGAGTCGCCCGATGCTGTAGGCCGCCACCTGCGCGGCACCGTACAACCGTACACAGGTGTCATATGAACCTATTGGGCGCCCAGTATTGACAGTGGGTAATAAAGCGGGCGGACATTACTGGTTGAACTGGTCGATTTCCGGCCACGCGTACGGGGTGGTGCGGGCCCGGCGGACCTGCCGCCGGGCCCGCGCCCGATGAGGGTCGGCGCGGATCAGTGCGGATCAGCGCTCGGGGCAGGTCTTCCAGGCAAGGTGGTAGATCGTCTGGATGTCGCCGTCGGTGGAGTCCATCGCGATGAAGCTGTTGGTCTTCTTCGGGTCCGAGGTGCCCGCGTTGACGCGCAGCTCGGTGTTGATGTTGAAGTTGCGCTGGGCGCCGCAGGGCGCCCAGACCAGTTGCCCCCAGTCGGTCGAGTCGGTGGCCTGCCAGTTGTTGTCGAACGGGCCGTCGAAGCGATGGCTGCGGCTCGCCGTGTCGGACGAGCCCTGGAAGTAGTACGAGGCCTTCTGGGTCGCGTTGGCGCCTCTCTCCAGGTGGGCGTAGCCGCGGTAGTCGGCGCGCGCGACGGCGTAGGTGAAGCCCTGCGGGACGTGCACGATCAGGTTGAGCTGGCAGTTCTTGCGGAAGTCCGTGGGCTGGGCGCCGACGCCGACCTGGGCCAGGTACTGGCTGTAGGTGACGGTGAAGGCCGTGTTGTCCGCTGCCACGGCGACGGCCGCGGTACCCAGCGGACAGCCGGAGCCGTTGACGGTCGCGAGCTCGATGACGATCTTGTCGGGCGGCACTGTGATGGCGGCGGGGGCCTGCGGGGCGAGGAACGTGCCGGCGAGGAACACGGCAGTCGCGCCGCCGGCGAGTAAGGCACCGGGCATGATGCTCCGATCGGTCGTATCGGGGGGCCTTGCCTGATGTGTGGGGGGGTCCAGCCGGCCGCTCACGCATACGCCTCGGCCCGGACGGCAAGAACCGTCGGGTCGGGGCCTGAACTCGTGAAGATGCCCGGCTGTCCGGCCGCGTCGCGGAACGAGTACCGGATCGCTCTGGATGCTAGAGACCGCGTTCCGCAGGTAATAAGGCAGATACCGGCCGAACACGCGCCGGATCCCCGCGAGGCGGACTGATTGATTCCGCCGGACCCCCGCCGGACCGCTGCCGGGCTCCCCCCGGACTCCCCTCGGACTCCCCTCGGCCGACCGGTCCCGGCCACCGGTTACTCGCGAGGAAACACCACATGTGGCTATGGTGAGCGCCCTCGGTCGAGATCCCCTTGGGATCCCAAGCAGAAGCGCACCCCCAGCGCATCGATCGAAGGGTTTCCTGCCACTCCAGGACCCGAATGCAGTGCGGAGCGACGTGGTGTCGGCAACACCGCCCGATGTCGGCTCGGCATGATCCGGCCTGCCCCCGTCCCGTCACCCGGGGCCGGAGGGGCGGCGGCTTCTCATTCACCTACCTCGCGAAGGCAAGGCAGAGATGGCACGCGTTCCCAGACAGTCCGCCCGGCAGGCCTCCCGCCAGCGGCAGTCCCATCCCGTCGACGAGCTGCTCCCCGTTCCGCGGCTCGCCCTGTACGGCTTCCAGCACGTCCTCGCGTTCTACGCGGCGGCGGTCATCGTTCCGGTCCTCCTCGGGAACGCCCTCGGGCTGTCCCGCCAGGAGCTCGTCCACCTCATCAACGCCGATCTCCTGACCTGCGGCATCGCCTCGATCATCCAGGC
This sequence comes from Streptomyces sp. NPDC028314, assembly GCF_055565795.1. Taxonomy (NCBI): domain Bacteria; kingdom Bacillati; phylum Actinomycetota; class Actinomycetes; order Kitasatosporales; family Streptomycetaceae; genus Streptomyces; species Streptomyces sp. NPDC028314. Next base: position 350,409 of record NZ_JBVHTP010000001.1, read on the forward strand.
CCTGGGCGTGTGGAAGATCGGCGCCCGGCTGCCGCTCGTCCAGGGCGTCACGTTCACCGCCGTATCCCCCATGATCGCCATCGGGACGGGGGCGGGCGGCGGTACCGCCGGGCTGCTCGTCGTCTACGGAGCGGTGATCACGGCGGGCATAGCCACGTTCCTGTTCGCCCCCGTCTTCAGCAAGCTGGTGAAGTACTTCCCGCCGATCGTCATCGGCACGATCCTGACGATCATCGGCATCACCCTCATCCCGGTGGCCCTTCAGGACGCGGCCGGCGGCGCCCAGCTGATCGGCACTGCCGCCTACGGCTCCGCGCGCAGTCTCGCGTACGCCCTGGGCACCCTGCTGTTCGTCCTGGCGATCGCCAGGATCGGCAGGCCCTTCCTCAGCAGCCTCGCCGTCCTGCTCGGACTCGTCGGCGGCACGACGGTCGCCTGGGCCCTCGGCGACGCGGACTTCTCCGCGGTCCGTGACACCGACTGGTTCGGGGTCACCACGCCCTTCCACTTCGGCATGCCGAGGTTCGAGCTGCTCCCGGTGGCCGCCATGCTCGTCGTCATGCTGATCACGATGGTGGAGACCACCGGAGACGTCTACGCCATCGGGGAGATCACCCGCAAGCGCGTCGACACCGACACCGTGGCCCGGGCTCTGCGCGCCGACGGCGTCGCGACCGCCCTCGGCGGTGTCCTCAACTCGTTCCCGTACGTGGCGTTCGCCGAGAACATCGGCCTGGTGCGGATGTCGAAGGTGATGAGCCGGTACGTGGTCGTCGCGGCCGGGGTGTTCATGATCGCCCTGGGCCTCTTCCCCAAGGCGGGCAGCCTCGTCGCCTCGATCCCCCACCCCGTGCTCGGCGGGGCCGCACTGTCGATGTTCGGGATGGTCGCCGCGGTCGGCATCCAGATCCTGGGGAAGGTCGATCTGCGCGAGGAGCGCAACTCCCTGATCCTCGCGGTGAGTCTCGGCGCGGCGCTGCTGCCGGCCACGGTCGGGCCGTTCTTCGACCGGATGCCGGACGGTCTGCGGGCGGTGCTCGACAGCGGCATCACGCTGGGCGCACTGAGCGCCATCACGCTGAACCTGCTCTTCAACGTCTTCACCAGCCGTACGACGATGGAGATCGACTGGGACGACGCCGAGGAGGAGGGTCTCGGGGCGGCCGCGCGCTGAACCGGGGCGGGGCCGGGAGGCGCGCCTCCCGGCCCCGGCCGCCCTACCGCGTCACGGACTTCCGGCCGGGAACGGGGACGCCTCACCCGCCTCGCCGATCAACTCCCAGAAGTGGTCGACGAGTCGGCGCAGGTATGCGGCCCGCTCGGCTTTGATCTCCTTGAGCCGGAAGTCGTCGTTCAGGGCGACGAGGTGCCCCATGTACCGCTCCGAGAACTCCGCGAACTCGGCGTGCATGGTGCGCAGCGCGTCGCCCACGCTCGTCGCGTCGACGACGACGATCTCCGCCACCGGCTCGACGTGCGCCTTCCAGCGTCCGTCGATGGCCGACCGCAGGTGGTCGGCCAGTTCGTCCACCCTGCCCATGATCCCGATGAGCTTGCGCAAGGAGAGGCCCAGCGCTTCCACCAGTGCCCTGGTCTGCCAGGTGTCCCCGTGCCACTCCCGCGCCGCCTCCGCCGCGCGGTACTCGGCCGGGTCCATGCCTATGCGGTAGGCCAGGCGTTCCACCGTGAGCCGGTGGGCCAGCCGGTACTCCGCCAGCGTGCGCGGCTCGACCCCCATCAGGGTCGTCGTATCGCACCACAGGACGGCGGCCAGGGCGAAGAGCTGCTGGTCCGACGGCGCGTGGGAGCCCTGCTCCCAGGCCATGACCAGTTGGGGGTGGACGGGGGCGCCGCAGGACGCCATCGACTCGGCCACCTGGGCCGTCGTCAGGCCCATGCGGGCGCGGGCGGCTCTGGCCTCGTCGGGGGAGAACGGAGTGCTGTACACGTACAAGACACCTCGCAACGACCTCGAACGCGCGGGGCGCTCCAGGGAGATGGATTGGTGGATGAACATCCAGGAGCGGGCACAGTAACAGACGTTCTTTCGGTGTAAACGCCCCAACCCCTACGATCCGAAGGCGTAATGGCCATACAGGGAAAGATCCAAAAGTCGCAGCCGGCGCGGCCCGCCGGCGTGCGGTCACCGGGCGCGGCGCACCCGGGCCAGGACGAGGACCGTGTCGTCGGTCGCGGTGTCGGGCAGCAGGTTCGACAGGATCCGGTCGGCCGCCTCCTCCAACGAGCCCATGGGGCGGCGCAGCTCAGCGCGCAGCGCGTCCATACCGGTGTCGATGTCCTGGCCGCGCGCCTCGATGAGCCCGTCGGTGTACAGGGCCACCGTGGCGCCCTCGGGGATCTCGGCCTCCATCGACCGGAAGGGCACGCCGCCCACGCCGAGGGGAACCCCCAGCACCTCTCCGAGGGTGTCGACCGTGCCGTCCCGGTGGCGCACCAGGGGCGGCGGGTGGCCGGCGTTGGCGAACCGGGCGCGGCCGGTGTGCGGGTCGTAGAGCAGGTACAGGCAGGTCGCCCAGCCGATGCCGGCCTCCTGGGCGCAGGCTTCGAGTTCCTCCAGCAGCGCCTCGGGCTCCCGGGTGTGCCGGGCGAGCGCCTTCGCGGTGATCCGCAGCCGGCCCATGGCCGCCGCGGCGGGCACTCCGTGGCCCATCACGTCGCCGACGACGAGGGCCACGCGGTCCCCGGACAGGCTGATCGCGTCGTACCAGTCGCCGCCGACCTCGGTGATGCGGCCGCCGGGCAGGTACCGGTGGGCGATGTCCACGTACGGGCCGGCCGCCGGGGCGCTGGGCAGGAGGGCGCGCTGGAGGGTGAGCGCGATGTCCTGGACCCTGCTGTACAGACGGGCGTTGTCCAGGCAGAGGGCCGCGCGGGACGCCAGCTCCCCCGCGAGCCGGAGGTCCTGTTCGGCGAACTCCGGCCGGCCCTCCGAGCGGCCGAACATGGCGATGCCCTGCACCGTGCCGCGTGCGATGAGCGGAGCGATGAGGATGCAGACCAGCCCGCTGTCCATGAGGAGTTGCGCGCGCTCCTGATGGATGACGGTCCGCGTCACGAAGTCCTCGTTCACCGGAACGCAGACCGGGCGGCCGGAGCTCAGCATCTGGTGGATGCTGGAGCCCGGCGGGTACGTCACCTCCTGCAGGCCGCTGAGGAGTTCGACGGCCGGCGCGCCGAGCGTGGTCCCGAACGCGATCCTGCGGGTGAACAGCGGGAGCCGCGGGTCGAAGTCCGCGCTCTCGTCCATCCACTCCACGAGTTCCACCACGGAGGCGTCGCAGAACTCCGGCACCACGGCCTCGACCAGCTCCTGCGCGGTGACCTCCACGTCCAGGGTGGTGCCGATGCGCGCCGCGGCACGGTCGAGCAGTGCCAGCCGCTGCCGGGCGGTGGTCGCTTCCAGGATCGCCCGTTCGCGGTCGGTGACGTCCACCAGGAGCCCGCCCACGCCCCGCCGGGTGTCCCCCGCCCCGCTCAGCGGGAAGAAGCTGACCGAGCGCACCTGGTCCCGGTCCGGATGCCCTGTCGTACGCAGGCCCACGAGGGTGCCGACCACCGTCCGGCCTCCGTCGGCGACGCCGCGCAGCATGCGCTGGTACTCGCCGTCGTCGGAGGTGATCATGATGTCCGCCATACGGCGCCCGAGGTGTTCCTGGACCGGGATGCCGTCCATGTCGGCCAGCGCCTGGTTGAGGTGGACGTAGCGCAGGTCCTCGTCGAGCATGACCAGGCCGATGGGGCAGGTCTCGAAGAGCGCGTCGAGGAAGGAGAGGTTCGTCTTCACCCGGTCGAGTTCGTCCGCCCGGCTCGCCAGCCCGATGGTCACGGAGCCGCCCGCGGCGCCGGCCATGGGGAAGGCGCGGAAGCCGCAGTCGAAGACCGTGCCGTCCCGGTGCAGGACGGGCAGGCGTACCCGCCAGTAGCCCAGGGTCCGGGCCCGCTCCACGAGCAGTCCGGCCGCGCCGGGCGCCGACGCCGGGAAGAGGGCCGCCGCGGGCCCGGACAGCACCGCGCGCGCCTCGTGGCCGAAGAGGCCCTGCGCGCCGGGGCCCCAGTAGCAGACCCGCCCGTCGTCGTCGATGCCGAACACGGCCACCGCCACGTGCTCCAGCAGCGATCCCGGCTCGGACCAAAGGGGGCCGGGATCCTGCTCGCCCCCCAGCCGGTCCGGTGCCATCGAAGGATCCCCTCACGGGTGACTGCCCGGCGGCCGCGCGACGGTCGCGGGCTGCTCCTCCCAATTCTGCGCGCGATCCGGAACGGGGACATGTCGTCCGCGCGCCGGCGCGCACCGACGGCGCCTTACGCCACAGAGGGTGATCGATCGGTCACGGAAAAGTCTCGGCCTGGCGTTGCGTACCGGTGGCCGGAACGGGAGCACATGCGGCCGAAGGGGTTGTCACCCAGCACATCCACTCCCGTACAGTCCGTGATGCCCGAACTCCATCGGGGACCTCACCCATGGGACCATGTCCAGCGGTCGAACAGGAGCAGACCCGTGGCCACCGGAACCGACCCCACCACCGTCCCGTCGACCACATCCCGGGCAGGCCGTCCGGTCCCGGAGCTGGACCCCGCCCTCGTGGAGCGGTGGCGCTCCACAGGCGGCGAACTGGTCGACCTGCTGACCCTGGCCCGCGAACAGCTGGGCCCCGTCGCGGCGTTCCGCCTCGGGCCGCTCCCCACCGTCCTGGTCACGGATCCCCAGGCCGTCCAGCACGTGCTCGCCCTGCACCCGGACCGGTACGTCAAGCGCTCGCACCGCGCCCGCCTGCTGGTCGGCGACGGTGTGCTCTCGGCGACCGGCGAGGCCTGGAAGCGGCAACGGCGCGTGCTCCAGTCCCAGTTCACCGGCACCGGGATGCGCCGCTACGAGCAGCGGATCTCCGCGGCCGCCCGGACCACCGCCGAGCGCTGGGCCGGGTACGAGCGGGCCGGGCAGACGCTCGACCTCGGCGGGGAGATGCGCCGCTTCGCCCTTGACACCATCTGGCGCGCCCTCACGGGGCACCCCCTCGACGACGGCACGGACCGCGAACTGGCCTCCGTGGCAACCGTCGTGGCCGCGCTGCCGACCCTGCCCGCCGGCGCCGTCGATGCCCGGGAGGCCGTCGCCGACGACCTCGCCCGGATCGACTCCGTGGCCCGGCGCGCCATCGAGGCCGCCCGGGACAGCGCCGCGGGCCCGGACGGCCCGGGGCTGCTGCACGTACTGCTCGACGCCTCCGCCGAACGGCCCGAGTACACCGACCGGCTCGTCCGGGACGAACTGGTGACCCTGCTGGTCGCCGGCCACGAAACCACCGCCACCACCCTGACCTGGCTCTACCTTCTCCTCGACCGTCATCCCGCCGCCCGCGAGGAGGCCCTGGCCGCGGGCGGCGCGGGTTCGCCGGAGCGGCGGGAAGCCGTCAGGGCCCTGGTCAACGAGACGCTCCGGCTCTACCCCTCGGCCTGGATCCTGCCCCGGCACGCCCTGGAGGACGACACCCTGGCCGGGTACGCGGTCGAAGCGGGCAGCGACGTGCTGGTCTGCCCGTACCTCACCCACCGCGACCCCGGACTGTGGCCGGACCCCGAGCGGTTCGACCCCCGGCGGTTCACGGACCCGGGCCGCCGCCCCACCCACCCGGGCGCCTACCTGCCGTTCGGCATCGGCCCGCGAGCCTGCCTGGGCCTCCAGTTCGCCCTCCGCGAGTCGGCCGTACTCCTCGAACACCTGCTGCCCGCCCACACGGTGGCCTTCCGCTCCGTGCCCACGAAGGCCGCGTACAGCATCACGGTCCGCCCGGACGGCCCCACGCCCGCCGTCCTCGCCGCCGACGCGGGAGCCGGGCCGGCTTGAGGGCGAGCGGGGCTTCCCCGCGTCGCGTACGGCGGACAGGTCAGCTGCCGGTGTTCGCGCACTCGCTGTTGTCTCCGCCGCTGCGGCAGCCGACCATGCCGGTGAATCCCGGGGCGGGCTTGTTCAGCTCGTCCTCGTGCTGCTGTACGGCGCCTCCGGCGACGATCGCCGCCAGCAGCAGGCCCATCACGACGACCTGGCTCCACACGACCGCCCGCGCCCCGCGCCGTCCCGCGACGACGGCGACGACCACGGCGAACACGAACACGACGCCGAGCGCGCCCAGGTACCCGTCCAGGCGCACTTCGGGGCGCGGGCGGCTCGAATCGAGGGTGAACGTCGCCCCGAACAGGCCGACCACCACGCCCAGTACGGCCAGCCCCTCCAGCAGGAGCAGACCGAAGGAGGCGGCGCACCCGCGTCCGGCGGTCTCGCTGTTCGGGAGGTCTACGGCGGGCTGCGTGGCTGATCTCGTCATGCGCCCACTGTCCCCACACCCGGCCGCGGGTGCATGAGTACGCGTACTCATGCACCCGCGGCCGCGGTCAGGTCGTGGCGGCGGCCTCGGTCACGGTACCGCCGCAGTCCGGGTGTCCCCAGCGCGTCCCGAGCTTGGCGATCAGCTCGCCGGCCGCGTACGGCTTGCCGCACGGGCAGTTGCCGGGGAACTTCGCCTTGATGGACCGGGATCCGCGTGCGGGCGCCGCCTTGCGGGCGGCGGCGCCCGCGCGGGCGGGTGCGGTACGGGCGGGGGTGCTCCGGGCCGGGGCCGGTACCGGCATGGACGCGTGGCCCAGGGCGGTGCCCGCCGCCTGCTGGGTGAGCGCCGCGTCGCTGGCGGCCTGGTCGGCGATCGCGTTCAGGTGGTCGCCGTCCTCACGGTGGGCGGGAACGTAGCGGAACTCCACCTCCCGGTCGGCCAGCAGCGCGTCGATGCTCTCGACGAGCTCCCGGTTGGCGACCGGCTTGCCCGCCGCGGTCTTCCAGCCGTTGCGCTTCCACGCCGGGAGCCACTGCGTGACGGCCTTCATCGCGTACTGGGAGTCCATGCGCACCTGGACCGCCGTTCCCGGGGCGAGCGCCTCCAGCAGCCTTTGCAGGGCGGTGAGTTCGCCCACGTTGTTCGTGGCCCGGCCGAGCGGGCCGGCCTCCCAGCGCTCGGGGCGCCCCTCGGCGTCGGCGATGACCCAAGCCCACCCGGCGGGCCCGGGATTCCCCTTGGCCGCCCCGTCGCAGGCGGCAATGATGCGATCAGACATCCCCCGATCATGCCCCACCGAAGGCCCTGCCCGATCCACCGCGGGCGCGGGGTCGGCAGCCCGGGCCGCAGCCCAGGCGGCCGGGACGGCCGGGACGGCCTAGTTCGCCCGCGCGCGGAACGTCTGGCGGTACACCATCGGCGCCACCCCGATCGCGTGCGCCATGTGCCGGCGCAGTGAGGCGCCCGTACCCAGGCCCGCCTCCCGCGCGATCCGGTCCACCGGCAGGTCCGTGACCTCCAGCAGCCGCCGGGCGTGCTCGATGCGCTGCCGGGTCAGCCACTGCCCGGGCGTCATCCCGACCTCGTCGCGGAACCGGCGCGAGAAGGTCCGTACGCTCATCCCCGCGTGCCGCGCCAGCTCGGCCAGTGCGATCGGGCGGCCGAGCCGGCTCAGCGCCCACTCGCGGGTGGCCGCGGTGCTCGCCTGCGAGACCTCGGGCACCGGCCGTTCGATGAACTGCGCCTGCCCGCCCTCCCGCCACGGCGGTACGACGCACAGCCGGGCGACCCGGTTGGCCACCGCACTGCCGTGGTCGCGGCGCAGCAGGTGCAGGCAGAGGTCCACTCCGGCGGCGACCCCGGCGGCCGTGAGCACCTGGCCGCCGTCCACGAACAGGACGTCCGCGTCGACCCTGACCCGGGGGAAGGCCCGTTGGAAGTGTTCCGCCTCGTTCCAGTGGGTGGTCGCCCGGCGGCCGTCGAGGAGGCCCGCGGTGGCCAGGACGTAGGAGGCCGTGCACATCGAGACGATCCGCGCGCCCGCCGGGAGCCGGGACAGGGTCCGGGCCAGTTCGGCGGGCAGCCAGTCCACGGCGCCCGCGTCCGCGCCGTCCGCGCCGGGGCCGCATATGAAGGGAGGGATCACGAGGGTGTCGGCGGTGGCGACGGCCTCGCCGCCGTGTTCCACCGTGATGCCGAAGTCGGCGCTGGTGCGGACCGGGCGGCCGTCGAGGCTGCAGGTGAGGACCTCGTACAGGGGCGCGCCGTCCGGGCCTTCGGCCGTACCGAAGATCCGCACCGGGATGGTCATCTCGAAGGGGTAGACCCCGTCGAGGGCCAGGACGACGACCCGGTGGGTCCGCTCAGGAGGCATGGCCAGATCTTTTCACATCGTGTCACTCCGGCCACTCGTCCGCCCCGGACCCGATCGGCATCCTTGATCACATGACGACGAAGACACAGAACGAGCAGGTCGAGCAGGCCGGGCAGGCCGGGCAGGCCGGGCGGACCATGCGGGCCATCACCCAGACCGGTTTCGGCGGACCCGAGGTGCTCCGCCTCACCGAGACCGCGCGTCCCGAGCCCGGCCCCGCCGAGGTGCTCGTACGGATCCACGCCGCGGCCGTCAACCCCACCGACGTCTGGCACCGCGCCACCGGCGGCCTGGCCGGCGCCGACGTGCCGCCCGTCCCGCTCGGCTGGGACCTCTCCGGCACCGTCGAGGCCGTCGGCATCGGCGTCACCCTCTTCCGGCCGGGCGACGAGGTGTTCGGCATGCCCCGCCACCCCATCCCGGCCGGCACCTACGCCGAGTACGCCACCTCCCCCGCCCGGCACCTCGCCCACAAGCCCGCCGGACTCGACCACGTCCAGGCCGCCGCCCTCCCGCTGGCCGCCCTCACCGCCTGGCAGGCCCTGGTGGACACGGCCGACGTGCGGCCGGGGCAGCGGGTGCTGGTGCACGCGGCGGCCGGGGGCGTCGGCCACCTGGCCGTCCAGATCGCCAAGGCCCGTGGCGCGTACGTCATCGGAACCGCGAGCGCCGCCAAGCACGCCTTCGTCCGCTCCCTCGGCGCCGACGAGATGGTCGACTACCGCACCGCCGACTTCGCCGCGTCGGTGTCCGGCGTGGACGTCGTCGTGGACACCATCGGCGGCGCGTACGGCCCGCGCTCGCTGCGCACCCTGCGCCCGGGCGGCATCGTGGTCTCCCTCGCCTCACCGGGCGAGGGAGCCCTGGCCGAGGAGGCGGCGGCGCTCGGGGTCCGGGCGGTGTTCATGGCCGTGGAGGCCGACCACGCGGGCATGCGGGAGGTGGCCGCGCTCGCCGAGCGGGGTGAACTGCGCCCGCACATCGCCGAGGTACTGCCGCTGGCGGAGGCGGGCAAGGCGCACGAGCTCTCGCAGTCCGGGCGCACCACCGGCAAGATCGTACTGATCACCGGGGCAGCCGGGGCCGCCGGCGCCGACGCGATGCGGGGAGTCCGGGCATGACCACGTACGTCCTGGTCCCCGGCGCCTGGCACGGCGCCTGGACCTTCGAGCCGCTCGCCCGTGAACTGCGGCGCCTCGGGCACCACGCCTATCCGCTGAGCCTCACCGGACTGGGCAGCCGCAAGCACCTGCTGACCCCCTCGGTGAACCTGGACACCCACATCGCGGACGTGGTGAACCTGCTGGAGGACGAGGCGGTCACCGACGCCGTGCTGGTCGGCCACAGCTACGGGGGCATGGTCATCACCGGCGCCGCCGACCGGGTCCCGGAACGGGTGAAGGGTCTGGTGTACGTGGACGCGATGGTCCCGCAGGACGGTCAGTCCACCTGGTCCCTGGTGACGGAGAACGAGCGCGCGTGGTACCTCGACGGCACCGGCGAGAACGGCTACACCAGCGCCCCGCTCCCCTTCTTCGACCCGCGCGCCACCCCGCATCCGCTGGCCTCGCTGCTCCAGGCGGTCCGCCTGGAGGGCGACCTGGACCGCTTCGCCGAGAAGTCGTACGTCTACGCCACCAAGTGGCCGACGCCCTCGCCGTTCGCGGCCCTGTACGAGCGGCTGAGCGGCTCGCCGCAGTGGCGCACGCACGCCGTCGAGAGCGGCCACAACGTGATGCGGGAGGCGCCGCAGGAGCTGCTGGAGGTGCTCCTGAGCCACGGCTGAGCGGCGGGGCGCTCCGGTCAGGTGCGCAGGTACGAGGCTCCGTTGACGTCCAGGATGGTGCCGGAGGACCAGGTGGCCTCGGGGGAGGCGAGGTAGAGGACGGCCGAGGCGATCTCCTGCGGTTCGGCCACCCTGCCGAACGGGCTCTGGGCGCTGATCTGTTCGCCTTCGGGCGAGGTGAGACGGCCCGCGACCCGTTCCGTGGCCACGAAGCCGGGCGCCACGGAGGCGACCGCGATGCCGTGCGGTGCCAGGGAGACGGCGAGGGACTGGCCGAAGGCGTGCAGGGCTGCCTTGGTGGCTCCGTACGCCGGGTGGTCGGGCTCACCCCGGAAGGCTCCGCGCGAGCCGACGTTCACGATGCGGCCCGCCCGGCCTTCGTCGATCATCCGGCGGGCGGCGCAGTAGCTGATGTTGACGGCGCCGAACAGGTTGACGGAGGCGGTGCGCTGCCAGGCTTCCTGCCACTGGGCGTACGAGGTGGTGGGCAGCGGGTGGCTGATCATCACGGCGGCGTTGTTGACCAGGACGTCCACACCGCCGAGAGCCTCGGCGGCTTCGGCGACGAGCTCCTCGACACGGGCGGGGTCGGCGAGGTCGCCGCTCAGCAGCACATGGCCGTCCCCGGGCAGTTGCGCGAGGGTCTCCCGCGCCTCGGACACCCGGGTGGAACAGTGCACGGCGACGCGGTCCCCCCGCTCGGCGAAGGCGGTCGCGATCGCGCGCCCGATTCCCCGGGACGCCCCGGTGACCAGTACGCCCCGGCTCGCTGTGCTCATCCGACGTCCTTCCGCCCTTGTGTGATCTCGAACTCTGTTCCAGCGTCACACCCGTGTCAACATCCGGTTTCCCGTGCCCTCCCCCGGGCACGAACCCCACGGCGTCACGGGCTCGTCCGGGGCGCTCGCGCGGCAGGGACCGAGGAGTGAGGGGCGCCGATGAGTGACCGGAAGACCGCGGCCGAGGTGTTCGACGAGGTCGGCGGGCGGTACGAGGAGGTGTTCGGGCGGGTGCCCGGGCAGCTCGCCGCGCTGGACTGGCTCGCCGCCCGGCTCGCCCCCGGCGCCAGGGTGCTGGACGTGGGCAGCGGCACCGGTCGGCCGACCGCCGAGGTGCTGGTGCGGGCCGGCTGCGCCGTGACCGGCATCGACGTGTCGGCGGAGATGGTCGGCCTCGCCCGGGAGCGCGTACCGCGGGCCCGGTTCGAGCAGGCGGACGTACGGACGTACGAGGCCCCGGATGGCGGCTTCGACGCGGTGTGCGCCTTCTTCCCGCTGCTCGTGATGTCCCAGCGGGAGGTGGCGGCGGCGCTGGAGCGGATGGTGTCGTGGGTGGCGCCCGGCGGGTACTTCGTGATGGCCACGGTGCCGGGGGACATCAGCGACCTCGACATCGTGTGGATGGGGCACGAGGTCACCGTCAGCAGCCTGGCCGCCGCGGAGTACCTGCGCAGGCTGGAGTCGGCCGGGCTGGAGGTGCTGGAGCACCACACGGCGGTGTTCGTGCCGGGCGAGGGGTCCGCGGGGGAAACCGCCGAGCCCGAGGAGCACTTCTTCTGCCGAGCCCGCCGCCCCGGCCCGCTCCGCTGAGGGGGCTGTCCGGCCCTCAGGACCGGGCCTGTTCCTTCCCTTCCCGGTCGGGGTGTTGATGCCGATCCGGCGTCGCGTCCGTGCCGGGGGCGCTTCGCCGGAACAGCGCGTGGAGCAGTACGGCGGTGAGGGTGCCCGCGACCACGGCGCTGCCCAGGATCGTCCGGGTCCAGCCGGGAAAGCCCTGGTAGACGTCGGGTGCGACGACGGGCAGCAGTCCGGCGGTGAGGGCCAGGGCGATCACCGTGGAGTTGGTCTTCTCGCCGGGGGCCGCGCGCGTCAGCATGTCGACGCCCATGACCGCGATGATCCCGTAGATCACGAGTGCGGAGCCCCCGACCACCGGGGCCGGTATGCCGGCCAGCAGCCGTGTGAGGGGAGCGAGCAGCCCCACGGCGACGAGCAGGACGCCCGCTCCCGCCGTGACGAAGCGGCTGCGCACTCCGGTCAGCCGGCCGATGCCGATGTTCTCGGCACTGGTCACCAGCAGCGAGGTGCCGAAGAGCGCCCCGAAGACCGAGACCAGCGCGTCGGCCCTGGCCACCCGGGGCACGTCGGTTCCGGGGTCGGACGCGCGTCCCACGGTCTCGCTGTTGAGGACGGTCTGGCCGGTGATCTCCGCGAGGGTGGTGAGGCTGAAGACCAGCAGCGGCAGCGCGGCCAGCAGGTCGAAGTGCGGCGCACCGTACGGGAGGATGCGCGGCAGCGCCAGTCCGCTGCCGGCGGCGGGCTCGAAGCCGCCCAGCCCCGTCGTGACGGCGATCAGGGTGCCCGCGCCCATGCCCAGCAGCACGGCGGTCTGCCGCCAGACCCCGCGCAGCAGGAACAGGAGCAGTACCGTGCAGCCGATGGTCGCCGCGGCGAGGATCACGGCCGAGGGTGCGGCGTACCCGGGGGTCCCGCGCGGGCCGGTGATCAGCTGGGCGGCGACCCGGATCATCGCGATGCCGATGAGGAGCACGGTGGTGCCCATGACCAGCGGTGGGAAGAAGCGCACGATCCTCGCGTAGAACGGCAGGACGGCGAAGAGCAGCGCGGCCGCGAGGATGACGGATCCGGTGGCGGTTGCGGGGCCGTGGTCCTTGGCGATCTGGAGGAAGAGGGCGGTGGCCGCCCCGCCCGGCAGCATGACGAACGGCAGCCGGGCGCCGATCCGCCAGGGCCCGAGGGATTGCAGGAGCGCTCCCGCTCCGCACAGTACGAGGGTGGCGCTGAGCAGGGACGCGGTGCTCGCGGCGTCGAGTCCGAGGGCCTGGCCGGTCAGGAACGTCGTGGAGACGGGTGCGGCGACCATGGCCAGGACGTGCTGCGCGGAGAGCGGGGCGAGCCGGGCGAGCGGCAGCCGTTCGTCGACGGGATGCGCCTTCGCGGGCCGGATTCCGGCGGTGGTCACGATGCGGCCCCTCTGTTCAGCCACGGCAGTTCCGGCGCGGTGTAGCGGTACGCGCGGAAGACGGCGTTGTGCTCGGCCGGGAACAGGCCGCGCACCTCGGACTCCTGGTAGCCGCCGAAGTACGGGCTGATGTACTCCCAGCACAGGTAGCCCTCGGGTGTCACCTCGAAGAGCCGGCCCGAAGGGGAGTCCGTGACGAGGGTGTTGCCTCCGGCGAGGCGCTGGGCGCTGCCCATGAAGGGGGCGAAGAAGGACTCGCGGGCGGGGTCGTGGTACTCCCAGACGATCTTGCCGGAGGAGCGCTCGATCTCGATGACGCGGGAGTACGGGACGTCGGAACCGGGGCGGAAGACGCCGTTGTCGAAGACCAGCACGTTGCCGTTGTCGAGCTCGGTGGGCGCGTGCTGCTGGGAGACCACGCCTGGTTCGGTCCGCCACAGGATCTCGCCGGTCTCGCGGCTGATGACGACGACGGCCGAGACGCTGCGCAGGCTGGCGAGGACGTTGCCGTCGGCGAGCGGGATGACGCTGTTGATCAGGGGCCAGTGCTCGCGGGAGTAGTCGGGGTGCAGCGCGTACTCCTCGCGGTCGAGGTGTTCGGCCGCGCTCCAGGACCAGCGTACGTGCCCGTCCGCGTCGACCTCCCTGATGGTGTCGGCCCACACCGTGCCCTCGGGCTCCGAGCCGGGGACGCCGCCCCGCACGCTGTCGGCGTCCGCGCCCCGCAGCGGTTCGAGGGCGGTGTACAGGACGCGGCCCTCGCCGAGGTGGTGGGCGTCGTGGTGCTGGAGCGGGTCGCGGTGCTCGCGCAGGACGGTGCCGTCGGGGGCGGCTTCGAGCATGACGCCGCCGCGGTACTTGTGCCACATGGGGAACAGTGCGGGCTGGTCGGGGAGTACGCCGCTGTACGCGAGGTTGCCGTTCGCGAGGATGCGGGCGTGCCGTCCGGGCCGGTAGGGCAGCTTCCACTCGTGGGCGACCCGGCCGTGGGCGTCGATCAGGTACACCTCGCCCGTGCCGGTGAGCGGGGCGAAGAGGGTGTAGCCGCCTTCGGAGGCCTCGGGGTCGAGGGCGATCAGGCCGGTACCGCGACGGCGGCGCGCGTTCTGGTCGACCCGGGACGGGCCGGCGGTGCTGTGGTCGACTGGGGACATGCGGTCCTCCTGTGAAACTTTCTTTGATGGGATCAATCGACTTAGAAGCTAGCGCCGGAGTGTTGCAGCACTGTGAAGGCAGTGCGAAACCCTCGGCTGACTGCGAGAGGATGATCCACGCAGCGGACCGGAAACGAGGGAGCACGTGACAGACGAACCGCCCGCCCCCCTGATCGGGGCGGGCATCCGCAGGCGGCGCAGGGCCCTGGACCTCACCCTCGCCGAGGTGGCCGGCCGGACCGGGCTGTCGTCGCCGTTCCTCAGCCAGATCGAGAACGACCGGGCCCGCCCCAGCATGCGTTCGCTCCAGCTCATCGCCGACGCGCTGGCGACCACGGCCGTCCAGCTGCTGACCGCCGCCGAGCCCCCGCGGCGGGTGGACATCGTGCGCGCCGACGCCGATCCCGGGCTCGATCCGACGGCCCGCGTACGTCCCCTCGTACGCGGGCAGCAGCAGATGCACGCACTGGAGTTCACCGGGGACCATGACGCGGACCGCGCGTTCCGGCACCGCAACGACGAGCTGATGTACGTGGCCGACGGCAGCGTGGAGGTCGAGGCCGACGGCCGGGCCCACCGCCTCGGCCGGGGCGACACCCTCTACCTCACCGGCGGGGTGCAGCACCGCTGGCGTGCGCTGGAGGAGGGCACCCGGGTGCTGCTCGTGGCGGTCGCCGACCACATCGAGACGACCGTGGACCCCCGGGCGTGAACCGGCGGTCCTGAACCGCCCGGGCGCGGTCAGGCCGTGCCGAGAACCGTGTCGAGCGCGCCGAACAGCCGGTCGACGTCCTGGTCGGTGGTGTGGAGGTGAGGGCTGATCCGGATCGCGGAACCACGCGCTCCGACGTATACGCCGGCCTCCCCCAGGGCGCTCACCACGTGGTCGCGGCTCTTCTCGGGGACGACCACGCCGAGCATGTGCGGGCCGCGGGCCGCGGGCAGGGGCAGGTCCCGCTTGCGGGCCTCGGCGGCGATGCGGCCGGTGACCGCCTCCAGGGCCCGGGCGATGCCGGGAACGGTCCAGGCGGTCAGCTGTTCCAGGGCGGCCACGGCCATCGGGGCGACCTCGAAGGCGGTACGCCCGCCGACGTCGAAGCGCCGCGCGCCGGGCTGGTAGGTGGCGCGGTAGTCGACGAGCCGGGAGAACTCCTGGGCGTCCTCGCGCACGATCCAGTTCTCCTCCAGCGGCCGGCCCTCGTGGTGGGCGGGATCGACGTAGAGGTAGCCGTGGCCGAAGGGGCCGAGCAGCCATTTGTAGCCGACGCTGACGAGGAAGTCCGGCCGCACGACGCGCACGTCGAGCGGCATCGCGCCCGCCGACTGGCTGGCGTCGACGACCAGCGCGGCGCCGGCCTCCCGGGCGGCCGCGGCGATCCGCTCCAGGTCCAGGGCCGCGCCGTCGGTCCAGTGCACCTGGGGCACGGAGACCACGGCCACGCTGTCGTCGAGCCGCTCCAGCACCGCCTCGGTCCAGGTCTCGCCGGGCTCGCGCCGGACGGTGAGCATCTCGGCGCCCGTGCGTTCCGTGAAGCGCCACCAGGTGTAGATCCCGGACGGGTACTCGTCGGCGAGGACCAGGACGCGGCTGCCGGCCGCCGCGGTGAGGTTCGCCGCCGCGACCGCGAGGCCGTAACTGGTCGCCGGTACCAGGGCGATGTCGTCGGCGGTCGCCCCGATCAGGCCGCCGAAGAGCGCTCGGCGCCGCTCGGCCACGTCGAACCAGTCGTCGGCGCCGATCCGCCACGGCTGGGCCCGCTTGTGCAGGGCCAGACCGCCGGCCACGATCCCGGCGCGCAGGGTGGGCGCGAGGCTGGCGGTGTTGAAGTAGGCGATGTCGTCGGGGATGTCGAACAGTTCGCGGGCTCCGGCGAGTGGTGCACGGTCGTCGGACGGGATCATGACGTGCCTTTCGGAGCGCAGCAGGGCGCCGGGGCGGACCCCCGGGGCACACGGACCGCTCCGAAGGTACGCCAACACCGCCCGGGCCGCCCGGGACACGGGCGGCCGCGGGCGGGTCCGTATCTCTCCGTCCCTTGCTCCGAGCGCCCGCGGGCGGGGCTCCTCGAACGGTCCGACCGGGAGCGGACCGGTACGCGCGGTGGTGCGAGCCAGCGGAGCCGGTCAGCCGACGCCGCCCTTGCCCTCCGGGAAGGCGGTACGGCCGAACTGCTCGTCCAGCACCGACAGCCGCCGCCAGTACTCGTCCTCGTCGATCTCTCCGGAGGCGAAGCGCCGACCCAGGATCGCGATGGGCGAGTGCTGGCCGTACGCCCCCCGGGTCGCGGCCCACGGACCGCGCGGGCCGCGTCCGCCGCGCCACACCGTGCGGCGCAGGACCGTCACGACGCCGATCACGACGGCGGCCCAGATCAGCGGGAGGAAGAGGATCCACGGGCCGGGCCCGTCGTACGCCAGGGTGTTCATCTCGTTCAGCTCCTCGGAAGCGGTTGATCCGTCACTTCCGAGACTCGCCCCCGCGGGCGCCCCGGTCGTCGTACGTCCGAGGGCAGTTCGGATACCCCGGGGGGAGTACGCGACGCCGCGCGCGGCAGCGGCAGCGGCAGCGGCAGCGGCAGCGGCAGCGGCAGCGGCAGCGGCAGCGGCAGCGGCCACCGTCCCGGATCGGCGCCCCGGGCCTTCAGCCGAGCCAGCCGGGCCGGACCAGCCCCGACTCGTAGGCCAGTACGACCAGTTGCGCCCGGTCGCGGGCGCCGAGCTTGACCATGGTCCGGCTGACGTGCGTCTTCGCCGTCAGCGGGCTGACCACGAGGCGGCGGGCGATCTCCTCGTTCGACAGGCCCATGCCCACGAGGGTCAGCACCTCGCGCTCCCGTCCCGTGAGCCGCTCCAGCTCCCCGGCCGCGGCGGCCGCCTCGGGGGCCCGCGAGCGCGCCGCGAACTCCGCGATCAGACGGCGCGTCACCCCGGGCGACAGCAGCGCGTCACCCGCCACCACGGCCCGCACCGCACGAAGGAGTTCCTCCGGTTCGGTGTCCTTGACGAGGAAACCGGACGCCCCGGAGCGGATCGCCTCGAAGACGTACTCGTCGAGGTCGAACGTGGTGAGCATGACCACCTTGACCGAGGCCAGCGAGGGGTCCTCGGTGATGGTGCGCGTCGCCGCCAGCCCGTCGAGCCCCGGCATCCGGATGTCCATCAGGGCGATGTCGGGGCGCAGCGCGCGCACCAGGCGCACCGCCTCGGCCCCGTCCGCCGCCTCGCCCGCCACCTCGATGTCCGGCTGCGCGTCGAGCAGCGCCCGGAAGCCCGCCCGTACCAATTGCTGGTCGTCGGCGAGCAGTACGCGGATCACCGGTCGTCCCTCCGTGCGGCGTCCCCGAGCGGTAGCCGGGCCACGACCCGGAAGCCGCCGTCGGGGCGGGGGCCCGCCTCGATCGTGCCACCGAGGGCCGAGGCCCGCTCGCGCATCCCGATGAGCCCGCGGCCGCCGCCTCCGGCGTCATGGCCGGTGGCCGGGCCGTCGTCGTCCACGCTCAGCTCCAGCAGGCCGGGCAGCCGGGTGATGCGGATCGCCGCGGCGCGCGAACCGGAGTGGCGGACCACGTTGGTGAGCGCCTCCTGCACGATCCGGAACGCGGCGAGGTCCACCCCGGGCGCCAGCCCGCGCGCTCCGGACTCCCCGTCCAGGGAGACGGTGAGCCCGGCCGAGGCCGCCTGGTCGACGAGTTCGGGCAGCCGGTCGAGCCCCGGTGCGGGGGCTCGGGGAGCCTCTCCCGGCGCGCGCAGGGTGTCCAGTACCTGCCGGACCTCGCCCAAGGCCTCCTTGCTGGCCGATTTGATCGTGGTGAGCGCGCTACGGGCCTGCTCGGGATCCGTGTCGAGCAGGGCCAGGCCCACGCCCGCCTGGACGTGGATGACGGAGATGCTGTGGGCCAGTACGTCGTGCAGCTCGCGGGCGATCCGCAGCCGCTCCTCGTCCACCCGGCGCCGCTCGGCCGCCGCCCGCTCGGCGCGGTCGCGGGCCCATTGCTCACGCCGCACCCGGACCGCCTCGGCGGCGGCGAGCACGGCGATCACCCAGGCGGTGACTGCCCCCTCGGTCCCCCACTGCGCGGGCCCGTCGCCCGGCGGCGGCAGCCACCGGTAGAGCCAGTGCCCGATCAGCAGGTGCCCGGCCCACAGCAGGCCGGCGGCCGTCCACGCGGCGTACCGGTGGCCCGCCACGACGGCGACCACGCAGGCCAGGGCCACACTGAGGAAGACCGGGCCGTAGGGGTACCCGCCGGCCAGGTAGGCCAGCGCGACGGCGCAGACCCCGAACACGACGGGCACCGGGAACCGGTGACGCAGGACGAGCAGCGCGGGCCCGAGCAGCAGCAGGACCCTGCCGAGCACGCCGAGCGGCTCCCGGCCGGGCTGCGCCTGCTCCGCCCACCCGGTGCCGACCTGCGCGAACACCGCCACCAGCAGCGAGGACCGCCACGGCAGCCGGTCCTGCGCCGTCCGCTCGTTCCGCTCCGCCCAGTGCCGCCGCTCAGTCCAGTGCCGCCGCCGCTCCGCCATGCGGCCACGCTAGACGCGCGCGGCCGTCACCGTCGTCCGCCGGGCGGGGCGATCGCGCGTACTCCCCCGGGAGTACGCGCGGGACGAGGGCCCTGCCCCGGCGATCGTCCGCGCGGCGGAGGGCGGCGCCCGCGCCGCGGGCGCTGCGGGGACCGGGACCCGAATGCCCCAACCTCCCTTGTCCATAAGCTATTTGCCGGATCACGGCCCGGGGTACGATCTGCGCCGTGGGGGGTCCCGGTTCGTACCGACGGAGTTTCGCGCTGCGCGCATGCGGCTGCGTGGCGGCGGGGGCGCTCGTGCTCGCCGGCTGTGCGGCGGACGGGGCGGGCGCCGGACCGAAGTCCGCGGGCAGCACTCCGCCCGCCACGCCCGCCGGTACCGGCGCCCCGTCCGCCGCGCCGGGCAGCGCCGGCGTACCGCTCGTGCCCGAGCTGGATCCGGGCCGGCAGCCGAAGAACGCCGCCGAGGCCCGCACGCTGCTCGGGCGGATCGTCATCGACCAGGACACCTTCGGGCCCGAGGTCGTACGCAGCGCCCCCTTCGAGAGTGCTCCCGGCCGCTGGCCGGTGCTCGACCAGGGCTGCGTGTGGCAGTCCTCCGCACTCCCCGAAGACGTCCTGGCGACCAGCACCCGCTCCTTCCACGTCCCCGCGGCCGACGGCCACGGCCGGCTGAAGCTCAACGCCACGGTCACCGTCCACCGCAGCCGCGAGGAGTCGGGCTGGGAGACGGCGCGCGCCATGGAGGAGGTGCTGCGCTGCCCCGCACAGCTGCTGCGCGAGGGCGAGGAGCTGAAGAACCTGCTGGGCGGCTCCCTCTACCTCGGCGAGCAGATGAACGGCTGGACCGAGGACGCCTTCACCGAGTCCGGCCAGTACGTCAGCGCGGAGGCGGGCGGCCAGCCGCACCTCTACGTCTGGTCGCAGGCCCAGTTCGGCCCGGTCACGGTGGCCGTGGCGGGCAAGGGCGCGGCCGGGTTCACCGACGAGGCCCTCAGAGCGTTCATCGTGCAGGGCACCAGCCGGATGCTGCTCCAGGTCAAGCAGGAGCTGGGAAAGGCGGTCGGCTGATGGAGCGGCTCCAGCCCTCGGACCCGTCCCGGATCGCCGGCTACCGCCTGCTCGGGCGGCTCGGCGCGGGCGGCATGGGCGTGGTCTACCTCGGCCGTACGGACGACGGTGCGCTCGCCGCCGTCAAGGTGATCCGGGCGGAGTACGCGGACGAGGCCGACTTCCGGGCCCGGTTCCGCCGCGAGGCCGCCATCGCCGCCCGGGTGGACAGCCCCTGGGCGGTACGGGTCACCGGAGCGGACCCGGACGCGGCCGAACCCTGGCTGGCGACCGCGTTCGTGCCGGGCCCGTCGCTGGCCGAGGCCGTCGCCGCGCACGGGCCGCTCCCGCCGCGTGCCGTACGCGTCCTCGGCAAGGCCCTGTCCGGAGCCCTCGGCGTGATGCACGGACAGGGCCTGGTGCACCGGGACGTCAAACCCGGGAACGTGCTGCTCGGCGTGGACCGGCCCCGGCTCATCGACTTCGGGATCGCGCGGGGCGCCGAGCACACCGCCCTGACCTCCGCCGGCGTCATCCTCGGCACGCCCGGGTTCCTCTCTCCCGAGCAGGCCCGCGGGCTCCCCGCCGAGCCGGCCGGCGATGTGTTCTCCCTCGGCTGCCTGCTCGCGTACGCGGCCACCGGCCGGCTGCCCTTCGGGACCGGCCCCGTGGACGCGGTGCTCTACCGCACCGTCCACGACGAGCCGGAGCTGGGCCCGCGGCTGCTCGCCGACCCCGAGCTCACCGCCCTGCTGCGGGCCTGCCTCGCCAAGGACCCCGGCGCCCGCCCCACCATGGCGGAGCTGGGCGCGGCGCTGGCCGGGGACGACCCCGGCGAGGGCACGGACTGGCTGCCGGACCCGGTCGTCGCCACCGTCGCCGAGCGCGCCGCCGAGCTGCTCGCCCTGCCCGGCGTCGAGGAGACCGTCGCCGATCCGGCCGGGGAGCGCGCCGGACCCGCGCCGTCGCGCAGGCGGTTCCTCGCCCTGGCGTCGGGCGGGGCGCTGCTCGTGGGCGGCGGGGGCCTGGCCGGATGGCTGGCCCTGCGCGGGGACGGCAGCCCCGCGCCGTCGGCCGGTCCGGCGCCCCGCCAGTGGGTGATCGGTGTGCACGGCGATCTCTCCGGTCGGCAGCAGTCGGCCGGGCAGGCTCAGGAGCGCGGGGTCCGGCTGGCCGTCGCCGCCTTCAACTCCCGTACGGACAAGCCGTTCACGCTGACCGTCGCGACCGCCGACGACGCGGGCAGGGCCGACCGCTCCTCCGCCGCCGCCGAGGGCCTGATCGGCAACCGGGACGTGCTCGCGGTGATCGGCCCGACCGGCAACGACTCGGTGATCCCCTGTCTGGAGCTCTACGGCGAGGCCGCGTTGCCCCTGCTGACGGTGTCGGCCCTGGCGACCACCTACAGCGTCACCGACCGGCGCAGCTTCTTCCAGATGTGCCCGATCACCCTGGGCCAGGGCTCGGCCGTCAACGCCCAGCTGGCCCAGTACCAGGGCGTGCGGCGGCTGGGGGTCCTCTGCGACCGCGACGGGGACTCGGACGGGTGGCAGGCCGTCCAGCACCTGAGCCGCACCCTCACCCTCTTCGCACCCGAGGCCACGCTGTACGCGCGGGTCGTGCCGCGCGGGGTCGGGGACCTGTCGCCGTTCGTCGCCGACATACTCGCCCAGGGTGTCGGCGGCTTCTTCTACGCGGGCACCCCCGCCGGCGCCGCGAAGGTGGCGAAGGCGCTGGCCGGCGCCGGGTTCAAGGGCCCCCGGGCCGCCGACTACACCGTCGTCGGCGCCGAGTTCATCGCCGCCGCGGGCCCGGCCGCCGAAGGCTGGCAGCTCCTCGCCCCGTACACGGGCCCGGAGTCCCCCGCCGTCGCGGACGTGGCCCGCGCGCACCGGGCGGCGTACGGCTCGGCGCCCGGCATCTGGACGGCGGAGGCCTACGACGCCACCGGCCTGGTCATCGACCGGCTGGTGACGGCCGCGCGCGGTGGCGGCCGCCCGTCACGCGCCGAACTGCTGGCCGCCCTCCGCCAGGGTTCGTACCGGGGTCTGACGAAGGAGTTCACCTTCGACGCGTACCAGCAGGTGAAGGGCAACGTCTACTTCCACCACCGGGTGGACGGCGGCCGGATCCAGTACGTGGGCCCGGCCCTCGAACTCCCCGCGGGGTAGCGCCGCATGAAGCCCCTCACCCCTTCCGACCCGGCCTCGGTCGGCGGCCACCGGCTGCTGGGGCGCCTGGGCTCGGGCGGCATGGGCAGCGTGTACCTGAGCCGCTCCCCGGCGGGAGCCCTGCTGGCGGTCAAGGTGATCCGCGCCGACCACGCCGCGGACCCGGCCTTCCGGGCCCGGTTCCGCCGGGAGGCCGAGGCGGCCGGGCGGCTGTCGGGGCGCTGGGTGGTCCCGGTGGTGGCCGCCGACCCCGAGGCGCGCGAGCCCTGGCTGGCCACCCCGTTCGTGCCCGGGCCCTCGCTGGCCGAGGCGGTGGGCGGGTACGGTCCGCTGCCCGTGGACAGCGTCCGGATCCTGGGGGTGCGGCTGGCAGAGGCGCTCGCGGAGGTGCACGCCGCCGGGCTGGTGCACCGGGACGTGAAGCCTGCCAACATCCTGCTCGCGCCGGACGGGCCCCGGCTGATCGACTTCGGGATCGCGCGGGCGGCGGGGGCGGTGACCCTGACGGCGGTGGACGCGATCATCGGGACCCCGGGGTACCTGGCGCCGGAGCAGGCCCGGGCGGGCGGCGCCGTGCCGGGCCCGGCGAGCGACGTGTTCTCCCTCGGGTGCGTGCTGGCGTACGCGGCGACCGGGCACGGCCCGTTCGGCGGCGGGCACGCGGCCGGGGTGGTCTTCCGTACGGTGCACGACGAACCCGCGCTCGAAGGGGTCCCGGGGCAACTGCTGGAGGCGGTCGCGGCCTGCCTGGCCAAGGACCCGGCCGAGCGGCCGACACCCGCACGGCTCCCCGCGCTCCTCGGCGACGAGGTGACGGGCACAGGAGGCGGAGCCCCGGCCGGGCTGGGCGCCGGGGACCGGCCGGGCCGCGGGGAGTGGCCGGGCCGCGGGGAGTGGCTGCCCGCGCCGCTGTCCCGGCTCATCGCGGAGCGGGCGACCGGGGCCCTGGACCTGCCCGCCCCCGAGCCCACCCGGCTCGACGCTCCGCCCGCGGACCCCCGGACCCCCGGCCCCGAGCCGGCCCGGCAGCTCGTCACCCGGCGGCGGCTGCTCACGGCCGGCGGGGCCCTGCTCCTCGCGGGCGGCCCCCTCGCCTGGCTCGGCACCAGGCAGTGGGGTGGCCGCGGGTCCCCGCCGCCCGGCGACCACGGCCTGCCCACGCTCACCCTGGCCCTGCTGGCGGATCTGACCGGGCCGGGCAAGGCCACCGGCCTGGCGCACGAGCGCGGTGTGCGGCTCGCGGTGGAGCGGCACAACACGCGGGCCGACGCCGTCTTCCGGCTGGCCCTGCGCCCGGTCGCCGACGACGGGGGTGACGCCGCGCGCGCGGCGCGGGCCGCCGAGGAGCTGATCGCGGACCCGGCGGTGGTCGCGCTCATCGGCCCCACCTGGGACGCGCCGGTTCCCGCGCTGGCGGCCGCCTGCCTCGCGGCCGACCTCACGATGCTGCTGGTGTCGGTGAACAGTGCGCAGAGCACCCAGGCGCAGTGGCGGACCCTGTGCGACACCCGCGCGACGGCGGAAAGCCTCGGCCTCCCGGTGATCCACTACCTGTCCCGGGCGCGGCCGGTGCACCGTACGGCCGTGGTGGAGGACGCCGTGGCCGGCCAGCCCGGCTGGCAGCTCACCCGCGCCCTCCAGGCGAACCCTCCGGCGAAGGGGACCGTGAGCGTCCACCGCATCCCGGCGGGCAGCTCCGATTTCGCCGCGGCCGTGCGCGACCTGACCGGGGCCCGGGCCGAGGCCGTCGTGTTCGCGGGCACCTCGCCGGAGCGCGCCGGGCTGCTGGCCCGGGCGCTGGCCGAAGCCGGGTTCCAGGGGCCACGGATGGGGATCGGGCAGGCCATGGAGCCCGGTTTCATCACGGCCGCCGGCCCCGCGGCGGAGGGCTGGCTGTTCGGCGCCTTCTTCACGGACCCGCTGGCGGTGCCCGCCGCGGCCGGGTTCGCCACCGCGCACCGGGCCGCGTACGGGGAGCCGCCCGCCCGCTGGGCCACCGAGGCATACGACGCGGTGGGGCTGGTCGCCACGGCCCTCACCGGCCTGGAGGGGGAGGGCCGCGACCGCTCGGGGCTGACCCGCCGGATCTTCCGGACGGCCCATCAGGGGCTGGCCAAACCCCTCGGCTTCGATTCCGGCACCCACGCGCTGACGGGGAGCCGTATCGCCCATCTGTACCAGGTGACGTCGGGAGTCTTCCACTACCGGGGGATCTACTCCGACGTCAGCACCCCTTAGGGGTGTCCTGGTAACGACGGGTCGGGACGCCGGGTGCGGACGGCGGGTCCCGGGCCGAACCGGAGCGTCCGGATCGCGTAGTCTCGGCGGATGGCGAAGTACTTCGACGTGCACCCCGAGAATCCTCAGCAGCGGTCCATCGGCAATATCGCCGACATGATCCGCTCCGGCGCGCTCGTCGCGTATCCGACTGACTCCTGCTACGCGCTGGGATGCCAGCTGGGCAACCGTGACGGCCTCGACCGGATCCGGTCGATCCGGCATCTGGACGACCGCCACCACTTCACGCTGATCTGCCAGAACTTCGCGCAGCTGGGCCAGTTCGTACAGATCGACAACGACGTGTTCCGCGCGATCAAGGCGTCCACCCCGGGCAGCTACACCTTCATCCTGCCGGCCACCAAGGAGGTGCCCCGGCAGCTGCTCCACCCGAAGAAGAAGACGGTCGGTGTCCGCATCCCCGACCACTCCGTCACCCAGGCGCTGCTGGCCGAGCTCGGCGAGCCGCTGCTGTCCAGCACCCTGCTGCTGCCGGACGAGCCCGAGCCGCTGACGCAGGGCTGGGAGATCAAGGAACGCCTCGACCACGTGGTGGACATCGTGGTCGACTCGGGCGACTGCGGGACCAGGCCGACCACCGTGATCGACTTCTCCGGCGGCGAGGCCGAGATCGTCCGCCGGGGCGCGGGCGACCCGGCACGCTTCGAGTAGGTCCGGGCCCGGGCCGTCTCTTCCTAGGCCGGGCCCTCCCCCCTGCGGACCAGCCGCCAGGCCTCGGTGAACAGCTCGGGGAGCGTGCCCGGGAGCAGCTCCACGGCCGTCACCTCGCTGCCGTCCTCGCTCAGCCGCGCGCCGATCAGGGGCGCTTTCCAGCACTCCATCGGCGGCAGCGGCTTCTTGGCGTGCGCCCACGGGCCGGGCAGGAAGTGCGTGCGTCCCGCGCGGGCCCGGCGGTCCTCCACCGCCAGGCCGCGGGCCACGAGCTCCGCGGCGGCCGCCTTGTGGCGGGCCGGTGTCCAGGCGTTCCAGCGCCGCACGTTGCGGTCCGACGGCACGGGGAGCAGCAGCAGCTGGAGGTAGAGCGCGGCGGCGTCCTCGGGCAGGTCGAGGGTGGTGGCGACGTCGGCGACCAGGTCGGGGGCGCAGGCGCGCGGGTCGGACTCGTAGCGGCCGGGGGGCAGGTCGTCGGCGGTGATGCGGACCATGACACGGTCGCAGGTGCCGTCCGTCAGCCAGTCCCGGCGCCCGCTCCCCCGGTTGCCGCCGATCACGCCCGCCTGGAGGATCCGGGCCGGCGAGTCGCTGCCGGCCAGCACCTCGCGCAGGTGGCGGACGGCCTCCGGCGCCCCGGCGCGTACGGGGTCCCCCGCGGGGAGGTCCGCGTACGCCCACGGCAGGCCGGCGAAGACGGCGTCGAGGACGCTCCTCGCGTCGTGCTCGCTCATGACGTCCCACGCCGTGCGCAGCTGGCGGTGCTCGGACGGGCAGGGCCAGAAGCGCAGGTAGAAGCCCGGCGGAAGGGTGGCGTTCGGCGGGTCGAGGAAAAGGTGGCACAGGTGGGCCGCCGGTATCCCGGGCTCCAGGGCGACCGCGGCCTGCCAGGAGCTCCACGGCGCGGGCGGACGGGCGCCGTGCTGCTCGGCCCAGGCCGCGGCGGTGCGCTCCGCGACGCGGCCGAGGCCGCCCGGCTCCCACAGGTCCACGGGGTCAGCGGGCAGCACGTCGGCGAGCAGGGCGAGCCGCTCGTCGTTGCCCAGCATCGACAACTCTTCGCGCGCCGATTCGAGTTCGCCGCCTTTGAAGCCGAACGCGGCGCGCTCGTGCTCGTCGAGGTAGGGCGTGTAGTAGCTGCCCGCACCGGGGTTGCCGGACAGGACGAGGGCCGCGGCGGGGCGGCTCAGGCCGGTCGCCTCGCTCAGGGCGAGGGCCGCGGCCGCGTCCCCTGCGAGGGGGCCGCGCTCCCGGACGAGCTCCACGAGGCGCAGCAGCTGCTCGGGGGTGCCCCAACCGCGGTGGCAGTCCGCGGCGTAGAGCGGTTCCTCGGGCTTCTCGGGGCGCGGGGCACTCTCGCCGCCGGGAAGCACGGCCTCGAAGTAGAGGGTCTCGCGCGCGGCCGGCAGGTGCAGGCCGAAGGAGGCTCCGCGGTCGTCGCGTACGGTGAACGAGGTCGTGCCGGCGAGCCGGCCCAGGCGGAAGCGGTAGGCCGGGTCCGCGAACGGCGTCCGCGCCCACATCTCCAGGAAGTCGAGCAGTACCTCGCGCCGCTGCGGCCTGGTCGCGGCGGCGGCCGCGCGCAGCGCGAGGGCGCCCGGGCGCCCTATGAGTGCCGTCCAGCTGCCCGCCGCGGGCGGACGGACCTCCCGGTCGCCCGGCTCGGGCGCCCAGCTGCCGTCGATGTAGCTGCCGATGCGCCTGATGTCGGCGAACGACTCCTCGTTCCAGCAGCCCGAGGCACCGACGAGCCCCTGCAGGGCGGCGGATGCGGCCAATCCGCCCCACCTGCGGGGGCTACGGGTTGCTGCCGTGTCGATCTCGTTCATGCGTCCGATCATGGCGGACGGCACTGACAACGGGCCGCGCGGCCTGCCCCACGGGCCGCCGCCGCCTGGGGGACTCCGGTTCAGCGGTCGGCCGGGGCCGGGACGAGGCCGTCGGCGATCAGGCCTGCCAGGACCGCCTCGCCCAGGGCGTGGACCGCGGACTGGGGGCGGACCATCACGGTGAACTCCTTGATGCGCTCGTCCTGGTCCAGGTGGAGCATGTCGATGCCGTGGATCTGCCTGCCGTTCACGATGGCCCGGAAGGGCAGGACCACCGCCGGGGCCTCGGCGTCGTCCGCGCTGGTTTCGACGGCCCCGTCGAGCCGGCCGACGTAGCGGATGTCCTCGAAGGTGCGCAGGAGGACCCCGAAGAGCCCCAGCACCATGGCCTTGCCCTCGAACGGGGTGAACTTCACCGGGCTGTAGAGCCGGACGTCCTCGGTGAACAGGTCGTCCAGAGCGCCGAGGTCGCGGCTGTCGACGGCGGCACGGAAACGGTCTGCGGTGCTCATGTCTCCCCCTTGCTAGTCATCAATGCGATTAGTCATTTTCTTGACTATCATGGATGCGAGGTTCCTGAACAGAGGCGAGGAGGGGGTGGTCCGATGGCTCTGCGTCATGCCGTGCTCGCGGCCCTGGTCGACGATGAGTTGAGCGGGTACCAGCTGGCGAAGGCGTTCGGCATGGGCGTGGCGAACTTCTGGCACGCGCTGCCCCAGCAGCTGTACGCCGAGCTGACCAAGCTGGAGAAGGACGGGCTGGTCTCGGGCCGGGAGGTCATCCAGGACACCCGGCCCAACAAGCGGCTGTTCCGGGTCACCGACGCGGGGCTCGGTGAGCTGGAGCAGTTCGCGGCCGCCGCCACCAAACCCTGCTTCATCCGCGACGACCTGCTCGTCAAGGTGCAGGCCGCCGACCATCTCGACGCCGGGGTGCTGATCGGGCAGCTCGCCGAACGGACCGCCTTCGCGGAGTCCCGGATCGAGCTGTTCGACGCGCTGCTGAAGAAGATGCGGGGCGACCGCGGCGAGGCGGAGTTCCTGCGCCACGGCGAGCGGATCGGTCCGTACCTGACCTGCCTGCGCGGGCTGGAGTTCGAGCGGGCCAACCGGAACTGGTACGAGCGTGCGATCGAGATCCTCCGGGAGAGGCAGGCCGATGATGCCGAACAGTGAGTACCTGCGCTACGTCGCCCTGGGCGACAGCCAGACCGAAGGGGTCGGGGACGGTGACGACACCACCGGCCTGCGGGGGTGGGCCGACCGGCTCGCCGAGCGGATGGCTGTACACAACCCGGCGCTCCAGTATGCCAATCTGGCCGTCCGGGGCCGTGTCGCCGGGCAGGTCCGCGAGGGGCAGCTGCCGGCCGCGCTCGCTCTGCGGCCCGACCTGGCGACCGTCGTCGCGGGGGTCAACGACCTGCTGAGGCCCAAGTTCGACGCCGACGAGGTGGCCGGTCATCTGGAGGCGATGTTCGCGGCGCTCACCGCCCAGGGGGCGCACGTCGCGACCGTCACCTTCCCGGACGTGGCCCGGATGATCCCGGTCGCCCGCCCGGTCAGCTCCCGCGTCACGGCCCTCAACGACCGCATCCGGTCGGCGGCGCAGCGGCACGGGGTCACCGTCGCGGAGACGGCCGCCCACCCGGTGGTCAGCGACCTGCGGCTGTGGAGCCCGGACCGGCTGCACGCAGGGCCGCGGGGCCACGACCGGATCGCGGCGGCCGTCGCCCATGCCCTCGCCCTTCCGGGCAGCGACGACTCCTGGACCCACCCACTGCCCGGCCCCCGGCCGGTCGCCCCAGTCGGCCTGCGCGCCACCGCGATCGAGCTCCGCTGGGCCGCCGCCTTCCTCGGTCCCTGGCTGGGCCGGCGCCTGCGCGGCCGGTCCTCCGGCGACGGCCGCACGGCGAAACGCCCGCACCTCCTGCCCGTGACCGCCGCCGCCCCGACGGCCACCTCCACCGAGAACCTCTAGTCGGCGTCCGGCTGCGGCGCCAGCAGCCGGACCGCCATCTCCCGCATCTCGATCTTCCGGATCTTCCCGGTGACCGTCATGGGGAACTCCTCCACGACGTGGACGTAGCGCGGGATCTTGAAGCGGGCCAGCCTGCCCTCGCAGTAGGCGCGGACGGCCTCCGCGGTCAGCGGCTCGGCGCCCTCGCGCATCCGCACCCAGGCCATCAGCTCCTCGCCGTACTTGGGGTCGGGTACGCCGATGACCTGGACGTCGAGGACGTCCGGGTGGGCGTGCAGGAACTCCTCGATCTCGCGCGGGTAGAGGTTCTCCCCGCCGCGGATCACCATGTCCTTGATGCGGCCGGTGATGCTCAGGTAGCCGTCCTCGTCCATGACCGCAAGGTCGCCGGTGTGCATCCAGCGGGCCGCGTCGACGACCTCGGCGGTCCGGTCCGGCTGGGCCCAGTAGCCGAGCATCACCGAGTAGCCGCGGGTGCAGAGTTCGCCCGGTTCGCCGCGCGGCACGGTCCGGCCGGTGCCCGGGTCGACGACCTTCACCTCCAGGTGCGGTCCGACCCGGCCCACGGTGGACACCCGGCGTTCGACGGAGTCGTCCGCCCGCGTCTGCGTGGAGACCGGCGAGGTCTCCGTCATCCCGTAGCAGATGGACACCTCGGTCATGCCCATCCGGTCGATGACCTCCTTCATCACCTCGACCGGGCAGGGGGAGCCCGCCATGATCCCGGTCCGCAGGCTGGAGAGGTCGTACGTGTCGAAGGCGGGGTGGGCCAGTTCCGCGATGAACATGGTGGGGACGCCGTAGAGGGAGGTGCACGACTCCGCCTCGACGGCGGCCAGGGTGGCTTCCGGTTCGAAGGACGGGGCCGGGATGATCATCGCGGCGCCGTGGCTGGTGCAGGCCAGGTTGCCCATGACCATGCCGAAGCAGTGGTAGAACGGCACCGGGATGCAGACCCGGTCCTGCTCGGTGTAGTGACACAACTCGCCGACGAAGAAACCGTTGTTGAGGATGTTGTGGTGCGACAGCGTCGCGCCCTTGGGGAAGCCGGTGGTCCCCGAGGTGTACTGGATGTTGACCGGGTCGTCCGGGCTCAGCGCGGCCTGCGCCCGGGCGAGTTCGGCCGGGTCGCCGCGCCGGCCGTCCTCCAGCAGGGAGGTCCACAGCGGACCGTCGAGCAGGACCACGAACTCCAGCTCCGGGCACTGCGGCCGCACTTGGTCGATCATGCCCGCGTAGTCGGAGGTCTTGAAGCGGTCCGCCGCGACCAGCAGCCTGATCCCGGACTGCTGGAGCACGTACTCCAGCTCGTGCGAGCGGTACGCCGGGTTGACGGTGACGAGGATCGCCCCGATCTTCGCGGTGGCGTACTGCACCAGGGTCCACTCGGCCCGGTTCGCGGCCCAGATCCCGACCCGGTCGCCCTTGGCGATGCCGAGAGCGAGCAGCCCGAGCGCGAGGGCGTCCACGTCGGCGGCCAGTTCCGCGTACGTCCAGCGGCGCCCGGCGGCCATGTCGACCAGGGCGTCCCGCCCGGGGTACCTCCGCACGGTGCGGTCCAGGTTCTCCCCGATGGTGTCACCGAGCAGCGGCACTTCGCTGACCCCGGACGCATAGCTCGACGCGGCAGACACACGTACCCCCTGGACTCGGTGGCGGGCGCGGGGACCCGGCGGGCCGGCGCCATCTCATGATCCCCGCCGCCCCGGCCGGGGGCCACCCCCCGGCACGCCCGGAAACGAGGCGTTCCGGTCGCCGTGGGGGCCGCGGTCCGCGCATAGTGCCCGTATGACGTGCCCCGCCGGGTACGGTCCACAGCGCGGGCGCCGGGCGGCGGGACTCGCCGCCGGTCGGCCACCATGCGTGAGCTATGTTTGATCAAGAGTGACAGGAGAAGGAGGCTCGCCGGTGTCATCGGGGCAGCAGGCACGCGCACAGGCGGCCGCGATCACGCCGAGCGGGCAGCCGTCGGACCACGAGCGCGCTCCGGCGGAGCGGATCCGCGCGCTCTTCGACGGGCGCCGGCTCTCCCCGGGCCAGCGGCGGATCGCGCAGTACCTGATCGACCACCTCACCGAGGCCGCGTTCCTGTCGATCACCGAGCTGGCGGAGCGGGTCGGTGTCAGCCAGCCGTCCGTGACCCGGTTCGCCACCTCCCTCGGGTACAGCGGCTATCCGGCGCTCCGGGACGTACTGCAGCCGATCGCCCTGAGCGCTGTCGCGGGATATCCGGAGAGCCGCGAGCAGATGCGGCACAACGAGCTGCAGGCGGCCGTCGACGCCGAGATCGAGAACCTGGAGAACGTACGGCGCCTCCTCGCCGACACCGATCAGGTGCTGACCATCGGCCGGGACCTGGCCCTGTCGGTCCCGCTGACCGTGCTCGGCCTGCGGATCTCGGTGTCCCTGGCGGAGTACTTCGCCTACGCGGCCCGGCGCATCCACCCCGACGTACGCCTCGTGACGGGCGGCGGCAGCGTCGCCTACGACGCGCTGCTGCAGTCCCGGGCCGCCGGGGGGACCTGGGTGCTGGCCTTCGCCATGCCCCGGCACGCCAAGGAGACCCTGGCGGCGCTGCGGGCGGCCAGGAGCGCGGGGCTTCGTATCGCGCTGATCACCGATCCCACGCTGGGGCCGCTGGTGGACGAGGCCGATGTGGCGCTGACCGCCGGTACCGGGTCGCGCCTCGTGTTCGACTCGTACGCGGCGCCGGGAGTGCTGTCCGCCGCCCTCCTCCAGGCGATGGCCGACGCGGATCCCGAGCGGACGCAGGCCCGGCTGGAGGGCTACGAGCAGGTCGCCGACCTGCACGGCTTCTTCCTGTAGGGCCGACTTCCCGCCGATTTCATTCGGGGTCCATTCACACCCAGGCCATGCATGAAATTTTTCATACACTTGCTTACTCAACGGTATATATGTTTACTGAGGCGCGGCCGGGATCCATCAGATGCCAAGGAGGGCGTCCCCACGCCATCCCAGAACGAGCACTCAGCCGCGCGCGCTGCCTCCTCAGTCCGCTTCGGAGTGCTCAATCCGGGCTTTCGGATCCCGCAGACCGCCGTGGCGGCCTCGATCAACCCCTGGGTCGAGGCCGCCCAGCACCCTCTCGATCAGAGTTCGACACCACTCGGAAGCGACGAGAATGCCTCAACTGGCCTCCACCGCCCTCAGCCCGGACTGGCCCTGTCAGGTCAAGGCCCCCGGTAGCCACGACTGGGAGCGCACCGCCACGCGCTGGCTGCGCGACCTGCTGCCGGCCCGGTACGCCGGCTACTCGACCCTCACCCGGCATCCGGTGCTGTTGACCCGGCACGCGCAGCTCCAGCTCCAGCACGAGATGCGCGCCGTACGGGTGGCCCTCGAGACGAGCCGGGCCGAGCTTCCCGCGATGGGTGTGGCGGAGTCCGTCATCGAGAACACGATACGGATGTACGCCGTCGAACTGGAACAGCTGGGCCGCCTCGCCCGAGGCGTACGGCTCATCAGCGACGCCCTGGTCATGAGCGGCGGCGCGGGACCGCGCAGGCGCTAGCCAGGGGGTCTCCAGCGGCTACCAGCGGACCGGCAGCCGGCTGACCCCCCGCATGAGGCTGCCCGAGAGCCAGTTCGGCGGGCCGGCGGCAGGGTCCTCGGCCAGGTCCGGGAAGCGCTCCAGCAGGCCCCTGATCGCGATGCGGCCCTCCATCCGGGCCAGCGGGGCGCCGATGCAGAAGTGCAGCCCGTGCCCGAAGGCGAGGTGCCCCTGCGGGGCGCGGCGGATGTCGAAGGTGTCCGGCTCCGCGAAGCGGGCGGGGTCCCGGTCCGCCGAGGCGAGGGCGACGAGGACGATGGCCCCGGCCGGGATGACCATGCCACCGATCTCCACGTCCTCGGCCGCGTAACGGTAGGTGGCGTTCTGCACCGGGCCGTCGTAGCGCAGCATCTCCTCCACCGCCCCGTCGAGCAGCCCGTCCAAGTCGGCCCGCAGGGCTGCCAGTTGGGCGGGGTGGGCGAGCAGGGCGCGGATGCCGTTGGAGATGAGGTTGACGGTGGTCTCGTGGCCGGCGATCAGCAGGAGGAAGGCCATCCCGATCAGCTCGTCGGGCGAGAGCGAGTCGCCGTCCTCGTCGCGCGTGCGGATCAGCGCACTGAGCAGGTCTTCTCCGGGGGCCTTGGCCTTCGCCTCCACGAGATCCGCGAGATAGGCCCCGAGCTTCTCGTTCGCGTCGGCGTTCCCCGTTCCGGTGGTGGGGGCCACGATCTCGTTGGACCAGTGGCGGAACCGGTCCCGGTCGAGGTCGGGGACGCCGAGCAGCTCACAGATGACCGTCATCGGCAGCGGGAACGCGATCGCCTCGATCAGATCGGCGCCGCGCTCGGGGCGGGCGGCCATCGCGTCGAGCAGTTCGTCGGTGATCTGCCGGACGCGGGGGCGCATCGTCTGCACGCGGCGTGCGGTGAACTCGCGGGCGACCAGGCGGCGCAGCCGGGTGTGGTGCGGCGGGTCGGACTCCAGCATGTTCGCGTTCGTCGCACTGGCCTGGACGTCGGCGAACCTGCCGGAGGTGCGCCAGTCCTTCCGCAGCAACGGGTGGGTCAGCGCCTGGCGGGCCTCGTCGTGTCCGACGATCCACCAGCCCGGCTCGTATCCGTCGTCGGAGATGGCGACTTGGTGCACCGGCCCGGCCGCGCGCAGTTTCGCGTAGAGCGGGTAGGGGTCGGCATTGAAGTCCTCGGCGCTGGCGTTGATGTCCACTACTGGCATCGCCCCACAGTACGTGGTACATACACCCGGGGACTGGCGATTTCCGGCCGCCGACGTGGCCGGTATCCCCCGGGCGGCGCAAGCCTCGGCAACTCCTCGACTCCGGCTGGAGTCTGACCCGCTTCCGGACGGCAGCCCCTCGGCCCGGGCCCTTCCCGAAGCTACGGTTGGCTCGGCGAATCCGCTTTCGCGGCGCCGACGTCCGCCTCGGGCTGCTCCGTCACCGGCGGCGGCAGCCGGCAGCCGCCGGCCCGGCCGGACGCGATCCGACGATTCCCGCCCCGCTCCACCGCCCCGATCCCCCACATCGGGCGCCGGGCCGAACCGTCCCTGGTCCCGCACCAGGCCGAGCGGGACCCGGGCCGCATGACGCCGACGCCGACCGCGCCGGACGCCCGCCGCGCCGTGACGAACTCCCGCTCCACCCCCACCCCTTCCTCTGAGGAGCCGAAGTGACCGAGGCCATCGACGCGAGCGGCAGGAGCTGGTTCGGCCTGCACCTCTTCCTGCGAGCCACGGGTGAGGACACCGACTCCTTCCTGGTGGAGGAACTCGCTCCGCTGCTGGACGGACTGGTGTCCGAACGCAGGGCGGCCGCCTGGTTCTTCCTCCGCCACGTCGACGAGGGCGGACCCCACCTCCGGATCCGGCTGCGCGGCCTCGACCCCGCCGCGGCCGTC
Organism: Streptomyces sp. NPDC028314; assembly: GCF_055565795.1. NCBI lineage: Bacteria > Bacillati > Actinomycetota > Actinomycetes > Kitasatosporales > Streptomycetaceae > Streptomyces > Streptomyces sp. NPDC028314. The sequence goes on from NZ_JBVHTP010000001.1 coordinate 384,480, forward strand.
GGGCTGCGCATCGCGGCGGCCCGGCTCGCGAGGGAGCGGGCCGGTGCGTGCGCGGAGCTCCGCGAGGTGCCGTACGTGCCCGAGACCGAGAGGTACGGGGGGCCCGCGGCCCTGCCGGTGGCGGAGGACGTCTTCGCGTTGTCCAGCCGGGTCGCCCTGGACGGGATCGCACGGACCGCGCGCGGCGGCGAACGCCTGGCGCTGGCGGGCGATCTGGCCCAGGCGACGGCGGCGGCCCTCGGGATGGACCCGTACGAGGCGGGGCGGTGGCTGCGGTGGCAGGCCGCCGGGTGGCGCTGGGCCGAGGACATCCTGCTGGTTCCCGCCCCGGCGGTGCACGCGCAGGTCGACTCCGCCCCCGCGCGCGAGGAGCTGGCCCGGCGTGCCGAGGCCGTCCGGCGGGATGTGGCGGACGGCCTCGGGGGCGGGCCGGTGGCACGCTGGGCGGCGGGGGTGCGGGAGGCGGACGCCCGGCTCGGGGACGCCGCCGGCCCGGCCGACGCCGGGGCCGGGGCCGACGGTGAGGGCCGGTCGGCCGTCCGGGCCGCCGGCCGGGCTTCGGTGCGGGCCTCCGTACGCACCTCCGTGTGGGCGTCCCACCTGCACATGCTGTTCAACCGGCTCGGGGTGGCGCCGGACGAGGAGCGGGCCGTGTGCCGGCTCGCCGCCCGGGCGCTGCTCGACTCCGGGGAGTCGGCGTCGTACGTCCCCGACGGCCGTCTCGCCCCCGACCGGTAGCCGCTGGGGCGTGGTTCGGGCCGGCTTGACGTGCGCTCAACGGCGTACGTTCAACGGGCTGCGCTCAATGGCGTGCGCTCAACGGGGCTGTGTTCAACGGCGTGCGCTCAACGGGCCTGCGTTCAACGGCGTGCGTTCAGCGTGTCCAGGAGGGCGGCGCCGCGTTCGGCGTCGTCCACGCTGACCGCGAAGTCCTTCCCCCGGGACCGGATGACGAGGCAGTCACCGCTGCGCAGCATCACGGTCGTGCCGAGTCCGCTGAGCCGGTACCCCCAGCCGCCGACCTGGGCGGGTGTGCGCCGCTCGACGCGGACGGACTCGATGTCGGCGGGTGCCCAGCGCCGCGTCGGCCACCCCAGCGGGCCGAAGGCGACCTCCATGCCCCGCTCGCTGACCCGGGCCCGTACCGACGAGCAGGCGACCGCGAGGACCGAGGTGAGCGCGAACGGTACGGCCAGGGCCCACGGGAGGTCCATCAGGCCGCCCAGCGCGGCGAGCACGGCGGCGGCCGCCACGAGACCGACGACGGCGGCGAGCAGTTGGAGCCAGGGGCTCGAGACCCGGGAGAGCCACACGAAGCGCTCGCCGTCCGGGATGTCCAGGCCGGGTCCGCCAGGGGCCTCGGGTTCGGGCGCGGCGCTCTGCCGACGGCGGCGGCCCGCCAGGACCGCGGCCGCGCCGGCCAGGAGCGCCGCCGCCATCACGATGCCGAGCCAGGCCGTCGGGGAATCCGCCTGGCGCCAGTCGTCGCGGTCCAGGTTCGCCCGTACGATCGCCGCCTGAGCTCCGGTCAGGGCCACGCCTCCCGAGAGCAGGCCCGCGTCCGCCCAGCCGCGCGGCGCCCCTCCCCGGCGATACGCGAACGTGCCGCCCGCGGCCATCAAGGCCCAGATCAGCGCCGGCAGGGTGGCCGCCGCCCACAGTGGCATGGAGCCGTCGGGGGCTCCCGAGGTGCTGCCCCAGTGCGTGGCGAGCCGGTCCGGCAGCCGCCCGCTCGCGACCAGCGGCAGGGCCACGAGCACGGCCGTCACCCCCGCCGCCCAGGCGACTACACCCCACGGGGTGGCGTTCTTGCCACCGGTACCGTCGGTCACGGAACCTCCTTGATCATCTCTATGAGATCGGCCTTGCCGTACCCGAGGCGGGCCCCGTCGGCGACGAGTTCGCGCACCCGCTCCAGCAGCGCGGAACGCTGGTCCGCCCCTGCGCTCACGGTCACTCCGCGGCCGCGCCGGAACTCCAGCACCCCTTCGTCGCGCAGGGCGCGCAGACCGCGCAGGACGGTGTTGGCATTGACGCCCAGGGCCTGCGAGAGGTCACGCGCCGACGGAAGCCGGTCGCCGGGGGCGCACTCGCCCTCGGCGACGGCCCGCCGGATCGCACCGGCCACCTGCTCGTGCAGGGGACGGCTGTCGGAGATGTTCAGCCTCAGCAACATGGTGCTAATGACACTAGCACCATGTTGTTCATATGTTGAGGGGTCGCGCCGCGCTCAGTCGCGCGGCGCCGGCGCCGTTTCCGTCGGCATCGGCGACGGGGAACGGTGCGCGAACCGGTCGGCCGCGCGGCGGCCGCGGCGCTCGACGGGGAGCACGCCGGTGGCGGCGGCCAGCCCGAAGGGCGGCATGTCGAAGTAGATCGACTCGTACGAGCCCTCGGGCGTGACGTACGCCTCGTGCCACAGCCCCACGTGCCCGCGCGTCTTGCCCGCGCGTTCCTTGCGGTTGATCCGCGCCCATGCCGCGTGGTGGAACATGTCGGGGGCCGCGGCGTAGGCGTACAGCTTCTCCTTCGACTCCCAGTACTGGACCACGTAGTACGTACGGGGCGAGGCGGTGAGCAGCACGTGGCCGAGCAGGCCGCGGCTCTTGTCCCGGGCCAGCTCGCGCAGCATGCGCGGCATGGCCAGGGCGACCGGCAGCCATTGGTGCACCGCCCAGAAGTGGTTGATGCGCATCCCGATCAGGAGGACCACTACGTCCCCTTCGGCGGATGCGGTGGTGCGGCCCGGTATCGGTGTGGCAGACACTCTGCCTCCAGATCGCTGGTTGGATGACGGCGCTGTCCGCGCGGGCTGTCGCACGCCCGCAATGTTGGATAGTGACACTCTCCAAGAAAGGGCACAAGAGATGCGACTGGCGGAGTTGAGTGAGCGCAGCGGCGTCTCCACGGCAACGATCAAGTACTACCTGCGCGAAGGGCTGTTGGCGCCGGGACGGAGGGTCGGCGCGACCACGTCCGACTACGGCGAGGAGCACCTGCGCCGGCTGCGGCTGGTGCGCGCGATGATCGAGGTGGGGCGGCTCCCGGTGGCCACGGCCAAGGAGGTGCTCGGGCACGTCGACGACGATTCCCTGGACCGGACCATCCGGCTGGGCGCGGCGCTGTGGTCGCTGCCGCACGGGCCCGAACCGGACGAGGCGGACCCCGCGGTGATGACGGCCCGTCAGGAGGTGGACCGGCTCCTGGAGATGCTGGGCTGGTCCACCTCCCGCGAACTGGGCGCGCTCTCCCCGGTCCACCGGTCGCTGGTGGTGGCCGTGTCCACGCTCATCCGGCTCGGCTATCCGTGGGACGCGGACCTGATGGCACCGTACGCCCGGCTGATGCACCAGGCGGCCATGCGCGACCTGGACTTCGTGGAGCAACACCCCTCCGAGGCGGAGAAGGCCGAGACGGCGGTCGCCGCGGCCATCCTGTTCCAGCCGGTACTGAAGGCCTTGCACCGGCTGGCCCAGGAGGAGGAATCCGCGCGGCGGTACGGGCTGTAGAGACCCCCGGGGCTACTCGGCCGCGAACTCCGCCCACGCCCCGAGGGTGAACCGGCCGTCCTGCCGGCGGACTTCCACGGCTCCGCCGCCCGCGAAGTGCGCGGGCACCACCAGCTCTCGTTCCGCTGCGGCCCGTTCGAGGACGCGCAGGCGGGTGGCCGCCGCCTGTTCCGCGTCCAGGCAGAAGCAGCTGTTGCAGGAGGGCCGCAGGATCTGCACCGGGCTGTGCAGGAGGTCGCCCACGAACACCGCCCGGTCCCGGCCGGAGTCGAGCCGCAGGACGGAGGAGCCGGGGGTGTGTCCGGGCGCGGACTCCAGGACGAGGTTCTCGTCGATGCGGTGGGCGCCGTCCCACAGGACGGCCTGCCCCGCCCGGTGGAGGGGCGCGATGCTGTCCTCGTAGAGCAGCCGGTCGTCGTTCCTCCTGCCCGGTGCGTGCGCGTTGCCGGGCCCGAAGTAGAAGTCGTCCGCGGCCGGTATGAGGTACTGGGCGTTGGGGAAGGCGGGCGCCCACTCCCCCGCGGCGTCGACGGTGTTCCCGCCGACGTGGTCGGCGTGGACGTGGGTGTTGACGACGACGTCCACGTCCTGCGGCCGGATTCCGGCGCGGGCGAGGCCGCCGAGGAGGTCGCCCTGCCAGTGGTGGAACAGCTGCGATTCGGGCCGCTCGCGCATGTAGCCCACCCCGGTGTCGACCAGGACGGTCCGTCCCGCGCTGCGCAGGACCCAGGTCTGCACCGTGACCGACGTCCGGTCGGCCCGCGGGTCCCAGTGGTCCGGCGCCAGCCAGTCCTCGTTCTCCTTCCACACCTCGAGGCCGGAGTCCGGGACGAAGTCGAGGGCGGGGACGAAGGGCCCCTGCCACTCGACCACCCGGATGACCTCTACGTCGCCCAGGACGATGCTCTGCCTGCCGTCGCTCTTCATGTCCCCGCTCTTCACGTCCTCGCTCTTCACGCCCTCGCCCTTCACGTCCTCGGTCTTCATGCCCTCGATCCTAGGAAGATCCATTGAGCCTCTCAATGCTCTTCCCACTCATCCGGATACGCGGAAAGCTCACCGTTGGCGCGGGGGCTACTCTGACTCCATGGATGTGGTGAGCGACGCGATCTCTACCGTCCGCATCGGGCTGCCCTCCTCCAACCGGGTCCGGGTCGGCGGGAGTTGGGCGACACGCCTGGCGCCGTACGCGGGCGCCGGCTTCCATGTCGTGCTAGAGGGCAGTTGCCGGCTGATACCCGACGAGGGAGAGCCGGTGCTGCTCGGGACGGGCGACACCGTGCTGCTGCCGCACGGCACCGGGCACCTCATCGCCGACGCCCGCGCCGATGCGGCGGTGCTGGAGCGGGCCGCGCCCTTCGAGGACTGGCGCGACGGGAAGTGGCCGCGCGACCCCGTGGCCGACGGCACCGAGGTGGAGATGCTGTGCGGCAAGTACCGACTGGACCGCAGCCGGGTACACCCGCTCCTGCTGGAGCTGCCGAAGGTGGTCCACCTGCCCAACCGGGTGGGCAGCCATCCCGAACTGCGCGCCGCGCTCGACCTGTTGGGCCGGGAGCTGGGCGAACAGCAGCCGGGCTCCTGCATCGCGATGCCCAGCCTGCTCGACCTGCTGCTCGTCTACATGATCCGGTCCTGGATGGCCGAGGGGAAGACCGGGGCGTGGCCGGCGGTACTGGGCGATCCGGTGACGGCCACCGCCCTGCGGGCGCTCCATTCGAACCCCGCCGCCCCCTGGACCAACGAGAGCCTCGCCGCCGAGGCGGGGGTGTCCCGCCCCACGCTCGCCCGCCGGTTCACCGCCCTGGTGGGGCGCCCGCCGATGGCGTACCTGACGTGGTGGCGGCTGAGCTTCGCCGCGGCCCAGCTCCGCGACACCCCGGACTCCCTGGCGGCCATCGCCCGCCGGGTGGGGTACGGCACCCCGTACGCCTTCTCCCACGCCTTCAACCGGGAGTTCGGGACGACGCCCGGGAGGTACCGGGAGGGGGCCGCGGCCGGGTCCGGGCAGGATCCCGGTACCGCGCCGCGCTGAAGCGACGCGCCGTCGGCCCGGCGGGGGCGTGGAGACGGGCCTAGAGTTGATCACCAGCGTCCCGAAGTCCGCTGTCACCGCCCCACAGGCAAGGAATCATGAACCGTCCGCCCCTCCCCACCACCGAGGCCGCCGTCACCGCCGTACGCGAGATCGCGGCCGAGTACGGGCTGACGATGACGGTCACCGAGGACATCGGTGCGGACCTGGCGTCGCGTCGCACGTCGGCCGCCCTGTTCACGGTCCTGGACCCCGACGGGTCGCTGCCGCACGAGGCGTACGTGGAGCTGGGCGGCGTACCGTCGGTGAGCGTCCACCTCTTCGCCGAGGACGACGCGCACATCACCGTCGACGGGATCGAGTTCCTCGACGTCCCGCGGGACTCCGTCCCGGGGTTCCTGCGCTCGGTGTACGGCGGACTGGCCTGGGTGAAGGGGCGGTTCTTCCCTCCGGGCCACTGGCTCGTCGTCCCGCTGGCCGGTGACGAGACGTACCGGGAGCCGGTCGGCATCGGCCTCACCCCCTGGCTCGCCCGCATCGCGCGCAGCTGACCCCCTGTCGCCCGAGCCGACGCGTGGGCGGGGCCGACTCGTGCCGTGCGGCCGCGAAGTGGCTCTGGCCGGGCCGGAGTTCGGCGGCGGGTCTGGCGGCCTGGCGGGCGCGCTGTCACCATGCCTGCGTGACCGCCACCCTGCCGATGCCCGCGGGCGCCGAGCGCGGACCGCGCCGGTGGCCCCTGCTCGGGAACCTTCCGGCCTTCGCCCGCGATCCGCTGGCCTTCTTCGAGTCCCTGCGCGACGAGTACGGCGACTGGGTGCCGTGGGCGCTGGGGCCGCAGCGCAACGTACTGGTGTCCCGGCCCGAGCACGCCGGCGAGCTGCTCGGCGCCGTCGAGGGTACCTTCCGGCCGACCGAGCTGGGCTGGGCCTTCCGGAAGCTGCTGGGCAACGGGGTGGTCGTCGCCACCGGGGACGACTGGCGGCGCAAGCGGGCGCTGGTGCAGCCCGCCGTACGGCCGCGGCAGGTGCGTACGTACGCCGCCACGATGGTGGAGTGCGCGGACGCGCTGGCGCGGAGCTGGGCGGAGGGCGCCCGGATCGACGTGCACAGGGAGATGGCCGGGCTGACCCAGCGGATCGCGGTGCGCACCCTCTTCGGGAGCGACGCGGCCGGGCGGGAGGGCCCGATCAGCGCGGCGATGGCGACGGCGCAGCACGAGCTGGGCATGGAGTTCCGCGGGGTGACGCTGTTCCTGCCGCCCTGGGTGCGGACGCCGGGGAGGCGCCGGATGCGGGCGGCGGTGGGGGTCCTCGACCGGGAGATCGAGCACGTCATACGTGAGCACGAGGCGGCCTCGGCGGCGGGCGGGGAGCGGGACGACCTGCTCAGCCGGCTGCTCGCGGCCCGCGACGAGCAGGGGCTGCCGCTGTCCCGTACGGAGCTGCGGGACGAGTCGATCACGCTCTACATCGGCGGCCACGAGACCACCTCGACCACCCTGACCTGGGCCTGGCAGCTCCTGTCGGGGGCGCCGCGGGCGCGGGAACGGCTGACGGAGGAGCTCGACCGGGTGCTGGGCGGGCGACTCCCCTCCTACGAGGACTACGCGCGGCTCCCGTGGACGCAGCAGGTGGTCAAGGAGGCCCTGCGCATCTACCCGCCGATCTGGCTGATCTCGGCGGTCGCCGGCGAGGGCGCGTCGATCGGCGGCCGGGCGGTCCCGGCCGGGACCTCGGTGTGGACCAGCCCGTGGTCGGTGCACCGGGACGAGCGGTGGTTCCCGGAGCCGGAGGCGTTCCGCCCGGAGCGGTGGGACGCGGACGCCCCGCATCCGGTGCCGGAGCACGCGTGGTTCCCGTTCGGCGGGGGTCCGCGGGCCTGCCTGGGAGCGCGGTTCGCCCTCGTGGAGGCGGCGCTGGTACTGGCCGTACTGGGGCAGCGGTTCCATCTGGACACCGGGGCCGTGCGGGCGAAGGTCTTCCCGGGGCTCACCCTGCAGCCCGCGGAGTCGGTCCTGGCGACCCTGCGGCCGATCCGGCGGTAGCGCCGATCCGGCCGTGCCCCCGTTCCGGCCGTAGCCGCGTTCGGCCGTAGCCCGGTTCCGGCCGGTCCCGGCGCCGCTTCGGCCGCAGCGCTGCCGGGGAGGGCCGGACTGCGGCTCCGGGGGAAGGCGCCTACGCTCGTAGAAGGGGCCGGCCCGAGCCCTGGAGGCAGTCATGTCCGAGGCGACCGACCCGGTCGCGGCCGACCACGCGCTGAAGGCCCGCCACCGCGCCATGTGGGCCATGGGCGACTACGCGTCCGTGGCCTCCCACGTCATCCCGGAGACCGGAGCCGAACTCGTCGCGGAATGCGGCGTGCGGCAGGGGGATCGCGTACTGGACGTGGCCGCGGGCGCGGGCAACGCCGCCATCCCGGCCGCCCTGGCGGGGGCGGACGTCGTGGCGAGCGACCTGACCCCCGAACTCCTCGAGGTCGGGCGGCACATGGCCGGGGTACGGGGCGCGCGGCTGGAGTGGCGCGAGGCCGACGCGGAGCATCTTCCTTTCGCCGACGGGGAGTTCGACGTGGTGATGTCCTGCTTCGGCGTGATGTTCACCCCGCACCACCAGGCCGCCGCCGACGAGCTGGTCCGCGTCTGCCGCCCGGGCGGGACGGTGGGCCTGGCGAACTGGACCCCCCAGGGCTTCGTCGGCCGGATGTTCGCGACGATGAAGCCGTACGCGCCGCCTCCCCCGCCCGGATCCCAGCCGCCGCCCCTGTGGGGAGAGGAGGAGCACGTGTACGAGCTCCTCGGCGACCGCGTCACGGACGTGGACGCCCGGCGCCTGACCGTCCGGGTGGACACCTTCCCCCGGCCCGGGGAGTTCCGCACCTTCTTCAAGACCTGCTACGGACCGACCGTCGCGGTCTACCGCGCCATCGGGGACGACCCCGACCGGGCCGCGGCACTGGACCGGGCACTGGACGCGCTGGCCGAGGAGAACACCCGGGACGGTGTGATGGAGTGGGAGTACCTCCTGCTGACGGCGCACCGCACCGCTCCGCCCACCCCTGACACCCGATAGGGTCGAGCCGGGCAGACAACCGATCCGGGGGGATTTCATGTGGGCAGCGGATGTACCGCCGATCGTCTTCGTGCACGGGACGCGCTTCAGCGCGGCGCAGTGGAGTCCGCAGCTCGCCGCCCTCCGCGAGAGCTTCCCCGTCACCGCCGTCGACCTCCCCGGTCACGGCGCCCGCTCCACCCAGCCGTGGAGCCTTGACGCGGCCACGGAGATCATCGCCGCGGCAGTGGATTCGCTCGACCGCGGGCCGGCCCTGGTCGTCGGGCACTCGCTCGGCGGATACGCCTCACTGGAGTTCGCGCGGCGCTGCCCGGACAAGCTGCGCGGCCTGGTCCTCGCGGGCGCCAGCGCCTCCACCCGAGGCCGGTGGGCCGTGCCGTACCGGTGGGCGGCCGGACTCGCCCCACGCATTCCGGCGGACCGGCTGGCCCGTTGGAACGACCGTCTGCTGCGCCGCCTCTATCCGCCCGAGGTGGTCGAGGCGACCATTCGCTCCGGATACGCCTTCCACACCGTGCCGGCCGCGTGGGGTGAGGTGCTGGGCCGGTTCGACGCAGGTGCCATGCGGCACGTGGCGGCTCCGGTCCTCATCCTCAACGGCGAGAAGGACACCGTCTTCCGGTCCGGTGAAAGGGAGTTCGCCCGCGCCCATCCCCAGGCGCGGATCGAGCTGATCCCGCGGGCGAGGCACCTCGCGAACTTCGACGACCCGCAGGCCTTCACCGGCGCCGTCCGCCGCTTCGCGCAGCAGCTGCCGCCGGGCGGCTGCGCCGTCTGAACGGTCCGCCGGGCCGAATCCGTTCAGAGCCCGCCCCCGCAGCCGGCCCCGCATCCGCCGCCCAGGCCGCCCAGGGCCGGAGGGTCGTTGATCACGACGCGCGGCTCGGAAGCACCGGGCGGGCCGCTGCTCCGGGACGGGCTCTTGGGCGGGCGCGGGCGCTTCGGGAACAGGGGGTGCTTCCTCGGCAGGCTCCGAAGCCCCTTCACCGCCACCTGGCGGAGGATCTGGGTGTCGTCCACCGTGAGCCAGCCGGGTAGGTCCGCGGCGGCCATCGCGGCCCGTGCGCGGGCGGTCACGTAGGCGCCTGAGCTCAGCCTCAGGTTCCTCCGCCGGTGGGTGAGGGCGACCGTCAGCAGCACCAGGTGGCCGGCCAGCGGAAGGTACGCGTCCTGGAGGACGGCCCACGCGATGCCTCCGGCGGCGAGCACGGCCATGCCGGCCAGGTTCAGCTGGAGCAGGAAGCGGGCCCGGTTCCACTCCGCAGCGAGCGGGCTGTCGACGAGGACGCCTTCCGGTCCCTGCCACTCCTTGAGCAGACGGTCCCTCACCAGCCCTTCGCGCAGCGTCGTCACCTGTGGGCCCCCGGGCACCCTGGCGTAGTCGCCCGGACTCCCGTTCCCGACGGCGTCGATGAGCGCTGCTTCCATGTCGTCGCGGGGCGCCGGGTCCAGGATTTCGGCCCTCACCCCGTGCTCCGTCGACGACTTCACGCGCAGCCGCCCGCCGGCCTGCATGCGCAGCAGCACCACACCCGTCAACCTGGCTGCTCCGTCGTGCAGGTAGGCGAGTTCGTACAGGCTCAGGCGCGCGTCCGCCGGGCGTGGCGGGCCGGTCCCGGCGGCCACGGCCCGCTGTACGCGGGACGTCCTCCAGCCGGCCGCGACGAGGCACACCAGCGACACCGCGACCGCGGCCCAGCCCCACGCTTCTCCCCGCACGGCCCCCACAACGCCCATGACGCCCCCCGGCAGCAGACAGGTCCCTGACCCGTATGTGCCCACCGGGGCATCGGCTCAGCCGCCGTCCGCGGGAGCGGCCGCGCGGCTACCCCTCTCCCGCGGCCCCCGCCGGGACGGCATGCTCCGGTGGCAGCGGAGCGGCGCCCGACCGGGCGGCGGGGACCGTCCGCGTGAGGTGCTGCCAGAGGAAGGTGTACAGGAGCGCCTTGTTGGCGGCGGTCTGTTCGTTGTCGCCGGCGCCGGTGTGGCCCCCGCCGGTGTTCTCCCGGAGCAGGACCTGATGGCCGAGTTCGCGCATGCGGGCGGCCATCTTGCGGGCGTGGCCGGGGTGGACGCGGTCGTCGCGGGTGGAGGTGATCAGCAGCAGTGGCGGGTAGTCCGCGGCAGCGGTGAGCTGGTGGTAGGGCGAGATGGCGTGCAGGTGGTGCCGGTCGGCCTCGCTGTCGGGGCTGCCGTACTCGGCGACCCACGAGGCGCCCGCGAGCAGGCGGTGGTAGCGGAGCATGTCCAGGAGGGGGACTTCGGCGGCGATCGCGGCGAAGAGGTGGGGGTAGCGGGTCAGCATGGCGCCCATGAGCAGGCCGCCGTTGCTGCCGCCCGAGGCGCCGAGCATGGGCGCGGTGGTGATGCCGCGGGCGACGAGGTCGGCGGCGACGGCCGCGAAGTCCTCGTACGCCCGGGGCCGGTCGGCGCCGGATGCGGCCTGGTGCCAGGCGGGCCCGTACTCGCCGCCGCCGCGGATGTTGGCGATGACGTAGGTGCCGCCCCGCTCCAGCCAGGCCCGGCCCGTGACGGCCCCGTAGGCGGGGGTCAGGGAGATCTCGAAGCCCCCGTATCCGTACAGGAGGGTGGGGGTGGGTCCCGTACGGGTGTGGTCGGGGCCGGTCACGAAGTACGGCACCCGTGTGCCGTCGGCGGAGGTCGCGAAGTACTGCCTGACGGAGAGAGCGGCGGTGTCGAAGCGGGCCGGTGCCTGCTTGAGGACCTCGGTGTCACCGCCGATCTCGCCGCGGTGGAGGGTGGACGGCTGGAGGAAGCCGGAGACGTCCAGGAAGTACTCGTCGCTCACGTCGGGGTCGGTGTCCACGATCGTGGCGGAGGAAAGGCGGGGGACGGCCGCGAGCGGTGTGCGGGTCCAGTCGCCACCGTCCGTACCGGGGGTGAGGACGTCGATCCGGGTGGAGACGTCGTGCATCGTCTGGAGCAGCAGGTGGTGGCGGGTCCAGGAGTGCCCGGCCAGCGCCGTGTGCTCGTCCGGTGTGAACAGCACCTGGGCCGTACGGTCGCCGTCGAGGAACGCCTCGAAGGGGAACACCAGCAGGGAGCCCGCCCGGTGGCCGAGCCAGTCGGACTTGGGGGTGACCACGAGGTGGTCGCGGTGGACGTAGGCACGGGAGTCTTCCGGTACGTCGATCCGCACCAGCCGGTCGCCCTCCGAGCCACCCTCCACGAGGAGGTGGCGTTCGGTGCGGAAGAAGTCCAGCGACCGGGCCACGAAGCTCCGCTCGAAGCCCGGTGTCGCGTCGTGCCAGCCCACCGCGGACACGTCGCCCGGCTCCCCCTCGAACACGAGGTCGGCGTCCTGGAGTGCGGTGCCGCGGCGCCAGCGGCGGACCGTGCGCGGGTAGCCGGAGTCCGTGAGCGAGCCGGGCCCCGTGTCGGTGCCGATGAAGACGGTGTCGGCGTCGATCCAATCGATGTCGGTCTTCGCCTCCGGCACCTGGAAGCCTTCCTCGACGAACGCGCGGGTACCGAGGTCGAACTCGCGCACCACGACCGCGTCCCCGCCGTCGCGGGACAGCCGCACCAGAGCCCGATCGTGGCCGGGGTAGCGCACCGTCGCGCCGGCCCACACCCACTTCTGCCCCTCCCCCGCGGCCAGTGCGTCGACGTCGAGGAGGACTTCCCAATCGGGGGACTCCTTGCGGTACTCCTCCAGGCTCGTACGCCGCCAGATGCCCCGGACGTGCTCGGCGTCCCGCCAGAAGCTGTAGAGGTGCTGCCCCCGCCGGGTCGTGTACGGAATGCGGTCCGCCGCGTCGAGGACCTCGCGCAGGCGCTCCTTCAGCTCGGCGAACCCCTGGCCCGCGGTCAGCGCGGCACTCGTCTCGGCATTGCGCTCCGCCACCCATTCCAGGGCGGCCGCACCTTCGACGTCTTCCAGCCAGACGTAGGCATCCTCATCGGTCACGAGCACCATTGTCCCGGTCCCACGAGCGGCCGGGACCATCCCGGCGCCCTCCCCCGCCGGGGTGGGTCCGGCGCACCCGTGCGCGTCAAGGCAGCGCGTGGCGTTGCGCCGTGAGGGCGTCGAGTGGATCAGGCCCGCCTCGGGCAGCACCTTGAAGCGATGGGTGGCGGTGGCCTTGCCGACCCAGGACCAGAACCGGCCAGAGGAACGGAATTCGGCCGGAGGGTCATCAGGACGCCCAAGATCGAGATACTTAGGTTAGCCTCACCTAAGTATCTCGACTTCCTTCTCGGAAAGGCGTCCTGTCATGCGTGCTGCCCTCCTGCCCCGTAAGACCGTGCGGCTCGCCGCCCGCGCTGCCTTCGCCGCCACCGCCGCCGTGGCCCTCGCCCTCGGTGTGGCGGGTTCCGCCTCCGCCGCGACCTCGACCCGTACGGTGACCGACGGCGCGGCCACGTACAACCTCAGCGTCACCGCGCCCGGAACCGCCGCCGCGGCCGGCCAGAACGTCACGGTCACCGGCAGCGGGTTCAACTCCGCCAAGGGCATATACGTGGGCCTGTGTGCGGTCAGCGGAGCACCCGGCGCGTCCAAGCCCACCCCCTGCCTGGGCGGTTCGGACCAGGCGGGCACCACGGGCGCCTCGCACTGGGTCAACAACACCTTCGGCGGCACCCTGCCCAACACCTCCGCCTTCGGCCCCGGCGGCACCTTCAACGTCACCATCCACGTCAAGGCCGACCTCGGCAACGGCCAGATCTGCGGCGAGACGGTCGAGTGCGCCGTCGTCACGCGCGCCGACCACTTCAACTCAAGCAACCGCAAGTACGACGTCCACGTCCCCGTGACCTTCAACTAGGCCGTCGACCAGGTCGTCATCCAGGCCGTCGCCCAGGCCTGAGGATCCTGCCCGACCCCCCGGGTCACGTCACGAGGATGTCATGTCACCCCAGCACCCCATCACTCCCGCCCGTGCGGGCGCGGCCTCGGCGGCGCTCGCGCTCGTACTTGCCTCGGTGGCCTCGGCCGCCCCGGTGAACGCCGCAGGACCGGCCGACGCGTCCGGCCCGCCCCGCACCGTACTGGGGCCGGGCGGACAGCAGTTGACCGTGTCCGCCTCGTCCGGTCTGGACCCGCTCGGCCAGACCGTACGCGTCACGGGCGCGGGATACGACCAGGCGAAGGGGATCTACGTCGCCTTCTGCAAGGACAACGGCGACAACCGGGTTCCCGCTCCCTGCGCGGGTGGCGCCGACATGACCGGCGGTTCCAAGGTCTCGCAGTGGATCGTGCCCAAGGGTGACGCGCACGCCGGGGAGTTGGGAACTCCGTACGGCGAAGCAGGGCGCTTCGACGTGGAGTTGAAACTGACGGCGAAGTCCGACGGGCTGGACTGCACCCAGGTGGCCTGCTCCGTCGTCACCCGGGTCGACCACCGGGGCGCCGGTGACCGCACACAGGACGTAGGGGTACCCGTCGCCTTCCGGGGCCAGGATCCGGTCGGCCCCGGGGGCGAGGGCGTCGACGTACCGCAGGGCACCGTCGCCTACCGGGCGGTGGCGGAGTTCGCCACCGCGGGCAAACCGCGCGACCTGCTGCTGCACCCCGACTCCCGGAAGCTGTACGTCGGTTCGGACGACCTGCCGGACACGGCCGACGTCAACGAGAGCGGGCTGCACGTCCTCGACCCGGCCGACGGCAAGGTGCGCAGCAGCATCACGCAGGCGCCCGGGTCCACGGGTGCGTTGGGCCGGCGGGCCGTCCGCCAGATCATCGCCCCACTGCCGGGCGACGGGGTGGTCTTCTCCTACCCGCTGCGCGGCATCGGCACGGCCAAGGACGGGGACGCGGCCGCCGCGGGCGCGTGGGTGCCGGGCGGCGCCGTCACGGATGCCGCGCCGGGGGTCACGCCCGGGACGGTGCTGGTCGCCCAGGGCTCCGTACTGTCCGAGGTCGAGGTCGCCACCGCCGCGGTGAAGCGCTCCCTCACCCTGGACGGGGGCGACGGGTTCGCGGTCGACCCGGTCCGCAAGACGGTGTGGTTCACCGACGCCGGCAACCGCCGGATGTACCGGATCGACGCCACCACCTTCCAGGTCGGCGCCACCGTCGAACTCCCGGCGGGCGAGGGCTACGCGGGCTTCACCGAGGTGGATCCCGAGACCGGGGCGGTGTGGGTGGGCCTCGACGACTCGGTCGTCGTGCACGACGCCTCGGGAAAGCGGGTGCGTGTCCTGAAGGGCACCGACCTGCCGCGGGCGGTGCAGTTCGACGCCGTCACGCACGAGGCGTTCGTCGTCTGGCAGGACGCCGGGGACACCTCGCAGCCCGGCAGCGACAACAACGGTGCGCTCACCGTGTACCGCACCGCCGATCTCCAGGAAGCGGCGAAGCCGGTCGTACTGCCCGGCAACCACGGCCAGTTGGGCTCCGCCTCCCTCGTGGTCGAACCCGGCGGCGGGGCGGTCTTCGTGTCCCATCCGGCCGAGGGGCGCATCACCCGGCTGGAGCGGTCCGTGTCCCCGAAGGTCACGCAGGGCCCCACGGACCAGACCGTCACGGCGGGCACCATGGCCGTACTGACCGCACACGCGGAAGGGACCCCGAAACCGTCCGTGGCCTGGCAGTTCAGCACCGACGCGGGCCGGACGTGGAGGTCTGTGGCGGGGGCGGACGGGACCTCGTACTCCTTCACGGCGCAGGCCCCCCACAACGGGCACCGCTACCGGGCGGAGTTCCGCAACGCCGCGGGCACCAGTCGCACCACCCCGGTCACGCTCACGGTGACCGCAGCCGGGACCACCACGGGCGGCGTTTCCACCGACGGGGCCACGACCGGCGGTACGGGTGGCACCGGCGGTTCCGGCGGCGACGGCGCGACCGGCGGCACCCCGGGCGGGGGCACGTCCGGCACGTCCGGCACGGGCAGCACGTCCAGCACAGGCGGCACCTCCGACCCGTCCGGCGCGGGCGGCGTCGCGGGCTCGGCCGGCACGGTCGGCGGTACCGGCGCCACCACCACCGGCGGCACGCTCGCCTCCACCGGCACCGCGGTGGCCACCGTCGCCGGAGCGGCGGTCGCCCTCACCGCGGCCGGATGGACCCTGGTCCGCCGCAGGCGCCCGGGGACCACGGCCTGAGGCGGACGGAGCTCCCCGCCGGCGAGGGCGGAGCCCGGGCATCGAGCCCCCTCGTCACGCACCCCCGTCACGCACCCCGTCCTGCCGGGGCGGACCGGAAGGGCCTGCGTCGGCAAGGTCGGGGGTCCGGTGTCGGGGCGCCTCGTGGGCGGCCGTGATCACGGCCGCCAGGTCCGTGCCCGCACACAGGAGTGCCACCGTCCGCGCGGCGATCCGGTCGAGGCGCCGGCTCAGGATGCGCAGGCCCTCGTCCGGGCCGTCCAGCCGGTGCAGGGAGCCCATCACCTCACGCACCGCCGCGATGCCGTAGCCGGCGGAGCGCAGGGCGGCGACGATGCGGGCGGCCCGGACGGCCTCGATCCCGTAGCGGCGTGCGCGCAGCGATGTCACGCGCTCCGGGGCCACGAGGCCTTCCTGCTCCCAGAACCGCAGGGTCGAGGGGCGCACGCCGAGCGCTTCGGCCAGCTCCGTGATCGTCATGGAGTCGCCCGCCCGGCCGGCCCCCGCGATGTGGGCTTCGTCCCGGACCGCCTCCAGGGCCCGCCGGGCACTCAGCGCCTCCTCGTGTTCCCGCGCGAGCCGGGCGTGGACGGCGTTGACCGCTGCGGCCGCCTGTGTGAGCGTGCCGGTCCGCAGCCGGGCGAGGAGTTCCCGGGCCTCGACGGGCCCTGCGGCGGCGGCGAGCCCCCGGTAGGCGCCGAGGGCGCGTACGTGGAGCGTCGTGTAGCAGCGGTAGCCGTTGCCCGACCGGGGCGCCGGGGGGAGGACGCCGAGGCGTTCGAGGTCCCGTACCTGCTGTACCGAGTACCCCGACTCCCGGGCGATGTCGACGGTCCGCAGCGGTACCCGCCCTTCGCTCCTCAACGGCTCTTCCACGGCGGACCCCACATCGAGCAAACCCCACACAGGCACTTGAAGGTGATGCTTGAAGGCATGAGTATGCAACGGATCATCGAGACCGTGCGGGGCTTCGAAGGCGCGCACGTGGTCGTCCCCGGGCCGGAAGGAGAACTCCCCGAGCTCGTGTGGGGGGACGCCTTCTTCTTCTACGCCCCGGACTGCCGGCCGCCCCGGAACGTCCAGCCCTACGCGACCATCGTCACCAAGGACTACCCGGACGACACCGCCTCCGGCCTCGGCCCTCCGGGGCGCTGGCGCGTCAACATCCAAGTCGACCGCTCGGCCTTCCGGGAACTCACCGGGGAGGAACCGCGCGGCCTCGGGCGGGCCCGCGACCACGCGGCGGCGGACACGCTGCTCCCACACCCGGTGTACGGGACGCTCGGCTGGGTCTGCGTCGTCAACCCCGGGGAGCGGACGACCGGGACGGTGCTGCGGCTCCTGCGCGACGCCCACGAGGCGGCTCGCGCCCGCTTCGACCGGCGCCGCTGCGACGACACGACGTAGGCCTTGCGCGAGCGCTGTACACCTTGGGGCGAAATACGCGGATTACGTCCATCCTGCGGTCGTTGAGCATGCTCCGCTATCCCTGCGCCCCTCGGCGTCGCAGCATCTGAAAGGGGACAGCCGTGCGCTCTACCGGACGTGCCAGGAGGTGGCTCGCCGCCCTCACCCTCACGGCAGGCCCGGCTTCCGCCGTGGGCCGGGGTTTCCGACACCGTCGACACCGGGCCGTCATGTGAGCCGGGCGCCGAAGGCTACAGGCTGATCCCCCTGCTGTCGGGCGTCAAGTCCCTGCCCCTGGCCTAGTTCGCATGGTCCGGTGGTCCGGCGGGCGGCGCGTCGCCACAGCACGCCGCCACGCCCACCTGCGGGTGAAGCCCCGCCGAAGATCGGCGGGAACGCCCGCAGGACCGGGAGACTGTGGCCCGGTACGGGCGGCCGTACCCCTGAGCGCGGGGAGCGGAAGTGATGGCGAGCGGCACGGTCCTGCTGGCACTGCGGGAGAACCCGATGGGCGGCGGTGTCAGCTCCGAGCAGCTGCGGCGCATCGGCAAGGAGCTGGAGAACAGGGGTCTGGAGCTGCGCTGGGCGCCGAGTGCGCGCGACGCGCGGGCCGCCCTGCAGACCGAGGCCGGCCTCGCGGCGGCCGTGGTCGCCTGGGACCTGCCGCGTACGGCGGGGGGCGCGGTCGAGGAGGGCGGCGGCGGGGAGGTCCTGCGGCACATCGGGCAGCGCTTCAAGGACCTGCCGGTCTTCCTGGTCATGGCGGACGACTCCGACCAGGACCTGGAGCGGCTGCCGCTGTGGGTGTCGGAGACGGTGGTCGGCTACATCTGGCCGCTGGAGGACACGCCGTCCTTCATCGCCGGCCGCGTCGCGACGGCGTCCCGCGGCTACCACCGGGACATCCTGCCGCCGTTCTTCAAGGCCCTGCGCCGGTTCGAGGACTCCCACGAGTACTCCTGGCACACGCCCGCCCACTCCGGTGGGGTCGCCTTCCTCAAGTCCCCCGCCGGGCGGGCGTTCTTCGACTACTACGGGGAGCGGCTGTTCCGCACCGACCTGTCGATCTCGGTCGGGGAACTCGGGTCGCTGTTCGAACACAGTGGTCCGATCGGCGAGGCCGAACGCAACGCCGCCCGGGTCTTCGGCTCCGACCGCACCTATTTCGTCCTGCACGGCGACTCCACCGCGGACCGGATGGTCGGCCACTACAGCGTGACGAGCGACGAGATCGCGCTCGTGGACCGCAACTGCCACAAGTCGGTGCTGCACGGGCTCGTGATCTCCGGGGCGCGCCCCGTGTACCTGGTGCCGACCCGCAACGGCTACGGGCTCGCCGGTCCCCTGCCGCCCGCCGTGACCGACCCGGCGGCGGTGGCCGGGAGGATCGCCGCGAACCCGCTCACGGCCGGGGCGATCTCCCCCGCGGCCCAGTACGCGGTGGTGACCAACTCCACGTACGACGGCCTGTGTTACGACACCGTCGCGGCGGCACGCGCATTCGCGCCGAGCACGCCGCGCCTGCACTTCGACGAGGCCTGGTTCGCGTACGCCCGCTTCCATCCGCTGTACGAGGGCCGCTACGGCATGGCCGTCGGACCGGACACCTTCCCCGACGACGGGGGACCGGGCAGGCCCACGGTCTTCGCGACCCAGTCCACGCACAAGCTGCTGGCCGCCCTCTCCCAGTGCGCGATGGTCCACGTCCGGTCGGCGCCGCGGGCCCCGGTCGAACACGAGCGGTTCAACGAGGCGTTCATGATGCACGGCACCACCTCGCCGCTGTATCCGGCGATCGCCTCGCTGGACGTGGCGACCGCCATGATGGACGGCCCGCAGGGCCAGTGGCTGATCGACGAGGCGGTGACCGAGGCGATCCGGTTCCGTCAGGCCGTGGTCCGTACCGGGCGGCGCATCGCCGCCGCCGGGGACCGGCCCGACTGGTTCTTCGGGGTGTGGCAGCCCGAATCGGTCACCGATCCGGCGACGGGCGCACGCCTCGCGTTCGCGGACGCACCGCCGTCCCTGCTGAGCCGCGAGCCGTCCTGCTGGCACCTGGAACCGGGCGCCGACTGGCACGGCTTCGCCGGGCTGGACGAGGGCTACTGCCTGCTGGACCCGGTCAAGGTCACCCTGACCTGCCCCGGGGTGACGGCCACGGGTGAGACCGGCGACTGGGGCATCCCGGCGCGGATCCTCACCGCCTACCTGGCGGCGCGCGGGATCGTCGTGGAGAAGACCGACAGCTACACCACGCTGATCCTGTTCTCGATGGGCATCACCAAGGGCAAGTGGGGCACCCTGATGGACGCCCTCATGGACTTCAAGGCCCTGTACGACTCGGACGCCCCGCTGGACCGGGTGCTGCCGGACCTGGTCGAGCGGTTCCCGCGCCGCTACGGCCGTACCACCCTGGGCGGCCTGTGCCGGCAGATGCACGAGCACCTCACCCGGGCCGAGCTGATCGACGCCCTCGACGCGGCCTTCCAGGAACTCCCGGAGCCGGTGGCTCCGCCACGCCACTGCTACCAGCTGCTGGTCCGCGGCGGTACCGAGCGCGTGCGGCTGGCCGAGGCGGCCGGTCGGGTCGCCGCGGCGATGGTGACCGTGACCCCGCCGGGGATCCCCGTACTGATGCCCGGGGAGTCCACCGGCGCTCCGGACGGACCGCTGCTGCGGTACCTGCGCGCCCTGGAGGCCTTCGACCGCGCCTTCCCCGGCTTCCACAGCGAGGCCCACGGGGTGACCGTGGATCCCGAGAACGGCGACTACCTGATCGAATGCGTCCGCACCGACCGCTTCGGGGCGCCGGGGTCAGCCGTTCGGTGACCTCGTGCGCTCGGACGCGTACCGGTCCCCCGAGACCACACCCTGGAACGTCAGCGGCCGCTCCCGTCGCCGCCCTCCCGGCGCCTGCGGTTGCGTCGGCCGAGGGCCCCCGCCAGACCGATCAAGCCGCCTGTGAGCGCTCCGGCCACGAGGATGCGCAGCAGGTCTTCCATCGAGTACTCCCCTCTGAGCCAGGCGTTCCATGTGCTGGGGTGCCTGATCGCCTACGAACGGGGACACTATCGACGTGCGGACGGCCTGGCTTGGACAAATTTGACCTCGCCCTTCACAGGGCGAGTGCCCCCTCCGCCACGCGGGCGGCTGCCATCTGGCCGGGAGTCGTCCCGGCCAGGGCACGGAACTCGCGGCTCAGGTGGGCCTGGTCGTAGAAGCCGCAGGCAGCGGTCGCCTCGGTGAGATTCACGCCCTCGCGGGTGAGCAGCCTCACGGCCCGGTGGAAGCGCAGGACCCGGGCGGACATCTTGGGCGTCAGGCCGACCTGTTCGGTGAACCGGCGGACCAGGTGGCCCTGGCTCCAGCCCACTTCGGCAGCGATCCGGCCGACCGGCATCGCCCCGCCGGCGCGGGACAGCAGTCGCCAGGCGTGGCTCACCTCGGGCGCGGGACGCGGGCCACGCTCCAGCCGGGCCGACAGCGCGAGGTCCAGCAGGTCGAACCGGGCGCCCCAGTCGCTGGTGGCCGCCAGTTGCTCCACCAGCACTCCGGCCTCGGGGCCGAGGACGTCGCGCAGCTCGACCACCCGGTTGGTCAACTCGCCCATCGGTACGGCGAACAGCCGATAGGCGCCCAGCGGGGTCAATTCGAGCCGAATCGCCTCCTGGCCGCCAGGGTGGTCGCACACCCGGGGCCCGTCCTCCAGACCCGCGGCCAGCGAGCCGGTCACCCGGCTGTTCGGGCTCGCGTCCCCCAGTCGGTGGATGTGGGCGAACGGCTCGCCCAGGCTGATGACCACGACCGCCCGGCCCGTGGGGACCAGCCGCACCCGGTAGGGCGAGGCCGCGGCTTCCCAGTAGCCGGCGTAGCTGTGCACGATCGGGCGCAACTGGGCGGGCCACGGCCGGGTCACCCGCCACCGGCCACCCACCCGGGTCACCTCGACTCCGCTACCGGCCATGGCTGGACCTGCGACCACCGGCATGTCCCTCTCCCTCCCGGATCTTCTTCGACCGGCGGTGAACCCTGCTCTTGGCCGTGCGGGCATGCTACTCGCGGGCAGCGGCGAAGGCCCCGGTCTGCTGCCCCGCGCGATCCGAGATCGCCTCTCCCGGTCCGGGATCCGGACTCGGTCGCCGACCGGTGGGTCACGTAGCCTCAGGGTCTTTCCACGACCCCTCATCCGGACGGCCTGCCACCTGTGAGCACACCCACCAGCACCGAGTACCCGACGGAACGGCCACAGGACCCCGGGGCAGTCGTGAAACAGCCCGGCCACCCGTACCCCGGCCGCCACATGGCTCCCCGGGGGGTCGTCGACCTGCGAGGCCGGGCCGGCGGCGACATCGAGCTGTCCTACCCGCCCAACGCGGCGGTCATCGTCGCCGGACTTCCCGGCAGCGGGAAGAGCACACTGCTGCGCGCGTGGTCCACTGCCGCCACCGTCGTCGATCCCCGCGCCACCCGCACCGCCTACGAGGCGCGGATGCCCGACTGGCTTCCCTACGGGGTGTACCGGCCGTGGGCACGGCTGATCCACATGCGTGGGATACGTTCGGAGATGCGCCGGCGTCATCCCCTGCTCATACACGACTGCGGCAGCAGGACGTGGATGCGCCGGTGGCTTGCCACGACGGCGCACCGAGCCGAGCGCCCCCTGCACATGGTGGTGCTCGATGTCGGCGCCCAGGAAGCGCTGTCGGGCCAGCACGCCCGGCGGCGGCTTGCGTCGCGGCGGGTGTTCGGAGTCCACCAGCGGGGGCTTTCGAGGCTGCTGTCGCGCATCGAGCGCGACGGGCTGCCCCCGGCCGCGGGCATCAGCTCCATGGTCCTGCTCGACCGCGGCCTGCGGGACCGTGTTGCCTTGGTGCGGTTCGGCCCCATGTGACGTGAGGAACCGCGAGTTGCGGGCTGGGCCTCCATCGCGCCGATTCGTCGCGCACCGTTCATTTCCGACTTCCCCGTCGACTCCGGTCGTCCGCACACGCTTGCCACCGTGAAGCGACCGCCCGTTCGACGTCGATGGAGATGGTGATGACGCGTTTCAGGGTCCGGATACTCGGCGTTGCGGCGGCTGCCTTATCGGTCAGCCTCGTCGCGCTTCCGGCAACGGCCGCCGGCCACTCCGCTCCACCTGCAAGGGTGTTGGAGAACTTCTCCATCGTGGTCTTCCCCGACACCCAGTACTCGGCGGAGCGCTTCCCGCAGGCGTTCAACGCCCAGGGAAAATGGATCAAGGACAACACGGTCACCCGCAACATCAAGTACGCCATCCACGAAGGCGACATAGTCGACGACTCCGACCAGTCGTACCAGTGGGGCAACGCGACCGGCGCGCTGGGTCAGCTGAACGGCGCGACCCCGTACATCCTGGGCGTCGGCAACCACGACATGGACGCCATGCCCAAGGGCCAGAACCCCGCCGTGGTGCGCGACGCCACCGCCTTCAACCGCAACTTTCCGCGCAGCGGCTTCTCGCATCTGCCGTCCTTCGGCGGCACCTACCCGGCCGGGCAGAACGACAACAGCTTCCACGTGTTCTCGGCCGGCGGCACGAACTGGCTGATCCTCGCGCTCAAGTACGCGCCGACCGACGACGAGATCGCCTGGGGGAACAAGGTGATCGCGGACCACCCTGACCGTCAGGTCATGATCGTGACCCACGCGTACCAGAACGGTACGGCGAAGGACTCTGTCGGACAGAAACTCTGGAGCAAGCTGGTCAGCCGGCACCGCAACGTGTCGATGGTCTTCTCCGGCCACTACGTCAACCAGGGCGTGATCGTGGAGAAGGGCGTGAACGGCAACACCGTCCACCAGATCCAGGCCGACTACCAGAACGTCGGTTCGCTCGATCCGAACAGCTACTTGCGCCTCCTCGAGTTCAACCCGACGGCCAAGACCGTGAGCGTCCAGACGTATTCGCCGTACCTGAACAGGAACCTGACCGACGCCAAGAACCAGTTCACCCTGCGGGACGTGGACTTCCCGCGCGCCGCACGTCGGTACGGCTGATCCGTGAGAACCCGGCCGCTCGCCGTCAGCCGGCGTGCACGTGCGGGCGGCGGGCGCGGTCCGGTTCGGCCTCCCGGATGACCTCGCGGGTGACGGGGGCGACCTCGCCCTGGCCGAAGAGGAAGAAGCGGAGGAAGTTGGCCATCGGGTTGCCCTCGGTCCACTCGAAGTAGATGTGCGGCCGCTGGCCGGTCTCGTCCCGTACGTGGAGCAGGAGCGCGGCCAGCGCGTTGGGGACCGTGGAGCTCTCCAGGGTCAGGACGCGGTAGCGGTCGTGGAGCACCTCACCGCGTACGCGCAGGCCGGATTCGAACTCGGACGGGTCCAGGACGGTGACCTCGACGAACATGACGTCGTCGCCGGCCGGGATGTCGTTGTCCCTGCGGATCTGCTCGACCTTCTCGCTGTACTCGGCCTTGTCCCGGTTGTCCGGCTCGTTGGCGATGAAGCGGATCGTGCGGTTGGCGGTGTCGCGGATGAACCGCTGCGCCATGTCGTCCAGCTCGACGTCGGTGACGCGCAGCTCGAAGACCCGGGCGAGGCGGGACAGCAGCGAGAGCGCCATGATGCCGGCGATGAAGCAGGCGCCGATCTTCACGCCGTCGGGGCGTTCGACGACGTTGACGCCGGTGGTGTAGATGAAGACGGCCGAGATGACGGCGAAGCCGATCGTCCAGCCGCGCTCCCCCGCCCGGCGGGCGGCGATGGTCACGGCGACGGCCGCCGAGGTGATCAGGACGAGGACACCGGTGGCGTACGCGCCGCCCTGCGCGTCGACGTCGGCGTCGAAGATCCAGGTCACCAGGAAGGCGATCAGGGTGAAGACGATGACCATGGGACGCAGGGCTCGGGCCCAGTGCGGGGCCATTCCGTAGCGGGGCAGGTAGCGCGGCATCAGGTTGAGCAGGCCCGCCATCGCGGAGGAGCCGGCGAACCACAGGATCAGGATCGTCGAGACGTCGTAGACCGTGCCGAAGGCGGAGCCCAGGTACTCGTGCGCCAGGTAGGCGAGGGCGCGCCCGTTGGCCTCGCCGCCCGGCTGGAACTCGTCGGCCGGGATCAGCAGGGTGGTGATGAAGCTGGAGCAGATCAGGAAGACGCTCATGATGATGGCGGCGGTCGTCAGCAGCTTCTTCGCGCCGCGGATCCGGCCGGCGGGCCTGGCTTCGGTGTCCTCGGGGTCGCCCTTGACGTGCGGCATGACCGCGACACCGGTCTCGAAGCCGGAGAGGCCGAGCGCGAGCTTCGGGAACACGATGAGGGCGATGGCGATCATCATGAAGGGGTTGCCGTGCTCGGTGGTCAGCGCGGTCGTCCAGTCGGTGATGACGTGCGGTTCGGCGATCACGTTCCACAGGCCGACGGCCACGACGACGACGTTCAGGCCGAGGTAGGTGGCCACCAGCACCACGGCGACGCCGATGGCCTCGCTGAACCCCTTGAGGAAGACGGCTCCGAGGAGCGCGATCATGATGAGGGTGATCAGCACTTCGTGCCCGTGCAGGGTGCTGGTGAGGTGCGGGTTCTCCACCAGGTGCGCGGTGGCGTCCGCGGCGGAGAGGGTGATGGTGATGAGGAAGTCGGTCGCCGCGAACCCGAGCAGGGTCAGGACGAACAGCTTTCCCTTCCAGAACGTCAGCAGCCGCTCCAGCATGGCGATGGAGCCCTCGCCGTGGGGGCTCTCCTCGGCCACCCGCCGGTAGACGGGCAGCGCTCCGAAGAGGGTCAGCAGCACCAGCACGATGGTCGCCAGCGGCGACAGCAGCCCGGCCGCGAGCGCCGCGATGCCGGGCTGGTAGCCGAGGGTGGAGAAGTAGTCCAGACCCGTCAGGCACATGACCCGCCACCACGGGCGCCCGTGGGGCTGGGCGGCCGCCTCCTTGGCGGCGGGCGAACTGTTCTGCGCGGTCAAGCCTTCCAGCAGCCACGCGCGCAGGCGCGGCGTGCGGGCAGGGGTGGCCATCGTGGGGAGCTCCTGTCGTACGGCAAAGAATCAGCCATCGGCGTCGACGGCTGAGCAAGCGTACGCAGCCTGATCACTCATGCGCGCAGTTGAGCCAATCCTGACGCGTCCTTAACGCTCACCCTCCTGGTGGCGTAGTGGCGGTACCCCCGTCGCAGGACGCCTCGGGTGAGACCCCGGAGAATGCGGCGCGCGCCGCCGGGCGACGTGGTCAGGCGGACTGCCAGAGCTCGATCCGATTGCCTTCGGGATCGGTGACCCAGCCGAACCGGCCGACACCCTCCATGTCCTGCGTCTCTTCGGCCACGTCCGCTCCCTTGGCGCGCAATTGCGCGAGCATGGCATCCAGGTCGCGGACCCGGAAGTTCAGCATGGTCTGCTGGGCGCGGGCGCCGAAGTAGTCGGTCTCGGACTCGAACGTCGCGAACACCGTCGGGCCGGCTCCCTGACGCCACAGGCCGTTCTCATCGGCGTCCAGGCCCAGGAAATCGCGGTACCACGCGCCCAGGGCTACCGGGTCGGCTGCCCGCAGGAAGTATCCACCGATGCCAAGCACACGTTCCATGCCGCCATCTTGCCAGGACGGCGACCGGGCGCGGTCGCACCACACCATCGCCCGCCCTCACACCCCTGTCCGCGCCGTCCCGACCGGCGCGGCGGTACCGCGCATCCCGTCAGGACTCCGTGAAGGACGCGTCCGGGTCCTTCGGTTCGGTCCGCGCGCCGAGCCGGAAGCGCAGGCGGCAGATGGCGGCGTCGGTGTCGCGGCGTACGGCGTGGGCGACGACGGCGCCGCGCTGGTTCTGGAGCATCCGCTGCCACAGGTGGGCGGGTTCGGTCTCCGGGATGAGCACGGTGATCTGTGCGTCCGGATGTGTCTGTGCCAGCTTCCGCACGTAGCCGGAGAGCGGGCGGCCGAGGGAGCGCGTCCGCGAGGGGAGCTCGATGAGTGCCACGCCGGGATTCCACAGCTCCCAGTCCCGGCGCAGGGCTTCGGCGGCCTGCCGGTCCTCGGCCCCGGGGTGGGTGACGGTGACGGCGAGGACTTCGTCGCCGAGGGAGCGGGCGGCGGTGAGGGCCTGGCAGGTCAGGCGGGACAGCCCGGATACGGGGACCACGACGAGCGAGTGGGCCCGGTGCGGCGGCCGTGGGACGCGGCCGAGTTCGAGGCGCTCGCCGATCTCGGCATAGGTGCGGTGGATCTTCTCGAAGCCCAGGACGATCAGCGGCAGCGCGAGCACGATCAGCCAGGCACCTTCGGTGAACTTGGTGGCGGTGACGACGACCGCGCAGACCCCGGTCAGGAGCGCGCCGGAGCCGTTGAGGGCGGCCTTGGGCCGCCAGCCCCTGGGCCGCCGGGCGTACCAGTGCCGGACCATCCCGATCTGGCAGACGGTGAAGCCGACGAAGACTCCGATGGCGAAGAGCGGGACGAGGGTGTTGGTGTCTCCGCCGGAGACGACGAGCAGCAGGGCCGAGACGAGCGCCAGCCAGACCACCCCGTGGCGGTGGACCTGGCGGTCGGCCTTGAGGGCGAAGAAGTGCGGCAGGTGGTTGTCCCGGGCCAACAGGCTCATCAGCACGGGAAGCCCGCCGAAGGAGGTGTTCGCGGCGAGCGCCAGCAGCACCATCGTGGCGAACTGGACGACGTAGAAGGCCGCGTTGTGTCCGAACGAGGCGTCCGCGAGCTGGGCCAGTACGGTGACGCCTTCGACCGGCTGGAGGTGGAAGCGGCCGATCAGGACCGACAGGCCGATCAGCATGACGCCGAGCAGGGCGCCGAGGGCGACCTCGGTGCGCTGGGCGCGGCGGGCGGCCGGGGCGCGGAAGGAGGGCACGGCGTTGGCCACGGCCTCGACGCCGGTCAGCGCCGAGCAGCCCGCGGCGAAGGCCTTCAGCAGCAGGAGCGCGCCGACGGTGGTGGCGCCCTCGTCGAGCGCGGAGGCGTGGCCGGCGGCGGAGGCGGTGCTGACCGGGCCGTCGCGGAGGAGTCCGACGGTGATCATCGCGAGGATCGAGCCGACGAAGAGCGCGGTCGGTACGAGGAAGGCCTTGGCGGAGTCGACGACCCCGCGCAGGTTCACGGCCGTGACCAGGAGCAGGACCGCGAGACAGATCCACACCCGCTGGCCGTGCAGGCCGGGGAAGGCCGATGTCAGGGCGGCCACGCCGGCGGTGACGGAGACGGCCACGTTCAGGACGTAGTCGAGGATGAGCGAGGCCGCGGCGACCAGGCTCGTGCGCCGGCCCAGATGCCGCTTGGCGACGGCGTACGAGCCGCCACCGTCGGGGAACGCGGCGATGACCTGCCGGTACGAGGCCACCAGGACCGCCAGCAGGGCGGCGATGGCCAGCGTGACCGGGAGGGTGAAGCCCATGCCGTGGGCGCCGGCGGCGGCCAGGACGAGGACGATCGATTCCGGCCCGTACGCGACGGACGCCATCGCGTCGAGCGACAGCGCGGCGAGGCCTTGGAGGGCGGTCAGCTTGTGCCGGTCCAGCTCGGGCCCGTCCGGCTTGTGCCGGTCCAGCTCGGGCCCGCCGCCCGCCCCGGTCGTGCCGGTATCAGGGGGCTCCTCCTGGCCGGGCCCCTGGGCGGCCGTGGTCGGTCTTCCGATGTGTGTGGCCATGTCGCCGGTCCCTCCGAATGAGCGAAGTCAGGACAGCGTCGAAGCCGTACGAGGGCGCCACCAGCACTCTTGGCGCGTTCCATACGCCCGACCGGCCGCTCTTCACGTGTTCCTGACGCGTCGGCGGCGTCGGCGTACGGGGTCCGTCAAGAGGTGCCGTCGCGCGCTGCCCCGGCGCCGCGCAGGGGCAGGCTTGATCTGGGGAGAGCGCCCGATCACGGGAAGAGGAGCCCGACACGTTCCGGGCGGCGCTCCGCATCACGATCGGCTCGGCCGGACGGGAGGCCTCACATGTCCGGGTACTGGTTCCGTCTCCGCGACCCCCTCGCACTGGTCGCCGGGCTCATGGCCCCCTTCCTCGTGGCGCTCGCGCTCGCGCTCGTGCCCTTCCGTACGGTCCTTTCGGCGACCAACGCGGCGCTGGTCCTGGTCGTCGTCGTGGTCGCGGTCGCGGCCCTGGGCAGCCGGACGGCCGGAGC
Source organism: Streptomyces sp. NPDC028314 (assembly GCF_055565795.1). Lineage (NCBI taxonomy): Bacteria > Bacillati > Actinomycetota > Actinomycetes > Kitasatosporales > Streptomycetaceae > Streptomyces > Streptomyces sp. NPDC028314. The sequence continues at coordinate 412,660 of NZ_JBVHTP010000001.1, forward strand.
GCTCGCCGCCCTCTCGGCGGCCGGATGGTTCGACTTCTTCCTCACCAGGCCCTACCAGCGGTTCACCATCGAGAACCGCGACGACGTCGAGACGGCCGTCCTGCTGCTCGTCGTGGGGCTGATCGTGTCCCAGCTGGCGGTACGTGCACGCCGGCTCCAGGCGGTCGTGGTGACCGACGCCGCGCACCTGTCGAGCCTGCGGGGAACCGCCCGGCTGGCCGAGGACGGCGGTTCGCCGCAGGCGGTGGTCGAGTACGTGCGCCGGGAGCTCGTCGGCCTGCTGGGACTGCGCGGCTGCCGCTTCGAGTACGGGTCGCTGATGGGGAACCTGCCGCGTCTGGAGCACGGCGGCGGCCTGTGGCTGCGCCGCCCCGGCCGGATCACGCAGTACGCCGACTGGCCGGACGGCGAGAGCGAGCTGCGGGTCGTCGGCGGCGGGCACTACTACGGCCGCTTCCTGCTCGAACCGCCCCCGGGCCGCCCCCTGCCCTCCGAGGAGGCCCGTCTGGTGGCCGTCGCGCTGGCCGCACAGGCCGGTGCCGCGCTGGACACGGCCGGCCTGTCCCACCAGGGCTGATCCGGTCGCCGGCGGCCTTCCCGTCAGGGTGGCGTTAAGGCTTCCCGGGCGGCCGTATGGACCCCGTCAAAACGTCTTAACACCCAGGTGAAGACGCGGTTGTCTCGTCATCGGCCAGCTGGCTGATTCATTTCTTCCCACTTCACTCAGGAGCTCACGATGGCCGATCTGGCCTTCGTCGTCACCACGGTCGCGGTCTTCGCGCTGGTGGCTCTCATCGCCCGGGGGGTGACCAAGCTGTGACTGTCGAGAACGTTGTCGGCCTCGTCGTCGCCGTCTCCCTGCTCGGTTACCTCGTCCTCGCCCTTGTGTATCCGGAGAGGTTCTGAGCACTGATATGAGCCCCGTAAGCGCTGGTGTGCTCCAGCTGCTCGCGCTGATCGCCGCGCTCGCGCTGGCCTACCGCCCCCTCGGCGACTACATGGCCCGCGTCTACTCCTCCGAGAAGCACTACAAGCCGGAGAAGTGGATCTACCAGGCCATCGGCGCCAACCCGTCGGCCGAGATGCGCTGGCCCGCCTACCTGCGCGGCGTCCTCGCCTTCTCCGCGGTGAGCGTCCTGTTCCTCTACGGCCTCCAGCGGCTCCAGGGGGCGCTGCCCGGCTCGCTCGGCTTCGTGTCGATCGACCCCGACCAGGCTTTCAACACCGCCGCGTCCTTCGTGGCCAACACCAACTGGCAGTCGTACTACGGCGAGCAGGCCATGGGCCACGTCGTGCAGACCGGCGGCCTGGCCGTGCAGAACTTCGTCTCCGCCGCCGTCGGCATGGCCGTCGCCGTGGCGCTCGTACGGGGCTTCGCGCGCTCCCGCACCGGCGAGCTCGGCAACTTCTGGTCCGACCTGGTCCGCGGCACCGTCCGCGTCCTGCTCCCGATCTCGGTGATCGGCGCGGTCGTTCTCGTCGCGTGCGGTGTCATCCAGAACTTCGCCGGCATTCACGAAGTCGGCCAGTTCATGGGCGGCAGCCAGCAGTGGAACGGCGGGGCGGTCGCCTCGCAGGAGGCCATCAAGGAGCTCGGCACCAACGGCGGCGGCTACTTCAACGCCAACTCCGCGCACCCCTTCGAGAACCCCAGCCCGCTCTCGAACCTGTTCGAGATCTTCCTGATCCTGGTCATCCCGTTCGCGCTCACCCGCACCTTCGGCCGCATGGTCGGCAACCTGCGCCAGGGCTACGCGATCCTCGCGACGATGGGCATCATCTGGCTCGGCTTCACGGCGCTGATGATGTGGACCGAGTTCGCCCACCACGGCCCGGCGCTCGACGTCGCCGGCGGCGCCATGGAGGGCAAGGAGACCCGCTTCGGGATCGGCGGCTCGTCGATCTTCGCCGTGGCCACCACGCTCACCTCCACCGGCGCGGTCAACTCCTTCCACTCCTCCTACACCGGCTTCGGCGGCGGCATCACCATGCTGGGCATGCAGCTCGGCGAGATCGCGCCCGGCGGCGTCGGCTCCGGCCTCTACGGGATGCTGATCATGGCGATCATCGCCGTGTTCATCGCGGGCCTGATGGTCGGCCGCACCCCCGAATACCTGGGCAAGAAGATCGGCATCCGCGAGATCAAGCTCGCGGCCTGTTACATCCTGATCACCCCGGCCCTGGTGCTGTGCTTCACGGCGGCCGCGATGGCCCTGCCCACGCCGGTGAACTCGATGACGAACAGCGGGGCGCACGGCTTCTCGGAGATCCTCTACGCCTACACCTCCGGCGCCAACAACAACGGCTCCGCCTTCGCCGGCCTGAACGCCGACACCCAGTGGTTCAACAGCACCATCGGCATCGCCATGCTGCTGGGCCGCTTCCTGCCCATGGTGTTCGTCCTCGCGCTGGCCGGCTCGCTGGCCGAGCAGAAGCCCGTACCCGAGACGGCGGGCACGCTGCGTACCGACAAGCCGCTCTACGCGGGCCTGCTCGTCGGCACGATCGTCATCATCACCGGTCTGACCTACTTCCCCGCACTCGCGCTGGGTCCGCTCGCCGAAGGGCTCGCATCATGAGCACCATCACCCCTACCCGTGCTCCGCACGAGGACGTTCCCACCGGGCACGAGCCGGCGGCCGGCCGCGTCGGCGGTGGGCTCTTCGATCCCAAGGCGCTGCTGAAGTCCTTCCCGGACGCGGTGCGCAAGCTCGACCCGCGCGTCATGGTCAAGTCCCCCGTCATGTTCGTGGTCCTGATCGGCTCGGTCGTCACGACCGTGCTGGCGCTGAAGGACCCGACGGACTGGTTCGGTTGGGCCATCACCGCCTGGCTGTGGCTGACCACGGTCTTCGCCAACCTCGCGGAAGCGGTGGCCGAGGGCCGCGGCAAGGCCCAGGCCGACACGCTCCGCAAGGCCAAGACGGACACGGTCGCCCGCCGGCTCAACGGCTCGGTGGAGGAGCAGGTCCCCGGCACTCAGCTGCGTATCGGCGACCTGGTCGTCTGCGAGGCCGGCGACATCATCCCGGGCGACGGTGACGTCGTCGAGGGCGTCGCCTCCGTCGACGAATCCGCGATCACGGGTGAATCCGCCCCCGTCATCCGGGAGTCCGGCGGCGACCGCAGCGCGGTCACCGGCGGTACGAAGGTCCTCTCGGACCGGATCGTCGTCAAGATCACCACGAAGCCCGGCGAGACGTTCATCGACCGCATGATCGCTCTCGTCGAAGGAGCTGCCCGGCAGAAGACCCCCAACGAGATCGCGCTGAACATCCTCCTCGCGTCCCTCACCATCGTCTTCCTGCTGGCCGTCGTCACCCTCCAGCCCTTCGCGATCCACGCCGGCGCCGAGCAGTCGATGATCGTGCTCACCGCCCTGCTGGTCTGCCTGATCCCCACCACCATCGGCGCCCTGCTCTCCGCGATCGGCATCGCGGGCATGGACCGCCTCGTCCAGCGCAACGTCCTGGCGATGTCGGGCCGTGCGGTGGAGGCGGCGGGCGATGTCTCGACGCTGCTGCTCGACAAGACGGGCACGATCACCCTCGGCAACCGCCAGGCCTCCGAGTTCGTGCCGGTCGAGGGCACGACGGAGGCCGAGCTCGCGGACGCCGCCCAGCTGTCCTCGCTGGCCGACGAGACCCCCGAGGGCCGCTCCGTCGTGGTGCTCGCGAAGGAGAGGTACGGACTGCGCGAACGCCACCAGGGCGAGCTCGCCGGCGCCGAGTGGATCGCCTTCACCGCCCAGACGCGGATGTCCGGTGTGGACGTGGACGGCAGGAAGACCCGTAAGGGGGCGGCCGGTTCGGTCATCACCTGGGTCAAGGAGCGGGGCGGTCCGGTCTCCGAAGACGCCGACCTCCTCGCCAACCGCATCTCGGAGGCCGGTGGTACGCCGCTCCTCGTCGCCGTCGAGGACGAGCACGGGGCCCGTGTTCTCGGTGTCATCCACCTCAAGGACGTGGTCAAGGAAGGCATGCGGGAGCGGTTCGACGAGCTGCGCCGCATGGGCATCAAGACCGTCATGATCACCGGTGACAACCCGCTCACCGCGAAGGCCATCGCCGAAGAGGCGGGTGTCGACGACTTCCTCGCGGAAGCGACGCCCGAGGACAAGATGGCCCTCATCAAGCGCGAGCAGGCGGGCGGCAAGCTCGTCGCGATGACCGGCGACGGCACCAACGACGCGCCCGCCCTCGCGCAGGCGGACGTGGGCGTGGCCATGAACACGGGCACCTCGGCCGCCAAGGAGGCCGGGAACATGGTGGACCTGGACTCCAACCCCACCAAACTCATCGAGATCGTCGAGATCGGCAAGCAGCTCCTGATCACCCGGGGAGCCCTGACCACCTTCTCGATCGCCAACGACGTGGCGAAGTACTTCGCGATCATTCCCGCGATGTTCGCGGTGGTCTACCCGGGCCTCGACAAGCTCAACATCATGGGCCTGTCGTCGCCCGAGTCGGCCATCCTCTCGGCCGTCGTCTTCAACGCGCTGATCATCATCGCGCTGGTACCGCTCGCCCTGAAGGGCGTGCAGTACCGGCCGACCAGCGCCGACAAGATGCTCCGCCGCAACCTCGGCCTGTACGGCGTGGGCGGTCTGATCGCCCCGTTCATCGGCATCAAGGCCATCGACCTCCTCATCTCCCTCATCCCCGGAATCGGCTGATCTGCGATGAACAACTCTGTAGGCAACACGGCGCGGTTGATCGGGGCGGGTCTGCGGGCCCTGCTGGTCCTGACGGTCATCTGCGGCGTCATCTACCCGCTCGCTGTCACCGGGATCGCCCAGGCCCTCTTCAACGGCAAGGCCAACGGCTCCGAGATCAAGGACGAGAGCGGCCAGGTCGTCGGCTCCTCCCTCATCGGGCAGAGCTACCACCTGCCCAAGCGGAACCCTGACGACGCGGAGGAGGCCGCCGAGCCGGACCTGAAGTGGTTCCAGCCGCGCCCCTCCAACGGCCTGGGAAGCAACAGCGTCAACACCCGGTACTCGCTGATCCTCTCCGGCGCCACCAACCGGTCCGCCGACAACGGCGCGGTGAACGGTCTCTGCACGGCGGGCGCGGAGGAAGGCACCCTCTGCGCCCAGGTCGTCGCCGCCAAGGACGCGGTCATCGCGGACAATTCCACGGCCTCCTACAAGGTCGAGCCCGGGGACGTGCCGGCCGACGCCGTCACCTCCTCCGGCTCCGGCCTCGATCCGGACATCTCCCCCGCTTACGCCAAGCTCCAGATCCACCGGGTCGCCGAACGGAACGGGCTCGACGCCAAGCAGGTCGAGAAGCTCGTCGCCGACCACACCACCGGCCGCACGCTCGGTTTCATGGGCGAACCCCGCGTGAACGTCCTTGAGCTCAACACCGCGCTCAAGGCACTGACCAAGGGCTGATGTTCGCCCTGACAAGGGTCTGGAGCCGGCGGGTCGCAGGCGCTCCCCCAGCCACCGCTGGGAGGCGCCCCTGCGTCCCGCCGGCTCCACCCGTACCCACGGGAAAAAGGGGAACGCCTCAGGACTTCCGTGAGTGTTCCGCGGATCGAATGCCCCAGTGGGGAACCGGCCATCCCGTCGGTGCCCTATTGCAGCGCCGGGAAGCGGTTCCATAGATTGGTGGTACATCCAGGGTCCCTTTTGGTCACACCCCGCACCAGTCGCAAGAGCTGGCGGGAAGGCTCGCGCACGTCGTGGAGGGGATTTCCCATGAGCACGGACAGCGCACGCCCTTTACTCTCGCTCTATCGAGCCGTCTACACGGCGGCAGTCGCCGGCATTCTCCTGGCGGCGGCGCTCGGATTATGGTTGGGTCTCAGCCGGCCGAACTGGACCGCGATTCTCGTCGCGGTGGTCCTCGCCGCGCTCCTGATTCTGCTCGTGAGCAGGCGTCTTACCGGATTTCGCTCACTGCGGCACCTGCCGGGGCCGAAGCCCTCGTTCTTTCTGGGGAACATGGGCGACCTGCTGGCCGACGGTCACGGCGGGCGGCACGAAACGCTCCAGGCACTGCATGACGAGTTCGGACCGATCGTGCGACTCCATTCGGCCTGGGGGAGCTCGCCGTTCGTATCGCTGTCGTACGTGTCCCCCAATCTCCACAAGAAGGAGCTCGACTCGCACCGCCGGGCCGACCGGACCGTTCTGGCCCGGAGCCTCATGGGCGTGGAGGGCGGCGAGCTCCACCGGAGCCACCGGCAGGTGATGTCACCGGCCTTGACGCATCGCAGCGTCGCGGAGCGGGCGGACGTGCTGAAGGACGTCTGCGCCCTGTATGTGGACAGGTGGAAGCATGTCGACGAGGCGTACGACGGCCTGCAGTCCGACCTGCGCGACTGGAGCGTGAACTGCCTCAGCGCGTTCCTCTTCGGTGACGACTGGGATCGGCGGGCGGATCTGCACCGGTACCACCGGGCTCTCGGCGCCATCGAGGAGGAGGTCAGCTTCCGGGCCTTCCACCCGTTCTTCGTCAGGTGGATCTTCCCCCGGCGGCGGTTGCGGGTCCGCGCCGCGTACCGCCGGGTCGCTGCCGTCCTCGGTGCGGTGCTGGACCGGCGCGAGCAGCGGATCCCCGCTTCCTGCCCGGCGCACCAGCGGCCGGACGACCTGCTCGACCGGGTGACGCGGGCGCCGTGGTCCTCCGAGGACCGTGTCGAGGAGATGATGTCCCTGATCCTCGGCGGCGCCGATCCGATGTCCTACGTACTGTCGCAGGCCCTGGTCATGCTGTCCCTGGATGTCCACGTGCAGGAAAGGGCGCGGAAGTCGATCGAGGCGGCCGCGCCGGACGACGGCGGCCTGATCCAGGACCCCTACGTCAGGAACATCGTCTACGAGACGCTGCGCCTGTTCCCGCCGGTCCCCTTCAGCGCGAAGTTCACGAACGACCGGGTGCTGGAGGAAAGGGGCGAGAAGATCCCGCCGGGCACGGTCGTCATGTGGATGAAGAACGCCGTGGGGAAGAATCCGGACGTCTTCCGCGAGGCGGACCGCTTCAACCCCGACCGGTTCTCGACGGACGGCGGGGAGAACGACACCGTCAACAGCTTCCTGCCCTTCGGCGCCGGCCCGCGCCACTGCGTCGGAAACCGGCTCGCCGAGCAGCAGTGCGTCGTCATGCTGACCGAGATCCTCAAGAACTTCCAGATCATTCCCGTCGAGCACATCAACGTGGAATTCCACTCGACGATCTCCGTGGTGCCGTCGGCCGTGCCCGTCAGGCTCGTCGCACGATGAAAGGAGCAGACATGCCGCAGGACCGCAGGACCGCGCCGATCGTGTTGCGCAAAGGCGAAGGCGAAGCACTGTGGTTCCTTGATTTCCTGGCGACGATCAAGGGTTCCTCGGCGGAGATGAACGGGGCGGCATCGGTCATCGAACACCTCGGCCGACGAGGTTCCGGATCGCCGCTCCACGTTCACCACCACGACGACGAATGGTGGTACGTCCTGGACGGGGAGATGACGTTCTGGGTGGCCGGCGAGACCATTTCGGCAGCGGCCGGATCTTTCGTCTACGGCCCCCGCCATGTGCCGCACACCTTCCTCGTCACCTCCCCCGAGGCCCGGTTCCTCCATGTCACCGAGCCCGGAGGATTCGACGGCTTCACGCGTTCTCTCGGCAGGCCCGCCCTCTCCCTGGAGATTCCGTCGGACGAGATCGCCCCGCTCGACCTGGAACGGCTGCCGGCGATCGCCGCCGAGTACGGAATCGAGGTGCTCGGGCCCCCCGGCATCCCGACCGGATCCCCCGCGTTCGGACACGACAAGGAGACCTGGTGACCACGCCGTCCCCGCTCTCGGACCCCGGCATCGTTCCCGATCCCTACCCCGTCTACGCCGACCTCGCGCGGCGCGAACCGGTCCACTGGTCGCAGGGCCTGAACGCCTGGGCGGTCATGAAGTACGCCGACTGCGCCGCCGCGCTGAAGGACCCCCGGCTCAAGGCCGAGCGGATGGAAGAGGTGCTGGACGTGAAGTTCCCGGGCCGGCCGCTGGCGCCCGACAACATCTACCACCGGTTCACCAGAAACGTCATGATGTACACCGACCCGCCGCTCCACGACGCGCTGCGCAGGTCCACACAGCCCGGCTTCACCCGCGCCGCCCACGAGCACTACAGCCAGGTCATCGAGCGCGTCGCGGCAGACCTGGTCGCCTCGGTCCCCGAGGGGACGAAGGAGATCGACGCCGTCGCCGCCCTGGCCGCCGAGCTCCCCGTGCGTTCGGCCGTGCACGCCTTCGGGGTTCCCGAGGACGACCTGGCCTTCGTCATACCGTGCGTGGAGACGCTGATGACGTACTGGTCCGGTCCGCGGGCACAGCCCGTCGAGCTCGACCGTCTCCTCGAACACCTCACCGACCTGCACACCTACGCACTGGAGCTCGTCCGGGGGAAGCGGGGGAAAGTCCTCCCGGACACGGTCATCGCCCGCCTCGCGAGCGCCCAGGACGACCTGACGGAGACGACACCGGAACAGACGGTGCACCAGCTCGTCCTGCTCTTCATCGCCTTGTTCGCCCCCACCACACCGGGCTCCCTCAGCAGTGGCATGCTCGCGTTCGCACGGAACCCGGCTCAGATCGCGCGCCTGCTGGCGGACCCGGCGTGCGTCGACAACACGGCGAACGAGGTGGTCCGCTACAACGCCTCCAACCAGTTCACCTGGCGCGTCGCGACGACGGAGATCGACATGGGCGGGGTGCGGATCGGGGCGGGGCAGAGCGTCGCCCTCTTCCTGGGCGCGGCCAACCGGGACCCGGACGTGTTCGAGCGGCCGGACGACTTCGATCTCACCCGACCCAACAGCGGCAAGCACCTGTCGTTCGGCCTCGGGCTCCACTCCTGCCTCGGCAGGCAGATCGCCAACCTGCAGCTCAAGTGGTTCTTCGTGGCACTGTTCGCCCGCTTCCCGGGCATCCGGCCGGCCGGCGAGCCCGCCTGGAACCCGAACCTCGAATTCCGGTCCCTGCGGTCACTGCCGCTCAGGCTCAGCTGACCGCCGAAGCCGCCCACCCGGCACCCCCGCCTCCTGCGAGGAAACCGTGAACTCCGAAGCCCTCCCGCCCCCGGTCCCTGCCCGCCGTGCCGCCTCCGGGGGACCGCAGACATGTGCTGTGGCCGACCGGAACGAGGCAGAGGAGTTCCTGCGCCAGTTCCATGCCGAACATCCCGGCCAGCCCGTCCCGCTCGGCCGGCGTCTGCACCAGGTCCGCGCCGCCATCGACGCCGCGGGCACCTACCGCCACACCCCCGGCGAACTCGTCTTCGGCGCCCGCGTCGCATGGCGCAACTCCGGACGCTGCATCGGCCGCCTGTACTGGAGCAGCCTGCGCGTCCTGGACCGCCGCGACACCACGACCCCCGAGGAGATCCACCAGCACCTGTGCACGCACCTGCGCCAGGCGACCAACCTCGGCCGCATCCGCCCCGTGATCTCCGTCTTCGCGCCCGACGCACCCGCCCGGCCGGCTCCCCGGGTCTGGAACGACCAGCTGATCCGCTACGCCGGACTGCGCCGGGACGACGGCACGACACTGGGCGACCCGGCCTACGCGGATTTCACCGAACAGGTACGCCGACTCGGCTGGCAGGGCCCCGAGGGGCCCTTCGACATCCTGCCCCTCGTCGTCGAAACCGCCAACGACAAGCCCCAGCTCTTCGACCTGCCGCAGGATCTGGTCCTGGAGGTCGCGATCACCCATCCCAACTGTCCCGGGATCGCCGATCTGGGCCTGCGCTGGCACGCCGTACCGGCCATCTCCAACATGCGCCTGCGCATCGGCGGCATCGACTATCCCCTCGCCCCCTTCAACGGCTGGTACATGGGCACCGAGATCGGCGCCCGCAACCTCGTCGACGAAAGCCGCTACAACCTGCTGCCCGCCGTCGCCGCCTGCCTGGGACTGGACACCAGCAGGGAGGGCACGCTGTGGCGCGACCGGGCACTGGTCGAGCTCAACGTCGCCGTCCTGCACTCCTTCCGCGCCGCGGGCGTCCGGATCAGCGACCACCACACCGAATCCCGCCGCTTCCTCGCGCACGTGGCCAGGGAGCAACAGCAGGGCCGCACCGTGCCCGCCGACTGGAGCTGGATCGTCCCCCCGCTGTCCGGCGGCATCACGCCCGTCTTCCACCGCTCCTACGAAGACACCGACCAGCGCCCCAACTTCTACCTGGACGACCGCGGCCACCGCGACGGCGACGACGGCCCCGGGCAGGGCGGATGCCCCCACGCTCCCCCGGGCCTGACCTGACTCTGCTGCACGGCTCACCGGTTCGCGGCGCGACGGCGTGCTGGTCGCCTTCGGCACCATCTGCGGTCTGCCGGTGCCCGCGGCCTTCGCGGCGGTCGGCCTCTCGGCCCTGGTCATGGCCTCGACCGAGGCCTTGACCGTGGTGAAGATCCTCGGCGCGGTCCACCTCGTCTGGCTGGGGATCGTCACCTGGCGTTCCGTACGATCCGGCGCCCTGGGCAGGGCGCAATCGTTTCTCCGGTGAATCCGATCACCCGCCGGGGTGAGGCAGCCTCGAACATCCCCTCAACGGGTGACCGTCGCATAGAGACCCAACCTGGCGACCCACGAAGGCAGGGCCACCTCTATAACAAATCTTGACCATCCGATAACAGGGAAAATATCCCATTTGTCAAAAATTAAGGGTGCTTTAATGATCTTGTTGCCATGAAGCGAAATCGCTTCTGCTGATTGACCGTCAGCACGGGGGGCAGCAACAGAGATTGCGCGTTCAGGGGGAGTTCGGACCTCGGTCCGATGACTTGGGGGTGACGTGTTTCGCCATGCCGTTCAGGCGGCGTCGGCGGGACGCGTCTGATGTCTGCTTCAGTTTCGGTGTTGCGTCAATTCCCCTTCGTCCATCACGACTTCCGCTTCCACCGAATGCGCCCGAAAGGGCAGTTTAGTGAAGCTTGACAGGCGGACGAACTCCGCTTCGCCCATCGCGCTCCCTTCCTCGGAGCGCAGCGGCCCGGTCGCGTGAGCTGATGCTCCGCAGCGCCCGCGAAGGCACCAGATCCCCGGCTCTGTCCGGTACCACCGCATGTTCCTTCGCGGGCATCGCCGCCACCGCCCCTGAGCACGCGCACGGACCGGAGACCACCGGGGCCGTGGTCCGCGCGGTTCTCGACGCCAGCGGCTGACTCCCACCGGCTGACTCCCACCGACTCCCGCCCGCCGTCGGGTTCTTCCGACCGGGGTGGGCGGGCCGAGCCGTGCCCCAACCGGGCACGGGAAAACGACTCAACGAAAATCGGGGAAACTCTCTCTTGATAGTCAGAAGACGAACACGCATACCCCTGGCCGCCGTTGTGGTCTGCGCCGCCCTGACCGGCGGACTGCTCCAGGCCACACCCGCCATCGCCGCGCCGGCCCCGATCCCCGGACCCAGCGCACCACCGGCGGCTCCTGCCCTGGTCGAGGATCCGGGCAAGAAGCTCGGCAACGACTGGAACACCAGCCCCGACCGCGCGGTGACCGCCGCCGCCGACGCCGACGGCCTGCGCATCCTCGTCGCCGACAGCAGCCAGGCGTACGCGTGGAAGACCGTGGCCACCCTGTCCGAACCGGCACTGCCCGCGGACTCGTGGATCGGCAACCAGTGCGTGATGGACCGCGAGCACGCCGCCGTCGTCTACGCGCCCCGCAGCTTCACGAACAAGCCGGACCTGATGCAGGGCGGTGCGTTCACCGCCATCGTCAACCTGGCGACGGGGCAGGTGACGAAGCTGCCGTTCACCGCGTCGCTGGCCTACTTCGACCCGTCCTGCAACACGACGACGCACACGGCCGCGTTCACCGCCTTCCGGGACATGAACGACCCGGAGTTGACGCATACGCGCGTGCTCACCGTGGACACCGCGGGGAAGACCACGAGCACGGCCGCGGCGAAGGGTGAGATCACCAGCGCGGTCCCGGTGCAGGACGGCGGCACGGTCGCCGCACTCGGCAGCCGCCTGGTCCACCTCGACGGCTCCGGCACGGTGAAGAACCTCGCCGACGCGGACAGCGTCCCGTTCGACATCCGGCCCGCCGCCGACGGGAAGATCGCCTTCGTCGACCGCAAGGGCGACTCCACGGTGAACGCCAAGCTGTTCACCGGGAACGGCAACCCGGCCCCCATCGCCTCGGGCAAGCTCGGCGACCTCGACCTCATGCAGGGCGAGGCGGGCAGGGTCTTCCTCACCGGCCACCCCACGAATACCCCTGCCACGGCGGGAACCGGTGTCACCCACGTCAACGCCCCGGCCGACACCGACGTGTCCTCCCACGGCCGGCTGGCCGTCGAGCCGGTCCTGACCCCCGGCGTCCGTGCCGGCCTGAACCGCGTCAAGAACGCGGGCAAGGACTTCACCAAGACCGAGGAGCCCGCTCCGCAGGCCGCCGCGGCCACCGCCGGCAACGAGCCGGTGACGGTCACGAGCACCGCCACGGCCACCGGGACGAAGCTCAAGCAGAGCGTGCAGCAGGAAGCCGCCGACGGCTCGGGGAGCAAGACGTCTCCGACCCTCGGTGCCGCCTCCGAGACGCAGCCCCAGGCCAAGCGCAGTGCCGCCGCGGCCCCGGCCGCGTTGTCGAACGATCCGACGGACGGCGACCGTTGGTGCGCCGTCTCCCGCAACGACGTCAAGGTGCAGGCGCTGCAGCCGACCTCGAACCAGGTCGAGTGGGCCGTCGACATGGCCGTACGCGGCAACCTGCGCTCCAACTACATCCGGCAGGGCGGCTACCGCAACCAGGCGGGCCTGGTCACCGTCGACCCGCAGGGCCTGTTCCCCCCGCCGGCGCTGAACGGCGGGGGCAAGATCCCCGCCAACGTGCTCCTGGGCATCATGGCCCAGGAGTCGAACCTGTGGCAGGCCGAGTCGGGTGCGATCCCCGGCCAGATGGGCAGCCCGCTGGCCGCCGTGGACGGCTACTACGGCCACAAGGCCGACCCCAATAACCCTGCCGCCTACTGGCAGATCAACTGGGACAAGTCCGACTGCGGCTACGGCGTCGGCCAGGTCACGGACGGCATGCGCATGGCCGGCCACGAGAAGGACAACGAGACCAGCCTGTCCCCGGCCCTGCAGAAGCTCGTCGCGGTCGACTACGCGTCGAACATCGCCGCCTCCATGAAGATCCTCGCCGACAAGTGGAACGAGGTTCACAAGGAGGGCCAGAAGGTCACCGTCAACAACGACGACCCCTCCCTGGTGGAGAACTGGTTCACCGCCGTGTGGAACTACAACCTCGGCTTCAACCCGCCGTCGGAGGCATCGAAGCACGGCGGACACTGGGGCCTCGGCTGGTACAACAACCCGGCCAACCCGCTCTACAAGAAGAGCTGGGGCCACCCGTTCATGAACACGGACGTGGACGGTGCGGAGGCGAACAAGGACGCGGCGCACCCGCAGGACTGGCCGTACGAGGCGAAGGTGATGGGCTGGGCCGCGTGGTCCGTCGACACCGGCTTCTCCTACGCCACCTCGGGCCGTCAGGACTGGCCCGGCGAGTCCGGGTTCTCCTCGGCCGGATTCCGGCCCGCGTGGTGGACCACGATCGCCGACCGCGCGTCCGTCTCCCCGCCTCTCGACACCTTCTGCAACAGCAAGAACAACTGCAACCCCAACACCCCGCCCAACTGCCCGGATGCGGAGTGCTACGCGCAGTACTGGTGGAACCAGCCCAACACCACGTGGAAGGCGAACTGCGCCACCTCCTGCGGCCACGAGTCCATCAAGTACCAGACGCTGGTTTCGGAGCCGGGACGCGGGACGCGCCTGAAGACCGGCACACCGGTCTGCAGCGGGGCACCGTCCGGATCGAAGGTCGTCGCCTCCGTCCCCAGCGGCACCGAAACATGGAGTGACTGCGGCCCGGTCTCCTCGGCGGGCAGCTTCCAGTTCGGCTTCAACCCCGGCACGGAGGGCCGCTACCAGGCGAAGGCGGACCTGCACCAGGTGGGCGGCGGCTACGGCGGGCACTACTGGTACACCCATACCCGCGACGAGGAACACTTCGGCGGCGCCGGCGGATACATGACCATCAACGGCACATGGACCCTCGGCCAGAACCTCAACTGGGCCCGCGTCCTGGTCCATCTCCCCGACACCGGCGCCCAGACCCGGCAGGCCACCTACACCGTCCAGGGCTCGGACAGCACCAGCAAGCAGCGGGTCGTGCTCCAGCGGGCCGGCGGCTGGGTCAGCCTCGGCGTGTTCCACTTCACCGGCACTCCGCAGGTCCAGCTGTCGAACACGACGTCGGACGGCAGGGCCGACGAGGACATCGCCTGGGGTGCGGTCGCCTTCCAGCCCCTCGCGGGCAAGCCGGCCAACTCCGTCACCGCGATGGGCGACTCCTACTCCTCGGGTGAAGGAGCCACAGCGCCGGGCGGCGCGGACCTGTTCCCGGAGACCGACCGCTTCGACAAGCTGAACGACAAGGGCACCGACAAGTGCCACCGTTCCAAGCTGGCGTGGTCGCGGCAGGCGAAGCTTCCGGGCGCCTCCAGCTCGATCGGAGCCATGGCCGACAGCCTCGACGCGCAGATGGACTACCACTTCGTGGCGTGCTCCGGAGCGCGCACCTACAACATCCTCTCCAACGGCCAGTCCAGCGAGGTCGCACAGATCAACGCCGGTTACCTGGACCAGAACACCAGCCTGGTGACACTCAGCGTCGGCGGCAACGACGCGCGCTTCACCGACATCATGAAGAAGTGCATCGACATCCCGATCCCGGCTCTGTCCACGTGCCCGGCCGCGGAGCTGGAGAACATCGATCCCGCCACCGGTGCCAAGACAGGCGGTTCGACGGGTGCCTTGAGGGACTGGGCGCCGAAGTGGCTGCACGACTCGGTACGGCCGCAGATCGTCAAGACACTGAACGCCATCCACGCCAAGGCGCCGAACGCGAAGGTCGTCCTCATGGGCTACCCGCGGCTGGTGGAGAAGGATCACGGCTGTCTTCCCGGTGCCTACGAGGACGGTGAGGCCGAATGGATCCGCACGGTGGCCGACGGTCTCGCGACCGAGATGAAGGGGGCCGCTCAGGACTCCGGAGCGTGGGCGGTCTTCTCCGACCCGCGGAAGAACTTCGACACCAAGGCCATCTGCGGTAACCCCGAGACCATTCACGGCATCGTGGTGTCCGGTCGGGAACAGGCGGACGCCGACCTTCCGAACCCGTCCATGCAATCCTTCCACCCCAAGCCCGCAGGGGCTCGTATCTACGCGGACACCCTGGAACAGACGCTTCAGGGAAAGTGACGGGTAACTGACCCGGGGGCCTGAGTACATGTACTCAGGCCCCCGGCCATCCATGAGGGAAGACTGCAGCCATGAACACCCCACACGCAGAGCCACGGCCCGTCGTACCGAGAGCGGTCGGAGCGGCTGCCACCGGTGCGGTTCTGGCCTTCGGCGCCGTGCTCTTCTTCTCCTGGGTCAAGCATCGCAGCGACCAGGCCTGCGAGAAGACGGACGGACTCTGCTGGACCTGGTGGGACTGGGCGGCCATCCCCCTCGCCCTGACGACCGCCCTGATCATCCTGATGACCGTCTACAAGCGCCTGGACATCGAGCCCCGGATCGCGGTCATCCTGCCGACGATCGTGCTGGCGCCGCTTCCCCTCGTCGCCGCGCAGACGACCGCCGGCTGGTGGGCCGCCACCATCGCGGGTGGAGCGTGGTCATGCTCCCTCGCGCTGGCCGCGTGGGACCGCTACCGGATCCCGGGACTCGCAGCCTCGGCTGCGCTCCTCCTCGCCTCCCTCGTCGTGCTGTACCGCTGACCGATCCGGGTGATGTGGTGGCCGGGTACGAGGAGTTCGGCAGCGCTGCCGTCACCCAGCGCGCGCCGTTCCTGACTACCGGGACCCCAATCCCCGCAGCAGCAGTTCGACCAAGCGGCGCGGGTCGTAGCGGGGATCGCCGTCACGCCCGATGCAGAGGTTGCCGATGCCGCGCATCAGCTCGTAGGCCTGCGTACCGGGCCTGATTTCGCCGGCGCCGGCCGCGGCGTCGAGCAACTGCGCGCAGACGGGCACCAGGCGGTCGAGGAAGTAGGCGTGCAGCGCGTCGAAGCCGCTGCTGTCCGATTGCAGCGCGTTGGCGAGTCCGTGCTTCGTGACCAGGAAGTCGACGAAGAGGTCGACCCACTGACGGAGGGCTGCGAACGGGGAGTCGGCGCCGGCCAGCAGGCTCGGGCCGGCCTCGGCGCACGCCTCGACCTGGTGGCGGTAGACGGCGACGACGAGATCCGCCCTCGTCGGGAAGTGCCGGTAGATCGTCCCCATCCCGACGCCTGCCCTGGCCGCGATCTCACGGATCGGCGCGTCGACGCCCGACGTGACGAACACAGCGGCGGCGGCGTCGAGCAGCACCTGCTGGTTGCGGCGCGCGTCGGCCCGTTTGCTCCGGGCCGGCTCCTCCCCGGCCTGATGTGCAGTGGGCACCACGCTCTCCTCCCGACGCCGTTGACGAAACGGAACAGCGCTCCGTATATTAAACGGAACAACGCTCCGCTTTCAGTCTAGCCGAAGCGCGACGCGCCTTGCCGCCTCGTCCCACCCATCGAACGAGACCGGTGGCAGAGGCCATGGAAGGGAAAACGCATCATGAGTGAACCGACTCGCACAGCCGCAGCGCTCAGCTCGCCCACCCCCGTCCTCTCGGTCAGCCCGGTGGTACTTCCGGCTCCCGGCCGAGCCGTGGACCTTGAGGTGCGCGTCTCCGCGCCCGTGACCGGGAGCGAGCTGCCGGTCATCCTCCTGTCGCACGGCCAGGGATACTCGAACCACCTCTCCTCGCTGAACGGCTACGCACCACTCGCCAACTTCTGGGCGGCGCACGGGTTCGTCGTGATCCAGCCCACCCATCTGAGCTCGACGACACTGCGCCTGGATCCCGACACCCCCGGAGCCCCTCTGTACTGGCGATCGCGGGTGGAGGACATGGTGCGCATCCTCGACCAGCTCGACGTGATCGAGGCCTGCGTCCCACAGCTTCCAGGACGCCTGGACCGGAGCAAGGTCGCCGTAGCCGGGCACTCGATGGGCGGGCACACCGCCAGCCTGCTCCTCGGCGCACGCCTCACCGATCCGTACGACGGAACGGAAGTGGACCTGACCGAACCCCGGATCAAAGCGGGTGTACTCCTTGCCGCGCCCGGCAGGGGTGGCGACGCGCTCACCGAGTTCGTGGCGGAGAACTACCCCTTCTTCTCGGCCACGGACTTCTCCGGGATGACGACGCCCACGCTCGTGGTCGCCGGCGACAAGGACGCCTCGGCCCACCTGACGGTCCGGGGGCCGGACTGGCACACCGATCCGTACGTCCTCTCGCCGGGCCCCAAGTCCCTGCTCACCCTGTTCGACGCAGAGCACGGACTCGGCGGGATCTCCGGTTATGACGTCGCCGAGACCACGGACGAGAGCCCCGGGCGGGTGTCCGCGGTCCAGCGGCTGACCTGGGCCTACCTCCGCACCGAGCTCTACCCCGGAGACGGCGCCTGGCAGGCGGTGAGTGACGCGCTGACGGCCGGACCCGACCCGCTCGGCCGGGTCGAATCCAAGTAGGCCGAAGAGGAAGGCCGGACTCGGCGGCCGCCGACCGGGGGTTGCGGGTCGATCGGCGGGCACGCCGAGGGGCGTGTCGCCGCGGTCAGGCGCGGGCTGCCTGCCTGATCAGGTCGGCGACGGCGTCGGGCTGGGAGACGTACACGGAGTGGCTGCCCGCCACTTCGACGGTCTGGGCTCCGATCCGCTCGGACATCGCGTGCTGGGCCGGGGGCGGGATCATGCGGTCGTCGGTGGCGATCAGGTACCAGGCCCGCTTGGTCCGCCAGGCGGGCTGGGACACCGCGCCGCCCAGGGCGTCAACGCCCCAGGGAACCTGCGAGTCCGCCATGAACCGGGCCTGGGCGGGGGGCAGGTCGCCGGCGAAGGCGTCGGCGAACTCCTCGCGGTCCAGGAACAGGAACCCCTGGTTCGGAGGCAGGATCGGCGGTACCGGGGCTCCCGGCGGGGGGTCGGCGATCAGGGTGCTCACCGACTCGCCCTTGTCGGGGGCGAACGCGGCGATGTACACGAGCGAGGTCACCTTGGGGTGGTTGCCGGCCTCGGTGATCACGACTCCGCCGTAGGAGTGGCCGACCAGGGTCACCGGTCCCGGCATCCCGTCGATCACCTGCTGAGTGGCGGCCACGTCGCCTTCCAGCGAGAGCGTGGGGTTCTGCACGATGGCCACGTCGTAGCCGTCGGCCTTGAGGGCGTCGTAGACCCCCTGCCAGCCGGAGCCGTTCAGCAGGTACGCAGCCCCGGCCACCGCCATGGCCAGTGACCCCTCGCCGGGGGCCGTGCGGCGCGCGTCGTCCAGCAGGTGCGGTACGTCCCGCAGGTCACCGGTGATGTTCGCGCCGGTGTAGGCCGCCTCGGCGAGCCTCCGGGCCCGTTGCGGACCCGGCGGGGTCAGTTCGGCGGCGCGCAGCAGTGCGGCCACCGCGGCCGGCCCGTCGCCGCGGCGGCCGATCACCGCGGCGGCCCGTTCCAGCAGCCGGGCGACCTGTTCGTCCGGGGCTTCCGCGGCCTGAGCCGCATGCCACGCCTGGCGCTCCGGGATCTCCTGCCAGGCGCGGGCCAGCGCACGGTGGGCGCTGCGGCGCTGATCGCTGGTCGACAGCTCCACCACGGCGGCCCGCGTCAGCGGATGCCGGGACCGCACCCCGTTCGGTTCGTCGACGCGGGCCAGCTGGGCACGCTCGGCCGACCCCAGGTGTTTGAGACTGCACCGCCCGGCGGTGGCGCGCCGCAGCACTTGGAGGTCGCCGGTGCCGTCCAACGCGGCGAGCAGCAGCAGGTACCGCGTGGCGGCGGGCAGACCGGTGATGCGGGAGGCGAACGCCGATTGGAAGACGTCGATCCGGTCCAGGTCCGCCGTACGCCCGACCAGCGGTTCGCCGGAGTCGAACACCGCGCTGTCCCCCGCGTAAGAAGGTGGCACCATCAGTGCTCCCGATCGTGAAGGTGGATCGTTGACACCGACAAGATGCGGGGACGGAGCGGAAGTTCGACCGTCCGGGTGTGCCGTGCGTCATGTGGGCGACATCTGCCGCATGAGGCTCATCGTGCCCGGGGCGACCATCACGCGGTGCCGAGGACGTGGTCGACGTAGGCCGCGAGCGAGGACCGCAGACCCTCGGGCGTCATCTTCTGATCGTCGATCAGGTGCGCCACGAGGTCGGCGCGGATGGCGGCCAGCAGGGCGTGCGCGATGAAAGCCGCGTCGAGGACGCCGGGGACCTGCTCCAGTGCCGCGCGCAGGATGTCGTGCCACCAGCCGTAGTGCTCGGCCTGGTAGGGGCTGCTGAGCCCCGCGTCCTCCGCCGCCGACATCAGGTTCCGGTTGTCGATCTTGAAGCGCAGTGACGCGTCGAGGAGGTCCAGCACCCGCTGCCGGGGGGATGATCCGGGTGCCTCCTGCGCCTCCCGCACGGCTTGCTGCAGGGGTTCCAGCCGGGAGGCGATCACGGCGCCGATCAGGCCGGCTCGGTCACCGAAGCGCCGGAAGAGGGTTCCCTTGCCCACCCCCGCGGCCGCGGCGATCTCGTCCATCGACACGCCCTGGGGGCTGCTGCTCGCGGCGAAGAGGGCGTCGGCGGCAGCCAGTACGGCTTCTCGGTTGCGCAGGGCATCTGCGCGCTCTGTGCGCGGGGCCACGGGTCCTCCTTGGTCTCCGGCCCGTTCGGGGGCCCCGGAACGGCTTGTGGTGTCCGGAGACTTCGCATCGTCGGTCAGTCGAAGATACGCGCTACCGCGAGCCGGGACGCCAGCCGTCTTACGCCATCTCCCTTTCGACGAAGCCGCGGAAGGTGCCCGCGGGGCGACCGGTGAGGCGCTCGACGGTGTCCGAGGTGCGGTCCTCGGCGCCGTCGGCGATGGCCCGGTCCATACCGGCCAGCATGGTGGCGAACTCCAGCGGTATCTCGGCCGCCCAGCGGTCGCGCAGCTGCTCGAAGGTCAGACGCCGGTGCACGACGGACCGGCCGGTGCCCTCGGTGATGATCGCGGCGACCTCGTCATAGCTCAGCGCCCGCGGCCCGGTCAGGATCAGGTCGGTATCGGGGGCCTGCGCGTCGATCAGTGCGCGTACGGCGACGGCGGCGATGTCCTCGGCGTCTACGAACCCGACGCGGCCGTCTCCCGCGGCCGTCCGGATGGCGCCGTCCTCACGGATGGTGCGCGCGTGCGGGGCGGCTCCGGTGAAGTTCTGCATGAACCAGGAGGGCCGCAGAACCGCCCACTGCTCGAACAGACCGGGCAGGGCTTGATGCACCTGTCCCACCGCGGGACCGCCCGCGGGTATCGCCGATGAGCTGAGCAGCACCGCCCGGCGCGCGCCCGCCGCACGGGCCTCGCGGAGGAAGGGCAGCATGACCGCGGCCGGGTCCGACGAGCCGACGGGCGGGACGAGGTAGATGCTCTCGACGCCGACCAGGGCACCGCCCCAGGTCGCGGGCTCGTGCCAGTCGAAGCGGACCGCCTGCGCACCATCCACCGGGGAGGCGCTCCGGCCGGCCGCCTTGACGTGGTGTCCCTCGGCGATCAGCCCGGCGGCGACACGGCGGCCGGTGGTGCCGGTGGCCCCGATGACCAGGGTGGCGTCGAGTGCACTCGGGTCACTCATCGGCCCGCTCCTGCGAAGTCGGCGCCGGGCTGCTGAACGGCGAGGGGGTTCCAGTAGTCGCGGTAGGAGGCGATGTGCCCGTCCTTGACCGTGACCACGGCGATGTACGTCATGTCGAAGGGGGCGTCGGTCTCCACCAGGCGACCGGTCCCCCGCATCTCGACCACGATCGTCTCCGGGGCGGCCGTCTGATGGATCTTCACGTCGGGGAAGTCGTGGAGGTCGATGTGGTCGGGGTAGTGGCACATGTAGTCGGCGATGGCCTGGCGACCCTCCAGCCGCTCGGGCCACCCCGGAGGAGCGAAGGGGAACTCCAGGACGCCGCTCTCGTCCCACAGGTCCACCCAGGCGGGTATGTCCTTCTCCAGCAGCAGCCGCAGGCCGTGGCGGTAGAGCTCCGCGGCCGGAGTGGGGATCGTCATGGTCAGGGTTTCCGTCCTGCTCGAAGGTGCAGCGGTTCCGGCCCGCCGGATTGCGGCACGCCGTCACGCGAAGTGGGCGGCGCGGCGCCTCGCGACGGGCACCCGCCCAACAAACGGACCGTCGGTCCGTATCCCTGAACATACGGACCATCAGTCCGCTTTGCAAGCCCGACGCCGCGAGGCAGGATCCGCCGGGTGCTGCTCGCCCTCAGTCCGCCGAGTCCTGTCCGCGCGGCTCCGTCAGAGCCTCGCCTCACATAGCGGTCTAGCATGAGAGCGAGGCTTCATCTCCAGGCCCGGGCCGCAGCGGCAGGAGGCCGGTATGGCGTTCGACGCGACTGGTTTCGAGCAGGCGGACGGCCGCCGCTACATCCCGATCTCCGATCACGGCCTGATCGGCGATCTTCGTACGACCGCCCTGGTCGGCACGAACGGCACCATCGACTGGTACTGCTGCCCGCGCTTCGACGCGCCCAGCGTCTTCGGGTCCATCCTCGACGCCGACCGGGGCGGGTCGTTCGAGTTGGCCGCCGAGGTCCCGACCCGCACCAGGCAGTTCTACTTCCCCGACACGAACGTGCTGATCACACGGTTCTTCGCCGCGGACGGGGTGGCGGAGATCCAGGACTTCATGCCCGTGGTCGACGAGTCGCGCGAGGCGTCGCGGCACCGGCTGATCCGGCGGGTGATCTGCGTCCGCGGAACCCTCCCCTTCAAGGCGCGGATCGCTCCCCGCTTCGGCTACGGCGCCGAAGCGCACACCACGCACCTCGAAGGCCACACGGCGGTGTTCCGCTCCCCGTCACTGACGCTCGCGCTGACCGCCACCGCGCCCCTGGAAGCCGACGGCCCGGACGTGTGGTCGCACTTCAAGCTCCTTGAGGGCGAGTCCCACGTGTTCGCCCTCGACCAGATCGGCGACGGCGTGCCGCCCCGGTCGTGCCCGCGTGCCGAGGCGCAGGAACAGGCCGACGCGACCGTCCGGTTCTGGCGCCACTGGCTGGCCGGCTCGCGCTACCACGGGCGGTGGCGGGAGATGGTGAACCGCTCCGCGCTGGTGCTGAAGCTGCTCACCTACGCGCCGACCGGTGCGATCGTCGCCGCACCCACCACCAGCCTGCCCGAGCAGATCGGCGGCGAACGCAACTGGGACTACCGCTATGTCTGGGTCCGCGACGCCGCCTTCTGCGTGTACGCGATGCTGCGCCTGGGGTTCACCTCGGAGGCCGAGGCGTTCATGGGGTTCATCTCCGAGCGGGGCATCCTGCGGGGCATGGGGGAGACCGGTCCGTTGCAGATCATGTACGGCATCGACGGGCGTACCGAGCTGCCCGAATATCAGCTTCCGCACCTGGAGGGATACCTCGGCTCCGCGCCGGTCCGGGTGGGCAACGCCGCCACCGGCCAGCTCCAGCTGGACATCTACGGCGCGCTGATCGACTCGATCTACCTCTACGACAAGTGGGGGCAGCCGATCAGCAGTGACCGCTGGGACGAGGTCGGTGCCGTGGTGGACTGGCTGTGCGAGCACTGGGACCAGCCCGACGAGGGGGTGTGGGAGACGAGGGCGGGCCGGCGGAACTTCGTGTACTCGCGGCTGATGTGCTGGGTGGCGCTGGAGCGCGCGATGCGCTTGGCGAACCACCGCGGCCTGCCGGCGGACCTGCCCCGCTGGCGGGAGTCCCGGGACGCGATCTACCGGCAGATCATGCGGCGCGGCTGGTCGGCCGAGCGGGGGGCGTTCGTCCAGGGGCTGGACGACCACGTGCTGGACGCCTCGCTGCTGATGATGCCGATGGCCAAGTTCATCTCGCCCACCGACCCCAAGTGGCTCTCCACCCTGGACGCCCTCACCGCGGACCTGGTCTCCGACTCGCTGGTGTACCGCTACGACCCGATCGCCAGCCCGGACGGCCTGCACGGTCCCGAGGGCACCTTCTCGATCTGCTCGTTCTGGTACGTGGAGGCGCTGGCCCGCGCCGGCCGGCTGGAGGAGGCCAGGCTGGCTTTCGAGAAGATGCTCACCTACGCGAACCACCTCGGCCTCTTCGCGGAGGAGATCGGCCCGACCGGTGAACAGCTGGGCAACTTCCCCCAGGCCTTCACCCACCTCTCGCTGATCAGCGCCGCCTTCAACCTCGACCGCGCGCTGGGCTGACGCGGCATCACCGCGGGGGCATCACCGCCGGGGGTGGGTAAAACGCCGCTACCCTGCGCTGCGCTTGCCGGGCGGGTCCTGAGGGTCCACTCCCGTCGTGGCGGAGGCGTCCTTCGTTCCGCTGGGCCGTTGGGAGCGGCCGCGGGGGCCCAGGTCGTGCATGCCCTTCTCCCCGGAGCCCTTGCTCTGGTCCTCGCCTCGTCTGCCGTGGCTCTTGACCGGCTTGCCGTGGGGGTTTCCGGCCTCTTCTTTGGAAACCGTCCGGCCGGGGCCCTTGGCCGGGGCGTACTCGTCCGGGTGGAAGGAACGGTGGGCGCTCGGGTTGTCCTGCTGACGGGTCTCGTCCACATCCGGCGACCAGCCGTGCTGCTTGGTGCCCTCGTGGGGACTCGGACCCTTGCCGTGCTTCGGCTGGGACGGCTTCGGCTGCTTCGTCATGGCCTGGCCTGCTGTCTGTCTTGGGAGGGACGCGCACCAGTACCGGCGCGTCTGCCGTTGGTCTTCTCATCGTCCCACCGTCCGCCGAAGCGGTCGCGTCGGCTCCAGCGCCGGGAATCCGAAGCGGACCCGATCAGCCCCCAGCAGCGGGCATTGCTCGGGCCCGGCCTTACGGCCGCCTCCGATACCAGGATGGACCGGTTCGCCCGGCTTGCATCGAGAGCCTCAGCGCGCCAGTGGCCTTCGTTTCGCTGATCGAGGAGGACAGGCAGATCCTGCCCGGACTGATCGGCCATAGCGGCGCAGAGACGACAGCGCGCTCCACACACACGCCGGCCGACTGGGCCAAATGGGATGAATGGGGCCCTATTACGTCATCAAAGGCGAGTGCGCGGGTAGCTGGACACATGAACCCCCGCTTCCCCGCGGGCCCCATCCGCGGTCAGGAGAGCACGCCCGCGGGCCTCATCGAGGCATCGCCATAGCCTCCACCACCTGCCTCCATCACCGCGTCGGCGCCCATAAGGAGAACGACCATGACGAAGCAGCAGCCGGCAGAAGACGCCGCCAGGAACGAGCTGCCGGGCCGGCCGGGCCCGGTACCCCCGCCCGTGGCAGAGCCCACGCAGCCGGGGGAACCGCTGCCCCCGAAACCGGACCAGGACGGCCCCGAGACGGTGAGCCCCACCGGGCAGCCCACCGGGGCGGACCAGGCCCGCGTGGCGCAGAGCGGCGCGTACCTGACCACCGCCCAGGGCACGCGTCTGCCGGACACCGATCATTCGCTCAAGGCCGGAGCGCGCGGGCCGGTACTCCTCCAGGACCACCACCTGCGCGAGAAGATCACACACTTCGACCACGAGCGGATCCCGGAGCGAGTGGTTCACGCACGGGGCGCCGCAGCCCACGGCGTCTTCCAGGGGTACGGCACGGCGGGCGAGGTGTCCAAGGCGGCGTTCCTCGCCAAGGACGTGGAGACGCCCGTGTTCGTCAGGTTCTCCACCGTCCTCGGCTCGCGCGGTTCGGCCGACACCGTGCGCGACACCCGCGGTTTCGCGACGAAGTTCTACACCGAAGAGGGCACCTTCGACCTGGTCGGCAACAACATCCCGGTGTTCTTCATCCAGGACGCGATCAAATTCCCCGACGTGATCCATGCCGCGAAGCCGCATCCGGACCGGGAGATCCCGCAGGCGCAGAGCGCGCACGACACGTTCTGGGACTTCGTGTCCCTGCACACCGAGGCCACCCACCACACCCTCTGGAACATGTCCGACCGCGGTATCCCCCGGTCGTTCCGGATGATGGAGGGCTTCGGAGTCCACACCTTCCGGCTGGTGAACACGGCCGACGAGAGCGTGCTGGTGAAGTTCCACTGGAAGCCGAGACTCGGCGTGCACTCCCTGGTCTGGGAGGAAGCGCAGCTGATCAACGGAATGGACCCCGACTTCCACCGCCGCGACCTCTTCGACGCCATCGAATCCGGCGCCTTCCCCCAGTGGGAGCTGGGCATCCAGGTCTTCCCCGACGTCCCGGAGCAGACCTTCGAGGGCATCGACCTCCTCGACCCGACGAAGATCGTCCCGGAGGAGCTCGCGCCGGTCCAGCCCATCGGGCTGATGACCTTGAACGCGAACACGAAGAACTACTTCGCCGAGACGGAGCAGGTCGCCTTCCACCCCGGCCACCTGGTGCCCGGCATCGACGTCACCGACGACCCGCTGCTCGCGGGGCGGCTCTTCTCCTACCTCGACACACAGATCAGCCGGCTCGGCGGCCCGAACTTCGGGCAGATCCCGGTCAACCGGCCGCACGCACCCGTCAATGACATGCTCCGGGACGGCATGCACCAGAGCGCCGTCCACACGGGCGTCGCCCCCTATCGGCCCAACAGCCTCGACGGAGGCTGCCCCTTCCTCGCCGGAGCCGATACGGCCGCCTTCATCGAGACGCCCGTCACCGTCCCCGAGGCGAGCAAGGTACGTGAGGTGCCCGCCTCGTTCTCGGACCACTTCACCCAGCCGCGCCTCTTCTGGCTCAGCATGACCCCGCCCGAACGCGAACACATCATCGCCGCCTACACCTTCGAACTGAACAAGTGCTACGAGCAGGCCATCAAGGAACGCACCCTCAAGGTGCTGGCCAACATCGATCCGCAGCTCTGCGAGCAGGTCGCCGCAGGCCTCGGGCTGCCGGTCCCCGCGGCCACCGTGCCGCTCGTCGCGGCCGACCCCAGCCCCGCCCTCTCCCAGATGGGCGGTACCTGGCCGACCGACGGCCGCGTCATCGGCGTCATCGCCGACGCCGCCTGCGACCTGGACGGCGTACGGACCGCCCGGCAGGCCGTCCTCGACGCCGGCATGGTGCCCCTCGTCATCGCCCCGACCGGCGGCGCCCTCGACCCCGACGGCGACCCGATCGCCATCCAGCGGACCTACGCCACCGCCCGGTCCGTCGAGTTCGACGCTCTCCTCCTGGCAGGGGAGCCCCAAGCGGGCGCAGACGCCTACGGCGCCCGCGACGCCAAGGCCGGAACCGCTCAGCCCCCGCAAGCCCCCGACCCGCGCGTCCTGCTGCTCCTCACCGAGGCGTACCGCCACGGGAAGGCCATCGGCGGCTGGAACGGCGCCGAGCACCTCCTCGAAACGTGCGGCATCGGAGCGACTGAGCCGGGCATCGCCACGGGCGACAGCAGCACGGCGATCGTCCGGGAGCTGACGCAGGCGCTGGGCGAGCACCGCGCATGGGACCGCTTCCCCGCCGACCTCTGAGGCCGACCGCCGGGGGCGCCGAACCGCGCACGCACACCAACCGATATAACCCGTTCGGCGTCTGATAGGTCCGTGAATCGCGGGTATGCGCCGCGCATGACTGCTATCGAAACACTCGCGGCCGAAGGCCAGGCCTCGCTCTTCCTCATCTCGGCCGGAGTGGTCCTGGTCGTCCTTCTGATCGGTGCCTTCTGGTACGGGAGCCGGCGCAGGCGCCGGGAGGCACCCCCAGCCGAGCAGAACCCTGCCGCACAGCGCCGCGAGGACTCCTGGCAGACCCCGGAAGACCGCTCCTCCGAGTGACCGGTCGGGCCAGGCGGCGTAAGGCAGTCTCCCCAACCGCGGGATACCGGCGAACTCTTCTGCCCAGCCGTCCGGCTAAAAAACGAATAAGAATCGAATGCATGTCCCGGATGCGGTAGGGCAGATGATGCCTCGGAGGTTGATAACTATGGTTCCCCTGCTTCTCGTTCTTCTGCTGGCCCTGATCCTCTTCGGCGCGGGTTTCGCGGTGAAGATTCTCTGGTGGGTGGCTATCGCAGTCCTGATCCTGTGGCTGATCGGTTTCGTCGCCCGCCCGAAGGGCGGTAGCGGCCGCTGGTACCGCTGGTAGCGGTGCGGCAAGAGCGCAGTTGAGGCGCTGCGCGGCCGTCGCCGACCGTCCTGGTCCCGGATTCGATTCGGGCGTATGAAGGTTCGGGCGTATGAAGCGGTGAATTCGGGGCATGCGAAGCCAAGGCGGAACGCATGACCCGCCGCGCACGACGTACGGAACACGGAGGATCGGTGGAGAATTCCTTTCTCTGCCTCCCCCATTGACCGGAGGAGTTGTTTTTCGCGTGACTGAACATGTGTGGAGTTACCAGCCGACCTCGGGCCACCTGGCCGGTACGGACCTGACCGGCTACAAGGTCGAGGCGACCGACGGGAGCATCGGCAAGGTCGACAAGCACTCCGACGAGGTCGGTGACGCCTACCTGGTCGTGGACACCGGTGTCTGGATCTTCGGCAAGGAGGTCCTGCTGCCGGCGAGCACGGTCGTCAGGATCGACCCGGAGGACAAGAAGGTCTTCGTCGACCGCACCAAGGAACAGATCAAGGACGCCCCCGAGTTCCACCGGGACAAGCACCTCGGCGACGCCGGCTACCGGGAGGAGCTGGGCACGTACTACGGCACCGGCGCCCCCTTCGGCGGCCGCCCCGCCTGATAGCGCTCCCGCACGACGAAGCCGGTCCCGGCACCCTCACTGGGTGCCGGGACCGGCTTCGTCGTGGCCGGCGCGGGAAACCCGCGGCCCGATCAGGGTCAGCCGGCCTCGAATCCGAAGACCTCGGCCAACGCGGCTTCCTGCTCCTCCACGTCCCCGGTACTCCGGGCGATCAGCGCGTACCGCCAGGATCGGCCGTCGGGCGGCGTGTCCGCGTAGAGGACCACGCCCTCGCCGCGCTCCGGATCGAACGCGAGGCGCGATGTACGCAGCCGGGCAAGGGCTCCTTCGAAGCCCATGGGGCTGCGTGTCCAGCCCTTCGACACCGACCATGCCGGGTGCGCGTTGGCCGATTCCGCGGTCAGCCGGGTGACCATGGCGTGGGGGGTGGTGGTGGCCGTACGGCGGATGTTGCTCTCACTCGCGTACGCGACGCCGTCCGCGTCCACCAGCGCGTCGAGCCCGAAGGGGCCGACGTAGCCGTGGTCGGCCAGGTGACGGCCCAGGGCCGTCCCCCACTCCTCCAGCTCGTCGGCCACGCGCGCGCAGGACGCCGGCAGCGGGGAGACGTATCCCGTGAAGGAGCCCTGAGCCGTACGCATCGCACCGCTGAAGAGCGCGTTCGTCCCCGAGGTGGTGACCTCCAGCTGGATGCTGACCGATTCGGCCACGTCAAGGCACTCCTCCACCACCCACATGCCCTCGGGTCCCCCGACGGTGTCGAGCGCCAGGGTCGCCCCGCCCCCCAGGTCCTCACGGGACACGAAGCGCATCCCGTGCCCTCCCGCCGAACGGTCGGGCTTCACCACGACGCGCTCGTGGTCCCGCAGGAGCTCACGGGCCACGGCTTCGACCTCCGGGCGCCTGCACACGCGTCCCGTCGGCAGCCGCATGCCCAGTTGCCCGGCCGTCTCGCGGAAGCCGGTCTTCGTGTTGAGCAGCATGGTCATCTTCAAGGCGGCCTCGGCAGCCTCGACCGTGGGGTAGGGATGGACCGCGAGGCCGACGTCCCGGGCGAACGCGATCGCTGACGCGTCCAGCGCCGTCGGCAGCAGCGCGGCACCCCGGTCTCCGGCGAGTTCCCTGACACGCTCGACGAGTCCGGCCTCGCGCACCGCCCGCGCCAACGGGACGGCTCCGGCGGGGGGCACCTCGACGACCGCCACCGTTTCCGGGGGCACCCCCGTCAGGTCGTACACGTAGCGCAAGAACTCTCTGCTCAGGGGCACGGGCGTGACCAGTACGTCCCCGGGCCGCAGCAGCCACGCCTTCCGCGGCGCCTGCTGGGCCCATCGGGTCAGGATCTGCCCCTCGTTGAGGTCCACCGCCAGGTCCGAGAGAAAGTTCGCGAACACAACGAACGGGCCCGTTCCAGTCACCCCTGCTCCTCCGCTCCGCCTCGCGGCCGCCCACGGCCCCGCCCCATCATCCGGGCACCAGGCTGCCAGTCGTCCCGTCGACCGTTGTACACCGGAGCTCACCTCGTCAGCCGCTCCGACTCTCACCGCGTTCCGATGCAGTGCAATTCCTCGAAAGCGGGTTGAACTTCGAGGTCGTGGGCAGCAGCGTGCGGCGGGCCCGGATCGGACGACCCGCACAGGGGGTGCGGGGTTTCGCCCCGCACCGCCCAGTGCGAGTCCCAGCCGATTCCGATTCCGTGACAGGTTTGCCCAAGTCCCGTGAACGCTCGACCGCCGAGGGGTGTAGCTGTGTCCGACACAAGCGTGGCGACGCTGGCTCTGTACTACCGCGACGAGGGACCCGTGCTCGTGGCATTGGGCGGGACCTCGATTCCCGCCCGGCTCGACGTCGTCGATCCCTCGGGGCGGATCGTGGCCGTGTACGAGGTCGGCGCGCCCACCGAATCCGGCTCCGCCGACCCCGACACCGAAGGCGCTTTCGGCCCCGACGACGTGATCGAGGTGTCCGCAGGCGCCGACATCGAGTTCATCGCGCTGGAGCGCGACGCCGGCGGAGCGTACTTCGTCAGAGCGGCGGTCGGCGGTCGCGAGCAGCTGTTCGCGGCCACGGTGAACACCGTCACCGGCAAGGTCCTCTACGACGCCGGCGGAACACCGGCGGTCCGGCCCGCCCCGGCGAGCGGGGTGGTCACCATCCTGTGAGGCGGGGGCCCGCACGAGCCCCTCCAGCCGGATCCGGAGGGGCGGTAGGCGGCGCCGCCGGGGCCCGGACGCGCGCGGGTCCGTGGTCAGCTGCGGACGCGGTTGACCCGGCCCTCGTCCCACACCGGTTCGTCCGCCTCCACCACCCGGCCGTCCTCCCGGAAGACCAGGAACCGGCTGAACACCCTGGCGAACCAGCGGTCATGGGTCACCGCCACCACCGTTCCGGTGAAGCCGGCCAGGGCCTGTTCCAAGGCCTCGGCCGAGATCAGGTCGAGGTTGTCGGTCGGTTCGTCCAGCAACAGCAGTGTCGCGCCCGCGAGTTCCAGCAGCAGGACTTGAAAACGTGCCTGCTGACCACCCGACAGGGTCTCGAAGTTCTGACGGCCGGCGCCCGCCAGGCCGTAGCGGCTCAGGGCCGACATGGCGCCCTGAAGGTCCAGTCCGGGGCGGTCGCCCTCGCCGGCGCCGAGGATGTCGGCCGGCGTCCGGCCGGCCCATTCCGGATGCCGGTGCGTCTGGGCGAACAGCCCGGGCCGGACACGAGCGCCCAGCCTGCACTCCCCGGTGTGCGCCACGCTCGTGTCCGCGTCCACGGAGACCTCGTCCAGCAGGCGCAGGAAGTGGCTCTTGCCGGATCCGTTCGAACCGAGCACGCAGACCCGGTCGCCGAAGAACACCTCCAGGTCGAACGGCCTCATCAGGCCGGTGAGTTCGAGGTTTCGGCAGGTGATCGCACGGATGCCGGTCCGACCGCCGCGCAGGTCCGGTGCCACCCGCTGTCGGCGCGGCGGCGCGGGCGGCGGCCCGACTGCCTCGAACTTCGCCAGTCTCGTCTGGGCCGCGTGGTAGCGGGAAGCCATCTCGTCACTGATGGAAGACTGTTGGCGCAAGGTCCGGACCAGCTCCTTGAGCTGCTCGTGCTTCTCGCTCCAGCGCTGCCGCAGCTCCGCCGCACGCTGCCAGCGAGCCTCACGGGCCTCACCCCAAGTGGCGAATCCGCCGCCGTGGGTCCAGGCCGTTCCGCCCTCCAGCGTCACGACCTGGCCTGCCGTGCGGCTCAGCACCTCACGGTCGTGGGTGATCAACAGCACGCCCTGCCGGGACTGGGTGAGCTGCTCCTCGAGCCAGCGCTTTCCCGGAACATCCAGATAGTTGTCCGGTTCGTCCAGCAGGAGCAGTTCGGCCGGTCCCCGCAGCAGGGCCTCCAGGACGAGCCGCTTCTGCTCGCCGCCGGACAGCGTCGTCACCTCCCGGAACTGCGCGGCCTGGAAGGGGACGCCGAGCGCGGCCACCGTCACCGTGTCCCAGAGCACCTCGTGGTCGTACCCTCCCGCCTCGCCCCAGTCCACCAGGGCCTGGGCGTAGCGGAGCTGGGTGCGCTCGTCGTCGGCCTCCATCATGGCCAGCTCGGCCGCGTCGAGGGCGGCGGCCGCTCTCCGCAGGGGCGGCGGCGCGACGGTGAGCAGGAGGTCCCGGACGGTGCGGTCGTCGCGCAGGCTGCCGATGAACTGCGGCATGACCGCGACGGCGCCCTGGCTTCGGAACGATCCCTGCTGCGCCGGGATTTCGCCCGTGAGCGTGCGCAGGAGAGTGGTCTTGCCCGCACCGTTGTCGCCGATGAGCGCGACCGTTTGACCTGCCGGTACCCGGAATGAGACGTCACGGAACAGTTCGCGACCATCGGGGAGAACGTGACCGAGGGAGACGGCTTCGAGGTAGCCCATGGAGCAGATGCTAGCGGCCGAGCACTCGGGAGGCGATTCAGTTCCGGCGGCCCGCCCGATGGATTTCCGATCTTATGACGAGTCTTCAATTCTTTTTCTTCGACTGATACTTATTCGCCTGATCGGGCTATTCACCCGCCGGTTTCCATACGGCGCCGATTCCTTGCATCATGCACCGGCCGTACGGGAGGGTTGTGCTCGAAAGAAGCTTCGGGGAGGGACCATGCGCTCTCACCCGGGGCGACCTTGCGCCTGCGTGTATGCGGATGCGTGCGCGGTGTAATTCGTCCTTCGTTCCAGGCGTGCCACCCCTCCATGGAAATGCGAGAGTCAGCCGATGCCGTCCATTGCCGCCACGCACTCCGAGGCCCCTGCCGCGCGGTGGGAGCCCGTCACCGTCGCACTCGTGGGGGCGGAATTCGGATGGGGAAGCTCGGGAAAGCTGAGCGCGGTGCTCTCCGCGCTGCGGGACCGGTCGACACCTCCCCTGCGGTTCGTCGGATTGGCGTCGGGACTGGGCCGGCCCCTGCTCGCCGAGCACGCGGTGGACGGCTGGTACGACCTGCCGGACGATCCCGGCCGGCTGGCCCCCGCGGTCCGGGAGTTCGTGCGGTCACAGGGAGTGCGGGCCGCCGTGGTCGTCCTGGACGGCGCGGCCGCGACGGCGCTGCTGGCCATCGGCGTGCCCACCGTTTTCGTCGACAGCCTGCCCTTCCTCTGGTCCGAGGGCGACCGGGCCGCGCTGCCGCTGGACGCGACGGTGTACTGCGCCCAGAAGAGCGTCGAGCTGCCGCCCGAGTGCCGGGCCGTCCTGGCCGACGCCCGGGGGCTGCGCTGGGTCGAGGCCGTCATCGCCCGACCCCCCGCCTCGGAGCCGGAACTGGGCGCCCGGCGGGGGGCGGGCCGTCGCCCGTACCGCAAGGCGCTGGTCAGCCTGGGCGGTCTGCGGGCGCCGAGTCTCGTCGATCCGGAGCACTACCCGCGCCTGGTCGTGCCGGCCGTCCTGGAGGCCCTCGCCGCCTACGGGATCGAGGAGGTCCACATCGCCGGCAACCTGCCCGGCGACCTGGCGGGCCGCCTCGTCGACTCGTCCGTCGCCCCGCCGCGAACGACCGCCGGCCCGCTCGGGCACAGCGCCTTCCTGGAACGGTTGGACGCCTGTGACGTCCTGCTCACCTCGCCCGGTCTGACCACGCTGCTCGAAGCGGGCGGGCTGAACGTCCCCACCGTCTGCCTGCCCCCGCAGAACCTCAGCCAGATCTTCAACGGCCGCTACCACAGCCAAGCGCTCGGGAGCCGGCTGCGGGTGCTCTGGCCCAAGGACGTGCTCGTCGAGGACGAGGCGCTCGCGCTCCGTTCGGAAGGCGAGGACCACGCTCTGGAGCGGATCTACGGCGCGATCGGGGAGGCCGCCCGGGGCGATGACCGGCAGGACGTCAGCCGCGCCCTGCGCGACGGCGTTCTGGACGCGCTGCGCCGCTCGGCCGAGGTCGACGAGTGGGACGCGCTCACCACCGCGGTGGGCACCGATGGCGCGGCCCAGGTGGCCGACGCGCTGCTCGAAGTCCTGGGCGCGGCCGGTCCGTTCTCCTGACCGCCCCAGCCGCGCGTTCCGGTCGACCCGGTAACCGCCGGCGCCGCTGCACCCGCACCGTTCCGTCCCACCCGTCCCGTGAGTCGCCTGGAAGGTCTCCACCCCGTGCGTACACGCGATCGCTACCTCTTCATCAGGATCCTCGAAGCCTGCAACGCCGACTGCTTCATGTGCGAGTTCGCCCTCTCCCGCGACACGTTCCGCTTCTCCCGGGAGGACTTCGACGACCTGCTGCCCAAGGCCCGGGACGCCGGCGTGGGCTACGTCCGGTTCACCGGGGGCGAACCGCTGATGCACCCCGAAGTGGTGGAGCTGGTGCGTGCGGGCACGGCCGGCGGGATGAAGATGTCCCTCATCACCAACGGCTCTCTGCTGCCCCGGATGGCCGCCCCCCTGGCCGCGGCCGGCCTGGCCCAGGTGATCGTCAGCCTGGACGGAGCCTCGGGCGCCACCCACGACGTCTACCGGCGTTCCCCCGGCATGTTCGACAGCGGGCTGCGGGGCCTGCGGGACGCGGCCGCGCTCGGGGTCCTCCCGAGGGTCAACACCGTGGTGGGCCCGCACAATTACACCGAGATGCCACGGCTCCAGGAGGTCCTGACGGAGGCGGGGGTGCGCCAGTGGGAGCTGTCGGCGCTCAAGCTCGACCGCACGATCACCTACCCCGACACCGACCACGTCCGCAGCGTCTGCGATCCGATCTACGATGCCGACCCGGCCGCCCTGCTGGTCCCGATGGGCAAGCGGTTCTACGGGGACACGCCGCAGGAACAGGAGCGGTACTTCACCGGGTCCGTCACGCCGCGCGCCGCCGAACCGCTCTGCCACGTCGCCGACGACGTCATCTACGTGGACGGCAAGTACGGGCGGATGTACGCGTGCAGCTGCATCCCCCACCGGGAGGGCGACGACGGGCCCGGTGGCGCACCCCTGCGGGAGCGGGGGGTGATCCGGCTGGACACCCCGGTGTTCCGGGCGCACGCCGACTACTTCCGCGAACGCGGCCCCGAGGTGTGCAGCGGGTGCTCCACCACCGCCGCCGGATACAGCGACGACGTGGCCCGGCTCGGGGCGGTGGGACCATGGCACTACTGAACCCGACCGGGACGGCTCGGGCCGCACCGGACCGCAGTGCCGCGCCCGGCCCGCGGGTGCTGCTGAGCGCCCGCGAGGACCGGCTGGACTCGACCCTCGCCCTCGGCCGGGTGGCCGCCCACCTCGGCGACCTCCGCCGGACCGGCTGGTCCGAGCTCGAACCTCCACCGGTCGCCGCGCTGGTCTGCGACGACGTGGCCGCCACCGAGCGGCTCCTGGCGCTGGGCGTACCGGTGGTGCACCTGCGATCAGGGCTTGCGGGCGCGCCCGCCGACGAAGCGCCGCCGGAGCGTGCGCTCGTACGGGTGCACCGGCCGGGGTGGCTGCCGCCGCCGGCGCACCCGGCCCGTGGCGCACGGCCCACCGGAGTCCTCGCGCCGCGGCGCACCGGCAGGAGCCGCACCCGCTCGGGCACGCTCCTTCTGCTGTCCCTGTGGCAGGTCCCCGAAGCCGAAGCGGATCCCTTCGTGTCCGGAGCGCTGCGGGAGCTGGTCGCCGCCGCGCTGCACCACACCGGGAGCTGTACCGTCGTCGCCGACACCGGGCTCGCACCCGTACGGTCGGCCCTGGCGGAACATCCGGGCCTGCGGGTGCTCCGCGCCGCCGAGGCCGACCCGGACGCGCTGCACGCCGACGCCGCCGTGTTCCTCGCCTCGCCGGTGCTCGGGGCGCTCGCCCTCGCACAGGCGCGTCGGGCACCCCTGGCACTACTGCCCCCGTTGGGGCCCGCCCAGCGGGACCTCGCCGGACAGGTCGACGAGGTCCTGCCGCTGCCGTCGGCCGACGACCCCGACGACCCGGGTCTGTGGGCGCCCGCGGCGGCAGCCGGGCCGTGGCACCTGCTCGACCCGGCTCTGGACGACCTGCGCGGCGCGCAGCGGGTCGCCCGTACCCTCCGCCAACTCGCGCTCGCACCCCTCTGAGTCCCGCCCCGAGCCCGCCCACCGCGGGCCCGAGCCGCCCCGCCCGTTCACGCCTCCTCGTCAGCCCGCCGGTCCGGCCCCGCCCGTTCCGGCCACCTCACCCACGTCGTCCGCGTCGTGCTGGAGCCGCCATGTCCGACACCCTCCGCGAACCCGTACCCGCCACCCGCCCCGAACTGATCCGCCCCAGGGTCCCGGAATCCGACTGGGACGACTGGCGCTGGCACATGCGCCGACGCATCACCAACGTCGAGAAGGCCAGGCAGTGGATCAACCTCAGCGCCGACGAGGAGGAGGCCATCGGCGGGGTGGCGGGCAAGTACCGCTGGAGCGTCACCCCCTACTACGCCTCCCTGATGGACCCGGACGACCCCGCCTGTCCGGTCCGCCTGCAGGCGGTGCCTGCGCTCGGCGAGCTGATGGAGTTCCCCGGGGCCGAGGTCGACCCGGTCGGGGACACCTACTACCGCAAGACCAACCGGGTCGTGCACAAGTACCCGGACCGCGTGATCATGCTGATCACCGAGGCCTGCCCCGTCTACTGCCGCCACTGCACGCGCAAGTTCCACACGACCGACGTCGACGGCACCTACTTCCGTGACGACGAGGGCGGCTCCTTCGACGAGGACCTGCGCTACATCGCCGACCACCCCGAGATCCGGGACGTCCTGCTGACCGGCGGCGACCCGCTCTCCTACCAGGACGGCAAGCTGGAGGAGATCGTCGCCGGGCTGCGGGCGATCCCCAGCGTGGAGATCATCAGGATCGGCAGCAGGTTCCCCGTGCTGCTGCCGCAGCGGATCACCGAAGACCTCTGCTCGATGCTCTCCCGCTACCACCCGGTCTGGCTGAACACCCATTTCAACCACCCGAAGGAGATCACACCGGAGGCCGCGGCGGCCGTGGACCGCCTGTTGCGGCACGGCATCCCGGTCGGGAACCAGACCGTGCTGCTGCGCGGGATCAACGACGACGTCGCCACCATGCGCACCCTGATGACCGAGCTGCTGCGGATCCGGGTCCGGCCGTACTACCTCTACCACTGCGACAACGTCACCGGCGTCTCGCACTTCATGACGACGGTGGAGAAGGGCTGGGAGATCATGGACGGTCTCCAAGGCCACATCACCGGGTTCGGCGTCCCCCAGTACGTGCTGACGACCAGGATCGGCAAGATCCCGATCGCGCGGCCCTCCTTCACCCCCACCCCCGACGGCCTGCTGCTGCGCAACTACCGAGGCCAGGAAATGGTCGTCGGCGGTGACGCGCAGCCGATCACGGAGTCCGACACACCATGAGCACACTCGACAAGCGGCTCGGGCAGCGCTTCCTGCCCTACGGAGCGAACTACCTCGACTGGTCCGACATGTCGGAGCTGCGCAAGGTGATCGAGCACCAGGTCCTGTTCCGGTACCAGACCGAGACCGAGAGCATGGCCTCGCTCCTGGAGCGGACCGTGGCCGAACGCCTCGGTGCGGGCCACGCCCTGGCCGTGCACAACTGCACGGAGGCATTGAGGCTGGCGCTGATCTCCACCCGCCCGGCCATCGGCGACCTGGTCCACATCCCGGCGGTGACGTTCGTCGCGGTGGCCGGAGCGGTGCTGTCGTGCGGTCTGATCCCGGTGCTGGTGGACGCCGACGACTCGCTCTCCATGGACCCGACGCTGCTGCCGCCGGACGCGCAGCGGGTGATCACGGCCCATATGGAGGGCACCGTGGCACCGCTGCCGGCGGACGTGCCGTACCTGGTCGAGGACTGCGCGCAGTCCCTCGGCGCGCGTTTCCCCGACGGCCGGTACGTCGGGACGGCGGGCTACGCCGGGACGTTCAGCTTCCACCACAACAAGGTCCTCACCTCGGGCGAGGGCGGGCTCGTCGTCACCAACACCGACGACGCCTGGGCGACCATGCGCCGCTACCACGACCACGGCTCGGCGCGGGTGCCCGGCCACTACCCGACCTGGAACGAGGACGCCCACTTCGGGGAGAACTTCGTCACCAGCGAGCAGGTCGCGGCCGTCCAGTGCCAGCAGTTCCGCCACCTCGACGAGCTGCTCGCCGGACTGGAGCGGATGTACGCGATCGCCATGACCGAACTGCCCGACCGGCCCGACCTGGAGGTCCGGCCCCGGGCCGCCGGCGACGTGAAGGTCAGCCTGCGGTTCCGGTGCGAGAGCAAGGAGCTGCGGGACGCCGCGGTGGGCGCGCTCACCGCCGCCGGCATCGCCAACTGGACGCTCGGGAAGTACCTGCTGCCCGAGCATCCGGTGCTCACCGGCCGTCGTTCGCTCTACCGCGACGGCTTTCCGTGGAACCACGCCCCGGACCAGCCCCTCGCCCTCAGCCGTGACGGCTTCGCCCGGACCAGGGACCTGCTGGACCGCACCCTGTGCGTGCCGCTCTCCCCGGAACTTCCGGAAGAGGAACAGGCGCTGGCGGCCAAGGCCGTCCGCCAGGTGCTGGAGGCGGTGTGAGCGGTATGGGCGGTACGAGCGGCGCCGAGGTGCTCTTGATGGTGGACGACCGGCCGTCGTCCTTCACCCGCTACGCGGCGCGGGAGGCGGCGGGCCGGCTGGTCCTGCTGCGGTTCGCCGAAACCCGGCCCGACCTGCCGGAGGACTACCTGCTGGAGACGGCGCACCTGCCCGCCTTCTGGGTGCGCGAGGACGCCCCGGTGGCCGAGGAGGCCCGGCGGTACCGGGAGTGGGCGGCCGGGCTGCCGGTACCGCCGACCAGGTTCTGCAACCCCTCGGAACCCCGGCAGGCCGCGGCCCAGCGGTTCGCGGAGCTCGCCGGCCTGCCGCACCTGACCGAGGGGCAGGTGGCCCTGGTCCGGGACAAGGCCGCCATGAAGGCGTGCTTCCGGGAACTGGGCCTGCGTACGGCGGAGTTCGCGCGCGTGCGGTCGGGCGCCGAGGTCGAGCGGTTCGCCGGCCGGCACGGCTGGCCGGTGGTGCTCAAGCCGGTGGATTCGTTCGCCTGCGTGGACACCCACCGGCTCGACGGGCCGGGCGACCTCGCCGGGATCGACCTCGCGGCCCGGGACTGGATGGTGGAGGCGTACCTGGCGGGCACCGAGTGGGAGGTCTGCGCGATCATCCTGGGCGGCGAGGTCCTCGACGCGTGGCCGAGTGCCATGCCCTGCCGTCCGCTCGACATCGTCGACGGCGCGATGAACGCCAACATCAGCGTGGGCACCGGCGAGGGTCCGCCGGTCGACGTGCGGGCGCTCGTCCAGCGCATCGTCACGGGGATGGGCATCGACCACGGTTACGCCCACATGGAGTTCTTCCTGATCGACGGCGAGGTGTACGCCGGTGAGATCGGCGTGCGGCTCGCGGGCTGCGAGATCCCCGCCAACCACGGCCACGCGTACGGCTTCGACGTGTTCGGCGCCACCCTGGCCGTCTACCTCGGCCGCCGCCCGGAGCTCGATTACCGGGAGCGCCGCTGCGCCGGTGACCTGCTGCTGCCGCTGCCCGGCACCGGGCTGGTCCGGCGGATCACCTCCAGGGACGAGCTCCTGGGGATGCCCGGAGTCATCGACGCGGTGCTCAAGGTCCGCGCCGGTGACACGGTGACGGCCCGCCGGGCATCGCACAACGCCTCGGGGTACGTCCATGTCGTCGGAGCCTCGGTCGGGGAGGTGGAGAGCCGCATGCGCGAGGTGCTCGCCGGTTTCACGATCGAGGTGGCAGCGCGGGAGGCCCACGTCGTCCCCACCTGATCGCAGCCCCAAGCCATCCGCCCGAACAGCGGCCCGGCACCCGACCCGGCCCGCCCCGCGGCCATCGAACGGAGACCGACACGTGACCAGCGGCCTGCCCCGTCGCTTCCTCGACCTGCTCACGCGTCCCCGGGTGGCCGGGGCGGCCTGGTGGAGCGTCGTCTCCAGGCTGCCGGTCTACCTGATGTCGCTGGCCCTCGTCCTGACCGTCCGGGAACAGGGCGGCAGTTACGCCAAGGCCGGGCTGGTCGCCGCGCTGTACACGCTCGGCATGGCCTTGGGCAGCCCGCTGATCGCCCGCCGCCTCGACCGCAGCGGGCGCTCGGCGGTGTTGACCGCGACCGCCGTCGCCTACCCGGCGGCGCTCGCCGTCCTCGTGTGGGCGACCCGCCCGGGCGGGTGGGCGCAGCCGGTGGCCGCGGTCGTCGCGGGGGTGGTGCTGCCGCCCGCGAACGCCTGCATGCGCTCGCTCTGGGCGCGGCTGCCGCTCCGGGAGGAGGAACGCGAGACGGCCTACCTCTGGGAGGCGCTGCTCACCGAGGTCCTGGTGATCGGGGCGCCGCTGATGCTGGCGGCGCTGATGCTGGCCGGGTCGGCGGGCCTGGCTCTGACGGTGATCGCGGCGATCGGCGGCCTGGGCACGCTCGGGCTCGCCTACACCCGGCTGCCGGCCGGCACCGAGGGCGCGCCGACGGCGCCGAAGGGGCCGCGCCACCCACTGGGCCCGCTGCGGGAGCCGGCCCTGCTGGCGCTGACCGGCATCATGGCCGTCTCCGCGGTGCCCATCGGGCTGCTGACCCTGGCGATCCCGGCATTCGTCGACCGGCACGGGGCTCCGGGCGGCGCGGGCGTGGTGTACGCCTGCTGGGGTGTCGGCAGCGCGCTGGGTGCCGTCTGGCTCGGCCGGTCCCAGTCCGAGGTGGCGCCCCAGGTGCGCTTGCCCCGGCTGCTGTTGGCCTACGCCGTAGGCACCGGGCTGACGCTGCTCGCGGGCTCGCAGGTGGGCCTGGCCGGGGCGCTCGCGCTGGGCAGCGTACCCATCGCCCTGGTGTCCGCCACCGAGATGAGCCTGGTGAGCGGTATCGCCGACGGACGGTCCATGGCGGAGGCGTTCACCTGGGCGTCGCTGGCCACCGTTCTGGGCGACGCGCTGGGCCAACAGGCCGGCGGGCTGCTGATGGACCCGTTCGGGCCCCGGACGGTGTTCGCGGTGGCGACCGGAACCGCCCTGGCCGCCGCCGGTCTGGCCTTCGCCTGCCGGGGGTTGCTGAGCCGGCGGGCGGCGCCGACGGTGAAGTGCGCGGCATGACGGCCGTTCCCGCCACCCGAGGCCCCCCACGCCGGTCCGTTCGCGCGTACCCAGGCGCGAGCCGCTCCCTTTCCTTCCCTTTTCCCCGCCCGCCCCCTTCCCTCGCGCCCCGGCGCGGGCATCACGAGGTGGTCCACCATGAACGCCGCGCTCACCGAGCAGCGAATCGACCGGCCGTCCGGGCCGGCCCCCCTGTTCCGTCCGGTCGCCCGACGGGAGTTGGCTCCGGCCGTCCGGGAGTTCCTGGACTCCCACCGGCTCCTGCCCGTGCCGGTCCCGACCGAGGACCGCGCCGATCTGGCGCGGAGCGTCGAGCTCGCCGGCCGGCTGTACGGCGGCCTGCGGCAGCCGCACCCGCTGGACGTCGGCATCGTCCTCGGCGCGGCGCAGCTGCCCGAAGGGCTCGCGGAGCTGGCCCGTCCGCTCGCCCGGACGTGGGTGGGCGAGGAAGAACTGGCGGACGTCGCGGCGTTCCGGACCCGGCACGGCGGTTCGCTGCTGCTCGTCGGCTGCTACGACCGGCTCACCCTCGACCCCGTCCGGGCCCTGCTGATGGCGACCTACCGCGGGCCGCGGCACGGGCTGACGCTGCTGAGCGGCCGCGACGGCGCCTCGGTCTGCTGGAACATCGCCAAGCAGTACGCGGAACCGGCCCTCGACGTCGACGCGCTGGGTC
The DNA here is from genome assembly GCF_055565795.1 of Streptomyces sp. NPDC028314. Classification (NCBI taxonomy): domain Bacteria; kingdom Bacillati; phylum Actinomycetota; class Actinomycetes; order Kitasatosporales; family Streptomycetaceae; genus Streptomyces; species Streptomyces sp. NPDC028314. The sequence goes on from NZ_JBVHTP010000001.1 coordinate 453,517, forward strand.
TCTTCACCGACACCGACCGGCCGCCCCGGCTGCCCGGCGTCCAGGTCTTCGACGACCGGGACTTCGAGCGTGCCGACATCCAGGCGGAGATCCTGGGCACCCGGTGGCGGCGGGTGGGCTTCCAGGGGCACGGCAAGGACGACAGCGTCAACCTCGGCGAGTTCACCATCTGCGGTCTGAACGCCTCGGCCCCGGCCACGCCCGGACTGCTCGGCCCGCGCTGCGCGTACGGGCTGCCCTGCTACAAGCCGGAGGACAAGCTGGTCCCCCTCAACCGGGTCGAGGCCGTGGAGCTGGTGCTCAGCGCGTGCAACAGCGGTCCGCTCGCGGACCTCGCGCTGTACGACCCGAAGTACCAGCTGTTGCTGAACGCGCTCGACGGCCCGGCCCGCACGGTGGTCTCGGCCGTGTCGGTGCACGACTCCGACCGGCCGGAGAACGTCGCATGGATGCACGGCGCCCTCATCGGCGCGGACTCGGTCGACACCCTCAACGCCAGCCTGGCCGGCTCACACCCCTACCCGGCGTTCATGCGCTTCGGACTGCCGGGGGCACCGGAGGACACTCCGGCGCCGCCCGCTCCGACGGACCACCGCCCCGACCCGCTGCTGCTGACCGTGGGCGGCCGGCTCACCGCCTACCTCGCCTCGGACCTGCTGCCGCACAACCACCCGCTGCGGCCCCGGCTGACCAAACTGGCCCGGAAGGTCGATCTCTGGGTGGCCAGGCCCACCCATCTCGCCGACCAGTCGCCCGAGCAGATCGAGGCCTCGCTCACGGCGGACCTGCAGTCCCTCGACCACGTGATCACCGAGCAGGTCGCCGCCGATCCCGAGACCGAGCTGATGAACTACCCGGCGCACTTCGGCGACCGCAGCAGCCTGGACCCGGAGGTCCGGGAGGTCACCTGCCACTGCGGCCGCCCCGCGCAGGAGTTCACCCGGCGGGGCCTGCTCCCGCACGTCCTGGACACCACGTGCGCCGTCTGCATGCGGTGCGGCGATGTCACCTTCCGGATCCCGGACGCCCCCACCCTGCTCGCCCACGCGGCGGACGAGGTCGTACAGGGCGGGGTGCTGGAGGTACGCGCCACGGTCACCGCGGCCCGTACCGGACCGGTCCGGCTGGGCCTGTTCGTCCCGACCTACCTGCGCGAGGACACGACCGTGGAGCCGGCCACCACCAGGCTCCGGCTCGCCGGTGGGCGGGCCGAGGACGTCGCGTTCCGTGTGCGGTTCGCCCCCGAAACCGCCCCGCAGGCCTACTACTTCACGGTGTTCGCCGTGCAGGACCTCGCCGTCTCCACGGCCAGGCGCCACTTCGGAGTCGTTCCCCGCACCACCTGACCGCCCTCAGTGCCGGACCCCCGCCCACACCACACCCCCGTAGGGAGCAGACCATGGAAAACCAGAACGTCGCGGAGCGGGACACCTCGCCCCAGCACAAGCCGACGATCGAACTGATCGAGCAGAACGGCCAGGTGACCCTCAGCATCGGCGGTGAGCAGGCCATGCAGGCCTGGGAGCGGGACCTGATGTGGGCCTCCGCCGACATGCTGTGCGAGTACGGCCAGGACTTCTACGAGGTCGGGCTGGGACTCGGCCTGTCCGCGCTGCGCATCGCCGGCAACCCGGCGACCCGCAGCCACACGGTGCTGGAACTCTTCGACGAGGTCGAGGACCTGTTCCGGGCCCGGCACCCCCAGGTACCCGACAACCTCACGGTCGAGCGCGGCGACTTCTTCGAGCGGATCTTCGAACTGCCGTCGGAGAGCATCGACGGGATGTTCTTCGACCCGGCCCTCGACATGGACGTCTGGACGGACGCCGAGCTGTGGGCCAGGGCCATGCCGGAGGTGGTCCGGGTGCTGCGCCCCGGCGGCGTCTTCATCCCCTTCTTCAGCACCAAGCCGGAGCTGCGCTGGCAGTACCTTCCGCACTTCCGCCGCATCCGGGTCGAGCGGCACCCCTTCGTCGCCTACGACACCACCGAGTACACGCACGGCGGCACCACCGGCGACGCCTTCATCCAGTGCTTCCTCAAGGACTGACCCTGCCCGCCCCTCAGCCACGCCCGACCGCGCGCCGGTCGGCCGCACCCGACACCGCGCACCAGCGCCACTCCGGAGGTACTCCCATGGCCATTACGCCGCCCCTCGACTCCCCTGGCTCCCGCCCCGACCTGGGCATCCGCTCGGTCTTCCTCGCCGGCCCGTTCATCCAGCTCCTGGACCCCGAGACCGGAGAGATGCCGGCCGAGGCGCGGGCCCCGTTCGACGTCCTGATCAAGCACTTCGAGGCACAGGGGCTCTCCGTGCACAACGCCCACCGCCGTGAGGCGTGGGGGGCGGAACTGATGCGGCCGGAGCAGTGCACCAAGCTCGACCAGGACGAGATCCGCAAGGCCGACGTCTTCGTGGCCCTGCCGGGCCACCCGGCCTCCCCGGGCACCCACATCGAGATCGGGTGGGCCAGCGCCTTCGGCAAGCCGATCGTCCTGTTGCTGGAGCGCGACCAGGAGTACACCTTCCTGGTCCAGGGCCTGCACACGGTCGCATCGGTGGAGTACGTGGTCCACACGGACCTCGCCACCTGCCTGCCCGCCGTCGACCGGGCGGTGGACCTGGCGGTCCTGCAGCAGCGGGAGGGCAACGGCAGCCGGTGACCGCCCGCTGCCCGGGATCGGGATCGGGCTCCGGCCGAGGCCGGAGCCCGACGAGGCACACACCCCGCCCCCGCCACGTCGTGGCCCGACGGCGGGCCGCCCGCTAGTTCTGCTGGGCGGGCCCGAAGGCGGGTGGCCTCTGGTCGTCCCCGGCAAGGCCGATGTCCCCGTTCTTCCACTCCGGGTCGTAGGCGCAGGGCGTGCCGGCGCCGCCGGTGAAGTACTCCCGGTCCGGGTACCAGGTGAAGGACATCCGCTCGTCGCCGTCGGCCCGCTGGACGAACAACTCCCAGTCCCTGCCCTGCTCGCCCTCGTCGTAGGACGTGACCTTCCAGCCGTTGTCCTTGAGGAACTGGCGCAGGCGGCGGAGGCCGGGGACCGCCTGGCTCGCGGGCACGTGGTCCAGTGCCCAGGTGTGTCTCATCGAGTAGGCGCCGTCGACGGTCCTGTCCTCCAGCCCCAGCAGGCCGCCGTCGTAGCAGTAGCTGGAGCCGAACGTGTTCTCCGTGCTGACGCCGATGTCCTCGACTCCGGGTTCTATGGTGCGCTTGAACCCCAGGACCTCGTAGGCCTGCTGGGAACGCCGGAGGGCGCGGTTCGCCATCTCCTCGGGTGCGACGCGTGGGAAGTCCGTCGACCCCGATGAGCCCCATGCGAGCGTGGCGACCAGGACGAGTACGCCGACGAGCGCCGCGCCGCCGCATCCCAGGGCGCCGAGGAGGCAGGAGGAGGTCCTGGACTGGCTCCGGTCAGGGGTGGCGGCATTCGGCACGGTCTCGTCGGGCATACGAGGACGCTATGCGAGCGGGATGCGCGGCGCATGGGTGCGGCTACCGGTCTCGGAGTGAGTACGCGTACTCACATGACCTGCGCCCCCGTTCGTCGCGGCGAGCACCGGGCCGGTCACCAGGGCGTCAGGTGGGTGTGTGGGCGGTTTTGTTCGTCGTGGTGCCGTCTTCGTCCTGGGCCTCCGGCGCAGCGGGCTGCTGCGGAGCGGGCGGGGTGCGGATCAGCAACGCGACCAGCACGGCCAGCGCGCCGATCACGGCGCCGATCCCGAATCCCCACCGGATGCCCGTGGCGAGGGCTCCGGTGGTGTCGGCGCCCTCGGCTGCTGCCGTGGCGGCGTGTCCCGACATGACACTGATGACCAGGGCGGTGCCGGCGGCGGCCGCGACCTGTTGGAGCGAGCCCAGGATGGCGGAGCCGTGGGGGTAGAGGTGCGGCGGCAGTACGGACAGGCCGGAGGTGAAGACGGGGGTGAAGACGAACGCCATGCCCGCGCTCAGGGCCACGTGAAGGGCGAGCACCAGCCACGGCGAGGTCTGTTCGCCCGTGAGGGCGAACAGCGCGAGGCAAAGCGCGGTGAGTACGGCTCCGGGTACGACCAGGCGTGGTGCGCCGAGCCGGTCGTAGAGCTTGCCGACCTGTGGTCCGAGCACGCCCATGGTCAGGCCGCCGGGGATGAGGAGCAGCCCGGTCTGCAGTGAGGTCAGGCCGCACACCTCTTGCAGGTAGATCGGCAGCAGGATGAACGCACCCATGAGGGCCATGAAGGACAGGCACATCAGGCCGAGTGCGACGGAGAAGTGGCGAAACGTCAGGGCGCGCAGGTCCAGCAGCGGTGCGGACGAGCGCTGCAGTGCCAGCTGTCGCCATACGAACAGTCCTACGAGCACGGCGCCGACCAGGGTGGTGGCCTCCGGGGGCACGGGGGCCTGGGCCGCGTTCTCGGCACCGAGCCCGCTCAGGCCGTAGACCAGGGCGCCGAAGCCCGCTGCCGCCAGGGGGACGGACATCCAGTCGATGGGGGTGGCCTGCGGCTCTCCGATGTTGACCAGTTTGCGCCGACCGAATATGGCCATGGCTCCGGCGATGGGAAGCACGGCCAGGAACAGCAGGCGCCATGACCCCAGCTGCAGCAGCACACCGGAGACGGCGGGGCCGAGGGCGGGTGCGACGGAGATGACGAGGGTGATGTTGCCCATGACACGGCCGCGCTCGTGCGGGGGCACGAGGGTCATCAGCGTCGTCATGAGCAGCGGCATCATGACGGCGGTGCCGCTGGCCTGGATGACGCGCGCGGCCAGCAGTACGGGGAAGGCGGGCGCGGCCGCGGCCAGAGCCGTGCCGGCGAGGAACAGTGCCATGGCGAGGCCGAAGGCGGTTCGGGTCGTCACGCGCTGGAGGAACCACCCCGTCACCGGGATGACGACGGCCATGGTGAGCATGAAGGCCGTGGACAGCCACCCTGCGGCGGCTGCGGTGACCTCGAAATCACGCATGAGCCGCGGGATCGCGTTGACCATGATCGTCTCGTTGAGGAGGACGACGAACGTGGACAGCACGAGAATCCGCAGCACGGCGGTGACGCGGGCGGGCGAGGGGGTGGGGGTTTCGTGTGGTGCGGGCATGGCGCCTTCCGTCATGTGAGTGTCCTCCGCGCGTGGCGGTCACACTGACAGACTGCGGCGCCGGGAAGAACTCATCGGTCTTCCCCGATCCTGTCGGTGCCGCCGCCCGAGCTCAAGCCATTTTCCCGACCCCGGACGGCCAGGACATGGCCTCTGGAGCAGGCCGGCGCCGAGCTCCAGGACGACCGGCAGCCAAGTGACGTACGCCGTCGTCGACGCACAGCGAAGAGAAGTTCGGCGCCCGGTCCCCCGCCGGGCGGGGGAACCGGGCTCATCCGTCGCTCAGTCGCAGCAGTCGCAGCAGCACTTGCACGGATTGCAGCAGCCACCGCCACCGCCGCAGCCGTCACCCGAGCCGCCGCCGGAACCACCGGACCCACCGGACCCGTGACCGCCGCCCGACCCGCCGAAGGAGCCACCCCCCGAGTGGCCGCCGCCCTGGCCGCCGAACCAGCCGTCGCTTCCGGAACCGTCCCTGCCGGACCCGTCCCGGCTCGAGCCGCCGTTGCGGTTGCCGTCGCCGAACTGCAAGGGCTCTCCGTCATCCTCGCCGGCGTCGTCGTTGCAGCGGCAGCATGTGGAGCACAACCTGCAATCGCCGCACAAACGGCGCCACTCGCGACACCGCCGGCACTGTCCCTCCGACGGCCGGCCCGACGCCATCACCCCACCCTCCGGGGCCGCGCCCGCAAGCTCCCCCACGCCGCAGGCCGTGCCCGTGCCCGTGCCGGTCCCCGCGGGCGTTTCCGCCTCCGCGCGGCGTCCCAGCCAGGGCAGCATGCGCGGGCCCCGCGCCTGGCGGGGGTGCTGATGGTGACGGTGCCGAGGGTCGAAGACCCGATCGACGGCACGCTCCAGCTCGACGCCCAGGAGCGCCTGCACCAACCGTCCGTCCACGAACTCGGCATCGGACAGGGCGAGCCGTATTCCACGGACGGCGTCGTCGCAGAGCCGGCGCACCTCGGCGCGGTCCGCGCCGGTCACGGCGATCGGGTTCCACGCGCCGGACGCCGCGTCCGCGTCCAGGTCCTCCACCGCGTCCAGCAGGTGCGCCAGCCGACCGAACAGACGGCCGGCTTCCGCCAGCGGTTCGGCGTTGCCCGGGCGGTCCGTGAGCACTGCGGTGTACGCGAAGGCGGCTGCGGTCGCCGTCTCCGCGGGCTCCGTGACCGTCAGCAGCGAGCCGCCGGGGCCGGTCGACCGCTCGACGTCCGGCTGGCGCTCGACCGCCCCGAGCAGCAGCGCGGTGTCGAAGCCGAGTCGTTCGCCGCCCGCGACGCCCGCACGGTCCCAGTTGTCGGCGATCCGGCGTGCCGCCAGCGCCACCGGGCGGCGCGCCACCAGGCCGTCGCCATCTGCCACATGGTCACGCATCTTCGCCGCGGCCAGCACCAGCGACACCGTCGCCGCCAGCCGCGCACCCTCACCCTGCGCCACGTCCGCCGACCGCATCCCGCGCAGCGGGCACGGACCGGCGCCCCGCCGCCAGTCCCCGGTACGCTCCGACTGCGCTTCGGTCAGCACCGAGACGATCAGGCCGTCGTAGTTGGTGGCCACCCGCGCGAACTGCCCGTACTCGCTGCGCAGAGCCAGGCACAGCCCGCACAGATGCGCCATCCACTCGGTACGCAAGCCCTCGCCCAGGCGATGACGGCATGGCCTGATGATTCCGAACACCGAAGTTCTCCCCCATAGGAACAGCTACCCGGACGCATCCGGTCGGACGGCTCACCGGCGCACGACTGCGCAGGAGGCACGACCCGGCGTGACGTCAACCGCATGTGACATCAACGCGCGGGCGCCATCCTAGATGGTCCCTTCCGAGGGGTGTGTCCGGGGCTGTGAAGCACGCCACCCTCGCGCGTGTGGCGGCGGGGCACACAGGAGGGTGCCTGAATGTGAGGGGCCACCACATATGCCGCCGACCTGGGGACTTCTACGTTGTGGCGACACCGACCGTCCCCGCAGACCCCCTGGAAGTGGTGTTCATGGCCTCCCCCGAGACCGCTCCCCCGACCGCCGGATCCATCAGGAAAGTCGTCGCCGCCAGCCTCATCGGGACCACCATCGAGTGGTACGACTTCTTCCTGTACGGCAGCGCCGCCGCCCTGGTCTTCAACAAGCTGTTCTTCCCCACCACCGACCCGCTGACCGGCACGCTGATCGCGTTCATCACGTACGCCATCGGCTTCCTCGCCCGCCCGCTGGGCGGGGTCGTCTTCGGGCACTTCGGTGACAAGGTCGGCCGCAAGAAGCTGCTCGTACTCAGCCTGCTGCTGATGGGCGGTGCCACCTTCGCGATGGGGCTGTTGCCCACGTACGCCGGCATCGGGGCCGGGGCGCCCGTCCTGCTGACGGTGCTGCGACTGGTGCAGGGCTTCGCGCTGGGGGGTGAGTGGGGCGGGGCCGTGCTGATCGTCTCCGAGCACGGCGGCGACGAGCACCGCGGGTTCTGGGCGTCCTGGCCGCAGTCCGGTGCGCCGGGCGGGAATCTGCTCGCGACCGGGGTGCTGGCGCTGTTGGCCTCCGTGCAGTCCGAAGCCGATTTCCTCGCCTGGGGCTGGCGCATCCCGTTCCTGCTCTCCGGGGTGCTGGTGATCGCCGGTCTGTGGATCCGGATTTCGGTGGCCGAGTCCCCGGTCTTCCTCGCCGCGCAGGCCAAGGCGGCGGCGGAGGCGGCGGGCGGCGGCGGGGCCAAGGAGAAGGCGCCCGTGGTCGAGGTGTTCCGCAGGAGCTGGCGCGAGGTGCTCACCGCGATCGGCACCCGGTTCGGCGAGAACATCTCGTACTACATCCTGACCTCCTTCCTCCTCGTCTACGTCACCACGCACCTCGGGCTGTCCAAGAGCACCGCGCTCAACGCGGTGCTGATCGGCTCCGCGATCCACTTCGTCACCATTCCGGCCTGGGGCGCCCTTTCGGACCGCATCGGCCGTCGACCGGTGACCTTGATCGGCTCGGTGGGCATGGCGCTGTGGGCGTTCGGCTTCTTCGCCCTCGTCGACTCGGGGTCGTTCGCCGTGATCACGCTGGCGGTGACCATCGGTCTGCTGCTGCACGGCGCCATGTACGGGCCTCAGGCCGCCTTCATCTCCGAGATGTTCGACACCAGGGTCCGTTACTCCGGCGCCTCCATGGGCTCCCAGCTCGCGTCCATCGTCGCGGGGGCGCTGGCTCCGATCATCGCCGTCGAGCTCCTGAAGGACTACGACTCCTCGGTCCCGGTCTCCGTGTACCTGTGCGCGGCCGCCGTCGTCACCACCCTCACCGTGGCCGCCGCCAAGGAGACCCGCGGCCGGAACCTGGCGGTGGCGGTGCGCGGTCCGGCGATCGGGCAGCAGCGCGCCCCCGCACGCGCCGCCCGCGCCGGCCGGCCCTCGGACTCGGTCTGAGCCCGACGGGCCGTCGGGCGGAAGGGCGGCCCGGGCCGAAGGGCGGCGGGCAGGCAGTCAGGGACAGGGGCTCGGATCCGGGCCGGAGGACTGCCAGCATGGGCCTCGTGAACGAAGCAACCAGCCCTCCCCCGGACAACCCCGCGGCAGCAGCGCTGCGCGAACTGCTGGACCTGCTGGCCGAGGGTGCGCCGGCCGAGCGCTTCACCGGGGCCGCCGCCCGGGCCCGCGGCGGCGGTGCCTCCGCCGCGGACGTGGCCCTCGTGGAGGAGGCCGCCCAGGTCGCGCTGGGCATCCGGCGGACCCTCGGCCAGCACCGGCGCCGCGAGGCGGAGCTGACGGCGCTGTTCGACACCGCCGGTGACCTCGCGGCGCTGCGCGATCCGGACTCCGTACTGCGGGCCATCGTCCGGCGCGCCCGTACCCTCCTGGGCACCGACGTCGCGTACCTCACCCTGAACGACCCGGCCGCCGGGGACACCTTCATGCGGGTCACCGACGGCTCGGTCTCGGCGGCGTTCCAGCAGCTGCGGCTGGGGATGGGCGAGGGGCTGGGCGGGCTCGTGGCCCAGACCGCCCGGCCGTACGCGAGCAGCGACTACCGGGCCGACAGCCGCTTCAAGCACACCCGGGCCATCGACCGCGGAGTCGGGGAGGAGGGACTGCGCGGAATCCTGGGGGTGCCGCTGCGGGTCGGGACGCGGGTGATCGGGGTGCTGTACGCCGCCGACCGCACGGTCCGCGCCTTCGCCCCGGACGCGGTGGCGCTGCTCTCCTCCCTCGCCGACCATGCGGCCGTGGCCATCGACAGCGCCCGGCTGCTGGAGGAGACCCGCGCCGCCCTCGTCGAGCTGAACGAGGCCAACGAGACGGTACGCGCCCACAGCGAGGCGGTGCGCCTGGCCGCCGAGACCCACGACCGGCTCACCGAACTGGTCCTGCGCGGCGGCGACATCGAGGATCTCGCCCGTGAGGTGGCCACCCTGCTGGGGGGCGGCATCGTCGTCCACGACGTCGACGGCACCGAACTCGCGCGGGTCGCCGCCGATCCGATCGACCCGCCGGTACGCGGCGCGGCGGATTCCCGCTCCGGCGGGCGGGCCGTCGCGGTGGACGGGATCTGGGTCTGGGCGGTCCTGGCGGGACCCGAACTCCTCGGCAGCATCGCCCTCACCGGCCGGCCCGGTCTCACCGGGTCCGACCGGCGCGTGTTCGAGCGGGCCGGCCTGGTCACCGCCCTCCTGCTGCTGCTCCGGCGCTCGATAGCCGAGGCCGAGGACCGGGTGCGCGGAGAGCTGCTCGGCGACCTCCTGACGCCGGGGGGCGCCGACCGGGTCCGCGATGCGGGGAGCCGGAGCATACGGGCCCGCCGGCTCGGCCTCGACCTGAACCGGCCGCACTCGGTCCTGGTGCTGCACTGCGACACCGCCGTACGCGGCCGGCTGGCAGCGGAGGCGGCCCGCCGGGCCCGCTCCCTGGAGGGGCTGTCCGGCGTGCACGAGGGCCGCGTGGTCCTCGTGGCCCCGGCCGAACATCCGGGTGCGGTCGCGCAGTCGCTGGCGGCGGAGCTGGGCCGCGCCCTGGGCACCGCGGTCACGGTGGGTGCGGCGGGCCCGGCCGGGCGGCCGTCCGGGCTGCCGGCCGCCCATGCCGAGGCGCTGCGGTGCGTGGAGGCCCTGCACACCCTGGGGCGGGCCGGGCAGGGGGCCGGTCTGCCCGACCTGGGGTTCCTCGGGGTGCTGCTCGGTGACCGGGCCGACGTGAGCGGGTACGTCGAGCGGGTGCTGGGGCCGGTCATCGCGTACGACGAACGGCGGGGCACCGAGCTGGTCAGCACCCTGGACGCCTACTACGCCCACGGCGGCAGCCTCTCGAAGGCCAAGGACGCCCTGCACGTCCACGTGAACACGGTCGTGCAGCGGCTGGAACGGATCCGCCGGCTCCTCGGGGACGACTGGAACGCCCCCGCTCCCGCCCTGGAGATCCAACTGGCGCTGCGGCTGCACCGGCTGGCCGACCGGCCGCCCACCGCCGGCCGCGTCACCAACCTCCCCGGACAACACAGTCGTCCGGGCCCAGCAGGTTGGGGCCGCCGTACGGATCCGCGCCGAGGCGGTCCGCGAGCTGCTCGGTGAGCGCGTCGATCACGCGGAACGCGAAGTACGGGCGCGCCAGGTTGTGCGGCAGGCCGGTGGTCCGCGCCCGGTCCCGGGCCTCGTACGCCATGGTCCGGTCGAGCAGCAGCGTCCCGTAGTCGTCGTGGTCGATCTCCAGGGCGGGCTCGGGGACGACGTCGCTGTCCTCGCCCGCGCCCGCGGGCACGGTCTCCGGCAGTGCCTGCCGGTCGCTCACGACGCGTGCGAGGACGTCGGCCATCTCCGCGCGGCCCTTGACGGCCGCGGCGCCCGGGCGGTCGGTGCCGGTCGCGTGGATGCCGGGGAAGAGTTCGCCCAGGGTGGCGAGCAGGACGCCGGTCTCGCCGAGGGCCGGAAGCACCTCGCCGATGTAGCCGAGGAAGGCCGGGTTCGGGCCGACGATGAGCACACCGCGCTTGGCGAGCAGCTCGCGGTGCGCGTACAGCAGGTAGGCCGCCCGGTGGAGGGCGACCGCGGTCTTCCCGGTGCCCGGGCCGCCCTCCACCACGAGGACCCCGCGGTGGGGCGAGCGGATGATGCGGTCCTGCTCGGCCTGGATGGTCCGCACGATGTCGTGCATCCGGCCCGTCCGGGCGGCGTCGAGCGCGGCGAGCAGCACGGCGTCGGCGTCGGCCCCCTCGTGGCCGGTGCGCTCGGTGTCGGAGAGGTCGAGGATCTCGTCGTGCAGGGCGGTGACCTCCCGGCCGCGGGTGGTCAGGTGACGGCGTCGGCGCAGCCCCATCGGGAAGTGTCCGGTCGCGAGGTAGAAGGGGCGCGCGACCTCGGCGCGCCAGTCGAGCACGAGCGGGGTGCGCTCGGCGTCGTCCTGCCTGATTCCGATACGGCCGATGTGGTGGTCGCGGCCGTCGGAGAACTCGAGGCGGCCGAAACACAGACCGTTCTCCCCCGAGTTCAGTGCGGAAAGCAGACCGGACTGTTCGGCCACGAGCACATCCCGCTCCAGCCGCGCCTGGAACCCGCTCCCGGCATCGGCCAGTGCCCCTTGTACGGCACGTTCGGCCTGGTCACGCAGATCATCGAGGCGCGCGTAGAGCCCGTTGATGAATTGCTGCTCGATCCGGAATTCCTCGGTTGACAATTCCACTCCCGACGCGATACAGTGGCCTCATAAAACTTCCTCACGTCTTCGTGCGCTCGACGTGAAACAACAAATATACGCAGATGAATACCCCGGCCGCCAATTGGGCCCGGGGTATTTTTGTTTCTGCTCATTTTTGTACTAGTGCATTAATTTGATCTAGCTAGTTCAAAGGGCTAGGGTGGCGGCATGCCTGCACAGATACCCGCCCCCGTCACACTGACCGGCCGGCACATCAGCCTCGTCCCCCTGTCGATGGACCACCTCGGTGACCTGTTCGCGGCCGGCGGCCGTGACGACGAGGTCTGGCGGTGGCAGGGCGGCAGCGCCCCACGGACGGAAGAGGAGCTGGGCGCCACCCTCAGCGAACTCCTCGCGGACGCGGAACGCGGCGTGTACCACCCCTTCGCCGTCATCCATCTCGCCAGCGGCAGGGCGGTGGGCTGGACGACCTTCATGGACGTCGACGCCGAGCACGAGCGTCTGGAGATCGGCTGGACCTGGTACGGCCGCGACCACTGGCGGTCGGCGGTCAACACCGAAGCGAAGCTGCTGCTCATGACATACGCCTTCGAGGAACTGGGCATGGGCCGCGTGCAGTTGAAGACCGACCACATGAACCTCCGCTCTCAGGCAGCCATCGCCCGGCTCGGCGCGCAGCGCGAGGGAGTGCTGCGCCGCCACCGCCGGCGCCCGGACGGCACCTGGCGGGACACCGTGTACTTCTCCCTGCTCGCCGAGGAGTGGCCGGCCGCCAAGGCCCGGCTCGGCGCCCGGCTCTGACTCGGCTCGGCCTCGGCTCGGCCTCGCTCCGGCTCCGCGGCCGCCGTTGTCGTTCTCCTCGTCCGGCGGCGGCGCCGCCCGACGACGGCGACGCCGGCCGGATGGCCCGTACGGGTGGAAGACCGCGCCCGGTGGGCGTACGGCGGCCCGGCCGTTCCGGAGCGCGCGGCAGCCGTGGTCCGATGGGCGGCGGAGCAACGGGTGGAAGGCGGGCCGGTGGACGACGCAGAGGTCGGCGGGCGGTTCGTGTGGGCGGCCGGGGACGCCTACGAGGCGTACATGGGGCGGTGGAGCCGCCTGGTCGCCGAGGAGTTCGTGGGCCGGCTGCCCCGCGCCCCCGGGGCGGCATGGCTGGACGTGGGCTGCGGCACCGGTGCGCTGAGCGCCACCGTGTCGTCAAGGTGCCGGCCGCGGCTGGTTACGGGGGCGGACCGTTCGGCCGCCTTCGTGGGCTCGGCCCGGGCCGCCGTGCCGGCTCCGGCAGCGTTCCTCGTGGCCGACGCGCTGGCACTGCCGATGCGCGACGCCGCGTACGACGCCGTGGTCAGCGGCCTGGCCCTCAACTTCCTGCCCGCGCCCGGAGCGGCGGTCGCGGAGGCGGTCCGCGTGGTGCGGCCGGGCGGGCTCGTCGCCTGCTACGTGTGGGACTACGCCGAGGGCATGGCGCTGCTGCGCTCCTTCTGGGACGCCGCCGTGGCCGTGGATCCGGCGGCCGCGGAGCTGGACGAGGGGCGCCGGTTCCCGCTGTGCCGGCCCGAGCCGCTGCGGGCGCTGTGGTCGGCGGCGGGGCTGGCCGAGGTGGCGGTGGCCCCGATCGAGGTGGAGGCCGCCTTCACCTCCTTCAGCGATCTGTGGGACCCCTTCCTCTCCGGCCAGGGCCCCGCGCCCGGATATGTCGCCGCGCTCGCCCCGCCCGCGCGGAGCCGGCTGCGCGATGCCCTGCGCGCGGCCCTGCCCGTACGCCCGGACGGCTCCCTCACACTGACCCTGCGCGCCTGGGCCGTCCAGGGCCGCAGACCGCCCCGGCCCGGGAGATGACGGCGGCCGGACGAGCGGGGCCGCCGCGGCCCCGCGGCCGGGTGGCCGGGTGGCCCCGCGCGTCAGGAGATGCGCATGTTCGCCATCATGCCCATCGCGCCGTGGTCGAACATGTGGCAGTGGTAGACGTACGTGCCCCGGTAGCCGGTGAAGGTGGCCTGGAGCTTCACGGTCTCCCCCGGCATCAGCGGGACGGTGTCCTTGAGCCCGGTCTCCGGACCGGCCGTGACCGGCTGCCCGTTGCGCTCCAGCACCCGGAACTGCACCAGGTGCATGTGGAAGTTGTGCGGGACGAACTGGTTGGCGTTCTTCACGGTCCAGATCTCGGTGGAACCGTAGGCGATCTCGGTGTCGATGCGGTTCATGTCGTACGTCTTGCCGTCGATGTACGCCATGTCGTGCGGCCCGCCCGTCTCGTCCATCCGCAGCTCGATGCTGCGGTTGACGGTGGCGACCGGAAGCGGCGGCAGCGTACGGAGGGCCGCCGGGACGACGCTGTCGTCGCTCGCGGAACGGGTGATCTTGAACTGGAGCACCTTGCCGATCAGGTCCTCCGGTTCGCCGGGCGCCGCGGCCTTGTTGTGGAGCTCGACGGTGCTGCCGACGGGGAAACGGGAGAAGTCGATGACCACGTCGGCCCGTTCGCCCGGGGAGATGGCCACGGAGCCGGTGTGGTGGGGGGCCGTGAGGAGGCCGCCGTCGGTGCCTATCTGGATGATCTCGGAGCCGTCGGCCAGCCGGAGGTCGAAGAAGCGCATGTTGGCCGTGTTGAAGAAGCGGAAGCGGTACTTGCGGGCCGCGACCTCGAAGTACGGCCAGGCCTTGCCGTTGGCGAGGATGACGTGGCGGTGCTGGAAGTCGCCCATCTCGTAGACGAGTTCGCCGTTCTCGGCGAAGCGGGCGTCCCGCAGCGAGACGGGGACGTCGTAGGCGCCGGAGGGCAGGCCGAGGCGCCGCTCGGTGTCGTCCGTGAGGAGGTAGGTGGCGGTCAGGCCGCGGAAGACGTTCTCGGACTCCAGGTGGTGGGCGTGGTCGTGGAACCACAGGTTCGCGTGGGGCTGGGAGTTGGGGTACGTGTACGTCTTGGTGCCGCCGTTGGCCGCGATGAGGTCCATCGGGGAGCCGTCGCTGTCCTGGGGAACGTGGCCGCCGTGCAGGTGGATCGAGGTGGGGTTGCCGAGGGTGTTGGTCTGCTTGACCACGACCCGCCGGCCCGACTCGGCCTTGATGACGGGGCCGGGGAAGGATCCGTTGAAGGTGCGCAGCGGGGTGGTCAGGCCCGGCACGATCTCCTTGGAGGCTTCCTTGAGGGTCATGCTGTAGTAGCTGGCGGTGCCGGTGGTGAGGTACGGCTGGAGCACCGGTGCCAGCGGCATCCGCTGCGTGAACTTCGCCATGCCGGCCGGGTCGAGGTCGCCGGCGGTGGTGGCCGCGGTGCGGGGCTCGTTGGCGGCGGCCGTCACGGCGGGCAGCAGCATGCCGCCCGTCCCGATGACGCTGGTGGCGGCCACGCCTGCCCTCAGTGCGGTCCTTCGAGTGATCACTGTTCCCCCGTGGGTGCTGGCCCGGCGCCTCACGTGCCGGCGGATTGGCGCGTACGTACGCGGTGGTGGTCCCGCAGAGCCTGCGAGAACGCGGTGGTGCGGCGGTGGTGGGGCGGTGGTGGTGCCGGGCGGGTCCTCGGTTCCCGGTCGGGGCCTTCGGCGGCCGCAGGGGCGTCCTCCCGCCAGGAGGGCGCCATCCGGCCAATTGCTTGACATGGTCCTGACATTTCAAGACCCCTGTGGGACTTTCCGTGAGGCGCGGCCCCCCACGCCTCGCCGTACACCCCCACAAGGACGTGGCAAAGAGGAGCGACATGAGGAAGATCTCCACATGGCCCTGCGTCACCGTGCTGACGGCCGCAGCGGTTCTCGGCGGCTCGACGACGGCGCTGGCCCTGGGGCCCGCAGCCGATCAGCGGGTCGACGGGGTGATCGTCGTCGCGGGCAACACCTGTAGCTGGACGAACGCCCGTACCAGCGCGAGTCCGCCGAGCACGCTCAGCGTCGACCGCACCACGATCAACACTCCCGGCGGCAACCTGTCCTGCGGCGGCGGCATCACCGCATCCCTCAACAACAACCCCGTCTTCACCTTCGACGACGCGAGCGGCCTCGCGAAGACGGACTCCATCGACATCACCGGCAAGCAGAGCTTCATCTCCTGCCGCTACAAGGCGACGAACATCGTGTGGAACCGCGACGGTGCCACACGGAAGTACGTCAACCAGGCCTTCACGGCGACCAAGGTCTCGGGGAGCTTCCTGTGTCCGGGCTCGGTCACCACCGCGGCCGGGGGCGCGTCGATGCTGTTCCACTGATCTCCGGTGCGCCGCGGCCCCGTACCAGGCCGCGGCGCGCATCGCTGTTCCCAGGCGCCGGGGGCGCTCGCATACTGATGCCGTGACCGACTACGTCAAACACCTGCCCGCCGGGGTGTTACCCGAGGGGGGCACGGCGGCCTGGGAGATCCCCGCGGCCGAGCGCTGGCTGAAGTCCCGTACGCCCTCCTTCTACTCCCCCGTCGCCGGCAGTCGGGTCCTCGCGGCTCTGGTCGCGGGCGCGTTCCTGCTGCTGGGCGTGGGCGGCGCGGCGGCCGGGGCGACCGGCACGGCCTGGCGCGACTACCCCGGGGCGGTCCTGCTGGCAGCCCTGCCGCTCTGGTTCCGCTTCCTCCCCGGTGCCACCCTGTGCTCCGCGGGCCTGATCGCGGTGGCCGCGGCCGCCTCCCTCACCTCGCGGGAACCCCCCGGCACCGCGCGCGTCGCCGGGCTGTGGCTCGCCCTGGCCCTCGCGCTCTACGCCTTCGACGGAGCCTGTGCCCGGCTCGTGTCCCGCAGCCGACAGCGTGAACTCGCCCTGGCCGCAGCCGGACCGGCCCGGGTACCGCTCCCCGGGGCGCTGCCCGACGGACACCGCCGACGCGGCTGGTGGCCGGCACTGACCGGCCTCGCTCTCGGCCTCGCGGGCGCCGCCGTACTGGCGGGGGGTCTGCGCCGGGATCTGCGCGCGGGGGGCACGGGCGCCCCGTACGACGCCATCGGCCGGCAGATCACCGCCCTGCCGCTGCTGGTCCTCGGGCTCACCCTGGTCGGCGTGGGCATCGCGGCGCGCACGGCCGCCCGGCGGTTGCACCGGGGGCCTCAGCCGACTCTGGCCGTGGGCGTCCGCTTCGCCCGGTCCGCGCACCACTGGCTGTACCCGAACGCGCGGGACACCTCCGGCAAACCCCTGATCGCCTGCCTGCCCCGGAGCCGGGACACCCGCACCGGCACCCGGCTGCTGGCCGGCGGCAGCGAGGCGGCCCTGCGCGCCGGGCACCACGATGTGGACCCCTTGAGCGAGCCCTTCGCCGCCGTGCTGTACGGAGTCCCTCACGAGGGCGCCGAGATACTCCTCGAGTACGCCGTGCACGAGGCCGGCGGCCGCATCGTCCCCCAGGTCACGGCCGCTCCCCTGCTGCCGCGCCGGCGCCATGGGCTCGGCTTCTGGACACCGAGCGGGGTGTCCCACCGCGAGAGCGTCCGGCGGGCGGCCGCACTGCGCGAGCAGCGGCGCCGGGAGGCGGCGGAGCGGCGCGACGCGGAGCGGCGCGACCGGGATCGGGATCGGGATCGGGATCGGCGCACCGACAACTCCGGGGGGTGCGGGGGCGGATGCGGAGGCGGTTGCGGCGGAGGCGGATGCGGTGGTTGCGGCGGCTGCGGCTGACCCCGCCACCGGCGCTCACGGCACGGGTCACCGGGGCATTCGGGGGCGCAGGGTCATTCGGGGCGCAGGGAGCGCCAGATACTGTCGGGCAGGAGCCTGGCCGCCTCGGCCAGGTCGATCTCGTACGTGCCGGAGAGCCAGCGCCGCGCAGCTTCCGCGACCGGACCCATGACCAGGACTTCGATCAACGCGCCCGGCATGGGGGCGATTTCGCCCTTCAGGACCCGCGACTCCATCCACTGCGCCATGGGCGCCAGCATGACGGCCTTGGCCGCGGAGATCTCCTCGGCGTGTACGGCCAGATAGCCGGAGTAGGCGGAGGCGTGGAGGAACAGCGCAGCGTCCCGCTGCTCCTGGGTGAAGCGCAGGTAGGCCTGCACCAGCGCCTTGATCCCGGTGCGGGCGGTACGGGTGCGCAGCAGGGCGGCGATCATCGACTCGAACAGCTCCCCCATGCAGCGGGTGTAGAGCGCGGCCGCCAGGCCGTCGAAGCTGCCGAAGTGGTGGTAGAGGCTGCCGAGGCTCACGCCGCTGGCCTTGGTGACCGCGTTGACGGTGAAGCCCTGTTGCCCCGATTCGGCGTAGACCCTCAGCGCGGAGCGCAGGACCAGCTCGACGGTGGCCTCGCCACGCTGCTGCTTCACCATCGGGCCAGCCTAGATCAGAAACGGACTGGAGAAGTCTTCTAGAACTGGGCTCCATACAACTGGGGTTCGCCCGGTGTGCGGCTGCGGCTCGACGCCGGAGCCGCACACCGGGCGGTGGTCCCGTACTCCTCAGCCGGTGAGGTCGGCGGTCGTCGCGACGACCGTGCCGAAGAGGTCCGCGACCGTGGTCAGGCTCGCGGTCTGGAGGGCGACGGCCGGCACCAGGGCGCCGTCGGGCCCGGCCAGGGGGCGGGTGGCGGTCGCCTCGGCGACGACGGTGGGGCGGTAGCCCAGGTAGAAGGCCCCCTGGGCGGTGAAGGTGATGCACATGTGGGTCATGAATCCGGCCAGGACCAGATCGGGGCCTGCGCCCAGCTCCCGGAGCGTCTTCTCCAGGTCCGTGGCGTGGAACGCGTTCGGGACCTGCTTGACCACGACCGGTTCCCCGTCCCGGGGTGCGACCTCGTCACTGATGGCCCCGATCTCGGCCCGGATGTCGTACGGGGTGCCCTCGCCGCCGTCGTTGACGATGTGGATCACCCGCGCCCCGGCGGCCCGGGCGGCGGCGAGCAGCCGGGCGCCGGCGGCCAGGGCCTGCTCGGCGCCTTCGAGGGCCAGCACCCCCGAGCGGTAGGTGTTCTGGAAGTCGATCATCAACAGCGTCGAATCGGCGAGGCGCGCGGGCGTGTTGTCGAGGCCTATGACGTCGCGCAGGGTGGTGGAGGCGTTCATGGTCCGGTGATTCCTTCGGTCAGGGAGAGGTACGGAACCGGCGGCGGTACGCGGCCGGGGTGGTGGCGATCTGTTTGCGGAAGGCGCGGTGCAGGGTCTCCACCGAGCCCAGGCCCGCGGCGGAGGCGATCTGCTCCAGGGGCTGGTCGGTGGTCTCCAGCAGGCGCCGGGCGGCTTCCACCCGGACGGCTTCCACGTAGGCGGCGGGGCTGGTGCCCGTCTCCTTGCGGAAGGTCCGGGCGAAGTGCCGCTCGCTCATGCACATCCGGGCCGCGAGCGCGGCCGCGGAGAGGTCCGCGTCGAGGTGTTCGGTGATGAACAGGCGCAGTTCGTCGATGTCCCTGCGCGTTGCGGCGGGTCGGCTGAGCGGAACGCTGAACTGGCTCTGGCCGCCCTGCCGTTTGAGGTACATCACCAGCTGCCGGGCGACCGCGAGCGCGAGTTCCTCGCCGTGGTCCTCGGCCACCAGGGCCAGCGTCAGGTCCATGCAGGCGCTGATGCCGGCCCCGGTCCACACCCGGCCCGAGCGGACGAAGATCGGGTCCGCGTCCACCTCGACGCGCGGGTGTTCGGCCGCCAGCTGGGCGGCGGTCGACCAGTGGGTGGTGGCCCGGAGGCCGTCCAGCAGGCCGGCCGCGGCCAGCAGGTGGGCTCCCACGCACACCGACGCCACGCGCTGGGCGTGCGGTGCGGTGGCGGCGATCCACCGCACCACCGCGTCGTCGACGAGCGCGACCGGTCCCTCCTCGTCCAGTTCGACGGCGCCGGGGACCAGGAGCGTGTCCACGGCCGCGCCGACCTCCGCGAAGGAGAGGTCGGCGACCAGGCGGACACCGGCCGAGGTGGTGACCTGGCCGCCCTCCGGGCCCGCCAGCCGTACGTCGTACAGAGGGCTGCCGGATGTCCGGTTGGCGAGGGCGAAGACCTCCGCGGGGCCGGTGACGTCGAGGAGGTCGACATCGGTGAAGACCGCGATGACGACTCGGTGGGGCGTGGGCATGCGTTCATCGTGGTCGTCCGGGACCACGGCCGCAATGACGGTTCTCTGTCACATCCGGACACGGGGTCGCGTACGGACGGGCCGCCGCCCGCGGCTCAGGAGGGGCGCGGCCCCAGCCTCACCAGCGCCGCGTGCCCCGGTGTCCGTACGAGGGCGCCGCGCTCGGCGGGCACCAGGGCCGCGTCGTAGCGACCCAACTCGGCGGGCTTTTGGCCATCGGCCTCGACGGCCGTCGGCCCGTCCAGCGCGACCACCAGCAGGGTCTGGCCGGGCGGTACGGCGAGCGCGAGGTCACCCCGCACGACGGCGACCTCGGCCCGGGTCCGGTCCCTGCGGTACATCACGTTGAAGTTGACGACCGGGCCGTCCAGGAGCCGGCCGTGGGTCGGGCGGTCACCGGGGAAGTGCTGGGGCGCGTAGCGCTCGTCCACGAGGCGGTGTACGCCCCCGACCGTGAGGTCCATGCCCGCGCCCTCGGCGACGGTGAGGATGCGCTCGACCCCCGGGAAGGCGGAGAAGGGGCCGTCGGCGGTGACGTCGGCCAGGCTGACCCGCCACGCGAACGCGTCCATGCCGACGCCCTCGGGCCACGCGGCGATCTCCCGGGTGACTCCGCCGCCGTTCTTCCAGCCGGCCGCCGGGCGGTCGGCCGCCCGCAGGATCCGCACGGCCCCTTCCCGGCTCGCACCGCTGCCGGTACCGCTGTCCGTACCGCTGGTCATGCCGCCGCCCTTCCGGGCCCGGGGACGTTCCCGGGCCCGGCCGAGCCTAACGCTCTAGTTCAGGCAGAGGTCGTCCCCGTACACCGAATGGTCAGGGCGACCGGTAACGAGCGAACGGGGCTGGAACGACGTCTCATCGATGCTCCCGGTGGGGCGCGAGCGAACGGGCGGACGCCTCATGAGTGGTCTGGACCAACATCAGGTCAAGGGGCCGATCCCGTCGGATTCCCGGCGGAGGAACGACAAGAAGCCCCCGGGCACGGCGGTTGAGCCGGACCGGGGGGCTGTAACGCGGGGGCCTTACCAGGGCCGCGCCCGGGGCCGTACCGGGGCCGTCAGCGCAGGATACCGGCCTCTCGGGCGGCGCGCATCCAGGACGGGAACTCCGACAGGAGCTTGTCGTACAGCTCCGGATCGGAGACCGTGTCGATGTCGTCGACGGCGAAGAAGCCGACGTTGTCGACCCGGCGACCGGGCATGTTGTCGAAGCGCTCCAGCACGCCGAAGCCCGCCCTGCCGAGACCGACGAACTGCCAGAAGACCGGCTCCTCCACGGCCGCCCGCAGTTCCCGTTCGATCTCGTCGTTGCGGTACACACCGCCGTCGGAGAAGAACAGCACGAGGGTCGGGGCGGGCACCGGGACGTCCCGTACGTAGGCGCGCACCTCGGCGATGACCTTCTGTTCCTCGTTCTGGAACCCGACCGCGCGCATGTCGATCTGACCCGGCACCAGGCCTTTCGGCGGCTTCTTGCGGCCGAAGAGGCTCATCTGGCCGACCCTGACGTGCAGGCGGATCCACTCGGGGAGCTCACCGATGGTCAGGTCGGGAAGCCGGGCGGGGTTGGTGGCGAAGGTCCACGCCTGCATCTCACCGTCGTCGTCGAGTTGCGCGGCGACGGCGGCCATCCGCTCCACGACGCCCGCG
The DNA here is from genome assembly GCF_055565795.1 of Streptomyces sp. NPDC028314. NCBI lineage: Bacteria > Bacillati > Actinomycetota > Actinomycetes > Kitasatosporales > Streptomycetaceae > Streptomyces > Streptomyces sp. NPDC028314. Next base: position 474,822 of record NZ_JBVHTP010000001.1, read on the forward strand.
ACCGTGCCGCGCGAGTAGAGCGTGCTCATCGAGCCGGAGGCGTCGAGGACGAGGATGACGCGGGCGGTCACGCCTGCGGCCCCGGCCTTGGTCAGGCTGACGGCCACCTGCTCCTTGCGCAGGGAGAGGCGCTTGCGCATGTCGACGGGCAGCCGTTCCTCGCCCTTGACCATCCGGACGCCCGGTACCGCGGGCGCGACCGTGGGGGCCGGGGCCGGGGTGAAGGCGGGCGCGGGATTCACGGGAGGCGCGGACACCGGGGCCGGTACGGGGGCCGCGGCCGGCGCCTCGTCGACGCTGATGCCGAAGTCGGTTGCCAGACCCGCCAGACCGCTCGCGTAACCCTGCCCCACGGCCCGGAACTTCCAGGCACCGGACCGCCGGTAGAGCTCACCGCTCACGTACGCGGTCTCCGTGTCCGCCGCCATGTCAAAGCGGGCCAGCTCCGCACCGGACGCGGCGTCGAGCAGCCGCAGGTTCAGCCCGGGCACCTGCCCGAAGGCTCCCCCGTCGGCGGACGCGCACAGCACGACGCGCTCGATGTCCGGCTCCAGGGCGGCCAGGTCCACTTCCAGGGAGTCGGCGCCGGGCTGCTTGCCCAGGTGGCGGACCGCGCCCGAGGCGTGCCGGGGCTGGTTGTAGAAGACGAAGTCCCCGTCGGAGCGCACTCGTCCGCTGCCGGTCAGCAGCAGTGCGGACCCGTCGACGTCCGGGACGCCGGGCCCGGCCGACCAGCCGAGCACCGCCCGGACCGAGGAAGCCGCGACCGGCAGGTTGGCGCCTTTGCTCAGTGTTGTCACGCCGGACAGTCTGCCTCGCGCCCCGCCCGTCCAGGTAGTCGCACGCGCCTCCCTCGTACGACGGCCCGTTGAGCCCGTCAGGGGCGGCGGGTGGTGTGGGGCAGGGAGAAGTGTCCCGGGCGTTCGCGTTCCTCCGGGGTGTCTGACGGGGCGTCGGTGTCGATCGCGTTCACCACGACCGGGGAGCTGCCCGTGGGGCCCGTGGCGGTGGCGCGCAGCCGGTAGCGCTCGGTGCGGACGGCGTCGCGGGCGAGGGGCGTGCCGCCCGAGTAGAGCTCGTACGGCTTGAAGTCGTTGGCGATGCGCAGGTCGGCGGGGCGCCAGGTGCCCGCCGGGTCCAGGTGTTCCAGGATGAGGTCCCGGGCGGGGCCGGGAGCGTCTCCGGGGGCGGCGACGAGGCCTTCCATCTGGAAGGTGAGCAGCAGGTGGCGGTACGCCTGGGTGTTCCCGTTGCGCAGGGTGACCGTGAACTCCTGCGCGGGGCCGCCGCGGACCAGGCTCAGCCGGCCGCCCTTGGTGGCCACGGTCATGGAGAGGAAGGTGGCCGGGGCCGGGGCCGCGGGCGGGGCGGTCCGTACCGCTGCCGGGGGCGGGGGCGTGGACGCCGCCGGGCCGCTCGCAGTGCCCTCCGGGGTCGGCGAGGGGCTCGCGGACGGCGTGACAGAGGGTGTGGCGGCGGGTACGGGGCTCGCCGACGCGGCGGGCTTCTCCCCGGCGCAGCCCGCGAGGGCTGCCGCCAGGAGCACCGGTACGAGAAGCGGACGGAGTCCGCGGATGGATCCGGCACCGCACACGGCACCGGGTCCGGCACCGGGTCTCGGTCCGGGTCCGGGTCTGACCTGCATGGCGGCCCTCCTCCCTCTGGCTGATGGGGGAAGGTAGCAAGGCCGCGAGGCCCTTGGCTGCGGGCGTCCGGTGACGCTTCGGTCACGGTTGCCCGGCGGAGTGCGGGCCCGGCACACTGCCGGGCCCGCACCCCGTGAGGCTTATGCGGCGTCCGCCCTGCGGCGGGTGCGGCCCTGTCGGGTCAGCGCGCTCACGCCACGCTGTCGTACGAGCGGCGGCGGGCCTGGGCCGGCCTGCTGCGCCGGCCTCGGGTGGACGCGGCGCTGCGCGTACGCCGCTCCGTGACCGGTGCCGTGATGGTGACGGGGACGCCGGAGGGGGCCTGGGCGCCGGTGATCCGGTTCAGCTCGGCCTCGCCGGAGCGGACCTGGGTGGTCTGCGGGGTGATCCCGGCGGCGGCCATGAGCCGCACCATGTCCCGGCGCTGGTTCGGCAGGACCAGGGTGACGACGCTGCCGGACTCGCCCGCGCGGGCGGTGCGGCCGCCGCGGTGCAGGTAGTCCTTGTGGTCGGTCGGCGGGTCGACGTTGACGACCAGGTCGAGGTTGTCGACGTGGATGCCGCGTGCGGCGACGTTCGTCGCCACCAGCACCGTCACGTGCCCGGTCTTGAACTGCGCGAGCGTCCGGGTGCGCTGGGGCTGCGACTTGCCGCCGTGCAGCGCCGCCGCCCGTACCCCGCTGTTCAGCAGGTCCTGGGTCAGGCGGTCCACCGCGTGCTTGGTGTCCAGGAACATGATCACGCGGCCGTCGCGGGCGGCGATCTCCGTGGTGGCGGCCTGCTTGTCGCCGCCGTGCACGTGGAGCACGTGGTGCTCCATCGTCGTGACCGCGCCGGCCGAAGGGTCGACCGAGTGGACGACCGGGTCGGTCAGGTAGCGGCGCACCAGCAGGTCCACGTTGCGGTCGAGGGTGGCGGAGAACAGCATCCGCTGGCCCTCGGGGCGCACCTGGTCGAGCAGGGCGGTGACCTGCGGCATGAAGCCCATGTCGGCCATCTGGTCGGCCTCGTCCAGGACCGTGATGCCGACCTGGTTCAGCCGGCACTCGCCCCGGTCGATGAGGTCCTTGAGGCGTCCGGGGGTCGCGACGACGACCTCGGCCCCGCCGCGCAGGGCAGCGGCCTGCTTGCCGATCGACATCCCGCCGACGACCGTGGCCAGCCGGAGCTTGACGGAGCGCGCGTACGGGGTGAGCGCGTCGGTGACCTGCTGGGCGAGCTCACGCGTCGGTACGAGGATCAGCGCGAGCGGCTGCCCCGGTTCGGCGCGCTGTCCGGCGGTACGGGCCAGCAGCGCCAGCCCGAAGGCCAGGGTCTTGCCGGAGCCGGTGCGCCCGCGGCCGAGCACGTCACGGCCCGCGAGGGTGTTCGGCAGGGTCGCGCCCTGGATCGGGAACGGCACGGTCACGCCCTGGGCGGTCAGCGCGGTCAGCAGCTGCTCGGGCATGTCCAGGTCCGCGAAGGCCTCGACGGCCGGCAGCGCCGGGGTCAGGGTGACGGGCAGGGCGAATTCGCCCTGCGGGGCGGAGGACCGTCGGCCGTATCCGCCGGAACGGTTCGCCCCGCCGCCGGAGCGGCCGCCGCCCGAGCGGCCGGGAGCCGGGGAGCCGAAGCGGCTGCCTCGGCTGCCGCCGGAGGAGGAGCCGTACGAGCTGCCGGACCCGGAGGAGCTGTACGGGCTGGAGGATCCGTACGAGCTGGAAGAGCCGTACGAGCCGCCCGTACGGGAACGGGACGAGCGGTCGTTGGTGCGAGCTGTGCGGTTCATGCAGAACCTTCCTCGATGCGGCACGTATCGAGGAATTCCTGGCATTGGCGTGAAGCCGCAGCGGATTCTCAAGAACGAGCCGAAGAAATGACACAGCAGGACCCGGCCGTACACGCGGTGCGGAACGGATCGGTTCACTGCTGAGAGGGCGTCGCCGTACCCGGCGGCCGGAAGACAGGCCGGGCATCGGGGGCGACGGCCGGGAGGACTTCCTCCCGGGCGGGTCGTGGGCGCTCGGCAGACGGTGCTGCCGCGCCGCTCACGCGGACCGTGACGGCCGGCGGAGCTGGGGAAACACAACGAGCTGGGGCCCGCACCCCAAGGTGCGGGCCCCAGCTACGCAGTACGTGTCAACGCTTAGGCGGGAACGATGTTCTCGGCCTGGGGGCCCTTCTGGCCCTGCGTGACGTCGAAGTTCACCTTCTGGCCTTCCTGAAGCTCACGGAAGCCCTGGGTGGCGATGTTCGAGTAGTGGGCGAACACGTCAGCGCCGCCACCGTCCTGCTCGATGAAGCCGAAGCCCTTTTCCGCGTTGAACCACTTCACGGTGCCAGATGCCATATGAATTCTCCTTTTGGGGCTGTACCCGGACCCACACTGTGCGGGCACCGGAGTCGAAGTGATGATTGCCCCGTCCGAAGAAAATCCGGAAATAAAAAGTGCGCCCGCCGGAGAAAATCCGATGGGAGCACTTGAAGTCTTTGGGAACCACAACTGCAACTGAGAACCACCGTAGCACAGCGCTAGTCGTCGAGCGCGGAAAGTTTTCGCGCGCCTGCTTGCCGTGTCATAAACCTTCACCGGGTATTCGGTGAATTTCTACAGTGGCGGGTACAGGTATGCGCGGACCGCGGCCGCCGCTCAGGGGGCTTCGCCCGCGGCGGAGACGCCATGGTGGCGGCGCATCTCCGCGTTGGCCCGCAGGGCCTCTTCCAGCTGGTCCTCCAGCGCGATGATCCGGCATGCGGCGTCGAGCGCCATACCGCCGTCCACGAGCTCGCGCGCGCGGGCCGCCAGCCTCAACTGGTAGCGCGAGTACCGGCGGTGGCCGCCCTCCGAGCGCAGCGGGGTGACCAGCCTGGCCTCGCCGAGCGCGCGCAGGAATGCGGGGGTGGCGCCGAGCATTTCGGCCGCCCGGCCCATGGTGTACGCGGGGTAGTCGTCATCGTCGAGGCTGTCGGCGAGCGGGGACTTCTCAGGGGGCATAGCACCTTCGTTTCAGTGACTCACTGCACCAGAAATACTAGGCCCCCAGAGAGCCAATGACTACATTCGCGATCACAGATTTACCCGGCCGGGTGATGCCGATTTTCACAGCCGGACCGCCCGGTCCGACGCCGGCCGGACCCCGGGCAGTCGCCCGGGTCCGGCCGCCGGCGGCCGGCCGTCAGCGGTCGTGGTCAGCGGTCGTGGTCAGCCTCGGAAGTCCGCCGTGCGCACCGGGGAGGCTTCGGCCAGGGCCTTGGTGACGGCCTCGACACCGGCGCGCAGTCCGTACACCGGCGTGTCGGGCTGCTGGCGCCAGGACTCGTCGATGCCGCCCGCGTCGACCGTGTCGAAGCCGAGCTCGTCGATGAGGCCGCGGACGGCCTTCTTCGCCGCCTCGTCGTCACCGGCCACCGGTACGGCGATCCGGCCCGGGTCCCCGGCCGGCAGCGGCTTGTCGAGGAGGTCGGCGGCGTAGGTGCCGTTGAAGGCCTTGATCACCGGGTGGCCGAGGTGGTTCTCGGTCCAGCGGCTCTCGGTCAGGCCCTCGTCCTCGATGGCCGCGATACGGCCGTCGCGCTGCTGGGGGTAGTAGTTGCCGGTGTCGATGACGGCGAAGCCTTCGGCCGCCCCGTCGAAGAGGCCGGCGGGCAGGTCGGGCACGTTCTTCAGCGGGACGGTGACCACGACGATCTCCGCGCCGCGGGCCGCCTCGGAGACCGTGACGGGGGTGGCGCCGGTCTCCTGCGCGAGGTCCGAAAGCGTTTCGGGGCCGCGGGAGTTCGCCACGGAAACCTGGTGTCCCAGGGCGGTGAGCCGGCGAGTGAGGTTGCCGCCGATGTTGCCGGCGCCGATGATGCCGATCTTCATGAGCTCTCCAGTGCGTGCGGAGTACGGGTATCGCGCTTGTCCGAACCGTCCGCGACGGCGTCGCATTCCGCCCCGTACGCCATACGCGCACCGTTTTCGGCCATTTCCCGCGACCCGAGAACCGGCGCGGACCGGGCCCGCGTCGGTGAGGGCAGTGCCAGGGACCGTACCGGCACCTTCTCAGCACGGGGAAAGGTCTCACCGATGTCCAAGCTTCCGGCCAAGCGCACCGCCATCGCCCTCGCCACCGCGGCCACCGCCGTCGCGGCGGCTGTCTCCCTCGCCTTCGTCACCACCGCCTCCGCGGACGGGCCCGCGCCGCAGGGCGCCCCGGCCGCCGCCGCGCTGCCGTCGGTCTCGGGCAGCCCGGAGGGCGCGTTCACCCGTATCGCGGACTTCTACGGCGCCTACATCGACGCCTCGTACGACAACGACGGCAAGACGGCCGACCAGCTGCGTTCCTTCTACCTCTCCAAGCCCCTCCAGGCGGAGCTGAAGAAGTGGGAGGAGACCAACCACGCGAACGGGGTGCTGCGCGCCCAGAACGTGCCGGCGCAGTGGAAGGTCGCCTCCACCGGAAGCGGTGCGGGCAAGACGAACGCCACGGTCACGCTGACGTGGGGCGGCGGCGACACCACGCAGATCCACGTGCAGGCGGACCTGAAGACGAAGAAGATCACGTCCATCACGGACTGACCTGAAACGGCAAGACCGACGAGGGGGCCCGCCACAGTCGGGCCCCCTCGTCGGTCCGTGACGGTTACGCGCCGCTCGCGTCGAGCATCTCCTCGCGCTCGACGATCTTCACGCGCTCGCGGCCCTGGGGCTCGCCCAGCGCCTTCTCGGCGGCGTCCAGCCGGTGCCAGCCCTCCCACGTGGTGAAGCGGATCTCCCGCTCGGTGAGGAAGGCCTCGACGGCCTCCGGCGCGGGCGCGGCCGGGGTGAGCAGCCGGCCTTCGGCGTGGTCGGCCAGCAGGTTCGCGATGGTCTCGTTCGCGTCGCCCTTGGTGTGGCCGATCAGGCCGACGGGACCGCGGCGGATCCAGCCGGTCACGTACGTCGACGCGAGGTGCTCGCCCGCGGCCATGACACGGCCGCCCTCGTCCGGGACGGTGCCGGACTCGACGTCCCAGGGGAGCTTGGGCAGTTCGTCCGACAGGTAGCCGACGGCGCGGTAGACGGACTGGACGTCCCAGTCGGTGAAGTTTCCGGTGCCCTTGACGTTGCCGGTGCCGTCGAGTTCGGTGCGCTCGGTGCGCAGGCCCACGACCTTGCCGTCCTCGCCGAGCACCTCGACGGGGGACTCGAAGAAGTGCAGGAACAGCTTGTGGGGGCGGTCGCCGATGTCGCGGATCGCCCAGTTCTCCAGGGTCTTCGCGACCATGTCGGTCTGCTTGTTCTTGCGGCGCTCGGCGATCGAGCCGTCGTCGTAGTCGATGTCCTCGGGGTTGACGATGACCTCGATGTTCGGCGAGTGGTCGAGCTCGCGCAGCTCCATCGGGCTGAACTTCGCCTGCGCCGGGCCACGGCGGCCGAAGACGTGCACCTCGAGCGCCTTGTTGGCCTTGAGCCCGTCGTGGACATTGGCCGGGATCTCGGTCGGCAGCAGTTCGTCGGCCGTCTTCGCGAGGATGCGGGCGACGTCGAGGGCGACGTTGCCGACACCGAGCACGGCGACCTTCTCGGCCTCCAGCGGCCAGGTGCGCGGGACGTCCGGGTGGCCGTCGTACCAGGAGACGAAGTCGGCCGCGCCGTACGATCCGTCGAGCTCCACACCGGGGATGCGCAGCTCGCGGTCGGCGGTGGCGCCCGTGGAGAAGACCACGGCGTCGTAGAACGAGTGCAGCTCGTCGAGCGAGATGTCGTTCGGGTAGTCGACGTTGCCGAAGAGGCGGACCTGCGGCTTGTCGAGCACCTGGTGCAGGGCGGTGATGATGCCCTTGATGCGCGGGTGGTCGGGGGCCACGCCGTACCGGATCAGGCCGAAGGGCGCCGGCATCCGCTCGAAGAGGTCGATGGACACCCCGGGCTCGGCGGCCGCCTCGGACTTCAGCAGCGCGTCGGCCGCGTAGATACCGGCGGGGCCGGCGCCGACTATTGCTACCCGCAGGGGGCGAGGCATGAGTGGGTCCCTTCGACCGAAGAACAGACTGATCAAGGGAACCCTAAACTAAGGCCACCCTAACCCGGCACCCGCCCCCTGGTTATGGCCCCATAAAGAGAACTTATGACCTCTCCAAGTCCAGCTTTGGTCTCGCGGCTCAGAGTACGGCGATGCCCAGCGGGCGGTGGCCGGCGGCCAGCCGACGCGTGCTCCCGTCGGCCAGGTCGACGGCCGTGATGCCGTTCCAGTACCCCTCCCGGGTGAAACCTCCGGCCACATAGGCCGTGCGGCCGTCGCGGGAGACGGCGACGTCCTCGTGCGGACCCTCCAGCGGGTGGACCCGTTCCGTGCCGTCCGGGGCCCGGACCGTGAGGGACGGCCCCTTGCCTTCGGAGGGGTCGACGGCGCCCGTGCCGACCACCAGGAGGCGGCCGTCGGGGGTGACCGCGGCCCCGTGCTGGTGGGTGTCGGCGGTCATCCGCTCCACCGACACGCGACCGGTGCGCGGGTCGACCACCGCGAGCCGCTCCCCCTCGAAGGGCAGCAGCAGCTTCCCGTCGGAGGGCCGTACGACCGCGTAGTGCGGCTTCAGCCAGGAGCCGAGCCCGCCCTCCGTGCCGTAGGGGGCGACCTCGACGCGGCGCGGGCGGAGCGTGCCGGCGGGGACCACGGTGACGTCGAAGGAGTCGTGTCCGGTGACGTAGACCTCGGAGCCGTCGCGCGCCACGTCCACGTCGAAGGGGCGCCGGCCGACCGGGACGGCGGCCGTGGTCGTACGGGTCGCGGTGTCGATGACCTCCAGGACGCCCGTGGTGCCGGGGACGTTGACGCCGACGTACGCGCGCGATCCGTCGGGCGAGAGCGCGATGCCCATCCCCCCGCCCCGGTACTCCCCGTACGCGGCCGGACCGGTGCCGGTGCGGTACGGGACGGAAGCCACCCGGGTACGGGTCCTCGTGTCGAGCACCGCGACGCCCTCGGCGGTGGCCACCCAGGCCAGGCCGTCGGCGCCCACGGCCAGGCCGTAGGGGGCCCGGCCGACCGGGACGGCGGCGACCGGGCCGCGTCCGGGGTCCACGAAGGTGACGGTGTCGGCGCCGAAGTCCGCGACCAGGAGGGTGCCGTCGGGGGTGCTGCCGCTCACCGGGGCCGGCACCGGGGCGACCGGCCCGGGGGCGGCGGCCGCGGACCGGGTGTCCGTCGGCTGCGCGGGCCGGCCCGTGCAGGCCGCCAGCAGCAGCGCGGCCGCGGCCGCCGCGAGGGCTGTCGTACGCCGCCTCATCGCCCGGCCTCCCGCAGCAGCCGGGCCATCCCCCGGAAGCCGCGCCGCACGGCGTGCTCGTACGCGCTGACGCCGTCGAGGTCGCCGAGGGCCGGGTCCGCGCCGGCCGCGAGGAGCAGGCGTACGACCTCCTCGTGGCGCGGCCCGCCGTCGCCCAGGATCACCGCCTCCAGCAGGGCGGTCCAGCCGAGCCGGTTGACGTGGTTCACGTCGATGCCGGTCTCCTGGAGCACGGCCCGGACGTAGGCGGTGTGCCCGCGCTCGGCGGCCGGGATGAGGCAGACCCCGCCGAAGCGGTTGAGCCGGCGCAGGTCCGGCCCGGCGGTCAGCAGCACGCGCATCATCCGCACGCTGCCCGTGACTCCGGTGACCAGCCAGGGGGTGTCTTCGCGGGAGTCGGGGGCGTCGGGGTCGGCGCCCGCCGCGATCAGCAGTTCGGCGACGGCCGCGTGGTCGCCGAGCACGGCGAGCAGCAGTGCCGTGCGGAGCTGCTCGTCGCGTGCGTCCACGGTGGCTCCGGCGGCGAGCGCGGCGCTCGCCGCTGCCGCGTCACCGCCTGCGGCGGCTTCCAGCAGCGCACGGTCGTGCGGGTTCATGGTGTCCCTCCCGGTTCCGGGCGGGGCGGTACGCGAGTGCGCCCGCCCCTGCGGTTCCATGGTGGTCCCGTGTCCCCGGGCGGCCGGTCGGCCCGGCGGCCGGAGCCCGCGAGCCGTCCGGAGGGCCCCCGGGTCCTCCGAACGGCTGATGCGGAGCGGCGCGGATCAGGCCTCGTACTCGGTGAGGTCGATGCTGTGCACCCGCAGGAGGTGTCCGTGCTCCGGGTGGGTGATGTCCCGGTCGGGCTCCATGCCCAGCTTGCGGATCACGTTCTCCGACTCGTCGTTGCCCGCCCGGTTCACGGCGACGACCCGGTCGAGGCCGCGGTCCTGGAGCGCGAATTCCAAGGTGGCGTGGGCGGCTTCGGAGGCGTAGCCCTGTCCCCAGAAGGGCCGGCCCAGGCGCCAGGTGATCTCCACCTCGTGCGCCACCTCCGGGAGCCCCTCGGGCACGGACAGGCCGACGGCGCCGATCAGCTCGCCCGAGGCCAGCAGCTCGACGGCGAAGAGACCGAAACCCTCGTCGTCCCACTCCTCCTCCCAGCGCTCGATGGCCTCGGCCGTCTCGTCGAGGTCGAGGGTGGAGCCGTCGCCGATCCAGCGCATCACCTCCGGGTCGGCGAGGATCTCCGACAGGGGGACGAGGTCGTCGTCGGTCCAGCGGCGGAGGAGGAGGCGGGGGGTGCGGATCTCGGTCATGCACCACATCCTGCCGAACGCGCCCGGCCAGGGGTAATCCGCCCCCGCCGCCCCCGCCTCGGGACCGTCCCGGCTACGGGTTGTGGAAGGAGACCTCCGGCGCGTCCGCGGTCGGGCCGTCCAGCACGGGCTGGGGCCTGCCCTTGAGGTGCTGGTCGAAGAAGGCGCCGACGTAGCGCCGGGTCAGCTCGACGGAGCGCGTGCCGGGCAGCGGGGTTTCCGGGTCGGGCAGGCCGAGCTGGTCCCCGATGGCGGGCCAGTCGGTGAAGGTGAAGTGGCCCGAGTCGGCGAAGGTGATCCAGCGCTTCCAGCCGTCGAGGCGGTTCCAGTCCCGGTCCCAGCTGGCCTCCGCGCCGGGGCGGGTGTCCTTGGCGCCGAGCAGCATGAAGGGGCGGCCGCCGAGTCCGCTCTCGGGGACCGGGGTGAACAGCGTGCCGTCCATGTCGATGCCCGCCTTGACCCGGGGGTCGGCGGCCATCGCGGCGGCCGCCGAGGCCCCGCCGATGGAGTGGCCCGCCATCGCGATGCGGCCGCGGTCGATCAGGCCGGCGCGGTTCCAGGCCGGGTGGCGGCCGGTGAGGCGGTCGAGCAGGAAGGACACGTCGCGGGCGCGGTTGTCGCTGACGCTCTTGTAGCCGGCCTCGTCATGGACCTTCTCGCAGGCCAGGCAGGGCAGTACGCGTCCGCCGGGGAAGGCGGTGCCGGCGCTCTCGTACGCGTGGTCCACCGCGGCGACCACGTAGCCGCGGGAGGCGAGGTCCTCGGCGAGCGCGGTGAGGGTGGCGCGCGGGACGGTGAAGCCGGGCGAGAGGACGATCAGCGGGTACCGGCCCTCGACGGGGCGGGCACCGGACCGGGCGGAGGACTTCGTACCGGCGAGGGACTCGACCGGGATCACCTTGTCGAGCCCCCGGTCGACGAGCAGCAGCCGGGCCTCCTCGTCGGTGAGGTAGCGCACGGGGCCGCCGGTGCCGCGCTGGGCGGGGTAGCGCATGGTCACCATCAGCTCGCGCGGGCCGGAGCCCGCCCAGGGGTCGGTGCGGCTGCGGTCCACCAGGTGCAGGGTGTCCTGGCCTACGGCTAACCGGCCCGTGGGACGCGGGAGTTCGGGCAGCACCCGGCGGCTCTCGGCCACGGCCGGCGCCTCGGCGGCGGCGGAGGCTCCCGCGGCGGCCAGCGGGAGTGGGAGCAGCAGCGCGAACAGGGCTGCGGTGGTGACTGTACGGCGTCGGTTCATGCCCCTGAAGTTACGCATCGGCGGGCTTGCGCTCGTCAGCTCACAGGAGGAGCCGACCCTGCGACCTGCGGGGGGCGGCCTGTCACCCTCAAGTCGTAGGCACCTGGGGGCTCGTGTGTGCCGACGGGAAATTGCCGGGCCTTCGGACGGCACGTCCCCTACGGTGGCGGCGTGCACCATGACCGCAGCCACTCCCGTGCCCGCCGGCCCGCGCGCCGCCGGTCCGGGCGTCCGGATCCGCCGACCGCCGCGCCCCGGCCGCCTGCCGCGGGGTCCGGGGTGCTGCTGGCGGGGTACTTCTCCGCGAAGCAGAAGGACTTCGCGGAGCGGATGGACGCGGCCGCCGCCGAGCTGGAGGCGCGGGGCCTACGGGTGCTCGGGCGGGCCGTGCAGCGCCGCGGGGTGTCCGACGGCGGGGTGCGGAAGATGGGCCTGCCCTTCTCCTCACGGACCCTCATGAGGTACGGAAAGATCCGCGAGATCGCCGCCGCCCGCGAGGAGACCGGTGCCGGGGCGGTGGTGTTCCTGGGCCCGCTGACAGGGCGCCAGCGCGGTGTGCTCACCGCCCTCTTCGGGTGCCCCGCGCTCACCCTGGCCGAGGTGGCAGGGCAGCCGGGGGCCGGATCCTGAACCCGCTCAGGCCACGGTGATCGCGTCGAGCTTCTCCCGCAGGTAGGTGTGCGAGTCGACCGGCGGGTGGGTCACCCGGCCCAGTGGGGCCGGAAGGGATTCCACCCGGGTGTGCGGATCGCATTCGTAGAAGTAGACCAGCGAGACGAGTTCCTCGGCCGGGGCGTCGGCGGGCGGGGGCAGGACGCGGTGGCGGCCGGCCCGCCAGCGGTCGCCCGTCCAGCGGGCCATCAGGTCGCCGATGTTCACCGTGAGCGCCGCAGGGTCGTAGGGGGCGTCCTGCCAGCCGTCGGCGTCGGTGTGGACCTGCAGGCCGCCCGCGCCCGGTTCGCGGTCCAGGACCGTGACCGTGCCGAAGTCGGTGTGGGGGCCGATGCGGAACTGGCCGGGCAGCGGCCGGCCGATCGTCGCGGTGCCGGGGTACCAGTTGAGGTTGAACCCCCAGGTGGGGTGGCCGGTGTGCCGGGTGAAATGGTCCCCGGACAGGCCCAGGGCGCCGGCCAGCAGTTCCAGCAGCTCGTCGGAGAGCGCGCGCATCGCCGCCAGGTACTCGGCCACCAGCGGCCGGAGCCCGGGTACTTCGGCCGGCCAGGCGTTGGGCCGGAACCACTCGGCGTCCACCGAGGGGATCCCGGTGGGGTCCTCGGCCGCGCAGGACCAGGACTCCTTCAGGTCGGGGGGCGAGGCGGTCCCCTCGGCGTAGCTGTTGGCCTCCGCACCCGGGCCGAGCCAGCCCCGGCCGCCCACCGCCACGGAGTAGGGCTCCTTCACGGCCGTCGGCAGCCGGAAGAAGGTCCGGGCCTCCTCCCGGATCCTGGCGGGCAGGGACGGATCCACTCCGTGGCCGGTGACCAGCAGGAAGCCGGCGGCCCGCAGGGCCTCGTCGACCTGGTGCGCCACCTCGGCGCGGGCCTCGGGCCCGCCGGACCGCCAGGGGCCGAGATCGATCACGGGAATCGGGGAACTCGCCATGCGGGACCTGCCTTCCGAGCCGTTCCGGACGCACGATGTGCCGGTACCGAGGTTAGACGGCCCGGGCGGTCAGGGCCGCTCCAGACCGGTGCACGGCGGCGCGTAGTCGAGGTAGGGCATGTACTGGGACCACTGGGCGCGGCTGATCCGGGGTCCTGTGTGGGCGCAGGCTCCCGCGGCGGCGCGGTCCCGGTCGGTGCCCGCCAGGCGCAGGGTGTTGTCGAAGCCGCCAGAGGCCAGGACGGAGCCGTCGGGGCTGAAGGCCACCGAGCCGACGGCGGTGATGTGCCCGGTGAGGGTGGTCAGCAGCGCGGGGTGGGCGGGCCGGGCCACGTTCCACAGCCGGACGGTGCGGTCGTCGCTGGCGGTGGCGAGGGTGCGGCCGTCCGGGCTGAAGGCCACCGCGCCCACCACGTCGGTGTGGCCCGCGAGGGTGGCGTGCGGTGCGGGGCGGCCGAGGTCCTTCAGGTCCCAGAGGCGTACGGGGGTGTGGCCGCCGCTGGCGGAGGCGAGGGTGCGGCCGTCGGGGCTGAAGGCGACGGAGAAGACCGCCGTGTCGTGGCCCTCGACGGTGGCCAGCGGCTTCGGGTGCTCGCGGTCGGTGATGTCGGTGAGCCGTACGGTGCGGTCCTCGCCGGCCGTGGCGAGGGTACGGCCGTCCGGGCTGAAGGTGACGGCGCGCAGGGCGTCCTGGTGGCCGGTGAGCCGGGCCGCCTCGGCGGGGTGCCGGGGGTCGGCCACGTCCCACGTGCGGACGCTGCCGTCGGCCCCGGTGGTGGCGAGGGTGCGGCCGTCGGGGCTGAAGGCGAGGGCGCGTACGTCGCCTCCCCGTTCGACGAGCTCGGCCGCGACGGCGGGGCGGGAGGGCTCCGCCACGTCCCAGAGCCGTACGTTCCCGTCGGCGGAGGCGGTGGCCAGCGTACGGCCGTCGGGACGGTAGGCGACGGCGCGCAGGGCCTCGCGGTGGCCGGTGAGGGTGGCCACCGCGACGGGCCGGTCGGTGCCGCGGATCCGCCAGAGCCGGGCGGTGCGGTCGCCGCTGGCGGTGGCCAGTTGACGGCCGTCGGGGCGGTAGGCGAGGGCGACGACCTCCTTGGTGTGGGCGGGACACGCGGTCATCAGGGCGCTGAGCAGGCTGTCGTGGGTCCGGGAGGTCGGTGAGAGCCGGTAGGCCGTGAGGCTCAGCTGGACGGCCAGGCCGGGTTCGCTGTTGCCGATGCCGCCCGCGGTCTCGGCGAGGTTCTGCGCGACGGCGTCGTTGCGCTGCCGGGTGACCTCCTCCTCAGCCCGTACGGCGTTGCCGGTGGCGACCGCGGCCACCACCACGAGGGCGGCCAGCGTGGCGACCAGGATCCGCAGCCGGCGGGTGCGGCGGCGGGCCGAGTCGCCGGCCGCCGCCTCGGCGGCTGCGCTGGCGTCGAGGAACTCCCGCTCCGCGGTGGTGAGCCCGAGGCCGGGGGTGTCGACGAGGTCGCGGGCCAGGGCGAGCCGGGTCCCCCGCAGCAGGGCGCCGGGGTCGCGCCCCACGCCCTCCCAGGAGCGGGCGGCTTCGGTGAGCTGGCGGTGCCGGCGCAGCCGTTCCCGGTCCTCGGTGAGCCAGCCGCGCAGCCGGGGCCAGGCGCGGATCAGCGCCTCGTGGGTGAGTTCGACCCGGCCCTGGCCGAGGGTGAGCAGCCGCAGCCGGGCCGCCCGGCCGAGTACGGCGTTCGTGTCGGCGTCCGCGTCGAGCTCCTCGCGCGCCACGGGGCGTTTGGTGTCCTCGGTGCCGTCGCCGAGCGCGATCAGGTGGACGAAGATCTGCCGGGCCAGCTGCTGCTGACGGCCGGTGAGGGAGCCGTGGAGCGCTTCGGCCGACTGCGCGAGGGCTCCTTCGAATCCGCCGGCGGCCTGGAAGCCGTCCAGGGTGAGGGCCGCGCCCCGGCGGCGCCGCCAGGTCTCCAGCAGGGCGTGGGAGAGCAGGGGCAGGACGCCGATCCGGCCGTGGGCGTGGGCGACGAGGGTGGCCTGGAGGGCGCCTTCGACGGTGAGTCCGGCCCGGCGGGCGGGTTCGACGACGGCCCGCCTCAGTTCGGCGGCGCTCATCGGTCCGACGAGGACCTGGGCCTCGCGCAGGACTCCGACGAGTTCGGCGTGGCGGGTGCAGTGCGCGTAGAAGTCGGCCCGTACGCACAGGACGACCCGGCAGCGGGAGCCGGGCCGGCGTGCGGCCTCGTCGAGCGCGGAGACGAAGCGGGCGCGTTCGTCGGGGTCGGCGCAGACGGTGAAGACCTCCTCGAACTGGTCGACGATCAGTACGAGTTCTTCCTCGCCTCCCTCCTGCTGTCCGGCCAGCGCCTCCTGGGCGCGGTCCAGCGGGTGCGGGCCGGGGGTGATGACCCGCACCGTGCGGCGCGGCGCGTCGCGGCGCAGCCGCGGCAGCAGCCCGGCCCGCAGGAGGGAGGACTTGCCGGCTCCGGAGGCGCCGACGAGGGCGAGGACCCGGTGCCGGGCCAGGGTGGAGACGAGGTCCTCGACGAGCCGCTCCCGCCCGAAGAAGAGCTCCGCGTCCTCGGCCCGGAAGGCCGCGAGCCCCACGTACGGCGGCTCGTGGGCGCCGTCCTCCTCGCCGAGGAGGCCGGGGGTCTCCACGGCCAGTTCGACGGCGACGGCGTGCCAGCGCCGTTCCCACTCCACCGGGTCGCCGCCGCAGGCGCGTACGTAGGACAGGGTGACGTCGAGGCTGGGCAGCCGGCGTCCGGCGGCGGCCCCGGACAGGGTGGCGACGGAGTAGTGGGCGCGCGCGGCGAGGTCCCGGTAGGGCGGGGATCCGGCCTCGTGCCGCAGGCGGCGCAGGGCGGCGGCGAACTCCAGCAGCGGTCCGTCCCCGCCTTCCAGCGGACGTTCCTTGCGTGCCATGCACAGCCCCTTCCACGCAGCGGCTTTCCTGCCCTTCGGGGCGGATTGTTCAGCAATTGTTTGTTCACTGCCAGGGCGCCGACGCCGAACAACGGATGGCGGCTAGACCTGGATCCGGCACCACGGCGACCGCGCCGTGCACGGCCGGAGAGGGGGTTCCCGCAGATGAACGGAGCACGTGCGACGGCGGTTACGGCTGCCGCCCTGGCAGCGGCCCTGGCCCTGGGCGGCTGCGGGTCCGGGACGCCGCACCGGGAGCCGGGTCCCGTACGGGAGCCGAGCGCCGAGCAGTCCCGGCTGCTGGCGCGGGCGGAGCAGATCCTGATCAGCCGGTGCATGGCCGCGCGGGGTTTCCCGTACGCCGTCACCGAGCCCGCGCAGGAGGCCGCGGCGCAGCGCTCGTTCCCGTACGGGGTGGACGACGTGGAGTGGGCGCGGGCCCACGGCTACGGGGGGCGGGAGGACCGCGGGAGCGCCGGTGCCCGGGAGGCCGATCCCAACCAGCGGTACTTCATGCGCCTTTCGGCCCGGCAGCGGGCGGCGGCGCGGACCGCGCTCATGGGTGCCTCACCCGAGGGGCTCTCGGCCACCACCCCCACCGGAATGACCCTCACCGCGAGCACCGAGGGGTGCATCGCGGATGCCCAGCGCGCGCTCTACGGGGATCTGGCCGGCTGGTTCCGCGCCAAGGTCGTCACGATGAACCTCCGGCCGGTGCAGGAGGCACGGGTACGGCAGGACGCCCGCTGGACGGAGGCGGTCGGGCAGTGGTCCGCCTGCATGCGGGCGGCGGGCCGGCCCTACTCCACTCCGGCCGAGTCCCGGCAGGCCGCGGCCGAACTGGCCGACGGCGCCGGGCCCGGGCAGGCCGACGCGGCCGAGACCGCGCTGGCGGTCACCGAAGCGACCTGTGCGACCGGCACCCCGCTGGCCCGGGTCTCCCAGACTCTGGACCGCGCCTATGGCGAAGAAGTCCGTGCGCAGCACCGGGACGAGATCGACCTGAGGCGGCGGCTCCAGAACGACGCGCTCCCGAAGGCGGAGCGCGTCGTGGCTCAGCACACCCATCGAGAAGGAGAATCCCATGCGTAAGTTCCGCACGACGATGCTGGCCTGCGTGCTCGCGGTGCCGCTGCTGGCCGTTCCCGCGACGGTGACCTCGGCCGCCGCGGCCCCCGCCGACGCCTCGGGTGTGGCGGCCGACGGCAACTACTGGGTCTGGGCGGACACCAACCGCGGTGGTCCGTCCTGTGGCTGGAGCGGCAACGACTCCGACTGGCGCACCTGTGGCCGCGGCGGCAGCTACGACATGAACGACCGGGCCTCGTCCTGGTGGAACAACGGCTACTCCGGTTCGCTGGGCGATGTCCGGGTGTACGAGAACATCGGCTACACCGGCGCCTCGACCTGCGCCCCGAACGGCTCGGCCGGCAACATCCCGTGGGAGTGGAACGACCGCATCTCCTCCCACAAGTGGGTCACCAACTGCGGCTTCTGACCGAGCGGCGACCATCGGCGACCCCGCCGACCACCTGGCATCCGGCCGGCTGCGGCTACAGGGGGCGCAGCCGGTACAGGACGGAGCCGTCGGCGGAGCCGGATTCCTGGAATCCGGCCCGCCGCACGACGGCGTGGGAGGCGGTGTTCCCGTCCTCGACCCTGGCGTGCAGCTCGGTCAGGCCGGGCTGCTCGAACGCCCAGGCGGCCAGCGCGCGGAGCGCCTCGGTGGCGTGGCCCCTGCGGCGGGCCGAGGGGACCAGGTCGTAGCCGATCTCCGCGCGGCCGTCGGGGTCGGGGGCGCTGTGGAAGCCGATGCCCCCGATCGCGCGGTGGTCCCGGGCCCGGACGATGGCGTACGGGCCCCAGCCGGGCCGGTATTCGCCCACCTCGCACGCCAGGCCGACCATCCCGGCTGCGATACGGGTTCCCTCGGCCGGTCCGTCCTCCGTCCAGGCGAAGCCGCCGGTGCCGCCGGCGTGCAGGTCGGCGGCGGCCGCCGGGCCGATCTCGCACAGGACGACGCCGACCCCGCGGATCGGGTCGTTGTACCAGCGCCAGTTCTGCTGGGGGGCCAGGTCGGGGAGGTCGGCCCGGCCCGTGGCGGCCAGGAGCGACTGCCAGGGGCCGCCCGCCGCGGAGCGCGGTGCGTGGGGGAAGAGCCGGTCGAGGATCAGGGCGGCCGTGTGGTCGGGGTGCCCGGCGCCCGGACGGTCCGTGACGCCGAGGCCCCGCAGGATGTCGTGGGTGTGCAGCAGCACCTCGGCGGCGCCCATCGCGGCGAAGCCGTCGGCGCCGGCCGCTCCCGCAGGGTGCCAGGCGCGGCTGTCCTGGCGGGCGGAGTAGACCGCGGCGGACAGGAGCCGGCCGCTGGCCTCCACGAGGTCGACGAGTCCGCCGGGAGCGGTGCCGGGGGCGGCGGTGACCTGGAGGGGGAGCCAGGAGCCGGTGTGCCGGCCGGCGAGCTGGGCGGCGAACCCGGTCAGGTCCGCGGCCAGGTGCACGGCCGTGTCGTGGCAGCTCCAGTCCAGTCCCGCGGCCGGGAGGGACCAGTCGAGGTGCGTGACGCCCCGGAGGGCTTGTACGGAGTCCGAGACGGCGCCGTCGAGGTCGTGCGGGCCCATGATCGTCATACCACCAGCGTAGGCCTTGTGGGGATCCGGGCCCGGTTCGTCACCGGGGCAGTGGGCTGCCGCAGCGGGAGCAGTACCGGGCGTCCCGTTCGGCGGCGAGCCGGCCGCAGTCGGGGCAGACCCGGTGCAGCAGACAGGCCGTCTCACCCCCCTGGGAGCCCTCGGGGGCCTCGGCGGGGCGGGCGGTGGAGGCCACGGGAGCGGCGGCCGTGCCGATGCCGAGGCCGGGCCGCCGGGTGTGGACGGTCAGGTACGCCAGCCCGTGCGGGCCCGCCGTCAGTGAGCGCCGGGTGTTCCTCGGCAGCAGGACGGCCGTGTGGGGCCGCAGGTCGTGCGAGCGGTCCCCGGTGCCGAGCCGGCCGGTGCCCCCGACCACGACCAGCAGCACGTCGAGGACCGGTTCGGTGTGCTCCGCGATGACCCCGTCCGGAGCGAGGCGGACGAGGTTGGAGTCCAGTCCGCGCGCCGCTCCGGTCAGCCGCCACAGCGCGCCGGTGCCGTCGGCGGGGGCTTCGGCGATCACCGCGTCGAGGTCGGTGGGGACCTCGGTGAGGTGCGGGTGCGTCGTCATGCTCTCGTCCTTCCCTGGTCCCTCCGCGGGACTGCGCCGCTGCCTTGGCAGTCATACACGATGAGGTCCGGTGGCCCGCGGCGGATGAGCTTTTGCTCACCCCCGGGACGGTTGTCGTACTACCGCCCGATAAAGTCATGAGAACCCCGCCCCTGCCCGCACCACCCCGCCCCCTGCCTCCGTACGGCCCCTGCCGGCCGCCCGCACCGGAAAAAACCCTGCCGCACATGACCACTGACACCGCGCCGTACCCCGACGCGCCCACAGCCCCCGTGGACGGGGCCGCGGCCCCGTCCCGCGCCCCTCGGACCATCTCCGGCCGGGCCCCCGCCCGGCCGACCGCCGCGGCCGCCGTCCACAGCGTCAGCGCGGCGACGACGGTGCTGCTGGGCCTGGTGGGGATCGGTGCGATGCTCCACGAGCCGGTGCTCATCCCGCCGCTGGCCGCGAGCGCCGCCCTGGTGCACAGCGCGCCGACGCTGCCGCTGGCCCAGCCGCGCGGTGTCGTACTCGGCCATCTGCTCGGCGCCGCCGTGGGGTACGCGGTGCTGGCCGCCGCGGGCAGCAGCGCCTGGGCGGCGGCCGTGGCGGCGGGTGTCACCCTGGCCCTGCTGATCGTCGCCCGGACCCCGCACTCGGCGGCCTGCGCCACCGCCGTGGTGGTCGTGCTCCAGGCACCGGCGGCCACCCGGTTCGTCCCGCTGCTGTTCGGCTCGACCGTGCTGCTCGTCCTCACCGGATACGCCGGATCCCGCATCCGGCGCAAGGCCCCGAAGTACCCCGCCTACTGGTGGTGACCGCCCGGGGCCGTCGTGGCGCGCCTCCGCGTCACCGAGGGTCCCCGGACGCTACTTCTTGTGACCGGACGGCGGGTCACGGTGGCGGTGAGAGGCGGAGTACGCGGTGCGGATCTCGACGAAGGACGTGTTCGGAGCACCCTGCTGGGTGAGCCTGATGGCGCGGGACCTGGCGGCCTCGCAGCGTTTCTACGGGGCGGTCGCGGGCTGGACCTTCCGTCCGGCGCGGCTCGGCGAGGCCTTCTCGGTGGCCCAGCTGGACGGTGTGCCGGTGGCGGGGATCGGGGCGCTGGCCGCCGATCTGGCGGTGCCGGTGGCCTGGACCCCGTACTTCGCCGTCGACGACGCCGACGTGGCGGTGAGCCGGATCCGGGAGCGCAGCGGCACGATCGCGGTCGGCCCGGTGTCCTTCCCCAACGGCGGCCGCGGGGCCCTGGCGGCGGATCTCGACGGCGCGGTGTTCGGGATCTGGGAGGGCCCCGTGTCCTCCGACTGGCGCTCGGGCGAGGGACGGGCCCCGGCCTGGCTGGAGCTGCGGACCCGCAACGCCTTCGACGCGGCGATCTTCTACGGTGCGGTGCTGGAGTGGGCCACCGGCCGGCCCGGCTGCTGCGAGGTCTCGTACGAGGAGGACCAGGTCGTGCTGCGGCACGCCGGGGAGCCGGTCGCCCGCCTCAACAGCGGCCCGGTGGAGGCCGCCTCGTACAGCCCGCACATCAGGCCCCGCTGGCACGTCCACTTCCGGGTCCCCCGGCTGGAACCGGCGATCGAGGCGGCCGTCGAGCTGGGCGGGCGGGCCGTCTCGGACGTCGCCTCGAACGCCCGGGAGAGGTGGGTGGCGCTGCGCGACCCGGACGGGGCGCTGTTCACCCTCACCACCGCCCTCACGACGCCGCCGGCGCCCTGACCACTGTGGCCGGCCGACCGCTGTGCCGGGCGCCCGGCCGACCGCTGTGCCCGGCCGCCGATGTGCCCGGCCCGGCGTCGCTTGCCACACTGGGCACAGGAGGTGCGCGATGGACCCGGTTGCCGCGCTGAACCGGATCGCCTTCCTGCTGGAGCGCGGACAGGCCCCGACCTACCGCGTACAGGCCTTCCGTACGGCGGCCGCCACGGTCGAGCGCCTCGGCGAGCGCGAGGTCGCCGAACGGGTCGCGGCCGGTTCGCTGGAGGCGGTCAAGGGCCTCGGGCCCAAGACCGGCCAGGTGGTGCGGGAGGCACTGGGCGGGAAGGTCCCTGAGTACCTGCAGAAGCTGGAGGACGAGGTCGCGGCGCACCCCGCCGGGCCGCCCGCCAGTGCCGCCGCCCGTGCGCTGCGGGCCGCCCTGCGCGGGGACTGCCACCTGCACTCGGAGTGGTCCGACGGCGGCAGCCCCATCGAGGCCATGGGCCGGGCCGCCGCCGAGCTGGGCCACGAGTGGGCGGTGCTCACGGACCATTCGCCGAGCCTGAAGGTGGCCCGGGGGCTTTCGCCCGAGCGGCTGCGCGAGCAGCTGGGGGTGCTGGCCGGGCTGAACGCGTCCTGGGCGCCGTTCCGGCTGCTCTCCGGCATCGAGTGCGACATCCTGGCCGACGGCTCGCTCGACCAGGAGCCGGAGCTGCTGGAGCAGCTCGACGTGGTCGTGGGTTCGGTCCACTCCAAGCTGCGGATGGAGTCCCCCGCGATGACGCGCCGGCTGCTGGCCGCCGTACGCAATCCGCTGATGGACGTCCTCGGCCACTGCACCGGGCGGCTGGTGACGGGCCGGACGCGCCCGGAGTCGGAGTTCGACGCCGCCGCCGTGTTCGCGGCGTGCGCGGAGTCCGGTACGGCCGTGGAGATCAACAGCAGGCCCGAGCGGCTGGACCCGCCCCGGCGGCTGCTGCGGCTCGCCGTCGAGAGCGGGACGCTGTTCGCCATCGACACCGACGCGCACGCCCCGGGGCAGCTGGACTGGCAGCTTCAGGGCTGCGAACGCGCCGTGGAGTGCGGGGTGCGGGCCGAGCGGGTCGTGAACACCTGGACCGCGGACCAGCTGCTCGACTGGACCCGCACCCGCCGCCCGCCCTCCGCGCCCTGAACCGCTGGGCCGGCAGAACCGTCGGAACCGGCCTGGGGGACGGCCACCCGGGTCCCGTCCTGAAACAGATGTGCAGATTCCCCGCCCACGGGGCAGACGACCCGACACAGGAACCGCCTGTCTGGGAAGGGACGTACACCGTGTCGCGTTCGAGGATTCTCGTTGTGGGTGCCGGTTTCGCCGGGGTCGCCTGCGTCCGGCGGCTGGAGAGGCGGCTGTCCCCGGCCGAGGCCGAGATCTCGCTGGTCACGCCCTCCTCCTACCAGCTGTACCTGCCGCTGCTCCCCCAGGTCGCCGCCGGCGTGCTGACCCCGCAGTCGATCGCCGTCTCGCTGCGCCGCAGCAGCAGGCACCGCACCCGGATCATCCCGGGCGGGGCGATCGGCGTGGACACCAAGGCGAAGATCTGCGTCATCCGCAAGATCACCGGCGAGACGGTCGACCAGCCGTACGACGTCATCGTGCTGGCCCCCGGCAGCATCACCCGGACCTTCGACATCCCCGGGCTGGTCGATCACGCGCGCGGGATGAAG
This sequence comes from Streptomyces sp. NPDC028314, assembly GCF_055565795.1. Lineage (NCBI taxonomy): Bacteria > Bacillati > Actinomycetota > Actinomycetes > Kitasatosporales > Streptomycetaceae > Streptomyces > Streptomyces sp. NPDC028314. The sequence continues at coordinate 497,318 of NZ_JBVHTP010000001.1, forward strand.
ACCCTCGCCGAGGCCGCGTACCTGCGCGACCACGTGATCGCCCAGCTCGACCTGGCGGACGCCAGCGAGGACGAGGCCGAACGCGCGGCCAGGCTGCAGTTCGTGGTGGTCGGCGGCGGCTACGCGGGCACGGAGACCGTCGCCTGCCTGCAACGGCTCACCCGCAACGCGGCGGCCCGCTACCCCCGGCTGGATCCCGGGCTGATCAAGTGGCACCTCGTGGACCTGGCCCCCAAGCTGATGCCGGAACTCGGCGACAAGCTCGGCCGGGCCGCCCTGGACATCCTGCGCAGGCGCGGGATCGAGGTCTCGCTCGGGGTCTCGGTCTCCGAGGTGGGTCCCGAGAAGGTGACGCTCACCGACGGCCGCGTGCTCCCCAGCCGGACCCTGGTCTGGACGGCCGGGGTCGCGGCCAGCCCGCTCGTGGCCACCCTGGGCGCGGAGACCCTCAAGGGGCGGCTGGTGGTGCGCCCGGAGCTGACCGTGCCCGGTGCCGACGGCGCCTTCGCCCTCGGGGACGCGGCGGCCGTCCCGGATCTGGCCACGGGCGGGGAGGCCCTCTGCCCGCCGACCGCGCAGCACGCCATGCGGCAGGGCAAGGCCGCCGCCGACAGTGTCATCGCCTCGCTGCGCCACCAGCCGATGCGTCCGTACGTGCACAAGGACCTGGGTCTGGTGGTGGATCTCGGCGGGCGCGACGCCGTCTCCAAGCCGCTCGGCATCGAGCTGCGCGGCCTCCCGGCCCAGGCGGTGGCCCGCGGCTACCACTGGACGGCGCTGCGGACGAACGTGGCGAAGACCCGGGTGCTGACCAACTGGCTGATCAACGCGGTCGCCGGGGACGACTTCGTCCGTACCGGCTTCCAGGCGCAGAAGCGGGCCACGCTGCGCGACTTCGAGTTCACCGACGCCTATCTCACCCCCGAGCAGGTCCGCGAGCACACCGCCGCGCTCCGCGTCCAGAAGTAGTCCGGAAGCAGTCCGGAAGTGGTCCGGAAGTGGTCCGGAAGCAGGTGCTCCGGCTCAGCCGGGCCCGGCGCCGCGCACCACCAGGAGCGCCACGTCGGCGCCCGCGACCAGGAGCGCACCGAGGAAGGGGATCCGGCCGCCGGCCCGGGCGGTGGCGAGCACCACGGCTCCGGTGAGCGCCAGCAGCCCCCAGCCGTACGGGGACACCCGCCCCGGCGGTCCCGCCACCAGGGCCGCGGCGGAGCCGAGCGTGAGCAGCCCGGCGAGTGCGCCCGAGCGGCGGCCGCCGAGCCGCTGCGGCAGCCCGGTCACTCCGGTGGCCAGGTCGTCCGCGATGTCGGGCAGGACATTGGCGAAGTGCGCCCCGGCGCCGAGCAGGGCGGCGGCGCCAGTGAGCCACAGCGGGGGCCAGGGCGCCCCGGGCAGGCCGAGCGTGACGAAGGCCGGGAGCAGGCCGAAGGCGAGGGCGTACGGGAGCCAGGACGCGGCCGTGCTCTTGAGCCGCAGGTTGTACGCCCAGGCGGCCGCGACCGCGCCGAGGTGCACGGCGCCGGCCCGCCACCCCGAGGCCAGCGACAGCGGCACGCAGAGCAGCAGCGCCGCGGTCGCGGCGCAGGTCACCGTGGCGGGCCGTAGCCCGCCCGCCACCAGGGGTTTGTCCCGTCGGCCCGTGGCCAGGTCGCGCCGCAGGTCGACGCGGTCGTTGCTCCAGCCCACGGAGAGCTGGCCGGCCGCGACGGCCCCGGCGGCGGCCGCGCAGCCCGCGGGACCGCGCCCTGCGGCCACGGCGAGGGCGGCGGTGAAGAGGGTGACCGCGGCCGCCGGGAGGGGGTGGCAAGCGGCGAGCAGAGCGGTCGCGGCCGCCGCGGGGCTCGGGCGGACGGGGGTCTGTACGGGCATCGGGGACTGTCGGGTGGCGGGCACGGGCGTCACGGTATGCGGCGACGGCACGCCCGGTTCGCGTCTTTCGTCATGAAATGTCGGTTGTTCCCTATGTTGGGTCAATGACACGTGTCCTGGCAGTGAGCAGCGTGCTCCCGCCGCACCGCTACGAGCAGTCGGAAATCACGGAGGCGCTGGCCCGTTTCCTCCCGCCGGGTGCGGACACCGCTCTGCTGCGCCGGGTGCACGAGTCGGTCCGGGTCGACGCCCGGCATCTCGCGCTGCCCCTGGAGCGGTACGGGCCCTGGAACGACTTCGGCACCACGAACGCGTTGTTCACCTCGGCGGCGCTCGATCTCGGCGCCCGCGCCGTCGAACTCGCCCTCGCCGAGGGCGGACTGGCCGCACGGGACCTGGACCTGGTGATGTCGACGACGGTGACCGGGCTCGCCACCCCTTCCCTGGAGGCCCGGCTGGCCGCCCGGACCGGGCTGCGGCCCGACGTCAAACGGATGCCGCTGTTCGGACTCGGCTGTGCGGCCGGCGCCGCCGGGCTCGGCCATCTGCACGACCACCTGAGCGGCCGTCCCGGCCAGGCGGCCCTGCTGCTGTCGACGGAGCTGTGCTCGCTCACCCTCCAGCCCACCGACACCTCGATGGCGAACCTCGTGGCAGGGGCGCTGTTCGGTGACGGGGCCGGGGCCCTGCTGGCGGTGAGCAGCGGCCACCCCCTGTACGAGAGCGGCGCCTGGCCCTCGGTGGTGGCCTCGCGCAGCCGGCTGTATCCGGGCACCGAGCACCTGCTGGGCTGGGACATCGGCCACTGGGGCTTCCGCATGGTGCTCGGGCGGGAACTGCCCGAGCTGGTCCGGCTGCACGTGGCGGAGGAGGTCGAGACCTTCCTGGCCGGGCACGACCTCAAACCGTCCGATGTCGACGCCTGGATCTGCCACCCGGGCGGTCCGAAGATCCTCGACGTGCTGTCCGAGACCCTCGGGCTGGCGGATTCCGCGCTCGCCGCGAGCCGGCGTTCGCTCGCGACGGCGGGCAACCTGTCGTCCGCCTCCGTCCTGCACATCCTGGCCGGGATCCAGGCCGCGGGGCCTCCCGCGCCGGGATCGACCGGGCTGATGATCGCCTTCGGCCCGGGTTTCGCCTCCGAACTCGTCCTCCTGCGCTGGTGAGCCCCTCATGTCGATGAACCTGTACCTGCTGATCCTCGGGCTGGTCGCCGCCGAGCGCCTGGCCGAGCTCGCCGTGGCCCGTAGCAACGCCACCTGGAGCCTGGCCATGGGCGGCCGGGAGTACGGCCGCGGCCACTACCCGTTCATGGTCGCCCTGCACGCCGCCCTCCTCGCGGGGTGCGCGGTGGAACCCTGGGCGGCGGACCGGCCGTTCCTGCCCGCCCTGGGCTGGACGGCGCTCGCGCTGGCCGTCGCCGCGCAGTGTCTGCGCTGGTGGTGCATCGCCGCGCTCGGGCCGCGCTGGAACACCCGGGTGATCGTCGTGCCCGCCCTGCCGCTGGTGGCCGCGGGGCCCTACCGGCTCCTGCGCCACCCGAACTACGCGGCCGTGGTGGTGGAGGGCCTCGCCCTGCCGCTGGTGCACTCGGCCTGGGTGACCGCGGCCGCCTTCACGGTGCTGAACGCGCTGCTGCTGCGGGTGCGGATCCGCTGTGAGAACACGGCGCTCACCCAGGCCCGTACGACGACCCGGCTCGTGGGTTCCGCGCCGTGATCGACCTGCTGGTGGCGGGTGGCGGCCCGGCCGGGCTGGCGACCGCCATCCACGGGGCGCTCGCCGGGCTGGAGGTGGTGGTGCTGGAGCCCCGCCCCACTCCGATCGACAAGGCCTGCGGCGAGGGGCTGATGCCGGGGGCCGTACGGCGGCTGGAGGAGCTGGGCGTGCCCGTGACGGGCCGTCCGTTCCGCGGGATCCGCTACGTGGACGGCGTGAGCGGACTCCGCGCGGAGGGGCTGTTCCGTACCGGCCCGGGGCGCGGCACCCGGCGTACCGAGCTCCAGGCGGCCCTGGCGGCGCGGGCCGCGGAGCTGGGCGTACGGGTGCTCGCGCGACGGGTGGACGAGGTCCGGCAGGACACGCTCCGGGTCAGAGCGGCGGGGCTGACCGCCCGCTACCTGGTGGCCGCGGACGGCCTCCACTCGCCCGTCCGGCGCGGGCTGGGACTGTCGGCGCCGCCCGCGCGGGGGCGCCCGGCCCGGTACGGGCTGCGGCGGCACTACGCGGTGGAGCCCTGGAGCGACCTGGTCGAGGTGCACTGGTCGGCCCGGTGCGAGGCGTACGTGACCCCGCTGGGGCCCGACCGGATCGGTGTGGCGGTGCTGACCTCGGAGCAGGCGCCCTTCGACGTGCAACTCGCCGGGTTCCCGCTGCTGTCGGCGCGGCTGCCGCAGGCCTCGGCGGGTGCGGCGGTGCGCGGCGCCGGGCCGCTGCGGCAAGGGGCGCGCACCCGGGTGGCCGGGCGGGTGCTGTTCGTCGGGGACGCGGCGGGGTACGTGGACGCGCTCACCGGGGAGGGGCTGACGCTGGCGGTGACGGCCGCGGGGGAACTCGTACGGTGTGTGCTCGCGGGCCGCCCGGCGGAGTACGAGCGGGCCTGGCGGGAGCTGTCGCGCAGCTATCGCGCGCTGACCGGCTCGCTGCTGTGGGCCCGGGGGCGGCCGCGGCTGGCCCGCCGGATCGTGCCCCTGGCGGCCCGGCTGCCCGGGGTGTTCACCCGCGCGGTGAACCTCCTGGCGTAGGCCCTCGGGACGCGCAAGGCGCAACGGCAGGGGCCCCGGCGGTGGTCCGCCGGGGCCCCTGCCCCCGGATCAGGCCCGGTCGGCCTGCCGGGGGCGGTACATCAGCGCCAGACCGGCCAGCACCGCGCCGGCGGCCGCGCAGATCACGGCGGTGACACCCGCCCACGGGTGGGGTCCGCCCAGCGCCCCCTCCAGGGGGTCGAAGAGCGCGATGCCGCCGACCACGTGGAGCACGACGACGGCCAGGGCCGCGACGGCCCCGGTCCGCCACACCGCCGCGGTGTCACGCACCATCAGCAGCGCGCCGAGGCAGAGGCAGAGCGCCGACAGGGCGACGGGCAGGGCTTCGCCGAGGGTGAGGGCCGACAGGGCCGCCAGGTCCCCGGGCAGGTGGAGCACGCCGCACAGGAGCAGCGCGGCGGCCACGGGCCAGCGCAGGATGTGGCGCAGCGCGCCCTCGGCGCGGACCGGGGGCCTGGGCTCCGGCCTGTACACCGGTGGCCGCTCCGGCCGCGGCGCCTGGTGGTGTCCTGCGGGTTCCGCGTGCCGCGCGGGTGCGGCGGGCGCCTCGGCTTGCCCGGCCTCACCGGCCTGGCCGGCCCGGGCGGCCCGTTCGGGGCCGTCGGGGTCGCCGGGGCTGCCGACCCGGTCGGTGTCCAGGAAGCCGGCCAGCAGGGCCACGTCCTCGATGGACCGGCCGACCGCGGCCGCGCGCAGCGTGATGTCGGCCTCGATGTCGCCGTGCGGGGGCTCGCCGAGCAGGGCGACCATCTGCCGGACCTCGTCGACGGGCCGGGACACGGCGGCCGCGCGGAGCGCCTCGTGTCCCGGGTTGGGCTGCCGGCCGGTCTCCTTGAGCAGGCTCACCAGTGCGGTGACCTCCTCGACGGGCCGACAGGTCGCGGCAGTCTCCAGCAGGGTCCGCATGGGCGGGGCGGGCGGCTCGGCGTCGGGGACGGCCGGGAAGGCCGGGGCGGGCGGGGGATGTCCGGGGCCGTCCGACTCGTCGGTGCGGTCCGGGGTGTCGGGGGTCTCTCGGCGGTCTTCCGGGTCGGTCGCCGCGAGGGTGATGGGGTCATTCATGGAAAGCTCCGTTCGCCGACACGCGGGTCTACACATCGCGCGCCGGTCATCGTGCGTCATGGGAAGCGCACGCTTTGTTACATTCAGCGGTACATCGGCGCACTGCGCCATTCGGGGCGGGCAAACGGGGGGCGGGTTCGCCGACGACGATTTCCCGCGCGAGTCGCGGGCAAGCGCTGTGTCATGACCGTCTACGTCGTCACCATTCCCGGCACCCTCCTGACCGAACTGACCCCCGAGGCCCGTACGGAGCTCGTGCGCGCGCTCCGGCCGGCGGATCCGCGCAGCACGGATCTGGGCGTCAAGGAGGATCTGGACATCCTGTCCTTCTACTCGGGCTCGTCCGCCTTCAGCCTCCACCTGGAGGTGGAGGCCGCCACGACCCGGGAGGCCCAGGCCAAGGCCCGGGAACTCGCGGCGGCGGCGCTGAGCGGTGTCGGGCTGACCGAGGAGACCGCACCGCTGGGCGACCCCGCCATCACGGGCATCGCCGCTGATTAGAGCGGTGCCACGGCCTTCGAGATGCGTGCGCACCGGACTGCTGCTTCCCTGGTTGCGCCCGCTCTCCCCCACCGAGCCAAGGAGCGATCATGAGCGTTGCAGGCGAATCCGGCGGCCGGACCCGGCAGTTGCGCGAGAAGGCCAAGGAGATGAACGCGGCGGCCGAGCGGTCCACCGACCCCCAGGAGCGCAAGCGGCTCCAGGACAAGGCCCGCCGGCTCCAGGAGCAGAGCGAGATTGAGGGCCGCATCATGGACGATCCCGGCATGGACCTGCGATAGCCGGCCGGGCCGCGCCGTGAAGGGTACGGAGGTTCTGGCCGACGGGTTCGCCCGGATCCGCGAGGTCGTCCACGAGGTGGTGGAGGGCCTCTCGGCCGAGGAGCTGAACGAACGGGTCGACGCCGCCGCGAACTCCATCACCTGGCTGGTCTGGCACCTGACCCGGGTGCAGGACGACCATGTGGCGGACGCGTCGGGGCAGGAGCAGGTGTGGCGGGCGCAGGACTGGGTGACCCGGTTCGGCCTGCCGCTGCCCGCCGACGCGACCGGGTACGGGCACACCGCCCCGCAGTCCGGGAAGGTGCGCGTGGACTCGGGCGAACTGCTGCTGGGCTACTTCGACGCGGTGCACGAGCAGACGCTGCGGTTCGTGCGCGGCCTCGGAGCCGGGGAGCTCGACCAGGTGGTCGACGAGCGCTGGGACCCCCCGGTCACGCTCGGGGTCCGGCTGGTCAGCGTGCTGGCGGACGACCTCCAGCACGCCGGTCAGGCCGCCTACGTACGCGGGCTGGTGGAGCGGGGTTAGGCCGTCTCTTTCGGATCCTGCCTCGCGCGCGCCGCCCGGAAGGCACCGTCCACCTGATCGGGTGCTCGCGGTCCGGACACGCCGCGCGCGGGGTGGCCCCGCCGCGGCGCTCCCTGCACAGTGGGGGCCGATCATCCACGCAGGAGGGGGCCTCGACGTGCCGGACGGGAACCTCTTCGGGCGGCGTCGGCGGCGGACGCGGACGGCCACGCCGCTGTACGCCCCGGCGCTGCCTGCCCTGCTGCTCCTGGCCGCCCTCGCGGCGGGCCCCGCCACGGCACGGGCCGCCGACGGCCCCGCCGCGGAGGGGCCCGTGGTGAACACCGTCCAGGGGCCCGTACGCGGCCGGGCGCACGGTACGTACGCCACCTTCGACGGCATCCCGTACGCCGCGCCCCCGACCGGACCGCTGCGCTGGCGGCTGCCCGCGCCCGCGCCCACGTGGTCCGGGGTGCGCGACGCGGGGGCGCCGGGCGCGCGCTGCGTGCAGCTGCCGCCGCTCGGTCCCGGCGGGCCGAGCGGCTCGGAGGACTGCCTGTACCTGAACGTCACCGCGCCCGCGGGCCACCCGAAGGGCCGTCCGGACCGGCCGGTGATGGTCTGGTTCCACGGCGGCGGCTTCCAGAACGGCGCCGGGGACCTGTACCGGCCCGATCCGCTGGCGGTGCGCGGCGACGCCGTGGTCGTCACGGTCAACTACCGGGTGGGGGTCTTCGGCCTGTTCGGCCATCCCGCGCTCGGCGGCGCCCCGGACTTCTCCCTCGCCGACCAGCGGGCGGCGCTGCGCTGGGTGCGGGCGAACGCGGGCCGGTTCGGCGGCGACCCGGACAACGTCACCGTGTTCGGGGAGTCGGCCGGAGGCCTCAGCGTCTGCGCCCACCTCACCTCGCCGGGCTCGGCCGGGCTCTTCCACCGGGCGATCGTGCAGAGCGGCTCCTGTTCGACCACCATGCCGCCCGGCGCCCTGCTGCCCTCGCTCGGCCGGTACGAGCCCTTCGTGGCCGAGTCCCGCACGGTCGCGGACGGCCTCGCGGCGGCGGCCGCGCTCGGCTGCCCCGGCCGGTCCCCCGCGGTGCTGGAGTGCCTGCGCGGCCTGGATGCGGGCCGGCTGGCCACGCCCGAACTGATGGGGCGGTTCTCCTCGGTCGCGTACGGCAACGCCGTGCTGCCGCTCGCGCCGGACCGCGCCCTGGCGGAGGGCAGGTTCGCCCGCGTGCCGGTGATGCAGGGCACCACCCGGGACGAATCCCGGCTGTTCCTGGCCCAGACCCTCGCGGTCTACCCGCTGGGTGACGCCCGGGCCTACCGGGAGCGGCTGCGGACCTCCTTCGGCGCTTCGGCCGCGGCCGTGGAGGCGGCCTACCCGGTGACGGGATATCCGACGCCCGCGACCGCCTTCGCCGCCGTGCTGTCCGACGCCTCGTTCATCTGCCCGACGCTGCGGGACAGCCGGGCGCTGGCCCGGCACGTGCCGACGTACGGCTACCGGTTCAGCGACCGGAGCGCGCCCAACTACGCGGGGCTGCCGGAGGTGGCGGACCTCCCGTACGGCGCCTCGCACGGCTTCGAGCTGTCCTACCTGTTCGCGGCGAACCGACTGGACCCCGGCCAGCGGGCGCTGGCGGACCGGATGGCCGGCTACTGGACGCGCTTCGCCCGCACGGGCACGCCGAACGGTCCGGGAGCCCCTCGGTGGCCGCGGTTCGGGGCCCCTGATCCGGTGCTGTCGCTGGCTCCGGGGGCCGGCGGCATCCGGCCGGTGGACGTGGGGGCCGAACACCACTGCGCCTTGTGGGAGGCACAGCGCCCTTGAGGGGGACGAAAGCCCGGGGGCGCCTGACCGATGATTCCCGCCCGCCCGGGGAGTCTGGATTGCGGTGGGCCGCTCCGGTCCGCCGGCAACATCGGGAGAGGTGGAGTCTCATGAGCGGCCTGCACGAGGTCCTGGAACCGCACGTCCGCAGCGGATCCCTGCCGGGGGCGGTGGCCCTGGTGGCCCGGGGGGACCGGGTCGAGGTGGCCGCGGTGGGCACCGCCGAGTCGGGCGGGTCCACGCCCATGGCCCGGGACTCGATCTTCCGCATCGCCTCGCTGACCAAGCCGGTGACGGCCGCCGCGGTGATGATGCTGATCGAGGAGGGGCGGCTCGGCCTGGCGGAACCGGTCCGGGAGTGGCTGCCCGAGCTGGCCTCGCCCGTGGTCGTGCGCACCCCGTCGAGCCCGGTGGACGACGTGGTGCCGGCCGCGCGGCCGATCACGGTCGAGGACCTGCTCACGTTCCGGGCCGGCTACGGGTTCCCGTCGGACTTCACGCTGCCCGCCGTCGGGCTGCTCTTCAGCGAGCTGCGGCAGGGGCCTCCGCAGCCGCAGCTGATCGCGGACCCGGATGCCTGGATGAAGACCCTGTCCCGGATCCCGCTGCTGCACCAGCCGGGTGAGGCCTGGCTGTACAACACGTGCTCCGACATCCTGGGCGTGCTGATCGCCCGGGCGTCGGGACGGCCGCTGCCGGAGTTCCTGGCGGAGCGGATCTTCGAGCCGCTGGGGATGGCCGACACCGGTTTCGCGGTACCGCGTGCGGACCTGGACCGGTTCACCGGCTGCTACCGGACGGATCCGGCAGGCGGCGACCTCACCCTGGTCGACGCACGCGACGGGCAGTGGAGCCGGATGCCGGCCTTCCCCTCGGGGGCCGGCGGGCTGGTGTCGACCGCGGACGACTGGTGCGCCTTCGGCCGGATGCTGCTCGCGGACGGGACCGGCCCCGACGGGCGGGCGCTGCTGTCCCCGGCGTCGGTGCGGGAGATGACCACCGACTGGCTGACCCCGCGACAGCGCGCGGACGGCGCGCTGTTCCTGGAGGGGCAGGGCTGGGGGTTCGGCGGTTCGGTGGACGTCGAGGCCGTGGACCCGTGGAACGTTCCGGGCCGTTACGGCTGGGTGGGCGGCACCGGGACCGCGGCGCACATCGTGCCCGCGACCGGGGCCGTCACGGTGCTGCTGACCCAGGTCGAGATGAGCGGACCGACCCCGCCCGCCCTGATGCGCGCGTTCTGGCGCTACGCGGACGGGGTCTGAGGCAGGGCCGGAAGCGGACGGCCCCGCTCAGCGGCGTCAGCGGCGGACGTTCCAGCCGACCGTGCTGTGCAGGGTCCGGGCGATCTTCGGGTCGCGGACCGACGGGGTGCGGTCCTCGGCCGTGACGGAGAGCTTGTGCGTCCGCCCGTCGTGCAGGAACAGTTCCTGCACGCGTACCTCGGTCCGCCCCTCGAACCGTTTCAGCTCCCTGCCGTCCAGGTACCAGCGCACCGCGAACTGGCGGCCGTCCAGCCCCGCCAGCCGGGGTACCGAGGCCCTTGCGGTATCGCGCGGCCGCAGGGTGCGCCCGGTGGGGGTGAGGGGGGTGACGGTGTTCGCGTGGCGGTGGAATCCGGCGATCATCGACTCGACGCCGGGCAGGCTGAAGGGTTTGCCCAGCACCCGCATGATCGAGTTGTCGGTGGGCCGGTAGAGCCCGGTGACGTAGTACCCGCCGCCCTCGTACGCACCGACCTTGCCGCCGTCGGGGGACTCCGCGCCGAGCCAGCGGTACCACTTGGTCCGGGTGCGGGCCATCCGGTCGGCGGTCAGCGTGGAGCTGTTGGAGTCCGCGGGCTCGGGGCCGGTGTACTTCTCGTAGTCCGGGGAGCCGGGGTAGAAGTACTCGTCGGCGAGCTTGCCGAGCGAGTGTCCGGTCTCGTGGATGGCGACCTGGCCGGACTTCGCGTTGCCGGCGGAGGCGGTCGAGATGCCCTCGTAGCCGAGGGTGGCGCTGGGCTCGTTGTAGCCGGCGCCGCCGTACTTGGAGCTGTTGGCGAGCACGATCACCAGGTCGGCGGCCGGCGCCTTCGCCACGTACGCGTCCACCTTGGGCTGGTCTATGCAGAGCAGCCGTTCGATGTCCTCGCACCAGAAGTACGAGCCGAGGGCGGTGTCGCGGACGGTGGCGGGGTCGGGGTCGCCGGACACCCCGGATTCGCGGGAGACGGCGTCGACGGTCCAGACGTTGAAGAGGTTGCGGTACGTCGCGTAGGGCTCGACGGCGGCGACCTCGGCCCATTTCTGCCGGGCGTCCGAATGGAACCGGTCCAGTTCGGCCGCCGTGTAGCCGTCGCCGATGACGACCACGTCGAGGCGGTCGGCGGTCGGGCCGTTGTCGATCACCTTGGTGACCTCGCCGTCGGCCTCCCGCTCGGCGGCGGAGAGCCGGGGCGCGTCCTTGGCCCGGCCCGCGGCCGGTACCCGGGTGTGGCCCGATCCGGCGGCCTGGCCCTGCTCGGGGCCCGGGATCTCGACCTCGACCCCGGTCCCGTGGGGCGCGGGTGCGGCGGCGGCGCCCGCGGGCATAGCGGCGAAGAGCACGGCGGCGGCCCCGGCCGCGGCGACGGCCAGGCGGATGGGTGAGTTCAAAGAATCCCCCTCGGAGTTAAGTGCGTAGATAAGCTGGCTTAATCAGGTGCTTAAATTAGGGGTGCGCGGGGAGCCTGCGCAATGGCCATCTCCCGCTGAATACTGGGGAGTTCAACGGAGCAGGGGGACCATATGGACGAACCGGCCGAGATCGGCCGCCGGGTTCAGCGGCTGCGCATCGAACGCGCGCTGACACAAAGGCAGTTGGCCGAACCCTCCTACACCCCGGCATACATCTCCACCCTGGAGTCGGGCCGGGTCCGCCCCTCCGAGACCGCCCTGCGCCACCTCGCCCGGCGGCTCGGCACCTCGTACGAGGAGCTGGCCACCGGCCGGCCGCCGCACCTGGCCACCGAGCTGCGGCTGGCGCTGACCGACGCCCAGCGGGCCCTGGCCACCGGGGCCGCCGACGAGGCCGCCGTCCGCTTCCGGCGGCTGCTCACCGACGCCGAGCACCTCGGCCTCGCGCCGGAGCGGGCCGAGGCGCTGCTCGGGCTCGGCGACTGCGCCCTGGAGTCGGGCGAACTGACCACCGCGATACGCCACTTCGAGGCGGCCGAACAGCTCCTCGCGGACGAGCCGCTCCCCCGCCGGGCCCGGCCGATCCGCGGCCGGGCCGTCGCCCACCTGCTCGCGGGCGAGCTGCGGTACGCGTGCTACCTCCTGGAATCGACGATCGACGAGCTGAACGCCGGCGGACTGGGCGACCCGGAGGCGCTGGTGCTGCTGTACGCGGCGGCGATCGGCCCGTACATCGACATGGGCGCCCACGCCCGGGCCGCCCGCGCCGCCGAACTCGCCCTCGCACTGGCCCCACAGGTCCAGGACCCGGCCCTGGTGGCGGGCATGCACCGGCAGGTCGCCCGGACCTTCCTCGCCGAGGGGCGGGTGGCGGACGCCGACGCCTCCCTCGCCAAGGCCCAGGCGATCTACCGGCAGCTGCGGCTGCGCACGGATCTGGCGCACTGCCACTGGATGCGGGGCTACGTACAGGCCCAGAACGGCGATCTCGCCTCGGCCGAAGCCGAGTTGCGCACGGCCCGCGAGATGCTGTCGGCCAAGCGCGCCACCCTGTACACGGCCCAGGTCGAGGTGGAACTGGCCGACGTGCTGCGCCGGCTCGGCCGGTACGAGGAGGCGACCGAACTCCTGTCGGCGCTGCTGGAACTGGGCGACAGCCACGGAGCGGTGCACGCGGGCGGCGCGCACCGGCTGCTCGGGCTGATCTCGGAGGAGCGCGGGGGGACCGAGGCCGCGGAGGAGCACTACGTACTGGCGCTGGCCCTGCTGGAACGCAGCGGGGCGACCGGGGACCTGGCCGACCTGTGCCGGCTGCTGGGCGACCTGCTGCGGCGCGCGGGCCGGATCGAGGCGGCCCTGGACGCGTACCGGACGGGCCTCGGGCACCGCGCCTCGCCGGGCACCACCACCCTGGGGCCGGCGCCGAGCGGCCTGTCCACCGCTCCCCCGCAGGCCAGGTGACCGGCGGCCCGGATCCACGGCGGGCCCGACGCGATCATGCCGCAGACCTGCGAGGACCCTGCGGAGCAGCTCCCGGCCCGCGGAATAGACAGTGTCTATGCCCGGCTGGTAGACACTGTCTATGGAACAGGAGAGTCCGCTCCGGGAGCGGCTGATCGACGTCGGTGTGGACCTCGTGATGTCGGAGGGCACCGGCTCACTGGGGCTCCGGGAGATCGCCCGGCGCGCCGGGGTCTCGCACGGGGCGCCGCGCCGGTACTTCCCCACCCACCACGCCCTGCTGTCGGCGATCGCCCGGCGCGGGTTCGCCGACCTCGCCATCCGCTTCGCCCAGGCCATGGCCGAGGCCGGAGCCGGAGCCGCCGAGGCCGCGTCGCGCGCACAGGTGACGGCCCTCGCGCGGGCCTACGTCGGCTACGCGCTGGAGCACCGGGGCATGTTCGAGCTGATGTTCCGGCACGACCTGCTGGACGGGGACCGGCAGGACCCCGCCCCCGCCGGGCCCCGGCTGCGGGAGTCCACCCTGCCGCTGTTCGAGCTGCTGGTCGCCCTGGTGGCGCGCTGCCGGACCGGCGACGAGGAGATCCCGGCGCCGGCCGTGACCGCCGCCGCGCTCTGGGCCAACCTGCACGGGATCGCCCAGCTGTGGTCCTGGGACAGCCTCCCGCTCGTTCAGGGCGGGCCCGATCCGGCGCGGCTCGACCAGCTCGTCGATGCCGCCCTGGACGCCCACCTCGGGAGGGACGGCCGATGAGGCACCGGATCGCACTCCTCGTCAGCGTGGCCGGGGCGATGCTCGTGGCCCTGGACGGGACCGTGCTGCTCGTCGCGCAGCCGAGCCTGCGCCGCGACCTCGGGGCGAGTGTGGCGGAGGTCCAGTGGACCAGCACCGCCTATCTGCTCGCCGTAGCCGCCTTCCTGGTCATCGCCGGGCGCCTGGGCGACCGGTACGGGCATCCGCGGATGCTGATGGTCGGGGTGCTCGGCTTCGCCGCGGCCTCGGCGGGGATCGCGCTCGCGCCCGGCGTCGGCTGGGTGATCGCACTGCGCGCCCTCCAGGGGGTGTTCGGGGCGCTGCTCCAGCCCTCGACGCTGGCGTTGCTGCGGCTCGCGTACCCGGCCGAACGGCTGGCGACGCCGGTCGCGATCCGGACCAGCGCGATCGGGGTGGCCGCTGCGGCGGGACCGCTGATCGGGGGCGTGCTGGTCGCACAGCTGGGCTGGCGGTCGGTGTTCGTGATGAACGTGCCCGTCGCCGTCGTGATCGCCGCTCTGATCCTGGCGCTGCGGATGCCCGCGCCGGAACGGGCCGGGCAGGACGGGCGGCTGGAGGTGGGCGGCGCCGCCCTGCTGGCCGCCGGGCTGGCGGTACTCGTGCACGCGCTGGCCGGCGTACCGGACCACGGGTGGCTCTCGCTGCCGACCTTGGCGGGGCTCGGGGGCGCCGCGGTCCTCGCGGGGCTGCTGGTGCGGCGCGAACGGCGTTCGGCGCAGCCGCTGGTGCCGGCCGCCGTGGCCCGGTCGAAGCCGGTGACGGCTTCGATGGCGCTGCTGCTGGTGGTCTCGGGCGGCATGTTCGGGGCGCTGTTCGTGGCCACCTTCCTCCTCCAGGACGTGGAGGGGCTCGATCCGCTCGCCTCCGGGCTGCGGGTGCTGCCCCTGACCGCGCTGATGGTCGCCGGGGCGCCGGTGGCCGGGATGGCGCTGCGGCGGTTCGGGGCCCGGTGGACGGCGCTCACCGGGACGGGGCTCGTGGTGGCCGGCATCGCGGGCCTCGGCCTGGGCGGAGCCCCGGGCGGGATCGGCTTCGGAGTGCTGGGCGCGGGGTTCGCGGCGGTGATGGTCACCGCGACGGGGACGGTGGTCGGTGACGCCCCGGCGGGGTACGCGGGGGTGGTCGGCGGCCTCAAGCAGACGGCCATGAACATCGGCCCGACGCTCGGCATCGCCATCGCGGCCGGCGGTGCGGCGGGCGGTGCGGGCAGTTCCCCCGGCCGTGGCGCGCTGGCGGCCATGGCGGCGCTGGCCGCGCTCGGTCTGCTGCCGGCGTCGGTGCTGCCCGGCCGTGCGGCCGCGAAGGGCCTGGCGGCCGAAGAGCCGGGCCGGGGCACGTCGGAGGCGGACGGTCACCCCCTGGGGAAGGGGCGGCAGGACGGGGACGCGGGCCGGGCCCACTGGCCCGTCGAGGGCGGGGACCCGCCGGGCGGCCGGCGGGGTCACGACGGCGTGGCCGAGGCGTAGGAGCGGATGCGGGCCGCCCTCCCCGGCGGGACCGGGGAGGGCGGCGGCTGTCGGAAGCTCTGGGCGCCACGGCGCCACGGCGTCACGGCGTCACGGCGTCAGGGTCCAGCGCTGGGCGGGGGTGCCGGTGCAGGCGGCGCGGGTGAGCCGGGTGCCGTTGGCGGTGGCCGACCCCTCGGGGGTGAGGCATTGGCCCGCCGTACGGAGGCTGCCGTCCGGGCCCGGCTGCCAGGTCTGGGCGGCGCCTCCGTCACAGGTCCGGACCGTGACGCGGGAGGCGACCGCGGCGTCGAGGCAGACCCCCGCGAGGCCGGTGAGGCGGCCGTCGGGCTGGAGGGTCCAGCGCTGGTTGGGGCCTGCGTGGCAGGTGTACAGGGTGGGTTCGGTGCCCGGGGTGGTGGCGCTGTGCGGCAGGTCGAGGCAGCTCGCGGAGGCCCCGTTGACGAGGGTGGCGTCGGCGGGGAGCGGTGCGGCGCGGCCGGTCAGGGTGATTTCGGCCGCGCTGGTCCAGGGGCCGCGGCCGCCCGCCTCGGTCAGGGCCTTCACCTTGAGGTAGCGGCCGGTCCTGGCGGGCAGGGCGATCTTCTGGGCCGCCGCGGTGTCGGCGAGGGTGCCGGTGGCCGCCGGGGAGCCCCAGTCGGTGGTGGTGTCGGACACGTAGACCTCGTAGCCGCCGATCCGGCCGTTGACGCCGCCGTCCTGGCGGGGCAGGTAGCCGAGGCCGTCGACGGTGTAGCGGGCGCCGAGGTCGATCTGGATCTCGTGCGGGAGCTGCGCCGGGGTGCCCGACGACCAGGCGGTGTGCCACATCGTGGCCGGGCTGCCGTCGAAGGCGCCCCGGGCGGCGCCGTTCTCGGCGCCGGTCTCCTGGCTGTCGGCGGAGACCAGGGACCAGGCCGACTGGGAGATGGGGGCCGAACCGGCCGGAATGGCGTCGGCGGCGGGGATGCCGGCTCCGGCGGCCGAGACGCTGAAGGCGCCCGATTTTGTACCGGTCTTCACCCAGAGGACCCCGGACCGGTCGGCCGGGTCGAAGAACCAGCCGGTGGTGGCGGAGTCGTACGCACCCTTCGTGGTGAGCCGGGGCAGGGCGGCCGCGTCCACCGTGACGGCCGTGGGGGCGGAGGCCACGTGCAGGGTCAACTCGTAGCCGCGCGAGGTGGGCTTGCCCGCGTAGCTGCCGGTGGGGGCACCGACGTTGACGGTGACCGTACCCGTGCCGGCGGTGGGGGCGGTGACGTCGACCTGCTGGCGGGCGAAGGCCCCGGACCGGTAGGCGCGGGTGCGGCCGTCGTCCTCGTAGAGACTGAAGGAGGAGTTGCCGCGCGGGTGGATCTCGTACGTGAGGGTGGAGACGGGCTTCTCCCCCGTGTAGTTCATCTGCGGCCACATCGGGACGATGGAACCGCCCTTGACGAACAGCGGCAGGGTGTCGAGCGGGGCCTGGTGGTTGTTGAGCCAGCCCGGACCCGCGAAGGTCCTGCCGGTCCAGTAGTCCGTCCAGGTCCCGGCGGGCAGGTAGATCCCGTCGCGGACGGTGGTGTCGGAGACGACGGGTGCGACGAGGAAGGAGTCGCCCGCCATGAACTGGCCGCTGGTGAGGTTGCCCCGGGCCACCGGGTCGTCGGGGTGGTCGAGGACCATGGCGCGGGTGCTGGGGACGCCGGTCTCGTTGGCGACGCGGCTCATGGTGTACAGGTAGGGCATCAGCCGCATCTTGAGCTGGAGGTACTTGCGGTTGATCGACAGGTACGGCTCGGCGAAGCGCCAGGGCTGCTTGTCCTGGTAGCCGGCCTGCGGGCCGGTGGCGCCCCAGCCGGACATGGTCATGAAGGCGGGGGTGAAGGCCTTCCACTGGAGGTCCCGGGCGTAGGTCTTGGGGCTGCCGCCGAAGATGCCGTCGATGTCGCCGGAGGCGTAGTTGAGCCCGGAGAGGCCCGCGCCGGCGATGGCCGGGACGTGCCAGCGCATGTCGTCCCAGGTGCCGTTGGTGTCGCCGGTCCAGACGACGGCGTTGCGCTGGGTGCCGGCCCAGCCGTCGACGGTCCAGACGTAGCGGCGGGCGTCGGAGTTCTGCTCGATGCCGTCGACGGCCTGCTGGACTCCCTTGAAGGCCGTCTTGTAGCCGCCGCCGATCCAGGCGACGTCGGTCTTCACACCGCGGCTGCCGGCCTGGCCCACCTCGTCGGCGATGCCGCCGAGGCCGGTGGAGGTCCACAGGCCGGTCTGGAAGCCCTTGGCCTTGAGGGCGTCGACGGTGGACTTGAGGGGTGCGGTGTAGCCGCAGCCGTAGCCGTCGTTGGGCAGGAACCAGCCGGAGGGCATGTCGGCGGCGCGGGCGTCGGCCGCGTAGCCGACCACGTCGGGGGTGGTCTGGTGGCGCAGGCGGTCGTGGTCGCCCTGGTAGTCGGGGTTGGAGGCGTTGAAGCAGTCGGCGTTGCCGAGCTCGAAGCCCCACATCGGAGCCATGAAGGGCTTGCCGCTGACGTCGGTGTAGGCGTCGAGGACGGTCTTGAGGGAGTCCCCGGTGAAGTACCAGGCGTCGAACCGGTTCTCGTCGTGGGTGAGGGTGGTGGGCGCGTTGAATCCGTAGGAGCCGGGGGCCCAGGTGTTGCGCATGACGCCGTAGTTGTTGGTGGACATGTAGAAGGGGGCCGGGCTCGCGTTGTTGTTCTCGCGCCACTTGTTGTCGACGGCGACCGGGACGGTCTTGCCGCGCAGGGCCCACTCGCCGAGGCGCAGACCGGTGCCGTAGAACTGCTCGTCGGCGCCCCGGGCCAGGTACTGGGTGGTCCGGCCGCCCGTCCAGGAGGTCGGCTGGGTCTCCTGCCAGACGGGGGTGGAGTTGTCGGCGCGGTACACGGAGAACTTCAGGGGTGACTTGTTGACCCGGATGGAGAGGGAGCCGGTGGTGATCCGGTAGTACGTACCCGCGTCCGAGTAGGCGGTGTTCACCGAGCCGAAGTCGGTGGTGGGCGCGAGGTCGGAGCCGGCCGGATCGTTGGTGAAGGCGCCGTCCGGGGAGAGCCAGAGCCGGAAGATGTCGGCGCGGGCGACGACCACGCGGGCCTTGGCCCCGCTGGACGCGGTGACGGTGAAGGTGTTCCCGGACCGGCTGAAGCCGGTGACGTCGCCTGCGGTGGCGGTGGCCCCGGAGGGCGCCGCGGCGGCCGGTGAGGCGATGGGCCCGGCGGCGGCCAGTCCCGCGACCGCGAGGGCGGCGGCGAGCAGTGCCGCCGTGCACCGTCGCCGTGGGCTCCTGCTGAAGCGTGTCAGTGTCATGGGGCAGCTCCTCGTGCGGTCCGGATCGCGGACACACCGACTTGGCATGCTCCCGGCAAGATAGCGGGATCCGAGCTCTCTTTGAAGGAAGTTGCTCGAAGTCGCCTGACATCAAGCATGTTTGAGCATGCGTCAGGTGTCGTCTCGACTGCCGCCGCAGTCGGCGCGGGCCGCACGGACCGGCCGTTGACGCTCCTGTGGACCGTCAAGCCTGTCGGCGGGGTCCGCAGGATGCGTTGGTGGCGGGGTTTGACGAGGTCGAGGCGACGTTCTGGGGCGAGGGGCTGTATGGGGTTCGGCCACCGTTGACCGAGGCGGTCGTCGAGGACGCCGAGCGTCAGCTCGGTGTCCGGGCGTAGCCGTCGACCGCCGGCGCAACGCGGCGAAGTCGGCCTGCGTGGCCTCGACGCCCGCGTGCGGCCGTCGGAGGCCGTCCGCCGGCCGGCGGGCGGGGTGGTAAGTGAGGCACGGTCACATCTTTTGCGGACAATGCGCAACCGTTCCGCCGTCCTGCATGTCACACCATGCAGGAGCGACCAACTCCAATGACCATCAGGGGGAAACATGAGGTTCACCCGTTCCGCCCTTACCACCGCCGCATTCGCCGCCCTGGCCCTGGGGGCCACGACCGCTCTGGCGGCGCCCGCCAGCGCCGCGCCCAACACCACGCCGCAGAAGGTCTGCGGAAGCGCCTACAAGACCGTGAACTCGGCCGCCATCGGCTCGCTGGGCACCGTCTACCTGACGTACAACGCCTCGAACGGCAAGAACTGCGTCGCGACCATCCGCAACAACCCGGGTGCGGCCGTGGACATGGCCCTCTGGATCGAAGTCCCCGAAACCTGGGAGCGGGGCGAGGACTACGGCCGGTACACGTCGTACGCGGGGCCGGCCTACGTGTACGGCAAGGGCCACTGCGTCGACTGGGGCGGGGGCATCAGCAACGTGCACGTGCAGGTGTACAACTCCAACTGTGGAGCGCGCAAGGAGCACCGGGTCACCGAGGTCCGCTGACCCGAGTTCCTCCTGACCGCGACGTTCTGTGCCGTCGTGCGGTCGTCGGGGGCAGGACCCACGACCCGACGACCGCACGGGAACCGCCGTGGTCCGGCCCGCCCCGGCAGACTCGCCGAGTTCTGCCGGGGCGAGGGCGCGTCCGGCCTCCTCCCCGGTCGAGCTGCGCACGGGCGCGGAGCGGGAGATCGAATGAGGCTGGTGGCCAAGCTCCTATGAGGTCACGGACACCCGCGAGCACACGCGGTGGCGTCGCCCGGCGGCCGACGATTCGGCAGACGGACAGCCGAAACGTCAGTCAGACCCGGAGTCAGACCCCCGCACGACGCCAAGGACATCCTCATTGTCAGACCCCTCGGTCACTATCGGGGCATGACGATCACCACCGTTTCCGCCCTGGCCACCCGTGACGAGTACGCCGACGCGATCGGTACGGCCATCAAGGCCTCCGCCGCGTACTACGGCTCGGGCGATTCGCCGCTCGACGACGCCTCGTTCGACCTCCTCGTCTCGCTGATCCAGGCGTACGAGGCCGCCTACCCGGAGCACGTCGACCCGGCCTCCCCGACCGGGAAGGTGGCCGGTGGCGCCGTGCCGGCCGGGGAGGTGGCGCATTCCGCGGCGATGCTCTCGCTGGCCAACGCCTTCAACCCGCAGGACCTGCTCGACTGGGAAGCCTCGCTGGTCAGACGGCTGGGCGGCCCCGTCACGGGCGGGTACGCGGTCGAGCCGAAGCTGGACGGCGCCTCGCTGGCGGCCCGCTACCGCGGCGGGCGGCTGGTGCAGCTGGTCACCCGGGGCGACGGGACGAGCGGGGAGGACGTCTCCCATGCGATCGGCGCCATCGTGGGTCTGCCGCTCGAACTGGCCACGGACGCCTCGTTCGAGGTGCGCGGCGAAGTCCTGCTGACGACGGAGCAGTTCGAGCGGGCGAACGAGATACGCGCGGCACACGGCGCCGGACCGTTCTCCAACCCCCGCAACGGCGCGGCCGGCACCCTGCGGGCCAAGGGCCGCCCCTACACGGTGGAGATGACCTTCTGGGCGTTCGGCGCGGTCGAGCTCGACGGCGCGCAGGTGCTGCCGCGCGGGGGCCACGCCGAGGTCATGGCGTACGTGGCGGCCTCGGGCGTACGGACGGCCGCGGCCACGGAGGCCGGGCTGACGGTGGTGGCCGCGCTCGCCGAGGTCCAGGAGCAGGTGGACCGGATCGCCGCCCTGCGCCCGGTGCTGCCCTTCGGGATCGACGGGGTGGTCGTCAAACTGGACTCCCTGGCGGAGCAGTCGGCGGCCGGTACGGGCTCGCGGCACCCGCACTGGGCGACGGCGTACAAGCTGGCGGCCGTCGAGCGGCGCACCCGGCTGCTGGAGGTGACCTGGGCGGTGGGCCGCACGGGCGTGCTCGCGCCGACCGCCGTCCTGGAGCCGGTGGAGATAGACGGCTCGGTGGTGCGGCACGCCACGCTCCACAACCCCGCCGACATCGTCCGGCGCGGCCTGCGGCTGGGTGACACGGTCACCGTCTACAAGGCGGGCGACATCATCCCGCGCATCGAGGCCCCGGTGGTCGAGCTGCGCACGGGCGCGGAGCGGGAGATCGAGCTGCCCGGTGTCTGCCCCGGCTGCCAGGGGGAGATCGACCGGTCGCAGGAGAGGTGGCGCTGCGCGCGGCCGGCCGACTGCGGGCGGATCGCCGCGGTGCTGTACGCCGCGGGGCGCGACCAGCTGGACATAGACGGCCTGGGCGAGACGTACGTCCGGGCCCTGGTGGACTCCGGGCGGGTCCGTGACGTCGCCGACCTGTTCACCCTGGACCAGGCGGTGCTCACGCAGGCCGCGGGCAGCGAGAAGCGGGCCGTGAAGCTGCTGGAACAGATCGCGGCGGCCAAGGCCAGGCCGCTGTCCCGGGTGTTCTGCGCGCTCGGCGTGATCGGCACGGGCCGGGGCATGTCCCGGCGGATCGCCCGGCACTTCGGGACGATGGAGGCGATCCGCGCGGCGGACACCACCGCGATGACGGCGGTGGAGCTGGTGGGTGAGGCCAAGGCGGCCGGAATCGTGGCGCAGGTGGCGGAGCTGGGGCCGGTCATCGACAAGCTGGCGGCGGCGGGGGTCAATCTCACCGAGCCCCGGCCGGCGGTCGTGCCCGGAGCGCAGGAGGGTCCGCTGGCCGGTCAGAGCGTGGTGGTCACGGGGAAGATGACGGGCGCGCTGGCGGCGTACGACACCCGTGACAAGGTCCGCGAGCTGATCGAGCGGGCGGGAGGGAAGTCCGCGAGCGGGATATCCGGGAAGACCACGCTCCTGGTGGCGGGCGAGAAGGCCGGCAGCAAGGTCGCCAAGGCCGAGGCGGCCGGGATCGAGATCCTGGGCGAGGAGGCGTTCGCCGAGCGGATCGCCGGCTTCCTCACTCCCTGAGCGGGACCGACCGCCGGCTTCCTCACTCGCTGAGCGGGATCGCCGGGGTCACGGCCAGGAGGGGTGCGGCCGGGGACATGTAGCGGTGGCCGCAGGGGTCGAAGATCAGGACCACGGGCTCGCCCGGGCGCTGGCGCCAGGAGATCCGCTGCGGGGCGCCGGCGCACACCGGACAGGCGGGCAGCGGGCCCGGCTCCGCCGGACCTTCCGGCTCGGCCGCGAGCGGCGGCGGCATGGGGTGCGGGTCACGCATGGAGGCTCCCTGGTCCGGCGGTTGTGCTCCTGGCACTGTGCCATGCGCAGCATCCCGCACACACGGGCGAATCATCCAGTGTTCTGGCTGGTCAGGGGTAGGGTCACCAGTCCGATTCCGGTCCTCTGCGGGCACTTGGTGATCAAGTGCTCCTCCGTTCGGCCTCGACCAGGCCGCTCTCGTAGGCCGCGATCACCGCCTGGGCGCGGTCGCGTATGCCCAACTTGCCGAAAACGCCGGTGATGTGGTTCTTGACCGTGGAGATGCTGATGTCCAGGTCCCGGGCGATCTCGGCGTTGTCGAGGCCCCGGGCCAGCAGGCGCCAGATCTCCAGCTCGCGGGGGGTCAGTCCGTCCGCCGTCGCCGGGGGCCCGGCCGGCCGCCGGTGCCGGTCGGGTGCCCGGACGTAGGTGGAGATCAGCCGGGTCAGGAGCCGGGGCGCGACGGCGGCTTCGCCGGTGTGCACGGTACGGACGGCCGCGATCAGCTCCTCGGGGGAGATGTCCTTGGGGAGGAAGCCGTAGGCGCCCGCGCGCAGGGCGGCGACCACGTACTCGTCCATGTCGAAGGTGCTGAGCGCGAGCACCCGCGATTCCGGCCGGGTCCGGGCCAGTTCTCCGGTGGCCTGGACCCCGTCGAGGACCGGCATGCGGATGTCCATGACCACCACGTCGGGCCGCAGCCGCTGGGCGAGGGCCACGGCCTCGGCGCCGTCCGCGGCCTCTCCCACCACCTCCACGTCCGGGTCGGGGGCCAGGATCAGCGCCAGGCCCCGTCGCACGAGCGGTTGGTCGTCGGCTATCAGCACGCGGATCATCGGCGTGGTTCCCCTCCCTCTCCCCCGGCCGCTCCCGATGCCACCGGCAGACGGGCGGCCACCCGGAAGCCGCCGCCGTCGAGCGGGGCCGCTTCCAGCGTGCCGCCCTGCAGAGCGACTCGTTCACGCATTCCCACCAGACCGTACCCGGAGCCGGGTCCCGGCCGCGAAGGCGCCGGGTACGGCGGCGCACCCGCACCGTCGTCGCGCACCTCCACGGCGATCTCGTCCGGCCGGTACGTCAGCCGTACGTCTGCCCGCGCGGGCCCCGCGTGCTTGCGGGCGTTGGTCAGGGCCTCCTGCACGACCCGGAACACCGTCAGCCCGACGCTCGGCGGCAGCGGCCGGACCGCCCCCCGCACGGTGAACGCGGTCTCCATCCCGGCCAGCCGGGATTCGGCGATGATGCGGTCGAGGTCCCCGGCGCCGGGCTGGGGGGCGGGCGGGGTCCGTTCGGGCTCCTCACCCGCGCGCAGCACGTCGAGCAGCTGTCGCATCTCCCGCAGCGCCATCCGCCCGGAGCCCTCCAGGGTGACCAGGGCCTCGCGGGCGGCCTGCGGGTCGTGCGCCAGGTTGGCCCGGGCCCCGCCGGCCATCAGCTGCATGGTGGTGATGTGGTGGGCCACGATGTCGTGGAGCTCGCGGGCGATGCGGCGGCGTTCCTCGGCCACCGCCCGGTCGGCGAGCAGGGTGCGGTTGGCCTCGACCTCCCGCTGATAGCGGCGGACCACGAGGCCCGCGCCGGCGACGAGGGTCGCGGCGACCAGGTTGCCGATCACCCCCGATCCGGTCTCGGCCCAGTGCCCGTCCCGGCCGATCAGCGGCAGCGGCAGGGTCGCGAGCCCGGCCGCCGCGATGACCCATGGACCGCGGACCCGGGCCACCGAGTACAGGGCGACCGTGACATTGGCGTCGAACCCCATGGGCAGCGGGATGACCAGGTTCAGGATCGCGCCGACGACGAGTGCGGCGCCGAGCACGGCCACGGGGTACCGGCGCCGGACCAGCAGCGCGAGCGAGGCGAACACCAGGAGACCGAGCACGGGCAGGCTCAGGCGTTCGCCGCTCTCCAGGGCGCCGATCGAGTAGGCGGTCAGGTCCACCGCCGCGGAACCGACGGCCACCAGGGCGTCGTTGCGGCTCCAGGTGAGGGCGTCGGCGAGCCTGCGCCGGATCCTGGGGGCGGCGGGGCCCTCTGGGCCGCCTCCCCCTGCTGTCGCTGTCGGCATGCCGCCCGGTCCTCCCCGTCATCGCCGGCCCCGCCGGATTCCCCCCGGTGCGCCGCATGTCACGTACCCGATCCATTCTCACACCGGGTGCGCGGCCTCTCCGGCCCTCCGGGTGGAGCCCGGACCAGGACCGGAGTCCTGGTCGGCCCCCCTGCGTCGGCCTCCGGTCCCGGGTGCGGTGTCCTCCCCCGCCACGACGTTTCGGCGCCCGGCCGCTGATGAGCTGGAGAGCAGCCGGGGGACCCCGGCCCAGCGTCACGCTACGGAGGAACTCGTGATCCGCGCCCTGACCGGCTTCGCCACCCGAAGTCCCTGGAAGGTCATCGCCCTGTGGGCGGTGCTGGGCCTCGCCCTCACCTTCGTCGGCGCGGGGCTCGCCCCTCGCGCCACCCAGGCCTCGACCGGCGAGTTCCTGCCCGCCCAGTACGACTCGGCCGCGGCCCTGAAGGTCGCCGAGGAGCACTTCGGGGCGAAGCCGGACGCCAACCCGCTGACCGTGCTGGTGGCCCGCGCCGACGGGGCGCCGCTCACCGCCGCCGACGAGCAGCGCATCGACGCCGAGGCCGCGGAGCTGACCCGGCGCCGGGTCACCATGCCGAAGGACGAGGACGCCCCGCCCCTGTTCGTCCAGGACCACTCCCAGCTCCCCCGGGTCGGCCCGGCGATGACGGCCCCCGACCGGAGCTTTCGGCTGTTGTCCGTCCAACTGACCGGCAATCCCACCGATCCGGGGATGCAGGGGCTCTACCGGGCCTTCCGCGATACGACCCGGGCCGCGTTCACCGAAGCGGGGCTGCGGACCGGCTTCACCGGCGGGCTCGCCGACACCGTGGACACCGTCGACGGCGAGAAGACCCGGTCGAAGGTCGTGGGCGCGGTGATGGTCGGGGTCATCGTGCTGCTGCACGTCCTGGTGTTCCGCAGCGTCCTGGCGGCGCTGCTGCCGCTGATCGCGGTCAGCATCATCGGTGGCGCAGCGGCGGGTGTCGTGGTCGGCTCCGCGCTGCTGACCGGCATCGAACTCGACCCGTCCACACCGCAGTTGATCAACGTGGTGCTGGTGGGCATCGGCATCGACTACTTCCTCTTCCTGCTGTTCCGCTTCCGCGAGCAGTTGCGCAGCCGCCCCGAGCAGTCCGGCCGGGCGGCTGCGGCCGAGGTCGCCGGCCGGGTGGGTACGGCGATCACCTCGGCGGCGCTGACGATCGTGGCGGCGTTCTCCACCCTCGGGGTGGCCACGTTCGGCCAGTTCAGGGTGCTGGGACCGGCGATCGCCGTGGCGGTACTGGTGATGCTGCTCGGCAGCCTGACCCTGATGCCGGCCCTCCTCGCGGTCACGGGGCGCCGGATGTTCTGGCCGTCACGTGCGCTGAAGCGGGAGCCGCGCGGGGGCGTGGCCGCGCGGATGGGCGAGCGGGTGGCCCGGCGCCCGCTGAGGCTGGTGCTCGCCTCCGTGGCCCTGCTCGGGGCGCTGGCCGCGGGGTTGTCGGGGATGCGGATGGACTACGGGCAGACCGGCGGGGGCGGTGGGCGTACGGCCGCCGCGGGCACGGCTGCCGAAATCGCCCGCGCCCTGCCCGCCGGGGTGTCGGACCCGACCAGCGTGTTCGTCACCGCCTCCGACGGGGGCACGCTGAGCGCCGAGCGGCTCGGCGGGCTGGCCGGGGCGCTCACCGGGGTGGACGGGGTGGGCCAGGTCGCGCCCGCCGCGCTGAGCGAGGACGGGCGGGCGGCCCGGATCGACCTGTTCCTGACCGCCGATCCGCACCGGCAGGAGGCCCGCGACCTGGTCTCCGGACCGGTCCGGGGGACGGTTGCCGCGCACCGGCCGGAAGGTACCGAGGCGCATGTCGGCGGTACCCCCGCGGTCTTCGCCGACATCTCCGAGGCCGTGGACGAGGACCTGAAGGTGGTCTTCCCGGTGGCGGCGGTGCTGATCGCGCTCATCCTGCTGGTGCTGCTGCGGAGCCTGCTCGCGCCGGCCGTCCTGATGATCGCGGTGGGGCTCGGCTTCGCCGCCACCCTGGGCGCCTCCACGCTGGTGTTCCAGCACACCCTGGGCCGGCCGGGGGTGGACTTCTCGCTGCCGCTGGTGCTGTTCCTGTTCGTGGTGGCGCTGGGCACGGACTACAACATCCTGATCAGCGACCGGATACGGGAGGAGATGGGGCGGCCGGGTCCGGCCCGCGCGGCGGTGGCCCGCGCGGTGCGGCACACGGCGCCGGCCATCGCCACGGCGGGTCTGGTGCTCGCCGTCTCCTTCGGGAGCCTGGCCGCCAGCCCCGGTTCCGCGACGCAGCAGATCGGTTTCGCCACGGGGCTCGGGATCCTGCTCTCCGCGTTCGTCCTGTCGATCGCGCTGGTGCCGGCGCTGGCTTCGCTGCTGGGGCGGAGCCTGTGGTGGCCGCTGCGTCAGCGCCGCGGCGGGGCGCTGCCCGACGGCACGCGGACGGCCGGCGAGCGGCGGGTCCCGGTGGGCTGAACCGCCGCCGGACGGACGAGAGCGCCGGTGCGCGCAGGGACGTACGAGGTCCTCCGCGCACCGGCGCTCAGGTGTTCAGATGCTCAGGCGCTCAGGCGCTCAGGCGCTCAGGCGCTCAGGCGCTCAGGCGCTCAGGCGCTCAGGCGCTCAGGCGCTCAGGCGCTCAGGCCAGCTTGTCGATCTCCGGGTGATCGGCCAGCCAGGCGCGGACCGCCTGCTGCTCCTTGCCCTTGCCGGTCTCCTGGATCTTCGCCTCCAGGCCGGTCAGCTGCTCCTCGGTGAGCTTGAACGAGCGCAGCCACTCGGCGACCTCCGGTTCGTCCGAGCCGAAGCCCTTGCGGGCGAGGGTGTGGATCCCGTCGCCCTTGCCCCAGGCCCCCTTGGGGTCCTCCAGCTTGGTGAGCTGGTACGAGGAGTAGGCCCAGTGCGGGGACCACAGGACGACCGCGACGGGCTCCTGCTTCTCGTAAGCCCGCTTCAGCTCGGCGAGCATGCCCGGGGTGGAGCCGTCGACGACCTTGTACTCGCCGTCCAGGCCGTACTCGCCCAGGACCTTATCCTTGAGGATCGACATCTCGCCGGCGCTCGGCTCGATGCCGATGATCCGGCCCTTGAACTGGTCGGACTTGCCCTTGAGGTCGGCGAGGGAGCGGACGTCCTTCATGTACGAGGGGACGGCCAGCTCCAGGGAGGTGGGGCCGTACCAGGAGCCGAGGTCCTCCAGCTTGTTCCCGTACTTCTCCCAGTACTGGGCGTGGGTGACGGGCAGCCACGAGTCGGTCTGGAAGTCGATCTGGCCGCCGGCCAGGCCGGTGTAGAGCGCGCCGGCCTCCAACTGGCGGGCGTCGACCTCGAAGCCGCGCCGCTCCAGCAGCTCCTTCCAGAGGAAGGTGGAGGCGATGCCCTCGTCCCACGGGATGTAGCCGATGCTGACCTTGCGGCCCTTGCCGACGTTCTCCGCGCCGCTCGCGGTGGTCTTCGGCTGGTCCGAGCCGCCGAAGACGCCGAGGCCGCCCGCGACCAGGGCCAGGATCACGGCTCCGGTGACCGCGTAGGCGGGCTGCGGCCGGTGGTTCCACAGCTTGGCGGCGCCGCGCGCGGCGACCCGGGTCTTGGCGAGGGCGCGGCGGCCGAGCGGGGAGACCTGGCGGCCGAGCGCTCCGGTCATCCGGTCCAGGTACATGGCGAGGATGACGATGGAGATGCCCGCCTCGAAGCCGAGGCCGATGTCCACGTTGCCGATGGCGCGGTAGACCGCGCCGCCGAGTCCGCCGCCGCCGACCATGCCGGCGATGACGACCATCGACAGGCCGAGCATGATGACCTGGTTGATGCCCGCCATGATGGTGGGCAGCGCCAGCGGCAGCTGCACCCGTACCAGGGTGTCGCGCGGGGTGGTGCCGAAGGCGTCTGCGGCCTCGACGAGCTCGGCGTCGACCTGGCGGATGCCGAGTTCCGTCATCCGGACGCCCGGCGGCAGCGAGAAGATGATGGTGGCGATGATGCCGGGCACCACGCCCACCCCGAAGAAGATGATGCCGGGGATGAGGTAGACCATGGCGGGCATGGTCTGCATGAAGTCCAGGACGGGCCGCAGGACGGCGCTCACCCGGTCGGAGCGGGAGGCCCAGATGCCCAGCGGGATCGCGAACACCAGCGTGACCAGAGTGGCGACCAGGACCAGGGACAGCGTGGACATGGCCTCGGACCACAGTCCGACGGAGTCGACGAGCGCGAATCCGGCGAAGGCCAGCAGAGCGGCGAGCAGGCCGCGCAGCCACCAGGCCGCGACGGCGAGGATGCCCGCGAAGAGCAGCGGGGCGGGCGCGGACAGCACCGCGTCGATGCCGTCGTAGAGACCGGTGACCATGGTGCTGATGGCATCGAACAGCCAGGAGAGGTGGCGCTGGAGGAAGTCGACACCGCTGTCGACCCAGGCGCCGAGATTCAGGCGGGGCATCAGGCTGCCACCTCCGCGCAGTACATCGGGGGCCGCTGTTCGTCGCCGATGAAGGCGATGAGGCGGTCCTGCGGGACGGAGCCGACCACGGCGCCCGCCCCGTCGGTGACGGCCACCGCGTGCGGGACCCGGGCGCTGACGGCGCACAGCTCCGCAAGGGGGGTTTCGGTGGTGACGGTGGGGCAGTCGCAGGCGTCACCGTCCGGCGCGGGGACGTCCATGACTGCGTCGGCCGTGAGCACGCGCGAGCGGTCGACGTCCTGGATGAAGGAGGCCACGTACTCGTCGGCGGGGCGGATCAGGATGTCCTCGGCGGTGCCCTGCTGGACGATCCGGCCGTCGCGCATGACGGCGATCGCGTCGCCCAGGCGCATGGCCTCGTTGAGGTCGTGGGTGATGAAGACGATGGTCTTCTTGAAGCGCTGCTGGAGTTCGAGCAGCTGGTCCTGCATGTCGCGGCGGATCAGCGGGTCGAGGGCGCTGAAGGACTCGTCCATCAGCAGCAGGTCGGCGTCGGTGGCCAGTGCGCGGGCCAGGCCCACGCGCTGCTGCATGCCGCCGGACAGCTCGTCGGGCCAGGAGTTCTCCCAGCCGCCGAGCCCGCACAGCGCCAGTGCCTCGGCGGCGCGCCGTTCGCGCTCGGCCCGGGGGACGCCCTGGACCTCCAGTCCGTACGCGGCGTTCGCCAGGACGTCGCGGTGCGGGAACAGCGCGAAGTGCTGGAACACCATGCTGATCTTGGTGGAGCGTACGCGGCGCAGTTCGCGCGCGCTGAGCGCGGTGAGGTCCTCACCGTCGAAGAGGATGCGTCCCGAGGTGGGTTCCAGGAGTCCGTTGAGCATGCGCAGCAGCGTGGACTTGCCGGATCCGGACAGCCCCATGACGACGAAGATCTGGCCGGGTTCGACCTGGAAGGAGGCGTCGATGACGGCTGCCGTCGTTCCGTCGGCGCGCAGCTCTTCGCGGTCGGCGCCGCGTTCGAGCGCGCGCACGGCGTCCGCATTGCCGTCGGGCCGTCTGCCGAACACCTTGTACACGTGCTCGGCTTGGAGCGTGGACACATACACCTCGCGGGTCGTACCGGGGACGGCGCGCCGATGGGGCCGGCGGGCCGTGGAGCGGTGCGGGATCCGCCCGCGCCCCCCGGCCGGGCGCGTGGGCGCCCGGCGGAAGGTTCCGTTCCGGGGCCGCGGGTGCCCCGACTTAACCGCTGCAAACGCAAAGGTGATCCAGTTCACGTTCCGGCGGGCGTTTCCGGGTGCGTGTGGAGTGCCACGGGTCGGGTCCGGATGGGTGGGCATACGCGGGCCATGAATCCGATTCGGCACAGGAATGCGGCGCCCCGCGCCGGCGCGCATCCGGCGCTGCGGGCTGTTGCGATGCTGGCGGCGCTCGCGGCGACGGTGGCGTTCAGCGTGGTCCTCGCCCGGCTGACCCTGGAGCCGTCGCCCGCCTCCGAGGCCCTGACGTACAGCAACGTCCACCCGGGCCGGTCGGTCCGCGCCTACCTGGACCACGGCACGGTCCGGGAGGCCGCGCGCCAGATCGGCGGCAATCTGCTGCTGGGGGTGCCGTTCGGGGTGCTGCTGCCGGTGCTCGTGCCGCAGGCCCGCGGTCTGGCGCGGGTGGCGGTGTGCACGACGGTCGTGATGACCCTCGTCGAACTGGTGCAGGGAGCCCTGGTCACGGGCCGGGCCTTCGACGTCGACGATGTGATCCTGAACACGGCGGGGGCCCTGCTCGGTTATCTGCTGCTGGGCCGACGGCTCGGCCGGGCCGTGCATCCGCGGCGGCGGCACTGGTGGCACCGCTTCACCCGGCGGCACCCCGAAGAGGATGCCGCCGGGTGAGGCCGCCCTGGTCAGGCCGGGTTCGGGGCCGAACGTCGCGTGTGCTGCGGCTCCGCCAGCATGGAGTCGCGCAGATGGGCGAGGAGCCGGGTCAGCAGTCGCGAGACCTGCATCTGGGAGATGCCGAGGGCGTCGCCGATCTGGGCCTGGGTCAGCTCCTCGCCGAAGCGCATCTGGAGCATGCGGCGCTCGCGGTCGGTGAGCTGTTCGAGCAACGGGGCCAGGGACTGGATGTCCTCGACGAGCTCCATGGCCGGCTCGTCCTCGCCCATGACGTCGGCGAGGGTCTGGCCTTCGGTGGGCCCGTCGCCGTGCTCGGCGTGCGGGGCGTCGAGGGACCCGGAGGTGTGGCCGTTGGCGGCGACCAGCCCGTCGAGGACCTCTTCGTCCGTGAGCCGGAGGTGTTCGGCGAGGTCGGCGACGGTCGGGGAGCGGTCCAGGCGGACGGTGAGCTCCTCCTTCGCCTTCGCGATCTCGATGCGCAGCTCCTGGAGCCGGCGCGGGACGTGGACGGCCCAGCTCGTGTCGCGGAAGTGCCGCTTGATCTCGCCTGTGATGTACGGCATGGCGAGGGTGGAGAACTCGTTCTCGCGGGACGGGTCGAACCGGTCGATCGCCTTGATGAGGCCGATGGTGCCGACCTGGACGATGTCCTCCATCTCACCTCCCTCGCCGCGGCTGCGGAAGCGGCGGACGGCGTACTGGACGAGTGAGGCGTTCATCTCTATGAGCGTGTTCCGGACGTACTGGTACTCCGGGGTGCCCTCGGTCAGCTCGTGGAGCCGCCTGAAGAAGACCCGCGACAGTTCGCGGGCGTCCGCCGGGGCCATCTCCCGGGGCTCGTCGATCCGCGGCAGGCCCGCGGTGGTCCGGCGGGGGCGGGGGACGACGGGAGCGGAGCTGGCGGCGGTGTCGGCTGTATCGGAGAACGGGGCAGGGACCGGCATGGGGTTCGCTCCTTGGGCTTGTCGGCTTGCGGCGCGGGACCTTGACTGCCGTAGATGCTGGACCTCTTCGGCTCGTACGTCAAGAATTACCGGAAATTTGTTTCACGTATTGCTTCACGTGAATCGTGTAGCGCATCATGAGCATATGGGGAGCATGTCTCAGCGGCATAATTGGACTTTTTTGACGAATCACGCTCGCGTGCTGGTCACCATCGCCCGGGACCCCGCCGTGCGCCTCAGGGACGTGGCCGCCATCTGCGGCCTGACCGAGCGCACCGTGCAGTCGATCGTCACCGACCTGGAGTCGGACGGCTACCTCCAGCGGGTCCGCGACGGCCGCCGCAACCGCTACGAGATCTCCGCAGGCGCCGTCTTCCGGCACCCCGCCGAGGCCGGCGTCCAGGTGGCCGGTCTCCTCGCGCTCCTGACCGGTGCCCCCGCCGCCCCGGGCGACCATGTGACCGGCCGCACGGCCGGCCGCGCCACGGCGGACGGCGGAGTCGAGCCGGTCGGCTAGAGCCTGTCCCTTGGAAGTGCGGCGGGCGTGGCGTCGTGATGTGTACGGGTTGTCGGGTGATGATGACGCAGTGCGACTTGATCACGTGTCCTATGCGGTGGCCCGCGACAGCTTCGTCTCGACCGTCCAGTGGATCGGATCCGCCCTCGGCGCCGGGTTCGTCGACGGGGGCGTGCACCCGCGATTCGGCACCCGCAATTTCATTCTCCCGCTGAGCGGCGGCACCTACGTAGAGGTCGTCACCACACTCGACCACCCCGCCGCCGACCGCGCACCCTTCGGCCAGGCGGTCGCGCGCCGCGCCGCCGAGGGCGGCGGCTGGCTCGGCTGGGTGGTCTCCGTCGACGACATCGCCCCGGTCGAGGCCCGCCTCGGCCGCACCTCGGCCGAGGGCCACCGTGTCCGCCCCGACGGGTTCGACCTGAGGTGGAAGCAGATCGGCCTGCTGGAACTGCTGGAGGAACCGCAACTGCCCTACTTCCTTCAGTGGTTGGTCCCCATCGAGGAGCGCCCGAGCGCCGACCCGCGCACCTCCACCACCATCAACGGGGTCTCCATCGCCGGCGACGCCGCCTCCATCGCCGAATTCCTCGGCGAACCGGCCGACCACCCCCTCGACCAGATCGACGTCACCTGGGTCGAGGATGAGGAACCGGGCCTGGTCTCGGTCGAGTTCGCCACCGCCCACGGCCCGGTCACGATCTGACCAGCGCCCGACTGCCCCGCGGGAGCAGCCGGCTGGAGTCTCCTGGCTTGGGCCGCTTCCTTCGGAACCTCCTTCGGACCTTGCCCGAAGGGGCACGGACGGGCGCTCCGGAGCGCGCGTCCCGGAGCGCCGCGCGTCAGCCGTTCGGCACGGTGTCCTGGAACGCGGTACCCGCCGCGCGGAAGGCACCGACCCGCGCGGACACCTGGGCCGGGGTGAGCACCTGGTCCTTCACGTGCAGGACGTAGTCGACCTTCTGGTCGTACGCGCGGGCGGCCGATCCGGGCCGGCCGGCCAGGTCGATCAGCCACTGGTTGAAGTTGATCGACATGGGCCGCTCGGGCAGGTAGCGGGCATCGTGCCGGCCGAATTCCTGTCCGTCGACGTAGTAGACGATCTTCTCGTCGTCGATGGTGAGCACCAGGTCGTGCCAGCCCCCGTAGCTGCTCCGGGACTCGGTGTGCTGGTTGACGGCCTCCCACGGGTCGGGGCGGTAGGTCTCCCAGGACGTGGTGTACAGGATGTTCGCCGGCTCGCCCCAGCCTCCGTTCGGCAGGTACTCGAAGTCGTACTCGGCGTAGTCGTCGGCCATCGGGGCCTTGAGGTCGTTGATGGTGAAGAAGGTCTGGACGAGGTGGTCCCCGTCCGGGCCGTACTGGGGGGCGTCGGAGAACTTCACCCGCGCCGTGTAGGTGCCGTTCCTGAATTTCGCCGCCCGGGTGAGGACTTCGGTCTGCTTGGTGCTCTCGCCGGATCCCGCCGTCGAAGTCTCCAGGTTCATCAGGGAGTTGCCGCCTTCGACGGCGAAGGTGACGTTCTCGGGCGCCCAGGTCGCGCCCGGCACACCGGGGCCGCCGGAGTTGGAGCGCACGCTCCAGCCGTGCGCCGATATCGCCGGGTCGGAATGGGAGGCGTAGTCGAAGTCGTCGAAGAGGGTGGCGCCGGCGGGTCCGGGGTCGGTCGGGTCCGGGGTGGGGGTACTGGGATCCGGGTCCGGGGTGCTGCCGCCCGGAGCCGCGCCCCAGACCGAGGTCGTGCCCAGCTGGGCCGTGACCTTGTCCCAGTCCCCGTACGCGGTGCGGCCGGCGCCGAAGGAGTAGTCGTCGGCCTGGTTCACGGTCTGCCAGTCGGCCCGGTGGAAGCGCAGTTGCAGGTCGCCGGTGTCGGCGCCCGGGGCCAGGGTTCCGGCGCCGCCGGTGAAGCCGATCTCCAGATAGCGGTCGGCGGTGGCGGTGGGGGTCGCCAGGGTGCCGAAGGTTCCGGTGATGTTCGCGCATCCCCTGACCGCCCATGAACAGGCGTACCGGTACTGGGTGCCCGGCCCGTCGGCCTTGAAGTAGTAGCGCAGTCTGACCTGGCTCAGCGGGACGGCGTCGGAGCCGCTGTTGACCACCTTGAACCAGGGCTCGACCTGGTCGGCGGTGGCACCGCCGGCGCTGGTGCGGTACTGGACCTTGACCCGGCCGGCCGCGGCACTCGCGTCGGCGGTGGCCGGCAGGGTGCCTGCCACCGCCGTGCCGAGTCCTGCGGTCAGCGCGAGGGCGAGGGCAACGGCCCTGCTCCGCTTCGTGGTTCGCATGATGCGTTCCTCTCGGGGTGGGGGGATCGGCCGCGCACGCCCAGGGCGGCGAGCCGGGTCTGGTGGTGGCCGAGCCTGCGCCGGAAGTCGGGCCAGTCGCGGTGCCCGGACCAGGCGGTGTCGGCCAGGGCGCACAGGCGGGGGAAGGCCAGGTATTCGAGCTCCGCCGGGGTGCGCGCGTACTCGGTCCACAGCTGCGCCTGGGTCCCGAGGACCCGGCGGGCGGCCTCGGGCTCCCAGTGCGCGGGGGCGGGGTCGTTCTCGTAGACGTCCCGCAGGGTGACCACCCCGTCCTGGCCGCGCGGTTCGCCGGGCTCGGCGGACTGCGGATGGTCGAGGTAGGTGGAGCGGAACGGGGTCATGATCACGTCGTGGCCGCGCAGCGCGGCGGCCCGGCCGTGTTCCGGGTCGAGCCAGGCCAGGGCGGTGAAGGGGGACGGCAGTTCGGTGCCGTTCTCGGTCCAGCCCAGCGGGCGGCGCCCGAGCGAGGCCAGGTGCGCGCCGACGGTCCGCAGGAACCAGCCGTGCAGCGCGGCCGGGCCGGCCAGCCCCTCGGCCGCGGCCCGGGCGCGGGCCGCCGGCGAGCGTTCCCATTCGGCGCGGGGGCATTCGTCGCCGCCGATGTGCACGTACGGCCCGGGGAAGATCTCGCCGACCTCGTCCAGCACCGTCCGGCAGAAGTCGAGCACCTCGTCGTGGACGCCCAGGACGTTCTCGCAGACGCCCCAGCGGGTCCAGGGTTCCAGCCGGGTCCCGGGCCTGTTGCCGAGCTCCGGATAGGCGGCGAGGGCCGCTCGGGCATGGCCGGGCATCTCGATCTCGGGGACGATCGTCACCCCGCGCCGGGCCGCGTACCGGACCAGGCCCACGAGTTCCGCCCTGCTGTACGAGCCTTCGTGCGGGATCCCGTCCCCCTCGCTCTCGCCGCGCCGGGCGCCGACGGTGGTCAGCCTGGGGTAGGCGGCCACGGGCATCCGCCAGCCCTGGTCGTCGGTGAGGTGGAGGTGCAGGACGTTCAGCTTGTGGAGGGCGAGCAGGTCCACGAAGCGGCGTACGTACGACACCGGCTGGAAGTGGCGGGCGACGTCGAGGAGGGCTCCGCGCCAGGCGAACCGCGGCCGGTCGGTGATCCGTACGCAGGGCAGCGACCGGTCGCCGCGCCGCTGCCCCCGCTCGGCAAGGGCCTCGGCCGGCAGCAGCTGCCGCAGGGTCTGCACCCCGCGCAGCAGCCCCTCGGGGCGGGCGGCGCACAGCAGGACGGCGTCGGTGGTGACGTCCAGCCGGTAGCCCTCGGCTCCGTCGTCGAGGGCGGCGGGGACGGTGGGGGTGGCTGGGGCGGCTGGGGCGGCTGGGTCGAGCCGGAGCACGATCCGCCCTTCGGGGCTGGGGGCGAGCGCCGCCGCGGTGGCGGGGCCGAGGAGTTCGCGCAGGAGGTCGGCGGCGGCCTTGGCGCCCGGTTCGGCGCGCAGGCCGGTGCGGTCGTCGAGGGTGAAGCGGCCGGGCTGCGCGATGACGGAGGCGGGGCGGGGCACGAGCGCGAGGTCGGTGCGGAGGTCGGGCACGGCGTGGGAACTCCTCACCTGGTCGCGGCCTGAACTCGGACCGGATATCGGCGAGTTGACCAACTGACCAATTGGTTAACCGAGTGGCTAGAAGGTGGCACGGCCGCCTCCGGGCGTCAACCCCGCGCACCGCACGAAAGTCCGGCCCCAGCCCTCGCGATGCGGCCCCCCGAATGGTTGGATGCGTATGACCAGTTGGACAGGCAGCCTGAGCGGAAGGGCGCGGGCCATGGAGCAGAAACCCCCTCCCCCGGGCTCGGTGCTCAAGCGGGAGCGCGTACGCGAGCATCTGCTCGGGCTGATCGACGTACGCCGCCCGGGAGACGCGATCCCCTCGGAGCGCACCCTGTGCGCGGCCCTGGAGGTGTCCCGGCCCACGCTGCGCGCCGCCGTGGACGAGCTCGTGGCCACCGGGGTCCTCGTACGGGAGCACGGGCGCGGGATGTTCGTGGCCCCCGCCAAGATCACCCAGGAACTGGCCGCGGAGGAGACGGCCTTCGCCCCGCGGCAGGCGGCCGGCCACTGGTCCAGCCGGATCCTGGAGCACTCCCTCCACCAGGCCGGCGCCCGCATCGGCCGCCGGCTGCGCATCTCGCCCGGCGACCGGCTGCTGTACGTCGCCCGGCTGCGACTGGTGGACGGGGCCCCGATGGCGATCGAGCACCTGCACATCCCGGCCGCTCTGGTACCGGCCCTGACTCCGGCGGAGCTGGAGGCCGGGGACCTGTACGAGCATCTGCGCGACCACCACGGGGTGTTCGTCCACGAGGCGCAGCAGTCGATCGAGCCGACGGTGGTGAACGAGGCGGAGGCGCAGCTGCTGGACGTCCCGCTGCTCTCCCCCGCCCTGCTGATCGAACGGCTCACCACCGACTCCACCGGCCGCCCCGTCGAGTACGTGCACTCCGTCTACCGGGGGGACCGGTACCGGATCGTCTCGCGGCTGGCCCTCGGGGTGGCGCCCGACAGCAGGCCGCCGGGGCACCATCCGGGAATCCCGCCGGGCGATCTGGGGCGCCGGGGGGTCATCACCTCGACCACCAGCGGGGACGTCCACACCAGCGCCTGAGCGCCGAGCCGCGCGGCTCGGCGCCGCGCGGCTCACGGCTCACGGCTCACGGCTCACGGCTCACGGCTCACGGCTCACGGCTCACGGCTCACGGCTCACGGCTCGAGCACGGGCTCGCGGCGCCCGACCCCCGCTCAGCTGACGCGGAAACCGCCCGCCGCGCGGTCCCGGTGGAAGGTCAGCCGGTCCCAGGCGGGGAAGGCCAGGTCCGTGACGGCGAGCAGCCGGCCGGAGCCGTCGTGCAGGGTGCGCCGTACGGTCAGCCCGCAGGTGGCGGAGGCGGCCGGGGGGTGGCTGGTCCGGGTCATGGTGATGGTCTCGGCGACCCGGCCGGCCGCCGTGGCCCGCTCCAGCCAGCCGCGCAGCGGCCCGGCGTCCTCGTCGCGGACGGCCGCCCGCCGGCGGATGGCGGCCAGTTCGGGGGTCCCCTCCACCACGCGCGGGCTGAGGTACGTCACGGCGTGCTGGACGGTCTCGCCCGCGGGGCCGAACTCGCGGTGGTGGTGCACCAGGGTGCGGTCCCCGCCCTTCATGCCGAGCAGCGCGGCGTAGGAGGGCGGCACGCTGACGAGGGTGAGACGGCTCTGGGTGGGGGCGGCCGCGACCGCCGGGGCCAGGGGGGCCACGGGGGCGGGCGCGGCGGGGGTCACGGGCCGGGTGCCGCGCCGGCCGGTGACGATCAGTCCGTCCGCCCTCAGGTGCTGGAGGGCGGCCCGGATGGTCTGCCGGTTGACCTGGTAGCGGGCGGCGAGGCTGCGTTCGGAGGGCAGTCTGCCGCCGGGGGTGTGCGCGGCGCGGTGGAGCTCCTGCCGCAGCGCTGCGGCGATCCGCTGGTACTTGGGCATGGCGGCCGGGCCGCCGCCCCGCGAAGGGGAGGGCATGGCTTCTCCTCTGACGGGTGGTCAAGGACTGCGCGGTCTGCCCGACCAACGTAGCATTGGTCTATACCTTTCGGCACCGGGAGTGGGGTCACCCGGAACCACCTTGGCCAAAATCGCTCGCCGCCGCGGGCGAAGGAGCGGGCCTACGTCCGCAGCGGATTCGGCAGGGGGAGGTAGCGCGCGTCCGCCCCGTCCGCCCGGGTCCACCTCAGCAGCAGGTTCGTCTTGGCCGGCAGCTCCGGGGCCGCCAGCAGCTCCGCGATCTCCGGCAGGCCGTGGGCGGCGTCGAAGCGCAGGAACTCGTCCCGGACCGCGGGCCACAGCCGGCCGGCCACGGCCGGGTGGCACTCGGCCAGGGCTCCCGCGACCTCGGCCAGGTGGTTGACCACCAGGCAGTACACGAGCCGCTGCCAGGCGGCCTCGCGCGTGAGGTCGCCCGGGAGCTTCACGCCCTCCGCGTCGCGGAAGAGGGCCTGCACCGGCGTGCCCCGGCCGTCGACGGCCACCAGGCAGTTCTGGAGGTGGGCCTCCAGCACGATCCCGTGGCGGGCGAACAGGTCCAGGACCGGGGGCACGACCTGGCGCAGATACGCCTGCCACCACCCGGCCGGGTCGGCCGTGTCCGCCGCCGGGCTGCCCGGGAAGCCCTCCGCGAGCGCGGCGGCCAGCAGCGGCCGGGCCCCCGGGGCCAGCTGTCCGCCGAGGCCGTCGCGGACCAGGACGGCGAGCTCCTCGAAGGCGAAGTCCGCAGTGCGGTAACCCCGGTCGGCGAGCCAGACGGCGTTCGAACCCGTGCGGCGCAGCTCCGCGAAGGCCGCCTCGACGGCGGAGTCCGTACGCCGGAGTTTCAGCAGGTCGTGCCGCCACAGCCGGCGCACGTCATTGGTGATCCGGACGTCGAGGCTGAACTTCACGAACAGGTCGGCGTCCGGGCCGGGCACGTACACGGTCCGGATCGAGGCGGTGGGCCACACCGGACGCCGCGCCGGGCCGAGCCGCAGCAGCCGCCCGTCGGCGAAGGCCTCGCGCACCGCCGGCCGGCCGGCGACCAGCTCCAGCTGCCAGGGGTGCGCGGGCAGCAGCCGGTACCCGGCGGGCGCGGGCGGGCCGTCGAGGATCCCGGCGAGCGAGTCGATCACCCCGGCGGCCGCCGGGCCGCCCTCCTCGGCCACCTGGTCCTCGCGCAGCCCGAGGAGGACCAGCGGGAAGCGGGCACGGGCCTCGGGTGCGTACGGCAGCCAGCTCGCGGCGGGCGCGCCGCCCCGGGCCTTGGGGGCGGGGTGGTGCGGGTGTCCCATGACGAGCGCCTGTTCGGACCGGACGTACGGGTCCGCCGGCACCTCGGCCGCGGCCCGGGCCGCGAGGACCGCGGCGACGGCGTCCCGGCTGTCGGTGATCTCGGTCGGCAGCTCGTCGTTGGAGACGCCCGTGTACTGGCGCAGCTCGTCCGAAGTGAGCTTGACCAGTTCCGAATGGCTGAGCGGATGCCAGCCGTTCGCCGTGCGCAGTTCAGGCCGTACGGGCCTGCGACCGCCGCGCACCCGCAGCAGCCGCCCGCTGCCGCGCAGCCGGTGGACACCCTCCTCACCTGCGGGATCGGCGGCCTCCCGCAGCAGGCAGTTCAGCAGCGGGGTGGCGGCGTACGCGTCGGCGGCGGCGTTGAGGTCCACTGGTTCCATTCGATCCGTTCGGTGATCATCACTGATGATCAGGTACACCAATTATGAGAGAGGAAGAGGACCCTGGACCGCAGCACGCACGTCCCCGTCCCCCCGGCCGAGGAGGCCGTCGCCGCCGAGCTGGCCGACGTACGCCCCGGGCTCGGGTCCGCGTACGCCGCCGCCCTGGACGGTGCGCGGGCCGCCGTGCTGACCCGGCTCTGGCGGGCGCTGGCCTTCGAACCGCTGCCGTGGGTGGTGCGCCGCGAGGCGGGGCCCGACTCGCTGGTGCTGGTCACCGCCGGGGGCGGGCGACTGGAGGGGCCGCTCCCGGACCCGTACGCCACCTCCTCCTACGTCACCGAGGTCCGCTTCGACGGCCGGGTGTACCGGCAGGCCGCGCGGCTGGTGTCGGCGCTCGGGGTGCCGCACGGAGCCGCGTTCGCGGCCGAGCTGGACGACAGCACGGCCTCGCTGGCGCTCTCCCGGGCCGGGCAGCCGGACGCGGCGCGGGATGGCGCCCCGCAGGCCGGCTGGGAGTGGGAGCAGCGGGTGGTGGACGGCCACCCCTACCACCCCAACTGCCGCTCCCGGCCCGGGTTCTCGGTGGCGGAGCAGCTGGCGTACGCCCCGGAGCACCGGCCGCTCGTACAGCTCGGGCTGGTCGCCGTACCGGCCGGGGAGTGCCTGGTGACCGGGGACTGGCCGGCCGGGCTGAGGGACGGGCAGCGGCTCCTGTTCCCGGTGCACCCGTGGCAGGCCGAGCACGTCCTCAAGCAGGGGGGCCTGCGGGGCGGGAGCGGCGGTGTGACCGCGCATCCGCTGATGTCGCTGCGCACGCTCGCCCCGGCCGACGGCGGCGCCCATGTGAAGACCCCGCTGAGCACCCGGCTCACCTCCTCGGTGCGCGACATCTCCGTCTACTCGATCGAGACGGCCGCCGCGGTGTCCGCCTTCGCGTCCCGGCTGTCCGAGCGGCTCGACGGGCGCCTGCACGTCACCCGCACCCTGGCCGCCGCCACCGCCCACAGCCCCGACCTGGCGGCCGTCTTCCGCGAGCCCCCGGAGGTGTACGCGGGCCCGGGCGAGCGGGTCGTACCGGTGGCGGCCCTGGCGGGCACCGCGCTCGCCGCGTCGGCGCCCTGGCGGGCCGAGTTCGCCCGCCTCGCCCTCTCGGTGTGCCTGGAGGTGCTGGACCTCGGGGTGGCCCTGGAGGCCCACGGGCAGAACCTGCTGGTCGTGCTCTCCCCCACCGGCGCCCCGCTGCGGCTGGTCTACCGCGACCTGGCCGACATCCGGATCAGCCCGGCCCGGCTGGTCCGGCACGGCCTGGAGGTGCCGCCGCTCTCCGGGCGGCTCGTCACGGACGACGAGACGGCGCTGCGACGCAAGCTGTTCGGCTCCCTGGCGGCCGGGGCGCTCGCCGCGACGGCGGGCTCGGCCGGGGCCCTGGGCGAGGCCCTGGAGCGGACGGCGGAGCTGCCCGCCACGGCCGACACCGAGGCCCTGCGCTGCGGCCCGCTGCCGGTCAAGGCGCTCACGCTGATGCGGCTCAGTCCCGGAACCCCGGGCGACCAGTGGGCGGAGCTGCCCAATCCGCTGCTCCGGGGGTGAGCCGGGCCGGTCGGCGGGCTACTGTCCAGGGGCATGAACGACTCCTCGTACCTGAACTCCGTACGGTCGTCCTACGACGCCGTGGCCGTCGACTACGCCCGGCTGCTGGGCCCCGAGCTGGCCCGCAAGCCGCTGGACCGGGCCATGCTGGCCGCCTTCGCCGAGTGCGTACGCGGGGAGGACGGCGGTCCTGGCCGGGCCGTCGCGGACCTGGGCTGCGGTCCGGGCCGGGTGACGGCGCATCTGGACGGGCTCGGCGTACGGGCCTTCGGCGTCGACCTGTCTCCGGCGATGGTGGCGGTGGCCCGCCGGACGTATCCGGGGCTGCGGTTCGAGGTGGGTTCGATGGCGGCGCTGGACGTGGCCGACGGCGTCCTGGGCGGGGTGCTGGCCTGGTACTCGACGGTGCACACCCCGCCGGGGGAACTACCACCGGTGTTCGCCGAGTTCGCGCGGGTGCTCGCGCCCGGCGGACACCTGCTGATCGCCTTCGAGGCCGGTGACGAGCGGATCCGGCTGGAGCACGCGTACGGGCATCCGGTCGACCTCGACGTGTACTGGACCCCGCCCGACCTGGTGGCCGGGCTGCTGACCGGGGCCGGCCTGACCGAGGTGGCGCGCCTGGTCCGCGAGCCGGACGCCCTCGAACGCTCCCCACAGGGCTTCCTGCTGGCCCGCAAGCCGGATACGGACGGGGCGGGCGGTGCGCGGGACGCGGGGGCGGTTGGCGAACAGCGGTGACTGCGGGTACAACAGGGCACTACTGTTCGATGAGGACGGGCCCGGGACCCACCGCCCGCGCGGACGGAGCGAGTTCCTCTGCCCGCAGCGTGGACCGGCCCGCAGGGAGAGGTTCCGTCGATGATGCCCGCCGTTCTCTACTACGCACCCGCGGCGCTGATGCTCCTGGCATTCGCCGTCCGGTGCCCGGGCCTGCTGAGGGGCGGCTGGCGGGACCCGCTGCTGCGTTCGTTCCCGGTGCTGCTCGTGCTCGGCGGCGCGATCTTCTTCTTCTCCGCCCCGCCCACGATCGAACGGGTGAACGGGCTGGTCGGCGTCTCGAATTTCAGCGCGCCCCTCGTCTACGGGCTGCTGACGGCGGCGAGCGCGGCGATCATCCACCAGATGATCACCTGGCGCGGCGGTCCGGAACACAGCAGGCGCCGCGCCGCCCGCTGGTGCACCGCTGTCTACGCGTCGGTCGTCGTCGCCCTGTTCGTGCTCTTCTTCCTCGGCGAGGCCCCCGTGGAGCGGCTGCGGGACCTGGACACCTACTACGCGAACACCCCGTTCATCCGCGAGATGATCGTCGCGAACCTGCTGGCCCACACGCTCTCCTCCGTCACCATGGCCTACCTGTGCAGTCGCTGGTACCGGGAGGTGCACGGCGGGCTGCGGGGCGGGCTCGCGCTGATCGCGACCGGCGCCCTGTTCAATTTCGCCCATGACGCCTGCAAGGTGACCGCGGTCGCCGCCCGCTGGTTGGGCCACGACTGGGACGCGCTCAGCACGGACTTCGCCCCTCCGCTCGCACTGCTGGCCACCTTCCTCCTCGGAGCGGGCTACGTCCTTCCCTCCGCGGCGGAGCGCCTGCTGGACGCGCGTCACTCCTGGGTCCGCCACCGCGGCCTGGCACCGCTGTGGACCGCGCTGCGGGGTGTGGTCCCCGGAGCGTCGGTGCGGCTCGCGTGGTGGTCCGGGCCCGGCAAGCGGCACCTGCGGCGCAAGTGCGACATCCTCGACGGCCTGTCCGTCCTGCGCCCCCACTTCGACCCCGGGACCAGGGCGGCGGCGTACACCCGGCTGCGTACCGCCGGCGCCGATCCCCGCCAGGCCGACGCGCAGGCCCACGCGGTCATGCTCGTCCATGCCCTCACGGCCTATCACCACGTCCCGGCCAAGGGATCGGACGGCGCGCACCGGGCGCCGGATCCGGCTTTCCTGGACGATCCCGACCTCCTCTACCGGGTATCGGCCGCCCTGGGGCAGCTGCGGCGCGGGGACACCCCCGGGGTGCTCTCCCGCGCGGTGATCCCCGCCGCGATCAGCCCTTCCGCCGGCCGGCGGCCCCATGACGCCCGGGTGGCGGCTCACGCCGATCGCCCCCGTCCTCTGCCGAACACCCTTTAGGCCGTCCCTTCAGGCCGTCCCTTTGCCGTCCCAGTCGGATCGTGCCGGTCAAGCCCGCGCCGCCCGGTGCCGGGCCGCGTAACAGGGGTCTGGGCCGTTCGGGGGGCAACTCGGGCTTTGTGGGCCCGCCTTCGCCCCGAACGGGCCGGCCGGTGGCAGGAAGGGGGGATGAGCCTGCACCGCCGTCTCGTCCTGACGAGTGCGGCCGCCGCCGTTCTGGCCACGGTCGGGGCGGTCGCACCGCCCCCGTCCCGGGGCTCCTCCCCCGGGCGGTCCTCCCGGCGTCCCGTACGCGGGCCCGACTTCGCGGCGCTCGCCCGGGCGATGGACGGGCGGCTCGTACTGCCGGGCGACCCGGACTACCCCGAGGCGCGGCAGCTGTTCCAGCCCCGCTACGACGCCATCGCCCCGGCCGCCGTGGCCTACCCCGCGCACGCCGGGGACGTGGCCGTCTGCCTGGACTTCGCCCGCCGCTCCGCCGTGCCGGTGGTGCCGCGCGGGGGCGGCCACAGTTACGCGGGCTGGTCCACCGGCTCGGGCGGGCTCGTGGTCGACGCCGGGGCCATGGCCGGGGTGGCGGCCGAGGGGGACATGGTGCGGATCGGCGCCGGGGCCCGGCTCGGGGAGGTCAACGGCACCCTCGCCGAGCTCGGGCTGGGCATCCCGACCGGCCTGTGTCCCACCGTCGGGATCGCCGGGCTCGCCCTCGGCGGCGGTATGGGCCTGGCCGCGCGGGC
This sequence comes from Streptomyces sp. NPDC028314, assembly GCF_055565795.1. NCBI lineage: Bacteria > Bacillati > Actinomycetota > Actinomycetes > Kitasatosporales > Streptomycetaceae > Streptomyces > Streptomyces sp. NPDC028314. The sequence continues at coordinate 541,199 of NZ_JBVHTP010000001.1, forward strand.
GTACGGCACCACCTCCGACGCGCTGACCGGGGTCCGGGTGGTCACCCCCGACGGGTTCGTCCGCGAGGCCGACGCCGACCAGGACCCGGAGCTCTTCTGGGCCCTGCGCGGCGGCGGGGGAGGCAACTTCGGGGTGGTGACCGAGTTCCGGTTCCGCCCGCACCCGGTGGGGGACACCGCTTTCGCCGAACTGCACTGGCCGGCCGGGGACTCCGCCGCGCTGCTGAACGGCTGGCAGCGCTGGCTGGGCGGACTGCCGGACCCGTTCTGGAGCAACGTGGAGTTCGGGATCGAGGCCGGGCCGGCCCCCGTGCCGTCCGTCAAGGTGCTGTGCTTCGACGGGCGGGCGGAGCTGGAGCGCGAGCTGTCGCGGCTGGCCGGCCTGGTCGGCCGGGAACCGCGGGACAGCTGGATCGCCGTACGGGGCTACGGGGACACCCTGCGGGCGATGTCCGGCTGCGAGGAGCGGTCCGCCGCCCAGTGCCGCCTGCCGGGGACCCTGCCCGGCCACGACCCCCAGGGCCGCGTCCCCCGGGAGTCGTACGCCGCCCGCTCGGACTTCTGGACCGGAGCCGGGCTGCCGGAGGCCGCGGTCCGGGCGGTGCTGGCCGCCGTACGCGGCTACGCGCAGGCGGTGCCACCGGGTGGGCGGGGGGTGGTGCAGTTCCTCGGGGAGTGCGGCGGTGCCCTGAACCGGGTGGGCTCCGCGGACACCGCCTTCGTGCACCGCGACAGCGCGTTCCTGGCCCAGTACCTCGCCTACTGGCCCGAGTCCGCTCCGGCCGCCGAAGTGGCCCGGCACCAGGGCTGGCTCGACGGGCTCTGGCAGGAGCTGCGGCCCTGGGCGAGCGGGCGCGCGTACCAGAACTACATCGACCCGAAGCTGCCCGGCTGGCGCGAGGCGTACTACGGGCCGAACCTGGCCCGCCTCGAAGAGGCCCGGCGCACGTACGACCCCGCCCGGCTGTTCCGCTTCCCCCAAGCCATCTAGGGAGCTCCGCATGCGACGCACGTTGACGATGGCAGCGGCCGCCACCGCTCTGGCGCTGCTGGGCGGGCCGCTGCCGGTGGCGGAGGCCGGGGCCTCGCAGGCCCCCGGCCGGTGGTCGGCGCGGGAGGCGCAGTCCTTCTGGACGGCCGAGCGCATGGCCTCCGCCACCCCGGCGCCACCCGCCCCCGGCGCCCCGCCGGCGCCGGCAGCCGCTGCGACGCCCGCACCGGCGGCCGGGCCGGCCCCGGCGGCTGCCGCCGCCTCCCCCGCGCCCGCCGCCACGGCGCCGGGCACCACGGCTCCCACCGGAACCGCTCCGGCGACGACCCCCGCCGTCGCCCCCGTGCCCACCGTCGCCCCGGGGCCCGGCCCCGCGATGACCACGCAGCCGGCCCCGGCCGACGGCACCATCGGCGCCGTCACGGCCGTCGGCCCCGGTGTCGGCCAGAACTTCGACGGGATCCCGGTCGTCGGCCGGATGTTCGTCATGAAGGGCGCCGGCGCGTACTTCTGCACCGCCAGCGTGGTCTCCTCCCCCGGACGCAACCTGGTGCTCAGCGCGGCGCACTGCCTGCTCGGCACCGACACCCGGCAGGTGGCCTTCGTACCGCGGTACACGGCCGCGAAACCGCGGCCGTACGGCATGTTCCCGGTGCTGCGCGACGCCAAGGGGCGCTCGAAGGTGTGGATCCACCAGCGCTACCGCAGCCAGGGCGCCGACCGGGCGGCCACCCTCGACGTGGCGTTCGCCCAGGTGGGGCCGGATGCCAAGGGCCGCCCCGTCGAGTCCGTGGTCGGCGGGAACCGGCTGCTCGTCAACGCCGGTTACACGCATCCCCGGGTCAGCCTGATCGGCCATCCGGCCGGGGCGGCCCGCCCCCGGGTGTGCGTCAACAGGACCACCAAGTTCACCAGCACCGACCCGCGCAGCCCCGGATCGTTCCTGCGCATCGACTGCACCGGATATCCCGGCGGGACCAGCGGCGGGCCGTTCATCACGCACTACGACCCGAAGACCCGGACAGGGGAGGTGATCGGGGTGATCGGCGGCTGGAAGACCGGCGGGCCCACGGCCGACACCTCGTACAGCTCCTACTTCGGCACGGAGATCAGGACGTTGTACCGGACGGCGGTCGCCGCTGCGGCGGCGGTGTGAGCACCCGTACCCAGCGGGTCCGGCGCGGATTGCCGACCGTACGCGGCGTGGCCGGCAGCCCGTCGACGGTCAGCGGGTCGGCCGGCGCCAGCTCCAGCTGCCGGCGCAGCTCCGCGAGGGCGGTGTGCACCGGGGCCAGGATGACCTCGGCGCGCGGGTCGACGTACGCGAGCGCGTGCGCGGTGGTCTCGATGGTCTCGGCGGCGTCCTCGGCCGCGGTCCGGCTCCATCCGCCCGGCCGGCCGGTCCCCCAGGGCGCGACGGCGTCGTAGAGGTGGCAGGCGGCATCGGCCGCGGCGTCGGCCCGTTCACCGACGCCCGGCGCCGCGATGGTCGGCAGGAGCTCCATGCCGGGTCAACGAGCGGAGCCCGCCGGGGGGAACGAGCGGACGGCCACCGGATCCGCCGGCCCCGCGGCGGCCGGCGGGCCCACGGACCAGACGGCGGCGGCGACCGTACGGGTCATGAGGCGGCGACGGTCTGCAGCCAGACGGGCAGCAGCAGGAGGGAGACCACCGAGCTCTTGATCACGAGCGAGGCGGAGAGGTCGACGCCCACGTCGTAGCGCTGCGCGAAGATGAACAGGTTCTGCGGGGTCGGCATCGCGGCGATCAGCACGAGGTACGCGAGCCAGTCGCCCCGTACGCCGAACAGCGCCCCGCACACCAGCCAGGCGAGCAGCGGGAACCCGAGGCACTTGAAGCCGATCAGCAGCAGTTCCTCCCGCGTGGTCCCCCGGACGTCCAGCCCGAGCCCGCCGAGGTGCAGGCCCAGGGCGAACAGGGCGACCGGGGAGGCGCTGTCACCGACGAACGCGGCCCCGTCCAGGACCACCCCCGGTACCCGGACCGACAGCAGGTTGAGCAGGATCCCGGCGTTGCAGGCGAGGACGAGCGGGGTGGCGAGGGACGCTCCGACGGCCCGTGCGAGCCGTCTGCCGGGGCCACCGGATCCCGCGCCGGCGCGCCCCAGTTCCATGATGGCGATGACCACGAGGGACAGGACGCAGACCTGGAAGAGCAGTATCGGGAAGATCGGCGCGGCCGTGCCGAACACGGTGATGAAGACGGGAACGGCGAAGTACGCCGTGTTCACCTGGACTCCCGCCATCACCCGCAGCGCGACCGCGCGGGGCTCGCGTATCCCGTACGCGACGGCCGCGAGGGCGACGGCGGCGACCGCGAGGGCGGCGGCAGCGGCATAGCCGCCGACGGCCCGCCAGTTGAACAGGGCCGCGAGGTCGCTGGCGTAGATGTTGCCGAAGAGGTAGCAGGGGACCGCGAAGAGGAAGGCGTAGTCGGCGAAGGCCTTCGAGGCCTCCGCCGGGACCGTCTTGCGGCGCGCGAGCAGCACGCCGCCGCCGAAGGCCAGCAGCACCGGCACCAGCTTCTCGAGCGCGGCTGCCGTGCCCATGCGTTCCGGCTCCCCCGTGTGCGGTGATCATCCCGACCGGCGCAGTCTATGCCGGGCGCCAAAGCCCCCAGCGGGCGGCCGAAGGGGCCGTCCCGCCGGCCCGGGCACCTTCGCGGGCTTGACCCTGACGTGCGGGTCAGGGGTTAGCGTCGGCGCACCCGAGCGGCGGGCACCTTCCGGTCCGCCGCCCCGCACCCTGCCGAGGAGCCCCGGATGGTCATGGTCCTGCCCCGCACCGCACGTGAGATCCGGCTGTCCGCCCGGCCCGAAGGGCTGCCCGAGCGGGGGGACTTCGCCGTCGTCGAGAGCCCGGTGAGGGAGCCGGGGCCGGGGCAGGTCCTCGTCCGCAACCGCCACTTCCTGGTCTTCCCGGGCCTGCGCACCCTGATCGGCGGGGAGGTGGAGGACCTGCCGCTGCCGCCGCTGCGCGCCGGTGACGCGCTGTTCGGCCCGGCGGTCGGCGAGGTCGTGGCAGCGCCCGCCGGTGGCCCGCTGCGGCCGGGGGACGCCGTCGCGCACATGCTGGGCTGGCGGGAGTACGCCCTGGTGGACGCCGCCGACTGCACCCCGCTGGGCGACACGCTGCCCGATCCGGTCGCCCACCTCGCCCAGGGCAGCGCTCCGTACGGCGCGCTGACCCGCCTCGCCGAAGTCCGCCCCGGTGACACCGTTCTGGTCACCGGGGCGGCGGGCGCGGTGGGTTCGCTGGCGGGTCAGATCGCGCGGCTGCTCGGCGCGGGAAGGGTGATCGGCAGCACCGGTTCCGCGGGGAAGGCCGAGCGGCTGGTGTCCGAGCTCGGGTACGACGCTGTCGTCCTACGGGGAACCGCGCGGCCCTTCTCCGCCCAGCTCGCGCAGGCCGCCCCCGACGGGATCGACGTCCTGCTGGACACCGTCGGCGGTGAGCAGCTGGCCGCGGCCCTCGGCGCGGCCCGGCCCGGCGCCCGCTTCGCCCTGGTCGGCGCGCTGTCGGGCCAGCTCGCCGCGCGGCGGGCCGGCGGGAGCGCGCCGGTGGAGATCGATGCGTTCCGCCTGGTCGTCCGGGGCGTCTCGCTGCGGGGGTACAGCGGCACGGACCACCCGGAGGTGGAGCGGGAGTGGGCCGCGCGCTTCGGGGGCTGGCTGCGTTCCGGCGAGATCCGCTTCCCGCACGCCCTGGTCCCGGGCATCGATCGCGCGCCCCGGGCGTTGGAGGAGTTGATGGCGGGGCGGCACTTCGGGGCCGTGGTCGTGGAGTGCGCGGGCCGGGGCGACGGGGTGGGACGGGATGCGGATCGGTGAGGCGGCGGCAGCGGCGGGGACCACGCCGAGGGCGCTTCGGTTCTACGAGCAGCGCGGACTGCTCCCCGCGCCCGCCCGGACGCCCTCCGGCCAGCGGGAGTACGGGCCGGGGGAGGTCGCCAGGGTCCGGGTGATCCGCGATCTGCTGGCCCACGGGTTCACCGTCGAGGACCTGCGGGGGGTCGCGCACCGGCTGCACGTGCTGGCCGACGGCGCGCCGGCCGGGTGCGGCGGTGGCGGGGTCGTCGGGGACCGGCTCGCCGCGCTCGACGCGGAGATCGCGCGGCTGACCCGGCTGCGGGCCCGCCTCGCCCGCCGGGCCGGGCTGTAAGGGCCGGCCCGTAGGGCGCTCTCGCCGGCTGCGGCGCGGTACCCCGGCGGCTGTAGGGCGACGCCTACGGAAACAGCGGCGCGCGCCGGCCGCGTCGCGGTGGCTGCGCATAGGGTGGGCTGATCATGAGCAAGACGCCCCGGGCGAAGGCCCGTACACCCGCGGCCGCCCGGGGAACCCGCGCGCTCGCGCAACTCGCGGTGGCGTTGCGTACGCCCGCCCGGGCGGGCGAGCCCCTGTTCGCGCGGGCGCCCAAGGCCTGGCAGCGGATCCTGCCCTTCGCGGTCGTCGCCGTCTTCGTGGTCACGCTGCTGCCGGTGACGATCGCCGTGCTGACCAACGACTACAAGGCGGGCGGCGGCTGGGCGGGCGCCCTCGGGGTGGCGCAGACCGTTCCCCTGCTCCTCGCCGTGACCCGGCCGCTGCAGGCCTGGGGCATGGTGCTGGCCGCGGACGTGGCCGCAGCCGTGGTGCTGAGCCACGCCGACCAGGTGGCCGGGCACAGCTGGCCGTGGCCGCCGATGACCATCGTCGGCTACCTGGTGCTGATGGTCTGCCTGGGGCTGCGCGAGTCCGTCCGGAACCTGGTCGCGGTGTGGCTGGTGACCGGCGCGGCCGGGGTGGTGCTCGGGTTCTTCCAGCCCGACGGGGTGACGAACACCACCGCGCTCCTCTTCGTCCTCGGCGGGTCCTTCCTCGCGCTGACGGGCGCCCTGCGCGGGCTCGGCGACGCGCAGCAGCGGATCGCCGAGCAGGAGAGCATCAGCGAGGCCGAACGGGCCCGCCGCACCCTGCTGGAGGAACGGGCCCGTATCGCGCGGGAGTTGCACGACGTGGTGGCCCACCACATGTCGGTGATCACGGTGCAGGCCGACTCCGCGCCGTACCGGCTGCCCGGCATGGCGGAGCCGGTGCGCGAGGAGTTCGAGGCGATCGCGGCCAGCGCCCGCGAATCGCTGGGCGAGATGCGGCGGCTGCTGACGGTGCTGCGCGGCAACGGCGGCGACGGTCCCGGCGGGGAGCGGGCCCCTCAGCCGGGCATCGGCAGGCTCCAGCAGCTGGTGGAGGCGACCGTACGGGCGGGGCAGCCGGTGGAGTTGTCGCTGGCGGCGGGAGCCGCGGAAGCCGCGCCGCCGGCCGTGGACCTGTCGGCGTACCGGATCGTGCAGGAGGCCCTGGCGAACGTGGTGCGGCACGCGTCGGGGGCGCGGACCCGGGTGTCGGTGACGTACGACGCCGAGGCCGCCGAGGTGCTCGTGCTGGTGGTCAACGGCCCGGCCCCGGGCGCCGTGGTGGCGCTGGAGGCCTCCGGTACGGGGCACGGCCTGGTGGGGATGCGCGAGCGCGTACGGTTGACGGGCGGCACGCTGGACACCGGCCCGCTGCCCGACGGCGGCTTCCGGGTCGCCGCCCGCCTGCCCCTGAACGAGCCGAACGAGGACGCCAGTTGACCATCCGCGTGATCATCGTCGACGACCAGGCCATGGTGCGGGCGGGGTTCGCCGCCCTGTTGTCGGCGCAGGCAGACATCGATGTGGTGGGCGAGGCGCCCGACGGGCGGCAGGGCGTGCAGGTCTCCCGCACGGTGCACCCCGACGTGGTGCTGATGGACGTCCGGATGCCGGAGATGGACGGGCTGACGGCGGCCCGCGAGATCCTCGATCCGCCGCCGGGCGTGGTGCACCGGCCGAAGGTGCTGATGCTGACCACGTTCGACATCGACGACTACGTGTACGAGGCGCTGCGCGCGGGCGCCTCCGGGTTCCTGCTGAAGGACGCCCCGCCGGCCGACCTGATCGCGGCGGTCCGGGTCGTCGCCTCGGGTGAGGCGCTGCTGGCCCCTTCGGTGACCCGCCGGCTGATCGCTGACTTCGTGCAGCAGCGGCCGGCGCCGCGCAAGGACCCGACGCTGCGGCTGAACGGACTGACCCCGCGTGAGACCGAGGTACTGGAGCTCATCGCGCGCGGGCTGTCGAACCAGGAGATCGCCGCGCACCTGGTGCTGGCGGAGCAGACGGTGAAGACCCACATCGGGCGGGTCCTGGGCAAGCTCGACCTGCGGGACCGGGCCCAGGCGGTGATCTTCGCCTACGAGGCGGGGCTGGTGCGGCCGGGCGACAGCGCCTGAGGGGCCGGGGGGAGACCGGGTCTCCTCCACCCCCTACCGGGGTATGACATCCGACTTGGCTCCACGGTCCGACGTACGGTCCGGTACCTCCTTCCTACCTTCCTCCTCGTCACGAGGAGAGGAGAAGGGGCATGCGCCGCTTCGCAAGGACGCTGGTCGCCGCCGCCGTATCGGTGGCCGTGGTCGCGGGGACCGCCGGATGGGCTTCGGCCGACAGCCAGCGGGTGGTCACCGGGCCGCCGCCGGGCACCGCCGCCTGGCGGGCCGACACGGTGTCCGGCCGGGCGCTGCCCGATCCGGCGCAGGCCTCGCCCCGCGAGGTCTCGGGGTTCTTCGCCGGGCTGGACGAGGCCGGGCGGCGGGAGCTCCTGAGGCGCCACCCGCTGGTCGTGGGGAACCTGGAGGGGGCGCCGCTCCCGCTTCGGTACGAGGCCAACCGGCTGGCGGTCACCGCCACGGGCGAGGCCCGGTTCGCCTCCCTGGCCGGGCCCGGCCGCCAGATCCTGGCCTTCGACCCGCGCGGCCGCGGCCAGGTCGCGGAGGTGTTCGGGGATCTGGCGCACGCGGCTCACGTGTCGGTGATCGTCCCGGGCTCCGACAACGACGCCACCACGTACGACGCCCGGCGCACCCCGCACACCGGCCCGGCCGGGATGGCCCGGGCGCTGCGGGCGGCGACGGGCGGGGACACCGCCGTGATCGCCTGGACCGGATACACCACCCCGGTCGGCGTCGGCCTGGACGCGGCCGACGGACGGCTCGCCGAGGCGGGGGCGGTCCGGCTCGCGGCCTTCACCGCCGGACTGGACGCGGTGGGCGCCCCCGACCCGGCACTGTTCTGCCACAGCTACGGCTCGGTGGTGTGCGGGCTCGCGGCCCGGCACACCGACGCCCGCGACCTCGTCGCCTTCGGCTCGCCGGGGATGCGTGCGAGGACCGCCGCCGGGCTGGGCACCGGCGCCCGGGTGTGGGCGGCGCGCGGCCCCTCGGACTGGATCGCGGACGTGCCGAACGTCGAGTTCGCCGGGATCGGCCACGGCGCCGACCCCACCTCCCCGGCGTTCGGTGCCCGCCGGGTGCCCGCCGCCGATGTGAAGGGCCACACCGGCTACTTCACCCCCGGCACCCAGTCGCTGGCGGCCTTCGCCTCGATCGCGAAGGGAGAGGCCCGATGAGCGCCATGACCCTGCTGCGGGCGACGGCCGGCCGGATCGAACGGCAGACCCCCGCCCACCGCGACCGGGCGGTCGACGGGCTGCGGGCCCTGGCACTGCTGGCCGTGCCGACGGGGCACTGGCTGCTCGGCGGGTTCACCCTCGACGAGGGGGGCGGGCTGCACAACGCCAGCCCGCTGTCGGCGTTCGGCGGCCTGGCCCCGGCCAGTTGGGTGCTCCAGATGCTGGGCATCTTCTTCCTGGTCGGCGGGTACGCGTCGGCGCTCTCCTTCCGGCACCGTCCGGGCACGACCGGCGCCTGGCTGAAGGGCCGGATCGCCCGGCTGGGGCGGCCGGTGCTCGGGGTGACGGCGGTGTGGGCGCTGGCCGCGCCGGTGCTGTACGCGGCGGGGGTGCCGGAGGCCACGCTGCGGACCGGGGCGACGCTGGTGATCCAGCCGCTGTGGTTCGTCGGGGTGTACGTGGTGATCACCGCGCTGACCCCGTACTGCGTGCGGGCGGCCCACCGGATGGGCGGGTGGGCGGCGGCTCCGCTGCTCGGATCGGTGGCGGTGGTGGACTTCCTGCGCTACGGGCCGCTGTCCGACTCGGTGCCGTCCTGGCTGTCGCTGCTGAACATCCTGCCGGGCTGGCTGTTCGCGTACCAGCTGGGCGTGGACTGGGGCGAGCGGCGGATCGGCCGGCGCGGGGCGTGGCTGCTGCTGGCGGGCGGGGCCGTACTCTTCGCGGCGCTGCTGGCGCTCTTCCACTATCCCGCGTCGATGGTGGGCGTACCGGGCGAAGCCCGGACCAACTCGCACCCGCCGTCGCTGCTCGTGCCGGCCCTGGCGGCGGCCCAGTCCGGGGCGGCGATCCTGCTGCGGGACCGTCTCGCGAAGCTGCTGGCCCGTCCGGCGCTGTGGGCGCCGGTGGTGGTGATCAACCTGTGCGCGATGACGATCCTGTGCTGGCATCAGACGGCGATGCTGGCTGCGGCCGTTCCCGCGTCCTTCGCGGGAGAGCTGGCCGGCCTCACGACGGCTCCGGAGAGCCCGGGGTGGATCGCGGCGCGTCTCGCGTGGATGCCGCTGTTCGCCGCGCTGCTGGTGGGCATCGCCCGGTACGCCCGCCGGTTCGAGCAGCCGTGGACCAGGGCGACGGCGGTACGGCGGACCGTGGCGGGGCTGCTCGCGGCGGGGTTCGCGGTGTTCGCCCTGGGGCTGGCGTAGCGGCCCGGCCCGGCCTCGTGCCGAGCGGGGCCGGGGCCGGCCGTCAGGCGATGGAGGCCGCGACGATGGCGGCCACGGCGAGGTTGCAGGAGGCCGTGACCCAGACCGCCGGGTGGGGTTCGGGGTCGACGACGATGGCGCCGAGCTTGCCCGGGGTGACCAGGTCCAGCACCAGGAAGGCCACCGCCATCAGGACCAAGCCGAGCAGGCCGAAGGCGGCGGTGGACAGCAGGCCCTTGCCGAAGTCGTCGTACGTGGTCCAGATCGAGGTGAAGACGATCCCGCCGATGCCGAGGAGCGCGGAGCTGAGCAGCAGCGCGGCATTGCGGTTGCGCTCCTCCCAGATCTGCTTGGGGAGCTTCCCTGGCGTCAGCACGTCCACCAGGACGATGCCGAGGATCAGCAGGACCAGACCGAGGGCGCCGAACGCGCTGGTGCGGCCAAGTCCGTTGATGATGTCGCTCATTGAGAAGCCTGTCTCCGCGTGGGTAGTGAGGGAGGGTGTACCTGCCGTGTGGGTGGCCGAATCTATCGCACGGCCAGGCGGTGGACCATGGGGAGGTCAGGAAATGGCAAAGCTCAGGGCCGCGCGGGCCGAGGAGGCCGGGGCGCTGTCCGAACTGGTGCTGCGCTCCAAGGCGTACTGGGGCTACGACGCACGGTTTCTGGCCGACTGCGCGCGGGAACTGCGGATCCGGGCCGGGGAGGTCGCGGACCGCCGGATCGTGGTGGCCGAGGACGGATCCGGGACCGTGCTGGGGCTGGCGTCGCTGGAGCTGGAGCCGTGGCCGGGGTTGGGGCCGGGGCCGGGGTCGGAGCCGGGGTCGGAGCCGGGGTCGGAGCCGGGGCCGGGGTCGGAGCCGGGGTCGGGGCAGGAGCCGGATTCGGAGCCGGAGCCGGAGCCGGAGTCGGTAGACGGGTTTCGGCCGCGGCCGGCACGGGAGGCGCCGGGCTCCGGGCCGCGGGCGCGGCTCGGGCTGCTGTTCGTGGACCCGGCGGCGATCGGCCGGGGCATCGGCCGGCTGCTGTACCGGGACGTGCTGCGCCGGGCGGTCGGGCTCGGGGTGCGCCGGCTGCTGATCGACTCCGATCCGCACGCCGTCGGGTTCTACCGGGCGATGGGCGCGGTGGCCGTGGAGGGCGGCCCCGACGGGCTGGTCCGCTTCGAGGTGGCGCCCGCCCCGGCGGCCGGCTGGGCGCGGGCGTGGACCGGTGGGGGTCCGGCGGTGCACGTGGGCAACGTCGCCGAGTTCAACGCCCAGTTCGGGGATGCCTCCCTGGACCGGGAGCAGCGGGCCGCGCACCACTACGCCTGCCTGGCCGCCTTCTACAGCCCGCAACCCGCCGCTCTGGTGCTGCCCCTGGCGGTACCGGCCGGCTGGACCCGGCTCGTCGGCCGGCAGCTGGAGTGGGGGGAGGTCGAGGTGTACGACGGGCTCGTGGAGCGCGGTGCCGGCCTGTCGGACGCCGTACGGGCCCGGCCGGCGCTGGCCGCGCGGCTGACGGGGGCCGCGCTGCCCCTCGTACCGTGGGGGCTGACGGAGCCCTTCGGGCTGCTGTCGGGCCGGCCGTGGCAACCGCGGGAGCTGCGGTACGAGTCCAAGTCCGCGGCGCACGCCCTGTTCGGCCAGATCCTCGCGGGCGGGGGCCACCCCCGGATCACCCTGCCCGCGCAGTGGAGGGCCGGCACCCGCCGGGCGGCGGTACGGCTGCTGTCGGCCAGGGCGGCGCGCGGCGAGAGCACCGTCCTCAAGTCGGAGCACGGCGTCGGGGGTTCGGGCACCACCCTGGTGACGCCCGGGGAGGTCCGCGCGGCGGGCGGGGCCCGTGCGGTGCTGCGGCGGCTGCCGCGCGGGCCGCTGCTGGTGGAGGAGTACGTGGCCGGCCCGGTCGGTGCGGGCGCCCCGCGCGACCTGACGTACGACGGGTTCGTGGACGGCGCGGGCCGGGTCCACGAGGTCGGCGGGGCGGTGATGGACGTGGCCGACGGGGGCTACCGGGGTGCGACCGTCGGCCCCGGCACGGTGCCGCGCGAGGTGGAGCGGCCGCTGCTGACCTTCGGGGCGGCGGTGGGCCGGGAGCTCGCGGCGGCCGGCTACCGGGGCTGGTTCGACGTCGACTTCGTCGCGGACGGGGCGGGGCGGCTGGCGCCGACGGAGACCAACCTGCGGCTGACCGGGCCGTCGGTCGCCTTCATGGTGGCGGCCCGGCTCGACGAGCTGCGGGGCGCGGGGCACCTCGTGCGCATCGCGGACCGGGTGGAGCTGGGGGCCAGGCTGCCGGAGGCCCAGTTCGACGAGCTGTGCGCGGACCTGGCGCGGGAATGCGCGGAACTCGGGGCGGTGTTCGTGCCGGCGATCCCGACCGGGGCCTTCGATCCGGCGCCCTGGCTGGGCGTGCTGGTGGCCGCGCGCAGCAGGGCGGTGCTGGACGCGGCCGAGGCGCTGGTACGGGCCCGGGCCCTGGGGGTCGGCGAGGCGCTGGGACTCGGGGACGGGGGGTGGGCCGGAGGCGGGGACGGGGACAGGCACGGAGGCGGGGCCGGGGCCGGGGACGCGCCCGCGTCGGCGGCCCCGGCCGGCCGGGCGGACGAGCTGTCGGCTCAGTCGTCGAAGTCGAAGGCCGAGCGGGGCTTGCGGGTGACGTACACGGCCAGGACGGCGCCGGCGATCATCAGGGGGATGTTGAAGGCGTAGACCAGCGCGGCCTGGCGGGGCCAGTCCTGTTTGGCCGCCAGCCGGTAGAGGTTGTCCTGGGGCCACCAGGCGGCCAGCAGGTACACCACGGCGAGGTGGGCGGCCGCGGTGAGCCGCGGGCCGCGGCCCTGGCTGCGCATCCGGGCGCGGCCGGTGAACAGGAACAGCACACCGGCGGCGAAGGCCGCGCACTCGAACAGGTAGAGGATGAAGAAGAGGGGCGCCCAGGGGCCCGGGATGCCGGTGAGGTCGGTGGAGCCGGGCCAGAACACGTCGGTCAGCAGCAGGGCGACGAGGCCGAGGACGAACACCCCGCAGCCGGTGGCGCAGCCGCTCGGGAACTCCCCGCTCCCCGCCGCCGCGTACTTGCCCCCGCTCTTGGTGCCCTTCACGGGGCCGGTCAGCCGGGGCGGCTGCGGCAACGCGGCCCTGTTCTCCTGACCCGCCCGGTTGCGCGGCAGGGCCCGCAACCGGACCACCGCGCGCGGGGTCTGCTCCGCGGGCACCTTGTCCCGCAGGTGGTCGCGGAGCCGGTCGGGGTCCGGCAGTCCCGCGCCCGGGGGCCAGGCCTGGGCGCCGGCGGGCGGAGCGAGGTAGGCGACGAGCCGCCGCGAGCCCGGTCCGGCGTCGACCTCGGCCACGAGGGCGGAGCCGACGTCCTGGTGGCCCCGGATCAGGGATTCCAGGGAGTGCGGGTCGAGGGGGTGGCCGTCGAGGGTGATCCGGTCGCGGATCCGGCCGCGGAACTCCAGCAGCCCGTCGGGACGCAGGTGTACGAGGTCGCCGGTGGGGATCGCGTCGGTCCCGTCCGGCGGTGTGAGGCGGAGCTCGCCGTTCCGGAGGTCGGCCCGGCAGCCGGGGAAGGGGCGCCCGATCAGGGAGAGTTGCTCGGGGTCGTCCAACGGGCCGGGAAGCTGGGGAAGTTCGAACCAGGTGCCGGTGCCCGCGGACTCGGTGGGCCCGTAGACGTTGAGCACGCGTGCGCCGGGCCGGAGCCGGGCCTGGAGGGCGGCCTGCTCGTCGAGGTAGAGCCGGTCCCCGGTGACGGCGACCAGCCGCAGCGAGCGCAGTGCCGCGTCGTCCTGCCGCGGGATGTCCGCGCCCGGGCGGGCACCGGCGGTGGGCTCCTTCCGCCCGGGGACGAGCAGTCCGGTGGCGCCGGCCGGATCGGTGTGCACCACGGTGACCTGCTCGGCCTCGACGGCCCGGCGGACCGCGTCGGGCGTCCAGGGCCCGCCCTCGGGGAGGACGAGGGCGCCGCCCGAACACAGGGCCCGCGTCCAGCCGGTGGCGAAGGCCGTGATGTCGGTCCCGGCGGTGATCAGATGCCGGTCCCGGGGGGTCAGCCGGGCCACCTCGGCCCAGGCCTCGTACGCCGCGAGCAGCAGGGCGTGGGTGAGCGCCACTGCGCGCGGCTGGACTCCCCCGGTGAACACCTGCGCCGCGTCCTGGGCCGCGGGGCGCGGGGGCGGCTCGACGGGGTGTGCGGCGATCGCGGCGGCCTCCGCGCCGAGGCGGACGAACCGCAGGCCGCGGCCGTCGTCGAGGCGGGCCTGGTGTGCCGCGTGGGTGAGGACGGCGAAGGGGTCGAGGCCGCGCAGCCGGCGCGGTCCGGTGCCCGAGCCCTCGACGTCGAGGACGGTGTAGGCCCCGCCCGCCTTCAGGATGGCGAGGAGCGCGACGAGGAGTTCCGTCTGGCGGGCCGTCCCGATGGCCACGAGGCCGCCGGGCGGCAGGCCCGCCGCCAGCAGGTGGTGGGCCAGCTGGTTGGCGCGGGCATCGAGCTGCCCGTACGTGAGGCTGTGCGTACCGGCGATGACGGCGCGGGCCCCGGGGGCTTCGCGGGCCCGCTCCTCGAAGCGGTCCAGCACCGTCCCGACGGACGGCCGGACGGTTCGGGAGCCGGCGGCGGGGACGCTCGTACCGGGCGGATCGGGAACGGGAACGGACGGGGCGGAACGAACGGGTGGACCGGACGGAACGGGTGGACCGGACGGAACGGGCTCTGATCCCTGCGTCATCCCCCGATGATGCCACCGGCCACCGACAGCGGACGAGAGTCCCGTACATCCCTCGCACGAACGGGAGTTGGCGCCCGGACCGGGTGGTTCACGGCCGAAGCCTTGACCTAAAGTTTGGTTGAGGTCTTAGCGTTCGGGACATGGACATGGAAGTCACCGCCTGGACCTCGCTGCACAGCGCCATCAACGCCCAGCAGGACCGCCGCCCGCTCTCCCGGGCCGGCCTGCGCCGCATCGCCGCCTTCGCCCGCCCCCACCGCCGCGGGCTCACCCTCTTCCTGCTGCTCAGCGTGGTGACGGCGCTGCTCGCGGTGGCCACCCCGCTGCTCGCGAGCCGGGTCGTGGACACCATCGTCGGGGGCGGCGACAGCGCCACCGTCACCCGGCTCGCCCTGTTCATCGCGCTGATCGCGGTGGCCGAGGCCGGGCTCGGACTGCTGACCCGCAAGCTGTCGTCCACCCTCGGCGAGGGGCTGATCCTCGACCTGCGGACGGCGGTCTTCGACCACGTGCAGCGGATGCCGGTCGCCTTTTTCACCCGGACTCGGACCGGCGCCCTGGTCAGCCGCCTCAACAACGATGTGATCGGGGCCCAGAGGGCCTTCAGCAACACCCTGTCCGGCGTGGTCTCCAACGTCGTCACCCTGCTGCTGACCCTCGGCGTGATGCTGAGCATCTCCTGGCAGATCACCCTCCTCGCCCTGGTCCTGCTGCCGGTGTTCGTGCTGCCGGCCCGCCGGATGGGCGCGCGGATGGCCGCGATGCAGCGGGAGGCCTCGACCCTCAACGCCGCCATGGGCACGCAGATGACCGAGCGGTTCTCGGCTCCCGGCGCCACCCTCGTCAAGCTGTTCGGACGGCCGGCCGACGAGTCCGCCGAGTTCGCGGCCCGCGCGGCCCGGGTCCGGGACATCGGGATCCGTACGGCGATGGCCCAGTCGGCGTTCATCACCGCCCTCACCCTGGTGTCCGCCCTCGCCCTGGCGCTGGTCTACGGGCTCGGCGGGTACTACGCGCTGCGCGGGACCCTGGAGGCGGGCTCGGTCGTCGCCCTCGCCCTGCTCCTCACCCGCCTGTACTCCCCGCTGACCGCGCTGGCCGGCGCCCGCGTCGAGGTGATGAGCGCGATGGTGAGCTTCGAGCGGGTCTTCGAGATCCTCGACCTGAAGCCGCTGATCGCCGAGAAGCCGGACGCGGTGCGGGTTCCGGACGGTCCGGTGGCGGTGGAGTTCGACCGGGTCTCCTTCGGGTACCCCTCTCCCGACAAGGTCTCGCTGGCCTCCCTGGAAGAGGTGGCCACCCTCGACGCGCGCGGCGGCACCGAGGTGCTGCACGAGGTGTCCTTCCGGGCGGAGCCGGGGCAGATGATCGCCCTGGTGGGCTCCTCCGGCGCCGGGAAGTCGACCATCGCACAGCTGCTGCCCCGCCTGTACGACGCCGACTCGGGTGCGGTGCGGCTCGCGGGGACCGACGTACGGGACCTCACGGCCGACTCCATCCGGGAGACGCTCGGCATGGTCACCCAGGACGGCCACCTCTTCCACGAGTCGGTACGGGCCAACCTGCTGCTGGCCCGCCCCGGGGCGACGGAGGAGGAGGTCTGGGAGGCCCTGCGCCGCTCCCGCCTCGACGGGCTCGTCGCCTCGCTGCCCGACGGACTGGACACCGTCGTCGGTGAGCGCGGCTACCGGCTGTCGGGCGGGGAGCGCCAGCGGCTGACCATCGCCCGGCTGCTGCTGGCCCGCCAGCGGGTGGTGATCCTGGACGAGGCCACCGCCCATCTGGACTCCACCTCCGAGGCCGCCGTCCAGGAGGCCCTCGCCGAGGCGCTGGCCGGCCGGACCGCGGTGGTGATCGCGCACCGGCTGTCGACCGTCCAGGCTGCCGACCAGATCCTCGTGGTGGAGGACGGCCGGATCGTGGAGCGGGGCACGCACCCCGAGCTGCTGGCGGCGGGCGGCCGGTACGAGGAGCTGTACCGGACCCAGTTCGCGGCGAAGGACACGGCGGCGGCACAGGCCGCTCCGGGCGGCGGATTCCCCGCCCCGGGCGCATGATGCCGGGAGGCCCGCACTCCGGGACCGCTGCCGATCATGGAGGTCGTGATGGACATCAAGCTGGAACTGGTCGCCGTCCCCGTCACCGATGTCGACCGGGCCAAGGCGTTCTACGAGAAGATCGGCTTCGTCGCCGATCATGACGTCACGGTCAGCGAGGAGATCCGCTTCGTCCAGCTGACCCCGCCCGGGTCGGCCTGTTCGATCGCGCTGGGCAAGGGGATCACCCGGATGACCCCGGGCTCTCTGGACAACATGCAGGTGGTGGTCGCCGACATCGAGGAGGCGTACGCCGACCTGCGCGGGCGGGGCCTGGAGGTCACGGAGATCCAGGACATGCCCTGGGGTTCCTTCGTGTACTTCTCGGACCCGGACGGCAACGGCTGGGCGGTCCAGCAGACGAAGCCCCGCACCGCCACGGGCTGACTCCCGGGCGGCGGGGAATCGGTCAGTCCTCAGCGGTAACCGGTCCAACCTCGAACGGTATGCACGGTTCCGGCGGATTGAACCCGGCTTGTCGTGCAGCATGTTGCCCGCACGTGTCATGAACCACGGGGAACCGCACATGACCTGGGGGAAAACCGTATGAGGAGAAGCATGTCCGCGGCTGCGGCCGCGTGCGTCCTGGCCGGACTCATCAGCGCGGCGGGTCCGGCCGCCGCGTCGGCGGGCGCGGGAGCCGCCGTCTGCAAGCCGGACATCAAGCGGCTGGCCGTCACCGGGAGCGACGGCGGCAACGAGGTGCTCGGGCTGGGAGCCGGCGATCTGGCCGTCGGCAGCTCGGCCGACGCGCCGGTGTACTGGCAGGGCACCCGGGCCTTCAGGGTGCCGCTGCCGGCCGGCTGGACGCAGGGCAGCGTCCGCGCCGTCAATGCCAAGGGGCTGATGGTGGGCGTCCTGGACCGGAACAACGACCAGGAGCACGTGCTGTTCACCTACCAGAAGGGCGCCCGGCAGGTGACGCTGCTCACCGCGCCCGCCCGTTCCTCGTACTCGGGGATCGGTGTGAACGACGCGGGCCGGATCGCCGGGCTCGACGGGAACGTCGCCAAGCAGTGGCAGGACGGCCGACTGGTGCGCGTACTGCCGCTGCCCACCGGGGCGGACCCGAAGTCGAAGGTCGACAAGATCACCGGGGTCAACAAGCGGGGCGACATCCTCGGCAGCGCCCTGGTGCGCTACGAGGACGACACCCCGTCCGGCTTCCACTACGAGTCGTACCCGGTCGTCTGGCCGGCCGGCCAGGGGCCCGCGTACGCGCTGCCGGCCGTGGGATCGGGCGACTACGACCAGGAGATCCACCCCGCCGGCATCGACGACCGGGGCGTTGTCGTCGCCACCGACATCCAGAGCCTGCACGGTTCGGCCCACTACACCGGATACGTCTGGCAGGCGCCGTACGCCGCGGCGGCCACCGCCCTGCCGAAGCTGGCCGGACAGGAGGAGCTCCGGATCGGGGCCATCAGCCCCACCACGGCAAGGCTGGTGGGATCGGCCGTCACCTGGCTCGACGGCGGCCACGCGAAGCCCGGCCAGGCGACCTACCAGACCGGTGCGGGGCCCGTGAAGGCGCTGCCCGTGCCCGACCCGACGGCGGAGTCGCAGGCCACCGCCGTGTCCGACGACGACCGGGTGGGCGGCACCATCGACGGCCGCCCCGTGATCTGGACCTGCGCCGGGGCGCAGGCCTCCGAACCGCGGGGCTGACCGGCGCGGGGCAGGGGCGGCGGGTTGACCTTCAAGTGGGATGAAAGTCGACAATCTCGCTCATGGACGACAACAACCCCGATCTGATGGGCATCAGCGCGTTCGGCCGACGCGTCGGCCTCGCGCCGAGCGCCCTGCGCTTCTACGACGACTGCCGCGTACTGCTCCCCGCCCACGTCGACCCCGCCACCGGCTACCGCTCCTACGCCCCGGCCCAGCAGGCCCGCGCCACGCTGCTGCGCGGGCTGCGCGAGGCGGGGCTGGCGCTGGCCGACGTGGTCGCGGTGCTCGACGGGACCTCCGAACAGGCGCGCCGTACTGGAACGCCACCGGGCGGCCGTGCGGGAGGCCCGGCGCACCGCCGACGCGGCGATCGGGGCGGTGCTGGAGGGGCTCCCGGCGCTGCCCGCCCGCACCGAGATCACCCTGGGCGGAGCCGAACTGGCGAGCGCCGCCCGGCAGGTCGCCCCGGCGGCGGGGCGGGACCCGGCGCACCCCGAACTGGGCTGCGTGCTGGTGGAGTTCACCCGGGACGAGGTCCGCTTCGTGGCCACCGACCGCTACCGGCTCTCGCTGCGCACCCTGCGCCCCGCCGCCGTGAGCGGACCGCCGGGGCGGCTGCTGATCGAGGCCGGCACGCTGCTCGGGCTCGGTGCGTGGGCGGCCCGCGCCGCCGAGGTGACCCTGGTGGCGGGACCCGGCGGGTCGGCGCTGACCGTCCGCCATCCCGGCGGGCCCCGCGAGGTGCCGGTGGCCGGCGGGACCTTCCCCGCCTACCGGGACGTGCTGGAGGCCCTGGCCGCACCCCTGCACCGGGTGGTCGTGGAACGGGCCGCGCTGATCGCCGCCCTCGACGCCTGCGGGGACACCCCGTCGGCCGCCCTGGAACTCGGGCGCGACCGGATCCTCGTATCCCTGCCGGACGGGTCCGGGAAACCGGCCGAACTGCCCGCCGTGCGCGAGGAGGCGGAGCCCGTGCGCATCGGCTTCGACCCGGCCGTGCTGGCACCGGCCCTGGAGGCGAGCGTCGGTCCCGACGTGCTGCTGGAGATTTCCGAGGTGAACGGGCCGGTCCTGGTGCGCTCCGCCGACCAGGGAAGCTTCACCACCCTGGTGATGCCGGTGGCCCTCCCGCCGTCCGCCCGGTGAGACTTCGGCCCGCCCGGGGACGCGGAGCGGCTGGCGCTCGCCCTGCGGATGCCGCACGCCGGGCGGCGGCTCCCGGATGCCGAGCAGGGCGCCCCGGGCGAGCTGATCGGCCGGCCCGCGGGAGCCTGACCGGCGGCGGACCCGCCCGCGCCGCGGCTCACCCTCCGTACAGGTGGGTCCGGGTGCGCAGGGCGTGGCCGTGGCGGACGCCCTCCATGAAGGCCTCCTCGTACGCCCGGTCCCCGAGCGCCCCGCGGGCGGTGCGCTCGAACTCCTCGCGTACGGAGGCCAGTTCCGGTGTCCCGCGCTGCGGGTGGCCGACGGCCTGCCAGTAGGCGTGCCCGGTCCCGTACGCGCGGGCCGCGCCGGCCCCGTCGCCCGCCGCGGCGCGGGCTGCCGCGAGCAGGTCGAGGCCGAGGGCGGTGCCGAAGCTGTCGCCGAGTTCCCGCTTGCTCTCCAGCATCGCGCGGGCGTGCACCGCGGACTCGGCGGGGCGGCTCTCGAACAGGCAGATCAGCGCCAGCTGGTACTCGGCGTAGGCCCGCGTCCAGTGCTCGTCCACGGCCCGGCAGCCGGCCAGCAGCCGCTCGGCTTCCGCGCGGGCGTCCTCGAACAGGCCCATCCCGGTGAGGGCGAACACCCGGAGCAGGTGGCAGCGCAGGCGTGCCGCCGAGTCGAAGGGGCGGCCGGGGAGGGCTTCCAGGACGTTCTCCGCCACGATCCGCGCGGCCAGCGGCCGGCCGGCCAGCAGGTGGCTCAGGCCCAGCAGGTACGCGGCGTCCAGCGCGGGCCAGGAGGTGTGCCCGAACTCCGTCGCCAGGGCTTCGCAGGTCACCGCGAGCCGGTGTGCCTGGTCCTTCTCGCCCTGGAGCAGCAGGCTCACCCCGAGGGCCCACAGGGCGCGGAGCCGGTCCTCCGGCGGGACGTCCTGGGGGCGGGCGGTGGCCAGCGCCCGTTCCAGGTAGCGGCGGGCCGCGTGGAGGTGGCCGCAGCAGGCCCAGAAGAAGCCGATCCGGCCGACCAGTTCGAGGGCCTGCCCCGGGGCGGCCGCCAGGGCGTGGTCGAGGGCGGCGCACAGGTCCCCGTGCGCGGCGGCGATCCGCCGGTAGGCCGCGCGCTGTGCGGGTCCGAGCCAGTCCCGCTCGGCGGTGCGGACCAGTTCCAGGAAGTACTCCGCGTGCCGGGCCCGCAGGGCTTCGCGTTCGCCGACGCCGTCCAGCCACATGGCTCCGTACTCGCGGACCGTGTCGAGCATCCGGTACGCGGCTCCGTCGGGGCCCTGCCCGGCGCGGCGCACGACGGACTTCGCGACCAGTACCGCCAGCAGCGGCCCGATCTCCGCCTCGGTGAGCGGGGCCGCGGAGCAGACGGCGCGCGCGGCGGGCTCGTCGAACACGCCGCCGAAGACGGACAGCCGTAGCCAGAGCAGCCGTTCGCGGGGCTCGCACCACTCGTGGCTCCAGCCGATGGCGGTGCGCAGGGCGCGGTGCCGGGGCGGTTCGACGGGCCCGTCGGCGGCCAGCGGGCCGATCCGGCGGGCGAGCCGCAGGGCGAGTTCCTCGACGGTGTGGTCCGTCAACTGCGCGGCGGCGAGTTCCAGCGCGAGGGGGACCCCTTCGAGGCGGGCACAGATCGCCCGGGCGGCGTGCAGCCGCTCCTGTGTCCAGGGCGGGGCCTGCCGGGGCGCGGCGGCTGCCGCCCGGGCGGTGAACAGGGCCAGGGCCTCCCCCGCTCCCGGCGCGTACGGGAGCGGCCCGAGCTCCAGTACGTGCTCGCGGGCCAGCCCGAGCGGCTGCCGGCTGGTCAGGAGCAGCACGAGGTGCGGGGCGGCGGCGAGGAGGTCGCGTACGAGGTCCCGTAGGGCGGCGACGAGATGCTCGCAGCAGTCCAGTACGAGGAGCAGCCGACGCTCGCCGATCCATTCCCGCACGGCTTCGCCCAGGGTCCGGGGGGTGTGGTCGGCGAGGTCGAGCGCGCCGGCGACGGTGTCCACCAGCAGCCGGTGGTCGGGCAGCGGGGAGAGGTCCGCCCAGTGGATCCCGTCGGGGAAGGACGCTCCGGCGCCCGCCTCCAGCGCCTGCCGGACGAGGCGGCTCTTGCCCACGCCGCCCGGCCCGGTGAGGGTGATCAGCCGGTGTCCGGCCAAGGCCGCGTCCAGTGCGGCCAGTTCGCCGTCCCGCCCCACGAAGGAGGCGGGGCCGCCGTCATTTCTCTCGGCATGTCCCAGCACGCGCCCAGTGTGGCCTACCGTGCGGGCCTCTCGGACCGGGCCGCGGGGCGGCGGGAGATCACGGGGCGAGTACGTCGAGCTCCTCCAGCGCGCCCACGGCGATCTGCCGCGTCAGCGCCTCCGCGCGGGCGGCGTCCCCTTCCCGTACCGCTTCCGCGACCTGGACGTGCAGGGTGACGGCGGCCGGATCCGGGTCGTGGAACATCACGGCGTGCTCGGTACGGCCGGTGAGCACCTCCGCGACGACGTCCCCCAGCCGGGCGAACATCTCGTTGCCGGAGGCGTTGAGGACGATGCGGTGGAAGGCGATGTCGTGGTGCAGGTAGCCCTCCAGCTGATGGCCGCGCGAGGTGCGGACCATGCCCAGGGCCGCCTCGGTGAGCTGCGCGCACTGCTCGGGGGTGGCCAGCGCGGCGGCCAGCCCGGCCGCGACCGGTTCGACGGCGGAGCGCAGCACGGTGAGGGAGCGCAGCTGGCGGGGGCGGTCGGTGCCGGCGAGGCGCCAGCGGATCACGCGCGGGTCGTAGACGTTCCATTCGTCCGCCGGGCGTACGGTGACGCCGACCCGGCGGCGTGACTCGACGAGCTGCATCGACTCCAGGACGCGGACGACCTCCCGGACCACCGTGCGGGAGGCGTCGAAGCGCTCGGCGATCTCGTCGGTGCGCAGGACGCTTCCCGGCGGGGAGTCGCCGGCCGTGATCGCGAGGCCGATGGCGTCCAGGACACGGGAGTGAAGCCCCTGCACAGGACTGCCTTCAGTGGTCATGGCGTAAGCGTACGGTGACCCCTCGGCGAACAAAAGATGTGATGTTTTCCGCCGAGCCCTTGAATAAGTACTACTTAATGGGCTTCAGTGGTGCCGCACGGACCGATGTCGACGAGGACAGCGAGGTACGACGTGAGCTCCCAGCGCGTCATTGTGGTGATGGGTGTGGCCGGCACGGGCAAGACGACCGTGGGCCGGCTGCTCGCGGAAGCCCTCCGTGTCCCGTACGCCGAGGGCGACGCCTTCCACCCGGCGGCCAATGTCGCCAAGATGTCCGCGGGCACCCCGCTGGAGGACGCCGACCGCTGGCCGTGGCTGGACGCCATCGGCGAGTGGATCCGCTACAGCGCCGGGCAGCGGGGCGGGGTCATCGCCGCCTCCTCCCTCAAGCGCTCCTACCGCGACCGGCTGCGGGCCTGCGCCCCGGGGGCGGTGTTCGTCCACCTCACGGGCGAGCGCCCCCTGATCGAGAAGCGGATGGCGGAGCGCAAGGGCCACTTCATGCCCACGACCCTCCTCGACTCCCAGTTCGCCACGCTGGAACCGCTCCAGCGGGACGAGCTCGGTGTCGCCGTCGACGTCTCCGGCACCCCCGAAGAGATCACCGAACGGGCGCTCACCGCGCTGCGCCCGCTCTGACCCCTTCGCCCGTCCGCCCCTCCCCCTGCATCCGGCCTTCGCCGCCCTGAAAGCCACGAGTTAAGGAACCGTCACCGTGACCGGTCTCAGCGTCGAGACACTGGCAGCGGCCGCCCCCGGGCCCATCACCTCGGCCGGACACGCCCAGCTGGGCATAGCCGTCCTCGCGGGCATCGCCGTCATCGTCCTGCTCATCACCCGCCTCAAGCTGCACGCCTTCCTGGCCCTGACGGTCGGCTCGCTCGCCCTCGGGACCTTCGCGGGCGCCCCTCTGGCCAAGACCATCGCCAGCTTCACGGCCGGACTCGGCTCCACGGTCGCGGGCGTCGGCGTACTCATCGCACTCGGCGCGATCCTCGGCAAACTGCTCGCCGATTCCGGCGGGGCCGACGAGATCGTGGACACGATCCTGGCCCGCGCCAAGGGCAGGGCCATGCCCTGGGCGATGGTGCTCATCGCGTCGGTGATCGGGCTGCCGCTCTTCTTCGAGGTCGGGATCGTGCTGCTGATCCCGGTGGTGCTGCTGGTCGCCAAGCGGGGCAACTACTCCCTGATGCGGATCGGCGTCCCGGCACTGGCCGGGCTGTCCGTGATGCACGGGCTGATCCCGCCGCACCCCGGCCCGCTCGTCGCCATCGACGCACTGCACGCGAACCTGGGCGTCACCCTCGCCCTCGGCGTCGTCGTCGCGATCCCCACGGTGATCATCGCCGGGCCGCTGTTCTCCCGGTACGCGGCCCGCTGGGTCGACATCCCGGCGCCCGAGCACATGGTCCCGCAGCGCCCGTCCGCCGACCTGGAGCACCGGCCCCGGTTCGGGGCGACGGTCTTCACCGTGCTCCTCCCGGTGGCTCTGATGCTGATCAAGGCTCTGGTCGACATCGTGGTCGACGATCCGGCCGACGGCCTCCAGCGGGTCACGGACGTGGCCGGCTCCCCGCTGATCGCACTCCTCGCCGCGGTCCTGGTGGGCATGTTCACCCTCGGCCGGGCAGCCGGCTTCACCCGGGAGCGGATCTCGACCACGGTGGAGAAGTCGCTGGCGCCCATCGCGGGCATCCTTCTGATCGTGGGCGCGGGCGGCGGCTTCAAGCAGACCCTGATCGACGCCGGCGTCGGCCAGATGATCCTCGAACTCTCCGAGAACTGGGCCATTCCGACCCTCCTGCTGGCCTGGCTGATCGCGGTGGCCATCCGCCTCGCCACCGGCTCGGCCACGGTGGCCACCATCTCGGCGGCCGGACTGGTGGCCCCGCTCGCCGCGGACATGTCGACGACCGGGACCGCGCTGCTGGTGCTGGCGATCGGAGCGGGCTCGCTCTTCTTCAGCCACGTCAACGACGCCGGGTTCTGGCTGGTCAAGGAGTACTTCGGGATGACCGTCGGGCAGACCATGAAGACCTGGTCGGTGATGGAGACGATCATCTCGGTGGTCGGGCTGGGCTTCGTCCTCCTGCTGTCACTCGTCCTCTAGCCCTTCCTCCCCGCCCGTCCCGAACCGGGCCGCCGCCGCCAGCAGATGCCGCAGCTCCGGCCCCGGAGGCCCCGGAGGCACCGCCAGATAGGTGGTCAGCGCCGGGCCCTCCAGCGGCCGGATCGCGGTACGCGGCAGCCGGGGCAGCGGCGCCACCTCGTAGAACACCGTCCAGGACGGGGTCTGCGGGGTGGCGCCGATCGCCGTCAGCGTGCCGAGGAGGTCGGTGAAGGGCGGGCCCTGCGGGGCTCCGGCCAACGAGGTGACCAGGTCGTGGAACGGCGGGTTCTGCTCCCGCGGGGCCAACCGCACCGGGAGGTGCGCCAGTTGGGCCGGGCTCAGCCGCGGCTCCGCGGCCAGCGGATGACCGGCCGGCAGGGCCACGTACAGGGGGTCCTGCCAGAACGGCAGCAGCTCCAGCCCCGGCGCCGCCGGCCGGCCCCGGACCAGCGCCGCGTCCAGTTCCCCGGAGCGCACCGCCGCGAGCCGCTCCGTCACCGGCAGCCGGCCGGGCCGCACCCGGACCCGGGGCGCGCGGGCGGCGAGCTCGTCCAGCAGCCGGTAGATCCGGTCACCCGGTCCGTGGACGATGCCCAGCCTGAGCACCCCTTCCTCCCGGGCGGCGATCGCGGCAGCCACCTGACGGGTCCGCTCGGCGGCGGCGAGCACCGCCCGGGCCTCGGGCAGCAGCCGCTCCCCGGCCGGGCTCAGCCGCACCCGGCGCCCCGTCCGGTCGAACAGCTCCAGCTCCAGCTCCCGTTCCAGCCGCGCGACCTGCTGGCTCACCGCCGACTGGACGATGTGCAGCCGCTCGGCGGCCCGGCCGAAGCCCTCCTCCTCCGCGACCGCCACGAAGTACCGCAGCTGCCGTAGTTCCATCCCCCGGACCTCCCCCTGCATCGCGATCGGTGATCGCCGTACGTGGAGAACGGTGCTGGTTCGCGCCCTGTTCCCCACGTCGAATGGAGGGGCCGGGCAGCGCGAGGCCGCCCGGCTTCCTGTGAACGGGGCAGAACATGACGCAGAACACGGCGCAGAACACGGCGCGGCAGCAGCGCGCACTGGTGGTCCGGGCCGAGGAGGCCGAGCAGGTGCCCCTCCCCCACGGCGGGGCCTTTCGGCTCTTCGCGGACGGCGGGGCGGCGGGGGTGAACCGCCTCACCCTCGGGGCGGGCGCCCCCGGTGCCCCGACCCACTTCCACCGCCGGTCCTGCGAGCTGTTCCACGTACTGGGCGGCGCCGCCGACTTCGTGCTGGACGGGGAGGCCGTACGGGTGGACGCGGGAGGGCTGGTCCTCGTACCGCCCGGCCTGCCGCACGCGTTCGGCGCGGCGCCGGGCGGGGGTGTCGATCTGCTGGTGGTGCTGACTCCGGGCGTCGAGCGGTTCGGGTACTTCCGGACGCTCGGGCGGATCCAGCAGGGGCTTGCGTCGTTCGAGGAGTTGCTCTCCGAACAGGACCGGTACGACGTGCACTTCCCCGGGGTCCCACCGCACGGCCCGACCCCGGCGGCATAAGGCGCGAGCGAGCGTCGCCGGGGGCCTCAGCGGGTCGGTCCGCACGCGTCGAGCTGTGCGGCGGCCAGGGCGAGCCCGCCCGCCGCCGTGGCGCACCGCTCGGCGAGGGCGGCGACCTCGGCGCGGAAGGCCTCGGCGTGCGGGCCCTGGCCGCGCAGGTCCTCGGAGGCGGCGCGGAGCCGTTCGGCGTGCGAGCGCAGGACCGCGGAGTGCGTGCGCAGGGCGGTGGTGTCGGTCATCGGTGATCGTTCCTCAGCGGTCGGAGAGCCGGAACAGGCGGCTGCCGGTGACCCGGCCCCGGAAGGCGGCCAGCGAGGCATCGGCGGCGGAACTCCCGCCGGGCGCGGGGGTGTGCGGATGCCGCCGGTGGCCGTCGGGCAGGGAGAACACCCGGGTGCGGGGGTCGGCGGGCGGTCGTGCGTCGGTGCGGGAGCCGATGGCGACGACATGCGTGACCGGGTAGACGGTGGTGAAGTCCCGGTTCCGGGCGAGGTGCATGGCGGTGGTCCCGCCCAGGCGGTGGCCGACCAGGGCGAGTTCCGTGCCGGAGGGGACCTGGGCGCGTACGGCGCGGGCCGCGGCGCGTGCGTGCGCGGACTCCGGCCCGTCGGCCGCTTCGAGTGGGGCGGCCGTGGCGGGCCGGGGGCGCCGGCCGGGGGCCTGCGGCAGGTCCCCGAGCTGGACGACGTACCGCAGCACTCCGTCGGGTCCGATCACCTGCTGGACGAGGAGGAGGCCGCGGGTCCCGAGCAGGTCGAGGTTGCGGGCGTAGCCGGCGACGGTGCCGCCGGTGTCGAGCCGGTCGAGGAGCCCGGCGGGGTCGAGGGGGCCCGCGAAGGGGTCGCGTGCGCGGGCGTGGCCGGGCCCGCGGTCGAGGAAGGCCCGCACCGCGGCGCCGAGGCCGAGCAGGGGCTCGGCGGCCATGGCCCGCCCGGTGGCGATCTGCCAGCCGGCGTGGTCGTTGAAGGGGTTCTCGTCGGTCAGCGCCTGCCAGGCCAGGATGTCCGCGAAGGTCGGGAAGAGCCTGGCGAAGGCGTACTGGGCGCCCTGGTCCCGCATGACCGCGCGGAAGACCCGGACGGCCTCGTCCTGCCGGTCCTCCTCCACGGCCGTGAGGATCGCGGCCGCGTCCGGATCCGCGCGCAGCTCCGGGTGGCCCGCGCTCGTCGCCCGGATGCGGGCCTTCAGACCGCAGACGGCCAGGCTGACGGCGAGGCTCTCCCGGCCGGCCAGGATCCCGGCGAACCACCCGGCCCGGGCCACGCCCCGGCCGCGCGGGGCCCAGCCGAGACCCGCCGGGTCCGTCAGGGTGCGCAGCAGGGTGCGCCAGCCGAGCCGGCGCCGGCGGCCGCGGCCGAGCGCGCTGACCGGCAGGCGGGCGCCGAGGGCCAGTCCGGAGGCGTAGCGGGCCGCCTCGCCGACGGCGTCGGCGGCCTCGGCCAGCTCCCGGGACATGGCGTTGAGCAGGTCGGCGTCCGGGGCGGTGGACGCGGAGGTCGCGGCGTCGGACATGAGTTCCTCGTGGGTGTCGGCCGGGGGCTCGGGTGGATGGGCTCGGGCGGAGGAGCTTCGGCACGGGGCTTCGGCGGAGGGCGTGCGGGGCGGTGCGCGGGGGTCCCGCCCGGGTCAGCGGCGGGCGGTCCTGAGCCGGATCCGCCTCGGGTCGAGCGCCGTGGGCAGCGGGCCCAGCGGGTCCAGTGCGGGGCGGCCGTCCCGCACCCGGTGCCCGCGCAGGACCTCGGCGCAGAACGCGGAGACGACCAGCAGGGCCAGCCGGTCCCCCGGGCAGCGGCCCGGTCCGTGGCCGAAGGGGGCCATCCGGACGTCCTGGCGGGCCCCCCGGCCCGACCACCTTCCGGGGACGAAGACGTGCGCGGCGGGCACGTGCTCGGGGTCCCGCTGGTGGAACTGGGCGGGCAGCAGCAGGGAGGTTCCCGGAGGCAGGCGTACGCCGCGCCACTGGGTCTCGGCGGTGGTGACGCGGACCAGGTCGGGCACCACCGGGTACAGCCGCAGCGACTCCTGTACGCAGGCCCGCAGCCGGGGCAGTTCGCCCTGGGCGGCCCCGCCCGCCCGGGCCTCGGCGGTGGCCGCGTCCTGTTCGGCGGGGTGGGCGGCGAGGAGGAGCAGGGTCCGCAGCAGGGTCGCGGGGACGGTGTCCATGGCCGGCAGCCAGTGCTGGGCCTGCCCGACGGGATCGAGGGTGCCGGTGGGGTCGGTGTGCCGGCGGGCCCGCCCGACGAGGGTGTACGGCTCGGCGTCGGCGGCGTACCGGGCGATGCGCGCGGCGGCCTCGGCGTGGACGGCCCGGGCGGCGCGGGTCCTGCTGCGGCGGCCGGGCGATGCGCTCAGCCGCCTGAGCCAGTCGGTGAGTTCCTCGTCTTCGGCGGCGGCGTCGCCGAGCACGATCCGGCGGCCGGCTCTGGCCGCCGCGTGCCGGGCGCGGGCGAGTCCGAGGGTGTCGGAGGCCGTCAGATGGCGGGCCTCTTCGGCGATGGCGGTGAGGAAGGGCGCGCAGGAGGGGTGGACGGGGCTGCCCGCCGCGAGGACGGCGTCGTTGATCTTCCGGCGGCCGTCGCGGAGTTCGCCCCGGGTGCGGGGTGCGCCGGGCGGCGCCGCCGGGCCCGGGTCCGGCGGGTCGGGTGTGAGGGCGCCCGCCGGTGCGGCGTAGAAGGCGTAGAACCGGTCCAGGTCCTGCGGGTCCAGGATGACCAGGGTGCTTCCGGACAGGCCGGGCAGGAGGACGGGTGCACCGCCGTGGCGTGCGCGCAGGGCGCGCAGGGTGGCGGCGGGCCAGCGGGGCCGGCCGGCGGCCGGGCGGGCGTGCAGTTCCTGTGGGCGGGGGCCCACGAGGCCGCGTACGAGGACGGGCAGGGTGTGGGTCGCGGCGAAGCGGACGGCCTGCGCACGGCCTGCCCGTGCCGGTCTGCCGCCCTCGGTCGGGGCCGCCTGGCCTCGGGTCGTGGTCGACTGGGTCATGCCGGGTCCGCCTTGCCTGGGTCGAGCAGTCGCTTCGGGTGGGGGTGCCGCCGCGGGGCGTACGGCTCGCCGTGCCTCCGCACAGCCGGAAGCGACGGTCGGTGACACCGGGATCACCGTACGTCGATCTTGGGCGGCGCGCGCTCCGAGTGCTCTGAGGGAGTGGACCGGGGCGGTGGCCTCGGCGGGAGGGGCCAGAACCCGGCCCGGCCCGTCAGCTCGGGGCAGTTGCTCCGAACGCCGCCTCCCGGAACGCGGTGCGCAGCGGGGCGGCCGTGCGGGTGGGCAGCAGCGCCGCCCAGCGGTGGTGGCGGGGTGAGACCCAGACGGTGGGGCCGTCGCCGTGGGCCCAGACACCGGCCGGGGCGGGGTGCCAGAGCAGGCCGCGGGCGGGGGTGAGCTCGCCGGTGCGGATCCGGAGGGACTCGGCGGTCCAGGCGCGGGGGACGGGGTGGTCGGCGGTGGACAGCAGGTGGCTCAGGAAGCGGCCGAGGTCGGTGAGGGGCGCGTGCAGGGCGCCTGCGGCGAAGCGGGTGCCGGTCATGCCCAGGGGCCGCCAGATCCGGGCGGCGGCGGACTCCGCGAGCGGGCGGCCGCTGAGGTGTTCGGCGAGCCGGGTGAGGGCGGGCAGTCCGTCGGCGCGGGTGAGCAGCTGGTGGGTGGTGGTCCCGCCCGGTGTTCCGGCCGCGGCCGCGCCGCCGTAGGCCGCGAGGGGGGTGTGCAGGGCCAGCTCCCCCGCCGTGACGAGGCTCCCGATCACGGGCCAGACGGCCAGCACGGCGGCGAGGGCGCCGACGTCGAACCCGGCGTCGCGGTCCCCGCCGCCGACGTGCGGACCGTCGGGGCCGCCGACCGCCCAGACGGCCCCCGGGTCGGTGGTCCGTACGAGGTCGCGGATCCGCTGCTCTGTCTGCTCGTCCAGCACCGTCATGGTCGCCCACGCTAGCGGCCCCGGACCGCACGCCCGTGCGCGTCGCCCGGCGCGGCCCGCGGCCGCCACCCGGATGCCGGTAGGACAATCCGCGTACCGCGGCGGGCCGGGCGGACGTGCGGGGGCGGGGCACCTCCGGGTGCCCCGCCCCGTTCTCACCGGGGTGCGGCTAGCTCCTGTCGGGGCGGTCCGTCACGCGCAGGGTGTTCAGCAGGGGTTTGCCGAAGCCGTTGTGCGTGATGAAGCGGACGTTGAGCACGCCGTCCGTGACCGTCACCGTGTAGGTGCGGGTCAGGGCCGTGTAGGTGCCCGCTTCCAGGGAGACGTCCAGGGACGGCAGGACCTGTGTGCCCTCCGCGAGGACGTCGAAGACGCGCTTGTTCGGCTTGGTGTTGGAGAGCTCCGCGAAGCCCAGCTCCACCGTGTAGGTCCCGTTGGGGACGTTGTCGAAGCGGTACTCGTACATGCCCTCGCGGGCGTTGCGGTACAGCCGCTGCTCGTCCGTTCCGGCGATCGTGCGGCCGGTGGACTGGACGGTGGCGTTGCCCTGGTAGCCGTACGAACCGGCGGTGTACTTCCGGTCCGGGGACCAGCTGTCACCGGCCGCGTCCGTGCCTGCGTAGTCGGAGCCCGCGTCCAGGGCGACCTGGTAGCGCGGCACCACGAGCTTGACCGGGACCGTCAGGACCGGGGAGCGGCCGCTGGCGGAGGTGATCTTCAGATCGGCCGTCAGCACCGAGCCGGGAGCCAGCCCCGCGGTGTCCACCGTGAGGGTGAGCGGCGCCTTGCCGCCGGTCGGGAGGTTGCCCGAGGCCGGGGTGGCGGTGAGCCAGGCCGCGTCCTCGGTCACGGTGAACGCCGTGCCGAGGCCCGGGTTGGTGAGGTCGAGGGTGCGGGTGCGCTTCTGGCCGGCCGGGAGCACGACCTCCACCGCGGACCTGGCCGCGGTGACCTTGCCGGTGCGCAGGGACTGGGTGACCGCCGTGACGTCGGCCGGCTTGACGTCGACCGTCGCGGTGGCGGACTCGTACGAGGGGGCCGCCAGGGAGACGGTCCTGGCGCCGGACGGGCTCTGGACGACGTAGCCGCCGTCCGCGGCCGTGGTCGCGGACACCGCCGTGTCGCCGCTGCCGACGGTGACCGTGGCCCCGGCGATGCCGTTGCCGTCGTTGGCGTCGAGCACCCGGCCCGCGACGACACCGCTCCTGGTGGTCCGGAAGGCGATGGACAGGCCGTCCGAGATGACCGCGGTGTTGAAGGAGTACTTGAAGGCGTCGGTGCCCGTCGCGTTCTCCACGCCGACCGTGGCCGTGGAGCCGCCCTTGATGCCGGTGCCGCCGGTCCCCTTGTAGGAGTAGGTGACGGTGCCGTCCTCGCCGATCGACGCCGAGAACGAGAACTTGTCGGCCTGGGCCGACCAGTGGGACACCTCGCGCCACTCGATCACGTAGCTGCGGTGCGGCGCGGTGCCCGTCACGCCGGTGAAGACGCCGGAGCCGCTGCCCGCCGCGCCGACGACCAGGTCGTCCCAGAAGGGGTACAGGGCCGCGTTGGGCGTGGCCGTGCTCGGGAGGTCGCCGTTGATGTCGCCGGTGTTGTTGCCGCCGAAGCTGACGGTGCCGTTGGTGCCGATCCACGCCTGGCCGTACGTCTTTCCGTACAGCGGCAGCGGGAAGGGCAGGTCCACGCGCTCGGTGGTGTTGTCGCCGGTCAACGCGAGCTGCCGGTCCCCCGCCGGGTACGGGCGGTCGCCGGCGGTGGCGCAGGCGTATCCGTAGCCGTCGGTGCGCTCGGGCAGGTCGACGGCGACGGTGGCGTCGCCGGTGAGGGTGAGCCGGGCGCTGCCGCCGGTGACACAGCGGGAGGCGTGGGTGGCGTTCACGTCGTACGTGCCGTGCGGCAGGGTGACCTCGAAGCGGCCCTGCGCGTCGGTGGTCGCGGTCACCGGGGTGTCCGCGACGGTGACGACGGCGCCCGCGGCCGGGCCGGCGCCCGAGGAGACGGTGCCGGTGAGCTTGGCGGAGGCGGCCTGGGTGAGGGTGAAGTCACCGGTGGCGGTGGCGTTCTCGGTGACGGTGGCCGTGCCGGTCTGCTCTCCGTAGCCGAACTTCGATGCGGTCAGCGTGTACGTGCCCACCGAGAGGGACCCGAAGCTGTAGCTGCCGTCGGCAGCCGTGGTCGCCGTACGGTCGATCGGGCCGTCGGCGGTGATCTTCACGCCCGCGAGGGGCTGGCCGCCGGAGCGCACGGTGCCGCCGAGTGCGCCGATCGCGCCGCGCGGGGCGGCCGTCACGGCGGCGAGGGCGTCCAGCTTGCCCTCGCCGAAGACGTTGTTGTCGGCGGCGCTGCCGCCGCACTGGCTGCTGTCGGTGTCCACGGCGGTGCCGTCCAGCAGGGCCGAGGTCTGCGCGATGTCCCCTTCGAGGGCGGGGGCGGCGGACCAGAGCAGGGCCACGGTGGCCGCGGTGTGCGGCGAGGCCATGGAGGTGCCGGAGAAGGCCTCGTAGCCGCCGCCGGGGACGGAGGAGCGCACGTTCACGCCCGGGGCCGCGATGTTGGGCTTGACGATGCCGCCGGGGCCCGCGCCGCGCGAGGAGAAGGAGGCGATGGCGCCGTTGATGTCGAAGGCGCCGGAGCTGTAGGAGCTCGCGTAGTCCCCGGGCGAGCCGCTGGTGGAGCAGCTGGGGCCGGAGTTCCCGTTGGAGAAGGCCGGGAAGATGCCGGCGGCGCGCCAGGTGTCGACGATCTGCTGGTACCAGTCGTCGTGCGCGGCGCTGCCCCAGGAGTTGTTGACGACGTGCGGGGCGAGGTCGGGGCGCGGGTTCTGGCCGTTCAGGTCGGTCGGCGCGACGATCCACTGGCCGGAGGCGAGCAGGGAGGCCTCGGAGCAGGAGTTGGTCTCGCAGCCCTTGGCGGCGATCCATTTGGCGCCCGGGGCGACGCCGATCTTGTTGGCTCCGCCGTCGTCGCCGACCATGGTGCCCATGGTGTGGGTGCCGTGGTCGTTGTTGTCGCAGGGGGCGGCGCCGGCGCAGACGCCCGCGGGATCGAACCAGTTGTAGTTGTGGTCGTACGAGCCGTCGGCGTGCTTGCCGCGGTACTGGTTGTTCACGGCGGGGTGCGTGTAGTCCACGCCGCTGTCGATGTTGGCGACGACGATGCCCTCGCCGCGCACCCCGAGCTGGTCCCAGACCTGCGGGGCCTTGATCCGGTCGATGTTCCACTCGACGGCGTCGGCGGCGGCCCGCTCCCGCTTGCCGTCGGCGGGCTTGGGCAGGTCGACCTTGTCGTCGGCGTCGATCCGGGCGACCTCGGGGCGCTGGGCGAGGGTCCCGGCGAGTTTCTCGCTGCCGACGACCCGCACGGCGTTGACGATCCAGTAGGAGGTGTACTCGGCCTTCGCTCCGTCCAGGGCCTTGATCACCTCGGCCTGGCTGCGCGCGGCGTGGTCCTTCTTGGCCCGCAGAACCGTTTCCGCTTTGGCGGCACGGGTCTGCTGCTTCCCCGCGGCGGTGAGGTCGGCCGCACTGTCGAGGTAGACCCAGAAGACGGCCTTCGCGGAGCCGTCGAGCTGGGAGCGGAGCTTGGGTTCGATCTTGCGCTCGGCGGCCCCGGGGGCGGGCCCCGGATCCGGTGCGGCGGCGGCGACGCCCGCGCCGACGGGTAAGAGCAGGATCGAGGCGAGAGCGGCGAGCGCCGCGCGTAGGGATCGTCGTCTGTCGCGTTGGGCCACGTGTGGTCTCCTCGTACGCCGTGTGCAGGTTGTGCGGAATGGGCGTGCGTGATGTGCGCGGGCCATGGTGATCGAGAGGTCATGTGCATTACAAGAGGGCCTATTGAGACGAGTTCTCGGCCGCCAAGTGGCCCGTACCGGCCACCCGGGCCAGCCTGAGGACATGACCGAAGCCGACCGGCCGACCGACGGGCCGCCCTCCTCGGGGCCACCCGGACCCGACGTCCCGCTCGCGTCCGCCCGGGGCCGGTGGATCCTGCTGACCACCGTGCTCGGGTCGGGGATGGCCATGCTCGACTCGACGGTGGTCAACGTGGCGCTCCCGCGCATCGGGCAGGATCTCGACGCCGATCTCGCGGTGCTCCAGTGGACGGTGAACGCCTACCTGCTGACCCTGGCCGGGCTGATCCTGGTCGGCGGGGCGCTCGGTGACCGGTTCGGGCGGCGCCGGATCTTCGTGCTCGGCGTGGTGTGGTTCGCGGCGGGCTCGCTGCTGTGCGGGATCGCGCCGAACGCCGGGGTGCTGATCGGCGCCCGCGCCCTGCAGGGGGTCGGCGGCGCGCTGCTGACCCCCGGTTCGCTCGCACTGATCCAGGGCTCCATCCGGCGGGGCGACCGGCCGCGGGCGGTCGGCCTGTGGTCCGGACTGGGCGGGGTGGGCGCGGCCGTGGGGCCCTTCCTCGGCGGCTGGCTGGTGGACGGGCCCGGCTGGCGCTGGGTGTTCCTGCTGAACGTGCCGCTGGCCGCCGTATGCGTGCCGGTGGCGCTGAGACACGTACCGGAGTCCCGGGATCCGCAGGCGCACGGCCGCTTCGACGTGGCCGGGGCGGTGCTCGGCGCATCGGCGCTGGCCCTGCTGACGTACGCGCTGATCGAGGCCCGGTCCGGGACGGCCGCGGTGGTCGGCGCGGCGGTGGGCGGGGTGCTGCTGGCCGCGGTCTTCGTGCTCGTGGAGCGGCGGCGGGCCGATCCGATGGTGCCGCCCGAGATCTTCTCCTCCCGCCAGTTCACGGCCGTCAACCTGGTCACCCTGTGCGTGTACGCGGCCTTCGGCGGGTTCTTCTTCCTCGTGATCCTCCAGCTCCAGGTGGTGTGCGGGTATTCGGCGCTGGCCGCCGGAGCCGCCCTGCTGCCCACCACCGCCCTGATGCTGCTGCTGTCCGCCCGGTCCGGGGCGCTCGCGGAGCGGATCGGGCCGCGGATCCCGCTGACGGTGGGGCCGCTGCTGTGCGCGGCCGGAATGCTCCTGGCGGTGCGGATGGGGCCGGACGCCTCGTACGTCCGGGACGTGCTGCCCGCGCTGATCGTGCTGGGGATGGGAATGGTGGCCCTGGTGGCTCCGCTGACGGCGACCGTACTGGCCTCGGTGGACCCGGGCCGGGCGGGGCTGGCCAGCGGTATCAACAACGCCGCCGCGCGGGCCGCGGGCCTGCTCGCGGTGGCGGCGCTGCCGCTGCTGGCCGGCATGGGGCCCGACGCCTACCTCACGGCGGACCTCTTCGACGCGGCCTTCGGGCGTGCCATGTTCTGGTGTGCGGGGGTGCTGGTGGTCGGAGCCGTGCTGGCGTGGGCGACCGTACGCACCTTCGCCCCCGACGCGCCCCAGCCGCAGTGCCGCACCCAGTGCGGGATCACCGCCCCGGCGCTCGAACGCCCGAGGACGACGGAGCGGTGAGCCCTCGCCCGGCGGGCGCAGAATGATTGACTGAAAATTCAGTTAGTGCCACAGTGCGGCTACCTCTCATCCACTCCTCCTTCGGAGGTTCGAATGAATCCAAGCCGTAGAAAACTGCTCCTTTCGGCGGGAGCGGGAGCTGTCGGCCTGACCCTCGGCGTCACCGCCCCGCAGTCCGCCCAGGCCGATCAGGCCGATCAGGCCGATCAGGCCGATCAGGCCGATCAGGCCGATCAGGCCATCCCGGGGGCCCAGGACGCCCGGGGTGTCCGGGCCGGGGCCGCCGGCCGGATGACCGTTCCGCTCGACGACGTACCGCACCTGCGCACCTGGATGGCCTGGCCCTCCAGCCGCTCCATCTGGGGCTCCGACCTCGCCGGGGTGCAGCAGGACATCGCCCTCATCGCCCGGACCGTCGCCCGCTACGAGCCCGTCGTGATGTGCGCGGCCGACGCGAGCGCGGCGGCCACGGCCCGGTCCCGCTGCGGTTCCACCGTCACGGTCATCTCCTCGATACCGGTCGACGACCTCTGGATGCGCGACAGCGGCGCCGTCTTCCGCCGGGACGGCGCGGGCTCCGTGGACGCGATCGGCCTGAACTTCAACGGCTGGGGCAACAAGCAGACCCACCGCAAGGACCAGAACGTGGCCCGGCTGATCGCCTCCCGCGAGACGCTGCCGTTCGTCACCAGCACCTTCGTCGGGGAGGGCGGCGCGGTCGAGACCGACGGCGACGGCACCGTGATGGCCACCGAGAGCAGCCTGGTCAACAAGAACCGCAACCCGGGTCTGAGCCGGGCCCAGGTGGAGGCCAGGGTCCTCGCCGCCTACGGCGCGGACAAGATGATCTGGGTCCCCGGGATCAAGGGCCAGGACATCACCGACGACCACATCGACGTCACGTCCCGGTTCGTCCGGCCCGGCGTGGTGGTGGTCCAGGTACCGCCCCCCGGCCGCACCGACATCTGGGCCCAGGACGCCCGGCAGCAGCTCGCGATCCTGTCCGCCGCCACCGACGCCAAGGGCCGCAGGCTCCAGGTCCTCAAGGTCGACGGCCCGGACACGCTGCGCTCCGGCAGCCCCGACTTCGTCGACTCCTACCTCAACTTCCACCTGGCCAACGGCGCGGTGATCACCTCCCAGTTCGGGGACCGGGCCAAGGACGCCGGGGCCGAGAAGGCGCTGGCGGCGGCCTTCCCGGGCCGGGAAGTGGTCCAGCTCGACGTCGACCGCCTGATGGGCGGCGGTGGGGGCATCCACTGCTCGACGATGCAGCAGCCGGCCGCGGGCTGACATCCGGCGTGCTGGAGCGCGGCGGCGGACCTGACGGCGGGTACGGTCACCACCGCCGTCGGGGCCGTGTGCGTGCTGCGCGTCCGGCGGGCCCGCGATCCGCCCCCGCTCGGCTGGGTCCGGCGCGGGCCGGAAGGGGCTCGGGGCGCCTACTGGTTCTGGCCGCCCAGGACGAAGAGCAGGTAGACGAAGAACGCGAAGAGGTGGCCGACGAAGAGATAGGCGACCAGGCGGATGATCAGACCCCGCGGAAACTTCGACTCGAAGCGCTTGAGCAGGGTCACCGGCTCCGGCTGGGCTTCCTCGGACGTGGCGGTGGTTCCGTTCGCGGTCACGTTCTCTTCCTGGGACATGGTGCGGCTCCTGCGCTAGTGGTGGTGGGTGGTCGCGGCGCCGAGGCACAGCCCGGCGCGGCTGCTCTGGAGCAGCGTGTGGACGAACAGCAGGTCGGCGCCGGCGGGGGTGGCCGCGCCGATGCGGTGGGGGGTGAGCGAGTCGAAGTGCGCGCTGTCGCCCGGGTCCAGCAGGTACTCGGCCTCCCCCAGGCGCAGCCGCAGCCGCCCGGTCAGGACGTACAGCCATTCCTCTCCGGGGTGTACGCGGACCAGCTCGCCCTGGTCGCGGGTGGGCGGGACGTGCACCCGCAGGGCCTGCATCCCGCGCCCCGAGCCGCCGGCCTGCCAGTACGTCCAGCCGTCGGCCTCGCGGGCCCCGGGTCCGCCCGCCCGTACGATGGGATCGGCCACGGCGGGGGCCTCGCCGAGCAGCTCGGAGACCGTCGTACCGTAGGTGCGGGCGAGTTCGAGGAGCAGCGGCAGCGAAGGCTGGCGCCGCCCGGTCTCCAGCCGGGACAGGTGGGCGGGCGAGAGCCCGGCCCGTGCGGCGGCGGCTTCCAGCGTGAGGCCGGCGCGGCGGCGCAGTTCGCGCAGCTGCGGGGCCACGGCGGGCAGCTCCGCCGTCTGGGTGTCGTCCCCGGCCGCTTCTGCGGGGCCGGGAGCAGGACCGGTTGTCATGCCCCGATTGAGCCAGATCCTTACCTCATTGGCAATTCTCCTTACCTCTGAGGCAAAGAGCGTCTACTCGGGCCGCCCGCCGAGCACCGTGTCCACCGTGTCGGCCTGATCCGCGCTCTTGTCCGGGCGGTGCCGCAGCACCCGCGCGAAGCGCAGCGCCACTCCGGCCGGGTAGCGCGGCGAGCGCTGGAGCCCGTCGTAGGCGATCTCTACCACCAGCTCGGGCCGCACCCGGACGGTGAAGCCGTCGTCCTCCACGGCCAGCTCGCGCAGCCGTTCGGTCTGCCAGCGCAGCATCACATCGGTGAGGCCCTTGAAGGTCTTGCCGAGCATCGCGTACGTGCCGTCGGCGGCCCGGGCCCCCAGATGCAGGTTGGACAGCAGTCCGGTGCGACGGCCATGACCCCATTCGGCGGCGAGGACCACCAGGTCGAGGGTGTGCACCGGTTTGACCTTGAGCCAGTGTCTGCCGCGCCGTCCCGCCGCGTAGGCCGAGTCGAGGCCCTTGACCATCACTCCCTCGTGGCCCCGGCGCAGGGCCTCGGCCGAGAACTCCTCGGCCGCCGCCCGCGCCCCGTCCGCCGCCGGGTCCTCGATGACCAGGCGCCGGACCCTGGAGGCCTCCGGGACCAGCTCCGCGAGCGCCGCGTACCGCTCGCGGACGGGCAGGTCGAGGAGTACGTCGTCGCCCCCCGCCAGGATGTCGAAGAAGTACGCGGTCACCGGAAGGACCTTGCGGGCCGCGGCCACGTCCACCCGGGAGCCGACCCGGCTCGCGACCTCCTGGAAGGGGACGGGACGCCCCTCGGGGCTCTGCCCGATGACCTCCCCGTCGAGGATGAACCGCTCGCCGGGCAGCGCCCGCGCCAGCTCGGCCACCTCCGGCAGCCGGTCGGTGATCTCGTCGAGGGAGCGCGTGTAGATCCGTACGCCGTCCTCCGCGCGGTGCACCTGGACGCGGATCCCGTCCAGCTTCTCCTCCACCGCGCACGGCCCGAGCGCCGTCAGCGCCTCCGCCACCGACTTGGCGGTGCCGGCCAGCATCGGCTGCACCGGCTGCCCGACCCGCAGGGCCACCCCGCGCAGCGCCTCGGCCCCCTCGGCGAGGACGGCCGCCGCGACCCGGGGCAGGGAGCCGTCCAGCATCACGGCGCGGCGCAGCTCGGCGGCCGGCACCCCGGCGGCCGCGGCCACCCCCTCCAGGGCCACCGCGTCCAGCGCGCCCTGGCGCACCTCGCCGGACAGCAGGCTGCGCAGGAACCGCTGTTCGGGCTCGGTGGCCGCGCCGAGCAGGGCTGCCACGATCCGCCCCCGCGCGGCCTGCGAGCCGGGGCCCGCCAGCGCGGCCAGTTCGGTCACCGCGGCGTCGACCGCGGCGACGGTGAGCGTGGGCAGCGCGGCGGGTGCGGTCTCCCGGCCCAGGGTCCGCCAGCCGACGCCGGGGCGGCCCTGCGGGAGGCGCCCCGCGAGGTAGGAGATGACCAGCCCGGCCTCCTCTGGGGGCGCGGCGGCGAACAGCTCCGCGAGCAGGGCGGTCTTCCGGGACCGGGCGGAGGTCTCGGCGACCTCCCGGGACACGCGCGCGACCTCGGCCAGCAGCATGCGGCCCATCCTCCCGCCGCTCGCCGTCCGGCGCAGGTCGGGGGCGCGGGCAGAGCGCCGCGGGTGCGCGCGGGCAGAGCACCGGCGGGAGCGTGCGGGCCGGGCACCGGCGGGAGCACGCGGGCCGAGCACCGGCGGGAGCACGCGGGCCGGGCACCGGCGGGTGCGCGCCTGTCGCCGTGTACCGCGGGCGCGGTACGCGGGCCCGCCCGTGTAGTCCTCGAGAAGGTGTCGACCTCACCCTGCGGACGCTCCGGCGCCGGGGGCCTGGCGTTTAGGGTTCCCGTATGAAGCTCCGACTGCCCCGGCGCCGCCGGGACCGCCTGCTGGCCGGCGGCGCCGCCCTGGCCGTCCTGGCGGGGGCCGGTACGTTGACGGCCACCGCCGTGGCGTCCGCCGATCCGCCCGCCGTGCACCGTCAGGACCACGTGCTGCAGATGCCCGGCGCCGGCATCGACATCTCGTACTTCACCGCCGGGGAGGGGCCGGACGCGGCGGAGAAGCGTCCCGCCGTCCTTCTCGGCCACGGATTCGGCGGGAGCAAGGAAGACGTCCGCGGGCAGGCCGAACAGCTGGCCCGCGACGGGTACGCCGTCCTGACCTGGTCGGCGCGCGGCTTCGGCCGCTCGGGCGGCCGGATCGGGCTGAACGACCCCGAGCACGAGGTCAAGGACGTCTCCCGGCTCATCGACTGGCTCGCGGCCCGGCCCGAGGTGCGGCTCGACGCGGACGGCGATCCGCGCGTCGGCGTGTCCGGGGCCTCGTACGGCGGTGCGGCGGCGCTGCTCGCCGCCGGGTACGACCGCCGGGTGGACGCCATCGCCCCGCAGATCACGTACTGGAACCTCGCCGACGCCCTCTTCCCGAACGACGTGTTCAAGAAGCTGTGGACCGGGATCTTCTTCACCACCGGCGCGGCGAGCACCAACCCGGGCGGAGCCGCTCCGGACACGGGCGCGGCGGCGGACACCGGCACGGCGGGCACCGGCACGGCGGGCACCGGCGCGGGCACCGGCCCCCGCGCCCAGGGGCAGCCCGCCGACTCCGCGGCCTCGCCGGGCTGCGGACGGTTCCAGCCGGAGCTGTGCGCGATGTACGAACGGGTCGCGGTGGCCGGGAAGCCGGACGCCGAGGCCCGTGAGCTGCTGGAGAAGCGCAGCCCCTCGGCCGTGGGCGAAAGGATCAAGGTGCCCGCCCTGATCGTGCAGGGCCAGGAGGATTCCCTCTTCCCGCTGGATCAGGCCGATGCCATGGCCAAGGCCATCGCGGCCAACGGCGCCCCCGTCGCGGTGGACTGGGCGGCCGGCGGACACGACGGCGGCATGCGCGAGTCCGGCCGCATCGAGGCCCGCGTGACGGCCTGGTTCGACCGCTACCTCAAGGGCGGCGCGGACGGGAAGGGCGCCGTCACCGGCCCGGCGTTCCGGGTCTCGCGCACCGGCGGCATCGACTCCACCGACGGGACGGTGCAGGTGCGCGGTGCGAGCGCCGACCGCTACCCCGGGCTCACCTCCGGGCCGCGGGAGTTCGCCCTCACCGGCCGCGAGCAGAGCTTCGCGAACCCGGCGGGCGGCGCCCCGCCGTCGCTGTCCGCGCTGCCCGGCATCGGCGGACAGCTCGCCTCCTTCGGAGCCGGGCTGTCGCTGGACTTCCCGGGGCAGAACGGCCGGTTCGAATCGGAGCCGCTGGCCGAGGGCGTACGGATCACCGGGACCCCGACCGTCACCCTGAAGGTGAGGTCGACGGCTGCGGACGGTTCGGCGGTGCTGTTCGGCAAGGTGTACGACGTGGGGCCCGACGGGCGCCAGCAGGTGCTGCCCAGTCAGCTGGTCGCCCCGGTACGGGTGTCGGACGCCCAGCAGGGCCGGACCGTGCGGCTGCGGCTGCCGGCCGTGGACCACGCCGTCGAGGCCGGGCACCGGCTGCGGCTCGTGGTCGCCGCCACCGACCTCGGGTACGCGTCCCCCGCCGCGCCCGCCGTGTACACCGTCTCGGCGGAGGGCCCCCTGTCCGTGCCCGTCGCCCCTGAGGTGCGGACCGCGGCGGCCGCCCTGCCCGCCTGGACCTGGTGGCTGCCGCTGGGCGCTGTGGCGCTGGCCGCGGGGCTCTTGGGGATCCGGAGGACCGGCAGGGGCCGCGCCGGGACGCGGGCGGGAGCACCGCAGCCCGAACCCGCACTGGCCGACGTACCACTCGAAATCACCGGGCTGACGAAGCGCTACGCGAAGTCCCAGGACCGCTACGCCGTGCGGGACCTGTCCTTCCGGGTGGAGAAGGGCCAGGTGCTGGGTCTGCTCGGGCCCAACGGAGCCGGGAAGACCACCACCCTGCGGATGCTGATGGGGCTGATCTCGCCGGACGCCGGGGAGGTCCGGGTGTTCGGGCACGCGGTGCGGGCCGGGGCTCCGGTGCTGTCGCGGGTCGGCGCCTTCGTCGAGGGCGCGGGTTTCCTGCCGCACCTGACGGGCAGGGCCAACCTGGAGCTCTACTGGCAGGCCACCGGCCGGCCAGTAGAGGATTCCCACATGGCGGAGGCCCTGGAGATCGCCGGGCTCGGCGACGCCCTGGAACGCGCGGTGCGCACGTACTCGCAGGGCATGCGGCAGCGGCTCGCGATCGCGCAGGCCATGCTCGGCATGCCGGACCTGCTGATCCTCGACGAGCCGACGAACGGTCTGGACCCGCCGCAGATCCGGGAGATGCGGGACGTCATGATCCGCTACGCGGCCGCCGGGCGGACTGTCATCGTCTCCAGCCACCTGCTCTCGGAGGTCGAGCAGACCTGCACGCACCTGGTGGTCATGGACCGCGGCCGGCTCGTCCAGGCGGGCGAGGTCGCGGAGATCACCGGGGGCGGGGACACCCTGCTGGTGACCCTGGCCGGGCCGGTGGACGAGCCCCTCCTGGAGAAGGTGGGGGCCCTGGAAGGGGTCGGTTCCGTCGTCGCCGCCGATGACGGGCTGCTCGTACGGCTCGAAGGTGCGACGGCCGCCGGGCTGATCGCGGAACTCGTACGGCTGGAGGTGCCGGTGTCCGGAGTGGGGCCGCACCGTCGGCTGGAGGACGCGTTCCTCACCCTGATCGGAGGTTCGGCGTGAGCGCCGTGACAGAGGTGGCCGCCGGCTACCGGGCGGGCCGGACGCTCCCGCTGCGGGTGGAGGCACTGCGCCAGTGGCGCCGGCGGCGGACGCTGGTGATGGGCGGGGTGCTGGCGGCACTGCCGTTCATCATGATCATCGCGTTCGCCGTGGGCGGCGGACCGGACAACGGCGGGGGCGGACGCAACGGCCGGATCAGCCTGATCGACACGGCGACGGCCTCGGGGGCGAACTTCGCGGCCACCTGCCTGTTCGTGTCGGCGGGCTTCCTGCTGGTGGTCCCGGTCGCGCTGTTCTGCGGGGACACGGTGGCCTCCGAGGCCGGCTGGTCCTCGCTGCGCTACCTGCTGGCCTCGCCGGTGCCGAGGGCGCGGCTGCTGTGGAGCAAGCTGGTGGTGGCGCTGGGGTTCAGCCTGGCGGCGATGGTGCTGCTGCCGGTGGTGGCGCTCGCGGCGGGCACGGCGGCGTACGGGTGGGGGCCGCTGAAGCTGCCCACCGGCGGGGCGCTGCCCGCCGCGGACACGGTGCCGCGGCTGGCGCTGGTCGTCGCCTTCATCTTCGTGTCGCAGCTGGTCACGGCCGGGCTGGCGTTCTGGCTGTCGACGCGGACGGACGCGCCGTTGGGCGCGGTCGGCGGGGCGGTCGGTCTGACCATCGTCGGGAACGTGCTGGACGCGGTGACCGCGCTGGGGTCTTGGCGGGAGTTCCTGCCGGCGCACTGGCAGTTCGCGTGGGCGGACGCGCTCCAGCCGCAGCTGGAGTGGGGCGGGATGATCAAGGGGGTGGCGGTGTCGGTGTCGTACGCGGTGGTGCTGTTCGCCCTCGCCTTCCGGGGGTTCTCCCGCAAGGACATCGTGTCCTGAGCCCTTGAGCTCCGCCGGCCGACGCCGGTACCGGCCCGGGCGGCCCGCGCGATGCGGGCCTCCCGGGCCGTTTCCGTGGGGTGCGGGCGGGGCGGGGGGCGTCCGCGGTGGGCCGTCAGGGGCGTCGGGGGGCGTGCGCGCTCGTGCCTGCCGCCGCTCCGGCCCGGCGAGCCCGGACAATCGCCGTCGTCAGGACGTACGGGCGACTGCGCGGAGCACCAACCATGGACAGGGCAGGACTCGCACCCCGTCGGGCCGCGCTCACCGGCGGCCGCGCGATCACCGCGGTCACGCTGGCGGGCTGGCGGGCTGTTCCCCGGCGACCACCGCGAAGGTGAACACGGCGGCGCCGGAACCGTCCCCGGCCACGCCGAAGTCGGCGTTCACGCGGCTGATGCACGGCAACAGGCGCTGGGTCAGCGGTGACCTGGAGCATCCCAACAGGGATCCGGACCGCCGCGAGCTCGTGGCCCAGGGGCAGGAGCCCTTCGGCGTGGTCCTGGGTTGCATCGACTCCCGAGTGCCGCCGGAGCTGGTCTTCGACACCGGGGTCGGCGACCTGTTCGTGCTGAAGCGACCGTCGAGGACCCCGGCGCCGATGCCGTCGACACCATGATCCGGAACCAGATCACGATCACCGCGGACGGCCTGCGCGGCAACGCCGACCTGGCGCCCCTCGTCAAGAAGGGCTCCCTGGCCGTCGTCGGCGGCTACTACTCGCTGGACACCGGTCAGGTGGAGGTCCTGACCGGCGCACCCGCCTGAACCGGAC
Organism: Streptomyces sp. NPDC028314; assembly: GCF_055565795.1. Classification (NCBI taxonomy): domain Bacteria; kingdom Bacillati; phylum Actinomycetota; class Actinomycetes; order Kitasatosporales; family Streptomycetaceae; genus Streptomyces; species Streptomyces sp. NPDC028314. The sequence continues at coordinate 585,100 of NZ_JBVHTP010000001.1, forward strand.
CCCGTCCTCCTACGGGAGGACGCGGACGGGCGCGCCGTCGAGGAACGCGCGGATGTCCTCGACGGCTTCGCCGTAGTAGGTGGCGTAGTTGTCCCGCGTGACATAGCCCAGATGCGGTGTGGCGAGCAGGTTCGGCGCCGTGCGCACGGGGTGTCCGGCGGGCAGCGGCTCGATGTCGAAGACGTCGAGTCCGGCGCCCGCGATGCGCCCGCCCTGCAGGGCCTCGATCAGCGCGTCCTGGTCGACGATGGCCGCCCGGGAGGTGTTGACCAGATACGCGGTCGGGCGCATCAGCGCCAGTTCCGCGGCCCCGATCAGCCCGCGGGTGCGCTCGCCGAGGACGAGGTGGACGGAGACGAAGTCGCTGTCCGCCAGGAGTTCCTCCTTGGACGCGGCGAGGGACACGCCTGCCGCTTCGGCCCGCTCCTTGGTGAGGTTCTGGCTCCAGGCCGTCACCTCCATGCCGAAGGCCAGAGCGACCTGCGCCACCCGGCCGCCGATCTTGCCGAGACCCAGCAGTCCGAGCCGCCGTCCTTGGAGGTCGGCGCCGAGGGTGTGCTGCCAAGGGCCCCCGGCGCGCAGGGCGGTGTTCTCGGGGACGATGCCCCGCGCCAGGCCCAGCAGCAGGGCCCAGGTGATCTCGACGGCCGGGGCGGAGGAGCTGGCGGTGCCGCACACCGTCACCCCGTTGCGCTCGGCGGCGGCGTAGTCGATGACCGTGTTGCGCATGCCGCTGGCGACGAGCAGCTTGAGGCGGGGCAGCCGGTCCAGCAGTGAGGCCGGGAAGCCCACGCGCTCGCGCAGGGTGACGACGATGTCGAACTCCGCCAGGCGGGCGGCGAGCAGGTCCTCGTCGCAGAGGTGGTCGGTGTGGGTGACGACCTCCACCCGGTCGCCGACGGAGGACCAGTCCGCGACGGTGGTCGCCACCCCCTGGTAGTCGTCCAGGACGGCGCAGCGCAGGACGGGCCCGGGGTTCACCGCTCCCCCGCGCCGATGCCGTCGATGGCGTCGATCTCCGCGAGCAGCGCGGCTTCCAGCGGGCGGTCGGCGACGGCGGCGTTCGCCCGTACCTGCTCGGGGGAGGTGGCGCCGGCGATGACGGAGGCGCAGCCGGGCTGGGCGGAGAGCCAGCCGATGGCGAGCTCCAGGACGGTGCGGTCGTACTTCTCCGCGATCGCGGCCAGGGCCTCGACGGTGTCCAGGCGTTCGTCGGTCAGGTAGGCGTCGCGGCCCTCCAGCCGGGAGCCGGCCGGGACGGGCGCGCCCCGGCGGATCTTCCCGGTGAGCAGGCCGTTGGCCAGGGGGAAGTACGGGAGCACGCCGACGCCGTAGTGCAGGGCGGCGGGTACGAGGTCCCGTTCGACGGACCGCTGGAGCAGCGACCACTCGTTCTGCGCCGATACGAAGGGGGCCGCGCCGGTCTCCCGGGCGACGTGGGCGGCCTCGGCGAGCTGCCAGCCGCTGAGGTTGGAGTGCCCGATGTAGCGGACCTTGCCCTCGGTGACGAGCTCGGTGAGCGCGGCGAGGGTTTCGGCGATGGGGACGTCCGGGTCGGGGCTGTGCAGCTGGTAGAGGTCGATGTGATCGGTCTCCAGGCGGCGCAGGGACTCCTCGACGGCGCGTCGGATGTAGGCGCGGCCGCCGCGTGACCCCGCGGCGGGCCCGTACTCCATGTCCACGCCGTCGTAGCCGAACTTGGTCGCGAGGACGACCTGGTCGCGGCGGCCCTTGAGGGCCTGGCCGAGGTGGGTCTCGGAGCCGCCCCGGCCGCCGTAGATGTCGGCGGTGTCGAGGAGGGTGATGCCCGCGTCGAGGGCGGCGTCGACGACGGCGCGGGTGGCCCGGGCGTCGAGGCGGCCGCCGAAGTTGTTGCAGCCGAGGCCGACCGCGGACACCCGCAGACCTGAACTGCCCAGGGGGACATAGCGCATGGGTTCGCTCCTCCACTCTCGCGACTGCGTGATCAACAGGAAGTTACCCCAGGCGCAGGGCTCGTGGAGGTGCCGGGCGGCCCGGGATCCCCCCTGCCGGTCAGCCGCGTCGGAGGGGGCCGGCGAGGCGCTTGGCGACGGCCCGGGCCTCCTGCACCGAACAGGCACCCAGGTCGGGGGCCTTCGCGGGGGCCTTCGCGGGGGCCTTCGCGGGGGCCTTCGCGGGGGCCTTCGCGGGGGCCTTCGCGGATGTCGGCGCCGGTGGCCGGGGCGATGGTGACGGCGGCGGTGGCCTACGGCAGGCTGACCCCGTGTCGAACTTCTTCCACGGCGGCAACGGCCGCTGCCTGGACCTCAACAACAACGCCACGGCGGTCTTCGTCGACGTGCTGGTCCTGGCCGTGTCCTCACTTGCCCGCGAGCCGTGGCACTTCCGCTTCGCCGCCCTCCTGACGCTCCAGGACCAGGCCGTCATGGGCCGGGGCGCCGTCGGCTTCCGCCTCGCCGAGCTCGACTGGGGTGCCGAGCCCGGGGAGCGAGCGGCCGCGAAGGAGTTCCTGCTGCGCGTCCTCGACCTCGCCCTGACCCGGCACCGGTGGGAGGAACTGACCTACGAGCCCGCCCGCGCCGAGGGGTACCTGCGGGAGTACCGGGCGATGGTCGAGGAGTTCGACCCGGCGACCGCCGAGCGCCCCGGCTGGAAGGTCATGCCCGGCCCGGAAGAGGCCGCCGTGGCCTCCTGCGTGCGCCACCGGGTGCTGGACGCGCTGCCGTTGTGGGAAGGCTGCGTGTTCTGTACGGCCGGATGCTGAGGACGCGCGTCCCGCACCGCGGGGCGACGCGCCGGACGGGCGCGCGTCGCGCACCGCAGGGCGGGCTCGGAGCCCGGGCAGGGGCGACGCGCCGGAGCCGGGCGGCCGGGAGGGCCCGGCCGCCGGCTGCCCGGGGCCGGCCGGGCCGGCCCCGCTTCCCCGGGCTACAGCAGGCGGCTCGCGCCCGCCGACGGCGCCGCCGGGGTGATGCGCGGCGCCTTGAACCCCGCGCGCGCGAAGGCCTCCGTCACCGCCCGGGCCACCGAGGGCTCCGCGTCCGCGTCGACCAGGGCCAGGGCCGAGCCGCCGAAGCCGCCGCCGGTCATCCGGGCCCCGTACGCGCCCGCCGCGTTCGCGGTGGCCACGGCCAGGTCGAGCTCCGGGCAGGACACCTCGTAGTCGTCGCGCAACGAGGCGTGCCCCTCGGTGAGCAGCGGGCCCGTCTCGCGCAGCCGCCCGGCCCGCAGCAACTCCTCCACCCGCAGGACGCGTTGGTCCTCGGTGACGACGTGCCGGACGCGCCGGCGCGCGACGGGGTCGGCGAGGCGGTCCAGCGCCCCCTCCAGCTCCTGGTACGCGAGGTCGCGGAGGGCCGGCAACCCGAGCTCGGCGGCCGCCCGGTGGCAGGAGGCGCGGCGCTCGGCGTAGGCGCCGTCGGCCAGGTCGTGCTGGACGCGGGTGTCGATGACCAGGAGGCGCAGGCCCGCCGCCGCGCAGTCGAAGGGGATGTGCCGCTGTTCGAGGCTGCGGGTGTCCAGGCGCAGGGCGTGGCCGTCGGTGGCGCAGGCCGAGGCCATCTGGTCCATGACTCCGCAGGGCACTCCGACGTACGCGTTCTCGGCCCGCCGGGCGAGTGCGGCCACCTCGGTGCGGGTGAGCGGGAGTTCGTGGAGCTCGGCCAGGGCCAGGGTGGTGGCCACCTCCAGCGCGGCGGAGGAGGACAGCCCGGCTCCGGTCGGCACGTCGGACCGTACGTGCAGGTCCGCCCCGCCGGTCGCGAGCCCGGCGTCCAGGAGTGCCCAGACCACCCCGGCCGGGTAGGCGGCCCAGCTCTGCGGCGGGTGGGCCGGGTCCAGGTCGGAGAGGGCGAGGGTGATCGTGCCCGAGGGGACGTCGGCGGAGTGGAGCCTGAGGGTCCCGTCAGTGCGCCGGGCCACCGCCACCTCGGTGCGCTGCGGCAGCGCGAAGGGCAGGGCGAAGCCGTCGTTGTAGTCGGTGTGTTCGCCGATCAGGTTGACGCGGCCCGGGGCCGCCCAGACCCCCTCGGGCGGATACCCGTACAGCTCCCGGAACTGCTGCGCGACCATCCGGCTCACGGGCTCGCCACCTCCCGCAGGCGGGCCGCCGCGTCCTCCGGCCGCACGTCGTTCATGTAGGCCTCCATCCCGGACTCGGTTCCCGCGAGGTACTTCAGCTTGTCGGCGGTGCGGCGGACGGTGAACAGCTCCAGGTGGAGCGCGAAGTCCTCCCGCCCCTCCCCCGTCGGGGCCTGGTGCCAGGCGGAGATGTACGGGGTCGGACCGGAGCTCCCGAACAGCCGGTCGAAGCGGCGCAGCAGCTCCAGGTAGACCCGGGGGAACTCGGCGCGGGCCGCTTCGTCCAGGGCGGGCAGGTCGGGAACCCGGCGGTGCGGGTGGAGGTGGACCTCGTACGGCCAGCGCGCGGCGTACGGCACGAAGGCGGTCCAGTGTTCCCCTTCGAGGACCACCCGGGAGCCGTCGGCCCGCTCGTCGGCCAGGACCCGCTCGAAGAGGTTCTCCCCGCCGGTGCGGGCCCGGTGGGCGGCGACGGTGGCGAGCATGCGGGTGGTGCGCGGGGTGACGAAGGGGAAGGCGTAGATCTGGCCGTGCGGATGGGCGAGGGTGACCCCGATCTCGATGCCCCGGTTCTCGAAGCAGTAGACCTGGCGCACCCCTGCGCGGGCGGAGAGTTCCCCGGTGCGGTCGGTCCAGGCCGCCAGCACCAGCGCGGCCCGCTCCTCGTCGAGTCCGGCGAAGGAGGTCTCGTGGTCCGGGGTGAAGCAGATGACCTCGCACCGGCCGGTGTCGCCCGCGAGGGAGGGGAACCGGTTCTCGAAGACGGCCACCTCGTAGTCCGGGGCCGGGATCTCGCTCGCGCGGCCCTCGGTGGAGGGGCACAGCGGACAGGCGTCGGCGGGCGGGAGGTGGGTCCGGCCCTGGCGGTGGGAGGCGATGACCACCGCGTCGCCGAGCAGTGGGTCGCGGCGCACCTCGGAGGTGGTGGCGAGTGCGGCGGCGTCGAGGGGGCGGGTGTCCGGGAAGGAGCGGGCCGCGCTCTCGTCGGTGTCGTAGTAGAGGATCTCGCGTCCGTCGGCGAGGCGGGCACTGGTGCGCTTCACGTGGAGATCTTCTCTCACTGGAGGGTGACCACCGTGGGGCGGCCGAGGTCGGGCTGGTCGCGCAGCGGCAGCTCGGTGCCGGGGCGTTCCAGTTCGAGGACGACGATCTCGTTGTCGCCGGTCCGCCAGAGGGGGGCGGGGGCGTAGAGGGTGCGCTGCGGGCCGCGCGGGGTGTCGTAGTGGCCGAGGAGGAAACCGTTCAGCCACAGCAGACCGGTTCCCCAGCCGGACACGTCGATGAATCCGTCGGCGGGCGCGTCGCCGACGGGGTGGGTGAAGCGGTGGAAGACGGGTCGTCCCTCGTTCTCGCCCTCGTGCCCGCCCTCGTGCCAGGCCTCGTGCCCGCCCTCGTGCCAGGCCTCGTGCCCGCCTTGGCCCTCGCCCTCGTGTCCGTTCCGCGGGGCTGTCCGCGACCATTTCAGGGCGCTGAGATCGCCGAGCGGCAGCGGCCTGATCTCCCACTCGAACAGCTGCTGGTGGCCGTGCCGGACCCCGCGCCAGATGCCCTTGCGGTCGTCGAGCAGCGGGCCGTAGTTGACCCGGCCCTGCGCGCTGACCAGTACGTCGAGGACCACTCCGCCCTCACCGACGGGCAGGTCGAGGCCCTCGTCCGGGGCGTTGCGGTCGAGGATGCCGAGGAGGGCTCCGTCGGCGAAGACGTACGCGCGGTCCCCGAGCCCGTCGATCCGCAGGGGCATGGCGGGGCGGGGGCCTGTGACGGTGGTCCGGTAGTGGATCAGGCCGTGGTTCTGGCCGAGCTTCTCCATCGGCTCGGGTGCGGGGCGCAGTACGGGTGCGCCGCCGAGCGCGTCGAGGTGCGCGAGGAGCGGGGCGCGGCCGGCGGGGGTGGCGACGGCGGGTGCCATGCGCGGCCGTGGCGCGGGGAGCGGGCCGTCCGGCACGGGTGCGTATTTGGCGATGACCTCGCGGAAGGCGTGGAACTTGGGGGTGAGTTCACCGGCCTCGCCGATGGGGGCGTCGTAGTCGTAGCTGGTGACGGTGGGCTGGTAGCCGGGGTCTGTGGGGCGCGATCCGGTGTGGTTGGCGCCGGCCCAGAAGCCGAAGTTGGTGCCGCCGTGGGCCATGTAGAGGTTGACGGAGGCGCCGGTGGCGAGGAGCTCGTCCAGTGACGCGGCGGCGTCCTCGACCGAGCGGACGTGGTGGTCCTCGCCCCAGTGGTCGAACCAGCCGATCCAGAACTCCATCGCGGTGAGCGGCCCGGTGCTCTGGTAGCGGCGCAGGAGGGCGAGGCGTTCGGCGGGCTTGGCGCCGAAGGTGGCGGTGGCGAGCCGGCCGGGCACCGTGCCGCCCTGGAGCATGGCGTCCTCGGGGCCGTCGGCGGTGAACAGCAGGCAGTCCACGCCGCGCTCGGTGAGCGCCCGCTCCACGTGGGCGCGGTAGCGGGTGTCGTTCCCGTACGAGCCGTACTCGTTCTCGATCTGTACCGCGACGACGGGGCCGCCCCGGCTCGTGAGGTGCGGCAGCAGTTCCGGGACGACGAGGTCGAACCAGCCGTCGACCTCGGCCTGGAAGCGGGGGTCAGAGCAGCGCAGGTGCAGCCCGTCGACGGCGAGGAGGCGGGCGGGCAGGCCGCCGAAGTCCCATTCGGCGCAGATGTACGGGCCCGGGCGGACGATCGCGTCGAGTCCGAGGTCCTGGGCGATGCGCAGGAAGCGGCCGAAGTCCCGCCAGCCGGTGAAGTCGGCCTTGCCGGGGGCGGTCTCGTGGAAGTTCCAGGGAACGTACGTGTCCACGGTGTTGGCGCCCAGGGCGCGCAGCCGGGTGAGCCGGTCCTCCCACAGGTCGGGATGGACCCGGAAGTAGTGCAGGGAGCCCGAGACGATGCGGTGGGGGCGGGCCGCGCGCCGGAATCCGTCCTGGTCGTACGTGAGCATGCGCTGACTCCCGAGAGAGGTCGAGATGCTGTGGCGAGGTGCGGGACGCCGCCGAATATATGAACGCCCCGTCCATGCCGTCAATGACCAGTTGAACGAAAGCGATCGATTCGATCGTTTCACTTCACTATGATGGCGGTGCACACCACGGATACCGACGGGCAGACCGCGGGAAGACCGCAGGGGGAACACCTTGAGACCACATGTGGACCAGCGCCAGGCGCAGGTGCTCGCGCTCGTCCGGGCACGGGGCAGCGTGCGCGTCGCGGACCTGGCCCGGGAGCTCGGCATCTCCCCCGTGACCCTGCGGCGCGACATCGAGGCCATGGCGGCCCGGGGCGAGATCCAGCGGATGCACGGGGTGATCAGCCGGGTCGAGCACCGGCCGGCCCCGCCCTCCGGCGCATCCGAGGGCGCCTCGGCCTTGCGGGAGCCGACGGCCGCTCCGGTGCGGCCGGGGCTGGTGATCGGGATGGTCGTGCCGACCACCGAGTACTACTACGCCGATGTCGTACGGGGGGCCCGCGAGGTGGTGGAGGCGCGGGGGGCGCGCCTGACCGTGGGGCTGACCCGGTACCTGCCCGGCGAGGACCGGACCCAGGCGGACCGGCTGCTGTCGACCGGCGCGGACGGGCTGCTGCTGACGCCGAACTGGGACACCGGCTCGGCGGGGCCGGGAGAGGGGGCGTGGACGGCGGAGCTGGCGGTGCCGACGGTGCTGGTGGAGCGGTCGGCCCCGCCCGGGCACCCGGCGGCCGCGCTGGACCGGGTGGTGTCGGACCACGCGCACGGGGCGGCCCGGGCGGTGCAGCACCTGGTGGCGCTCGGGCACCGCCGGATCGCGCTGGCCTGCCAGGAGACCCCGACCACGGCGCGGCTGCGGGCCGGGTACGAGGCGGCCGTCGCCGCGCTGGGGCTGGAGCCCGCGCCCCCGTGGCCGCCGGCCGGGGCGGATCCGCTGACGGTGGCCGACCGGTTCGCCCGGGCCCTGGACTACCTGTGCGGGGCGGTGACCACGGGCGGTGTGACCGCCGCTCTGATCCACAGCGACACCGACGCGATCATGCTGATCCCGCGGCTTCAGGCGCGGGGGGTGCGGGTGCCGGAGGACCTGGCCGTGATCACGTACGACGACGAGGTGGCCGGGCTGGCCGACGTACCGCTGTCGGCGGTGGCGCCCGCCAAGCGGGAGGTGGGAGCGCGGGCGGCGGGGCTGCTGCTGGACCGGCTGGCCACAGGTCCGGGCGGCGGGCCGGAGGCGCCGCGGCAGCACCTGGAGCTGCTGCCGCGACTGACGATCCGCGCATAACGGACGGGAGGGGCGCGGCAATTGATTGTTTCGATCGAGTTGCGCATTCGCTCTTGACGGTGTGCGTGTTCGCGCAAAAGATGGGCCGCGTTCTCCCATCCGCCGCCGTCAGCGGTCGTGTCCGTAGGAGCCGAATCATGTCGCGCAGCTTCCGTCGCCCCCTCCGCCCGTCCCGGCTTTCTCTCCTGTCCTGGCCGTCACGTCCTGCTCGTCCTGGTCGTCCTGGTCGTCCCGCTCGTACGGTCCGCCTGCCCCGCCTCGCCCTGACCGCCTCGGTCGCCTCCCTGGCGCTGCTCGCCACCGCCTGCGGCGGCGGTGACGGGGCGACGGGCGCCCAGGCTTCGGCCGGTGCGCCCGGCTCCGCGGACCAGCCGGTCACCGTCACCTACTGGTCCTCCTCGGCGGGCGCGCAGCAGACGGCCGACGCGTTCAACAAGACGCACCCGAACATCCAGGTGAAGTTCTCGGCGATCCCCGGCGGCCCGGACGGGGCGGCCAAGCTGGCGAACGCGGTCAAGGGCGGCAACGCGCCCGACATCGCGACGATGGACTACTCGGCGCTCCCCGAGTTCGCGAGCGGCGGCAACCTGGAGGACCTCAGCGCGACCTCCGGGAAACTCGTAGCGGAGAAGTTCCCGGAGGCGGTTCAGTCGCTGGTGAAGCTGGGCGGCAAGACGTGGGCGGTGCCGTTCGACGTGACCCCGCTCGAACTCTTCTACCGGAAGGACATCTTCGAAAAGCACGGGGTGGCCGTGCCGAAGACGTGGGAGGAGTACAAGGCGGCCGCGGAGAAGATCAACAAGGCCGATCCGTCGGTGCGGATCACCAACTTCGGTGGTGGCGATCCGGCGGTACTGGCCGGACTGTCGTGGCAGGCGGGCGCGAAGTGGTACGGGACCGAGGGTGACAAGTGGAAGGTGGCGATCAACGATCCCGCCTCGAAGAAGGTCGCGGAGTTCTGGAACGGACTGATGGCGTCGGGGGTCGCCTCGAAGACCCCGCTGTGGGGCGAGGGTGAGGCGAAGGAACGATCCTCCGGGCAGGTCGCGACGGTCGTCGGCGCCGCCTGGACGGCGGGGACCTTCCTGGCGAACTACCCGGACCTGAAGGGCAAGTGGGGCATCGCCCCGCTGCCGACGTGGGACGGCAAGCCGGCGACCGGGATGTACGGCGGCACCTCGTACATCGTGCCGAAGGGGAGCAAGCAGACCAGGGCGGCGGCGGAGTTCATCAGGTGGGTGACCACCGAGCCGGACGCGATCCAGGCCCGGCTCAGCTCGCTCAAGGCCCCCAGCAGCGCCCTGCCGGCCAACCCCGAGATGCGGGCGGAGGCGGCGAAGCTGTTCGACGCCTCGTACTTCGACGGGCAGAACCCGTACGCCCTGGCGGGCGAGGCGGCGGCGACGATCGTGCCCGGCTGGACGTGGGGGCCGACGCACCTCCAGGTCAACTCGGCGCAGAACGCGGCCGGCCCGGACCTGGTGAAGGCCCTCTCCGAGGGGCAGGCGGCCGCGGAGAAGGCCATCAAGGACCGCGGCCTGGGCCTGGCCGACTGATGCCCGCCCGCACCCCCTCGACCCCGGCCGGCCGCAACACCCCGGCCGGCCCGGACGCTCCGGCCGGCCCGGACGCTCCGACCACCCCGGGTGGCCCCGCCGCTTCGACGACCCCGGGAGGCGCGGACACTCCGACGACCCCGGCCGGTCCGGTCGCTTCGACCACCCCGGGAGGCCCGGATACTCCGGCAGCCCCGGGAGGCCCGGACACTCCGACCACCCCGGCCGGCCCCGACGCTGCGGCAACCCCAGGAGGCCCCGACGCTCCGGCCACCCCGGCCGGCCCGGGTATCCCGGCGGCCCAACGGGATGCCGGGGGCGGCCCGGCCCCCGCGTGGAACGCCGAGGGCACCGGTGCGGTCCGGGCCGGCGGCGCCCAACCGGGTCCGGCCGCCGCCGGCCCCACCGGCGCGGGCATCCGTACCGCGGCCGAGCCCAACGCCGCTCCCGCCCTCCGCACCGCCCGCGCCACGGGCACCACCCGCAACCCACACACCACCCGCACCACCACCCGCACCGGGACCAGGTGGGCCGTCCTCCTCTTCACCGCCCCCTTCTTCCTCCTCTTCGCCCTCGTCACCATCGCCCCCATCGGCTACGCCGCCTGGCTGAGCCTCTTCCACGACGCGCAGTCCGGCCTCGGTTTCGGCGGCACCCAGCGGGTCTTCAGCGGTCTCGGGAACTACACGAAGGCCCTCGCCGATCCCCTCTTCCTCACCTCTTTCCGCAACGTCGCCGTCTACTGCCTCCTCTACATCCCCGTGATGGTCGGCGGCGCCCTGCTCCTCGCCCTGCTCCTCGACTCCGCGCTGGCCCGCGCCAAGCGGTTCTTCCAGATCGCCTTCTACCTGCCGCACGCCGTGCCCGGCCTCATCGCGGCGATGATCTGGCTCTACCTCTACACACCCGGCCTCAGTCCCGTCCTCGACGCCCTCGACACCTTCGGCCTCTCCTGGAACTTCTTCGGCCGCGACGAGGCCCTGCTGTCCGTGGTCAACATCTCGGCCTGGCAGTGGATGGGCTACAACATGATCATCTTCTTCGCCGGCCTCCAGGCCATCCCCCGCGAAACCCTCGAGGCCGCCACCATGGACGGCGCCGGAGCCATCCGCACCGCCTTCCAGGTCAAGGTGCCCAGCATCCGTCCGACTCTCGTCCTGACCGTGCTGTTCACCTGCGTCGGCGCCGTCCAGCTCTTCGACGCCCCGCAGTTGCTCCAGCTCCGTGCCACCGAGATGGGCGAATCGTGGTCGCCGACCATGTACATCTTCAGCGCCGCGTTCAAGGGCCACGACTACGGGCTGGCCGCCGCCGGCGCGCTGCTGCTCGCCCTCGTGGCGGGCGCCGCCTCCTACGTCGTCACGAAGCTTGGCAACCGATGGAGGTCCGCATGACCACCGCCCTGGCCCCCGACCGCACCACCGGTCCCAGCAGGAACACCGGCATCACGCGCCCCGCCCGCAATCGTGGCCTGCTCTCCCGGACCGCCGTCAATGCCGCGCTGCTCCTCGTCGCCGCCTACACCCTGATGCCCCTCGCCTGGCTGGTGCTCGCCGCGACCAAGAACCGCCGGGACCTCTTCGCCACCGACCCCTACGCCCCGGGCGAGTTCAACCTCCTCACCAACCTCGGCGAGGTGTTCACGTACAACGACGGCATCTTCGGCCGCTGGCTCGGCAACAGCCTCCTCTACACCGTCGTCGGCTCCACCCTCTCCGCCCTGATCAGCGTGGCCTGCGGATACGCCTTCCACGCGTACGAGTTCCGGCACAAGGAGAAGCTCTTCGGTGTCGTCCTCGCCGGCGTACTCGTCCCCGCCACCGTCCTCCAGCTGCCGCTCTATCTGATGGCCTCGGCCGCCGGCGCCGTGAACACCTACTGGGCCTACCTGGTACCCGCTCTCGTCAACCCCTTCGGGGTCTACCTGGCCCGCGTCTTCGCCGAGGGTTACGTCCCCGAGGAGGTACTGGCCGCCGCCCGCGTCGACGGCGCGGGCGAACTACGGGTCTTCACACACGTGTCGTTCCCGATGCTGTGGCCGGGCTTTGTGACCATCTTCCTGTTCACCTTCACTGCGATCTGGAACAACTTCTACGGCGCGCTGACCATGCTGAACGACGAACGGCTCTACCCCGTGAGCCTGGGGCTGTTCATGTGGAACCGCAGCGTCTACCAGCAGCCCGAGCTCTATCCCCTGGTGATCACCGGTTCGCTCGTCGCCGTCGTCCCGCTCGTGCTGGCCTTCCTCGGCCTCCAGCGCTTCTGGCGCTCGGGTCTCAGCGCAGGAGCCGTCAAGTGACCCACCCTTCGCTCTCCCCGCACCGCCCCGCCACGGTGCTCGCCATGAGCCCCGGTACCCGGGCCGCGGTGCTCAGCCGCCGCGTCCTGCCCGAGCTCGTCCGCGTCGCCGATGTGGATCCCGAGCTGCTCCTCACGGACTTCGCCGTGGCGGACCCAGGGCTGCGCCACCGTCTCGCCGAGGCCGAGGTGCTCTTCACCGGCTGGGGCTGTCCGACCCTCGACGCGGAGGCGCTGGAGCGGATGCCGCGGCTGCGGGCCGTCGTCCATGCCGCCGGAAGCGTCAAGCACCATGTGACCGAGGCCTGCTGGGAACGCGGGCTGCTCGTCTCCAGCGCCGCCGCCGCCAATGCGGTGCCGGTAGCCGAGTACACCCTGGCCGCGATCCTGTTCGCCAACAAGCGGGTCCTGGAATCGGCGCACGCCTACCGCGCCGCCCGGGGCCCGATCGATCTGCTGCGCCGCTACCCGGGCGTCGGCAACTACCGCCGTACGGTCGGCCTCATCGGCGCCTCCCTGATCGGCCGACGCGTCCTGGAACTCCTGCGGCCCTTCGACTTGCGGGTACTCGTGCACGATCCGTACGCCGACCCGGCCGAGGTCGCGGCCCTCGGCGGTGAGACCTGCACGCTCGACGCACTGCTGCGGCGCAGCGATGTGGTGAGCCTGCACGCTCCCGCCCTGCCGCAGACCCGCCATCTCCTGGACGCGTCCCGGCTGGCGCTGATGCCGGACGGCGCCACGCTCGTCAATACCGCGCGGGGCTCGCTCGTAGACACCGCGGCGCTGACGGAGGAGCTGGTCGCGGGTCGCCTGCACGCCGTCCTCGACCACACCGAGCCCGAGGTCCTGCCGGCTTCTTCTCCCCTGTTCAATTTGCCGAACGTACTGCTCACCCCGCATGTGGCCGGTTCCCTGGGCGGAGAGCTGGACCGGCTGGCGGCGACGGCCGTGGAGGAGCTGGAGCGGTACGCCCGGGGCCTCGGCTTCCGTTACGGCGTCGACCCCGCCCGCCTGGGCTATTCCGCCTGACAGCCGTGGGCCACCAGCCGCTGGAGGTACTCCCGGCCCTGCGCGAGCTGTCCCGCGAGCTCGGCGGCGCCGGGGTACCAGCGTCTCTCGTACTCCCAGCAGAGCCAGCCTTCGGCCGGTACGCAGGCCACCGCCTCGGCGAGCGGCAGCACTCCGGCACCGAGCCCGAGCGGGGTGAGCTCCTCGGCCGATACCACGTCCTTCACCTGTACGTAGCCCAGGTGCCCGGCCAGACTGCGGTGGGACTCCGCAGGCGGCTCGCCGCCCAGCCAGGTGTGGAGTACGTCCCACAGCGCGCCCGCGCCGGGCTGCGCGACCCGGTCGAGCACCCGGGCGGCGGCGGCGCCCGTGCGGTGGGAGTCGTGGGTCTCCAGCAGGATCCGCACGCCGTGCCGCTCGGCGAACGGAGCCGCGGCCTGCAGCCGGCGCACGGCGTGGGCGTCGGCCTCCGCCTCGGGCTGGTCCCCGCCGCCCGGGAAGACCCTTGCGTAGGGGGCTTCCAGATCGGCGGCGAGGCGGACCAGGGACCGCAGTTCGGCGAGGATCGGGCCGTCCTCTCCGGGCGCGGCCACCTTGGCATAGCCGGCGACCCCCAGGACGGTGACCCCGGCAGCGGTGAGGGTCCGCAGGCCCGCGGCCCGGTCGCCGGCCGAACTGCCGGGGTGCAGCGGCTCCTCGGGGTGGGCGCGCAGTTCGAGGCCCTCGTATCCCTGGGCCGAGGCCAGGGCTGCGCTCCTGTCGAGCGGTGTGCCGCAGAGGCCGAGCGTGGAGAAGGCGTACCTCACGGCCGGCTCCCTTCGGCCGGGGGCGGTGCGGTGGATTCCCGGACCATCAGCTCGGCGGGCAGGGTCGTGATGCCGCCGGGTGGGAGCGGGCGGCGTCCGGTGACGAGCTGGGCGGCGAGGATGCCCGCCTCGCGCAGCGGCAGCCGGACGGTGGTGAGCGCGGGGGCGGTGTCCACGCAGAACGGCAGGTCGTCGAAGCCGGCGACGGAGACGTCCTCGGGGATTCTCATGCCCGCCTCGCGCAGGGCCGCGACGACACCGGTGGCGACGGTGTCGTTGGCCGTGGCGACGGCGGTGAACGGTTCGCCCCGGCGCAGTAGTTCGCGGGCGGCGTCGTAGCCGGCGGAGCGCTCGAATCCGGCGTCGACGATGAGGGGCGCGCAGGCGTCGGGCAGGTCGGGGGCGTGCTGGTGCAGGGCGGCGAGGTGTCCGGCGCGCCGCTCGCGTGTGGTGCTCAGTCCGGGCGGGCCCGCGACGTAGGCGATGCGCCGGTGACCGAGGGTCAGCAGGTGTTCGGCGAGCCGGAAGGCACCACCGTGGTCGTCGAACATGACGGTGGCCACGGGCAGCCCGGCGGGTACCGGCAGCGGCGGGCGTCCGCACAGCACCACCGGGACGCCGGTGGCCGCCATCCGGGCGACGCGGGCGGCGAGCGCGGCGGTGTGCTCCCGGTCCTCGACGGCGCCGCCGGTGAGGACGACCCCACCGGCCCGCTGCCCCTCCAGCAGGGTGAGGTAGGCGAGTTCGGTCTCGGGGACGCCTTGGGTGTTGCAGACGACGGCCAGCCGCCTGTCGGCCTCCCGGCCGGTGGGTGCCAGGGCGCTCTGCAGGGATCCCGCCAGGATGCCGAAGAAGCTGTCCGCGACATCGTGGACGAGGACTCCGACGAGGTCGGAGGTGGCGGCCGCGAGCGCCCGGGCGGGGCCGTTGGCGATGTAGCCGAGATCCTCGACGGCCTGCTCCACGCGGGTCCGGGTGCCCCCGGCCACGGGATATCCGCCGTTCAGTACGCGCGAGACCGTGGCGGGCGATACACCCGCGTGCGCCGCGACCTCCGCGAGAGTCACCGCCATCTCGTACCCCTCCCTCTGATCCTGTCCTGTGGCCCCGCCTTGTCGGGCGGAGCCATCGTCTCATCCGGTGTCTGGACCTCCATACTGCCCGATGCAGCAAGCGCTTTCTATCACTCGAACGAGTGTTGTAAAGGAGCGATGCGCAGCCCTAACCTGATGCGAGAGAAAGCGCTTTCTATCGGCTTTCCACTTCTGCTCGCACCGCACCGCACGCACGACGCACGTCACGAAGGAGGGGAACCCCGTGGACATCAGGACCGACCGCAGGACGATCAAGATCGCCGTGAACGGAGTCACCGGGCGGATGGGATACCGCCAACACCTCGTCCGCTCCCTGCTCGCCCTGCGCGAGCAGGGCGGGCTGGACCTGGGCGACGGCACAGTGCTGTGGCCGGAGCCCGTGCTGGTCGGGCGCCGGGAGACCGCCCTGCGGGCCATCGCCGACCGGCACGGCCTGGAGCACTTCAGTACCGACCTCGCGGCCGTGCTGGCCGATCCCGAGGTGGAGGTCTACTTCGACGCGCAGGTGACCGGTGCCCGGGAGGCGGCGGTCCGGCAGGCCGTCGCGGCCGGCAAGCACGTGTACTGCGAGAAGCCGACCGCCCTCAGCTTCGAGTCCTCGATGGAGCTGGCCCGGCTGGCCACGACGGCCGGGGTCAAGCACGGCGTGGTCCAGGACAAGCTGTTCCTCCCGGGCCTGCTGAAGCTGAAGCGGCTGATCGACGGCGGGTTCTTCGGCGAGATCCTGTCGGTGCGCGGGGAGTTCGGCTACTGGGTGTTCGAAGGCGACTGGCAACCCGCCCAGCGCCCCTCCTGGAACTACCGCGCGCAGGACGGCGGCGGCATCGTCGCCGACATGTTCCCGCACTGGGAATACCTGATGCACGAGCTCTTCGGCCGGGTCCGGACCGTGCAGGCCCTTACCCGTACGCACATCGGCCGCCGCTGGGACGAGGAGGGCAAGCCGTACGAGGCCACGGCGGACGACGCGGCGTACGGGATCTTCGAGCTGGAGGGCGGGGCGGTCGCCCAGATCAACTCCTCCTGGGCGGTCCGGGTCAACCGTGACGAGCTCGTGGAGTTCCAGGTCGACGGCACACAGGGGTCGGCGGTCGCGGGTCTGCGCGGATGCCGGATCCAGCACCGGGCGGCGACGCCCAAGCCGGTGTGGAATCCGGACCTGGCGCGGACCGAGGACTTCCGCGCCCAGTGGCAGGAGGTCCCCGACAACGCGCCTGCGGACAACGGTTTCAAGGCCCAGTGGGAGCTGTTCCTGCGCCATGTCGTACGGGACGAGCCCTGGCAGTGGGACCTGCTCGCCGGTGCGCGGGGGGTGCAGCTCGCCGAGCTCGGGCTGCGCTCCGCCGCGGAGGGCCGGCGGCTGCCGGTACCGGAGGTGACCCTGTGACCGCCGTCCGGCTTCCCTCGGCGGACGGCGGACACCGTCTGTACCGGCCGAACACGGACCCGCTCGGGCCGCTGGTCTGCGGCCCGGCCCGAAGCCGCCGGTTCTACGCGGCGGCCCATGTGGTGGCCGACCCGCTCACGGCTGCTGCCGGAGGCGACCCGGTGGTCGACTGGGAGACCACGCTGGCGTTCCGGCGCCGGCTGTGGGCGCAGGGGCTCGGGGTCGCGGAGGCCATGGACACCGCGCAGCGCGGGATGGGCCTGGACTGGCCGGTGGCCGCGGAGCTGATCCGCCGCTCCGCGGCCGAGGCGGGGGCGGTGGGCGGCCGGATCGTCTGTGGTGCGGGTACCGACCAGCTCACCGCGGGTGGGGCGCACTCCCTGGCGGCCATCACCGCCGCCTACGAGGAACAGCTGGAGCACATCGAGGCGTGCGGGGCGGGGGCGGTCCTGATGACATCGCGGGCGCTGGCCGCCGCGGCCCGCGGCCCGGAGGACTACCTGGAGGTGTACGGAAGACTGCTGCGGCAGAGTGCCCGTCCGGTCGTACTGCACTGGCTGGGGCCGATGTTCGATCCGGAGCTGGCCGGCTACTGGGGCCACGACGACCTGGACGACGCCACCGAAGTCTTCCTGAAGATCATCGCGGAGTCTCCGGAGAAGGTGGAGGGGATCAAGGTCTCGCTGCTCGACGCGGGACGGGAAGTGGAACTCAGACGCCGACTGCCGGCGGGAGTGCGCTGCTACACGGGCGATGACTACCACTACCCGGAACTGATCGCCGGTGACGGGGAACTGGCCAGCGACGCACTGCTGGGTGTCTTCGACCCGATCGCCCCCTTCGCGGCACGGGCGGCGCTCGCGCTCGACGCGGACGACCCGGCGGGGTTCCGTGAGCTGCTGGATCCGACCGTTCCGCTGGCGCGGCACCTGTTCGCCCCGCCGACGCGCTTCTACAAGACGGGGGTGGTGCTGCTGGCCTGGCTGGCGGGATACCAGGACCACTTCACCATGGTGGGCGGGCTGCATTCGGCCCGCTCCCTCCCCCACCTGGCCACGGCGTACGAACTGGCCGACCGGCTGGGCCTGTTCCCGGACCCCCAGCTGGCGCAGGCCCGAATACGGCAGCTTCTCGCGGTGTACGGGTTCGCGTCATGAGCGGGGTCGCCGCCCCCGTGCGGCTCAGCCTCAACCAGGAGACCATCCGTCAGTGGTCGCTGCCGGAGCTGGTGGCCGGCTGCACAGCGGCCGGCGTGGGCGCGGTGGGACTGTGGCGCGACCCGGTCCGGCGGTTCGGGGTGCGGGAGACGGCAAAGCTGATCGCCGGGGCGGGTCTGCGGGTCAGTTCGCTGTGTCGTGGCGGGTTCTTCACGTCTGCCGATCCGGCGGGAAGGGCGACGGCTCTCGCGGACAACAGGCGGGCCGTCGAGGAGGCGGCCGAACTGGGGGCGGATTCCCTGGTGCTGGTCTCGGGCGGCCTGCCCGACGGCGACCGCGACCTGCCGGGGGCACGCCGCAGGATCGTCGACGTCCTGGGAGAACTCGCGCCGTGGGCCGCCGGGCACGGGGTGCGGCTGGGGATCGAGCCGCTGCATCCCATGTTCGCGGCGGACCGGTGCGTGGTCTCCACGCTGGGCCAGGCCCTCGACATGGCCGAGGAATTCCCGGCCGAACAGGTGGGGGTGGTGGCGGATGCGTACCACTTGTGGTGGGACGAGCGGCTGGCTGCGGATCTGCACCGGGCGGGCGCGGCCGGGCGCATCGTGTCCGTGCAGGTCGCCGACTGGGTCACCCCGCTCCCCGAAGGCGTGCTGCTGGGGCGAGGGCAACTGGGCGACGGGTGCATCGATCTGCGGGCCTTCCGGGAGAAGGCCGATCTGGCCGGCTACCGCGGGCCGGTGGAGGTGGAGATCTTCAGTCCGGGGCTGTGGGCCCGGGAGGGTTCCGAAGTGCTGCGGGAGGTGATCGCGCGGTACCGCGAGCACGTCGAGTGAGCTGAGGAACAGAGCAGGAGCAGGAACAGGGGCGGGGAGCGACGGGCAAGGAGCGGCGGGGACCGGCGGCACCGTGGCCGGCTTACGGATCGAGACAAGGAGAATGCGATGACGGACATGTGGAGTCGGCGCGCCTTCCTCTCCGCGGCGGGCGGGGGTGCGCTGCTGCTCGGCTCACCCGCCTCGCGCGCGGACGCCCGGCCCGGGGCCGAGGTCCCCGAGGCCATGCGGGCGGTCTGGCGCGGCCTCTTCCTGGGCGCCGAGTTCCCCGCCGGCACCGAGCCGTTCCGCTCGCGGCTGGTGGAGCTCGGAACGCAGGCCGGCGACTGGCGGGCGGCCATGGCGCCGGCGCCCGGTTCGCTCTGGCCGGACCTGGGCTTCGCCACCGACGCCGAGAAGATGATGCAGAGCCACTACCGGCTGCGGACGATGGCCGAGGCGTACGTCCGGCCCGGCACCGGGCTCACCGGCGACGGCTCGCTGCGTTCGGCGCTGCTGACCGGGCTCGACCATCTGCACGCGGAGGTCTACCACGCGGGCCAGGTGCCGTACGGCAACTGGTACTGCTGGCAGATCGGCGCCCCGCAGGCCCTGCTCGACCTCTGCGTCCTGCTCTCCGGGGACCTGTCGCAGGCTCAGCTCGCCGGATTCTGCGCGGCCGTGGACCACTTCGTGCCGGACTCCGCCGTCGGTTCGTACAGCGGTACGAGTACGGGGGCGAACCGGGTGGACCTGTGCCGGGTGCTGGCCCTGCGCGGGGTGGTCGGCGCGGACTCCGCGAAGATCACCCTGGCCCGGGACGCGCTCGCGCCCGTCTTCCCGTACGTCTCCACGGGCGACGGGCTCTACCGGGACGGCTCCTTCGTACAGCACACCTGGGTGCCGTACACCGGGACGTACGGGGCGGTGCTGCTCGGCGGGCTCG
The DNA here is from genome assembly GCF_055565795.1 of Streptomyces sp. NPDC028314. NCBI lineage: Bacteria > Bacillati > Actinomycetota > Actinomycetes > Kitasatosporales > Streptomycetaceae > Streptomyces > Streptomyces sp. NPDC028314. The sequence goes on from NZ_JBVHTP010000001.1 coordinate 604,479, forward strand.
GGCTGTTGTTCGGGCTGTTGCGAGGGACTCCGTGGCAGGTCACGGACCCCGGCGCGCAGATCGTCTTCGACGCCGTCGAGCGGGCCTGGGCACCGTTCCTGTTCAACGGACTGGTCATGGACTCGGTGTCGGGGCGGGCGGTGAGCCGCGGTCTGACCGCCTCGGACGCCCGGCAGGTGCTCCAGGACGACCACGCCCGCGGGCATGCGGTCATGGCCGGGATCCTACTGCTGGCCGAGGGTGCGAGCGCCGCCGAGCGGGCCCGCTGGCGGGGGCTGGTGAAGGGATGGATGGCCCGGGACTACTACAGTCGCCCGCTCGCCGACCAGACGCTGAGCCTGTCCTCGGTGGCCCGGCTGGCCGAGGTGGACGGGGACACCTCGGTGGCGGCGCTGCCCGAGACGGTCGGGCACCGGCTGTTCGCCTCGATGGACCGGGCCACCCACCGGCGCCCCGGCTGGGCCGCCTCCCTGTCCATGGCCTCCCGGCGGATCGCTCACTACGAGACGGGCAACGGCGAGAACCTGCGCGGCTGGCACACCGGGAGCGGGATGCTGGCCTGGTGGGGCTCCACCTACGGCAACGGCCAGTACTCGGACTCCTTCTGGCCCACGGTGGACCCGTACCGCCTGCCGGGGATCACCGTCGCCCGGAAGGTCCTCGCGGACGGCGCGGGAGGTGACTGGGGAGCCTCCCGGCCGGACGCGGCGTGGGTGGGCGGCAGCACCGACGGGGAGTTCTCCTCGGTGGGCCAGCATCTGCGGGGCCTGGGCAGCACCCTCACGGCGCACAAGTCCTGGTTCTTCCTCGCCGACACGGTCGTCTGCCTGGGCGCGGGCATCCGGGCCACGGACGGCGTCCCCGTCGAGTCGGTCATCGAGAACCGCAACCTGGGCGCCGCCGGTACGCACGCCCTGACCGTCGGGGGCGCGGTCCAGCCGGGCGGCCTCGGCTGGTCGGCCACCTTCCCGGCCCCGGGCTGGGCACACCTGGCGGGCTTCGGCGGGTACGTGGTGTCCGGCTCGGGATCGTTCAGAGCCCTGCGGGAGGCGCGGACCGGCCGGTGGAGCGATATCAACCGGGGAGGCTCCACCACCGCCCTCACCCGGCGCTACCTGACCCTCTGGTACGACCACGGCACGGATCCGGCTGGGGCCGGGTACGTCCACCAGATACTCCCGGGAGCCACGGCGGCCCAGACCGCGGCGCGGGCCGCGACCCCCGGCTGGGCCGGTGTGCTCGCCAACACCGATGCCGTCCAGGGCGTTTCGGTCGCCTCGCTGGGCTTCACCGGTGTCAACTTCTGGCAGGCCGGGACGGCCGGTGCGCTGGAGGCGAGCGCACCCTGTTCGGTCACGGTGCGGGAGAGATCCGACGGCACGGCGACGGTCTGCGTCGCGGACCCGGCCCGGGCGCTGACCGCGCTGACCCTGGTGTGGAACCGGCCCGTCACCGCGGTCCTGTCCCGGCCGGCGAGCGTACTGACGGCGACGACGGGGGCCCGGCTGCGCCTCGGCTTCGGGAACCTCACCGCAACGGCGGGCGCCGGCCAGCAGGTGGTGGTGCGGTTGGGGTGAACCGGCTTGGGCGCTCCCGGCCGCCGGGGCACGGCCCGCCCAGGAACACGGCCCGCCGCCGGCCCGACCGGGCGGGGCGGGGCGGCGGGCGCAGGAGGCGGTGGCCTGGCCGTCGCCTCGGTCCGGTATCCGGTGCCTGGTGCCCCCAAGGCCTGGTGCTCGGGGCCGGGGCCGATACCAGTGCCCTGTACCTGGTACCGGCGACCCACCCGGTGCGAGAGGGCCCAGAGCCCGGCCCGGAGCCCGGGCCGGTGCCGGTGGCCCGGTGGCGGCGCCGGCGCCGATGGCCAGGGGCGCGGTGCTGGGGCCCGGTGCCGGTGCTGGTGCCGGCGGCCAGGGGGCGATGGCCGATGCCGAGATCCCGGTGTCCAGAGGTCCGGTGTCCTGGGCCAGGGCCTGGTGTCCGGGCCTGGTGTCCGGGGCCAAGGGGCCCGGTATGCCGCCTGGTGCGCGGGGACCTGGTGCTGGATGCCCGGTGGCCTGTGCTCGCGCAGCATTGGCGCCGTGTCGGAGGGCGCCGTCCCTCGGCCAGGACGGCACGGCGATACCCCATAGCGTTCGCCGCGGTGGTCGGCGGTGGCGGCCGGGGTGGTCGGCGGTGGCCGCAGGGGTCGGCAGTGGCGGCTGCGGTGACCGGCGTCCGCCGTGGCGGCCGGTGGTGGCGGCTGCGGGGGGGGCGGCCGGCGGTTCGGCCGACTCGGCAGCCGAACCGTCGGAGCCCTCGGCGCGGTCCGTGAAGTCGGCGCCTCGCCGAGAAATTTGGTCGGCGTCCTCGGCTCGGGCCGCGCGGGCCCAGGCGGGTACGGCTGTATGCCGGGGCCTGGTCCATCGGCCGATGCGCTGTGCGCGCGGCTGCGGCCACGGGCACCGCTACCGGCTACCGGCTACCGGCTACCGGCTACCGGCTACCGGCTACCGGCTACGGCTACGGCTACGGCTACGGCTACGGCTACGGCTACGGCTACGGCTACGGCGCGAACGCCTTGGCGAGCTCCGGGCCAGCCTGCGAGGGGAGGCGCGCGAACGGTTCGCGGGACGGTGTTCGTCGGTGGGGTGGGGCAGCAGCGGCGGTGCCCTTGAGCAGGAGGGCTCCGGGGCCCGTTGCCGGGCGGGCTTCACGGCGACCGGCCGGGGTGCGGTGGTGATTCGGCGGTCTGGCGAGCCGCGAAGCAGGCGGCGCGGGGCAGGTGTGGTCCTAGGGCGGCTGCGCGGGGATGCGCGGCCCGGCCGAAGAGGAGTGTGGAGGGTGACATAGCGTGCCCCGCATGGATCAGGAGCACATAGCCGGGGATGCCGAACCCGGGGCCAGGCGGCGGTTTCTCGCGATCGCCGCGACGGGGGCGGCCGCGGCGGCCGGTCTCGGGGCGGTGACCGGCTGCGCGAGCGCGGACGGCGGGCGGGCGGACGGGGCCGGGCCGGGAGAGGGCGCGAAGCCGAACGGCTCCCCGTCGGCGTCGCCGGCGAAGTCGGCGCCGCCCGGCTTCGACGTCAGGGCCGAGAACGCCCGGCCCGGGAACCACGACTGGCGTGTGGTCAAGCCCGGGCCGGCCCGCGCCATCGAGGGCTTCGCCGACAAGGTCAGCGTCCTGCCCGGCGAGTCGTTCGGGCTGCACGTGTCGACCACGGCGCCCCGGTTCACCGTCTCCGCGTACCGCATGGGCTGGTACGGCGGCGCCCGGGCCCGGCTGGTCTGGCGTTCGGAGGCCCTGCCCGGCGTGCGCCAGCCCGAGCCCACGGTGGACCCGGGCACCAGGACGGTCCGGACCCGGTGGGCCCGTACCACCGGCGTCGACACCAAGGGCTGGCCCGAGGGCTGCTACCTGCTGCGGCTCGACGCCCAGGGCGGCGAGGGGCAGCGCTTGGTCCCGGTCACGGTCCGTTCCTCCGCCTCGACGGGACGTACGGTCGTCGTCAACGCGGTCGCGACCTGGCAGGCGTACAACCGTTGGGGCGGCTACGGCAGCTACGACGGCCCCAGCGGCGGCTACGCCTCGCGCTCCCTCGCCGTGACCTTCGACCGGCCGTACGAGTACGACGACGGCGCGGGCCTGTTCCTGGTGTACGAGGCACCGCTGATCGCCCTCGCCGAGCGGCTCGGCGTCCCTCTCGCCTACGCGACGACCACCGATGTGGCGCGGGAGAAGCGGCTGCTGGAGGGGGCCGCGGCGGTCCTGTCGCTCGGCCACGACGAGTACTGGTCCCCCGAACAGCGGGCGCATTTCACGGCGGCCCGGGACGCGGGCACCAACATCGCGATACTGGGCGCCAACTGCTGCTACCGGCGGATCCGGCTGGAGCCCTCCGACCTGGGCCCGGACCGTACGGTGGTCTGCTACAAGTCCTCCTACGACCAGGACCCCGGTTTCAAGCGCGGCCATCCGGCGACCGTCGACTTCCGCTCGCCTCCCGCCGCCGATCCGGAGAGCTCCCTGCTCGGCGTGATCTACGACGGCTACCCGGTGGACGCCCCGTACGTGGTGACCAACCCCGGTCACTGGCTGTTCGAGGGCGCCGGGGTGAAGGCCGGCGACGGCTTCCCGCACCTGGTGGGCGTGGAGTACGACAAGGTCGACACCGGTTTCCCCACGCCCCGCCCGATGGAGATACTCGCCCACTCCCCCGTGGTGTGCGAGGGCCGGCCCAGCCACCAGGACACGGCGTACTACACGACGGCGAGCGGGGCCGGGGTCTTCGCGACCGGCACGATGCGCTGGGTCGAGGCCCTCGATGCGACGGGGGACGGCCGCGGCGGAGCCAACCACGGCCTCGACGCGCGCTCCGGCGCACTGACCACACGCGTGACGGAGAACCTGCTGCGGGTATTCGCGGCGGGGCCGGCCGGACGGACGCACCCTGCTCAGGACAACGTCAAGGCCGTGTACGGAGGTTCCTGAGCCGGGCCGTTCGTCGGCCGCCGTGCGCCGCCGTCCTCCGCCGACCGCCCGGCTCCGTGTACCGCCGACCGCCCGGCGCCCTGAGCCGCCGTCGGCCATCGTGCGCCGCCGGCGTCCGCCATCGTCCGAATACCGGGTGGTATTCGCCTGGACCGTCCGTTTAGGATCACAGTGACGGCATCGCGTGTCGGTCACCGACCGGGTGAGGCATGGAGGTGCCGTGGCGTGCCTTTCGGAGGCATTCACTCATGTCAGTCCAGCTGAACCACACCATCGTCCACTCGCGTGACAACCGGGAGTTCGCCGAGTTCCTGGCGGACCTCCTCGGTCTGGAGGTCGGGAACGAGTGGGGACCCTTCGTCCCCGTCGAGACCGGCAACGGCGTCACCCTGGATTTCGCGACCGCTCCGGCCGAGTCCATCGCCGCCCAGCACTACGCGTTCCTCGTCTCCGAGGACGTGTTCGACGCGGCTTTCGAAAAGATCAAGTCGGCGGGGATCGCCTACTACGCCGACCCGCACCAGAAGCATCCGGGGGAGATCAACCACAATGACGGGGGCCGCGGCGTCTACTTCCCGGATCCGTCCGGACACGGGATGGAACTGATCACCCGGCCCTACGGCTTCCAGGGGTAGAGCCGCGGCTCTACTCCCGCACGCGTTCCCCGGCCACCGGAAGGTAGACGATGCTCGGCCCGCCGGTGGTCGGGTGGGTGCCGACCCGGGCCCGGACTCCGTACACCTCGGACAGCAACGCCTCGGTGAGGACCTCGGCCGGGGCCCCCGAGGCCACGACCCGTCCGCCTGCCAGCACGTACAGCCGGTCGCAGAAGGACGCGGCCAGGTTGAGGTCGTGCAGGACGAGCAGGCTGGTCGCGGGGAGGGCGCGGACCAGGCCCAGGATCTCCAGCTGGTAGCGGATGTCCAGGTGGTTGGTCGGCTCGTCGAGGGCGAGCAGGCCGGGGTCCTGGACGAGGGCGCGGGCGACCAGGGCGCGCTGGCGTTCGCCGCCGGAGAGTTCATCGAACCGGCGGGCGGCGAAGGCGGCCGCGCCGACGGTCTCCAGGGCCTCGCCGACGCGCCGGGCGTCGTCGGGTCCGTCCTGTTCCCAGAACCGCTTGTGCGGGCTGCGGCCCATGGCGACGACCTCGCGGACCGACAGCCCGAAGGTGCCGGCCGCGTCCTGCGGGACGACCGCCACCCGCCTGGCCCTGTCCTTGACGCCCAGCGACGCCGCGTCGACCCCGTCCAGCAGCACCCGGCCGGAGGCGGGGCGCAGGGTGCCGTAGACACAGCGCAGCAGGGTGGTCTTGCCGCTGCCGTTGGGCCCGACCACTGCGACGGTCTCGCCGGGCCGGGCGGTGAGGTCGATTCCGTGCAGCACCGTCTTGCCTTCGACCTCGTAACGGAGGGCCTCGACGCGGAGTTCCACCGGGCGTCCCGTCAGCAGGCTCATCCGGCCACCCCCTCGGTACGGGTGGACCTGCGCAGCATCCACAGGAAGAACGGCCCGCCGACGAGTGCCGTGACCACGCCGACGGGTATCTCCTGCGGCGCCGCGGCCGTACGGGCCGCCAGATCGGACAGTGTCAGGAACACCGCCCCGCCCAGCGCGGCCACCGGCAGCAGCGCCCGGTGTCCGGCGCCCACCGCCATCCGGGCGGCGTGCGGAACCATCAGCCCGACGAAGCCGATCGCGCCGCTGTAGGCGACCAGCACACCGATGACGAGGGAGGTGAGGACGAACACGGCGGCCCGGAACCGGGCCGTGTCCAGGCCGAGGGTGTGTGCGCCCTCCTCCCCGGCGAGCAGCAGGTCCAGCGGCCGGGCGAGGGCGAGGAGCAGGCCGGTGCCGAGGAGCAGCGCGGCCGTGGGCAGGGCGAGTTCGTCCCAGCGGGCACCGCCCAGCCCGCCGAGGGTCCAGAAGAGGACGCTGCGGATCTGGTCGGGGTGTGCCGCCAGCACCAGCACCAGGCTGGTGAGGGCCGACAGGATGTACTGGACGGCGACCCCGGCCAGGATCAGCCGGCCGGTGGTCATGGTGCCGCCGCGCCGCGCCATCGCGTAGACGGCGACGAGCGCGCCCATGGACCCGGCGAACGCCGCGAGCGGCACGCCCGCCCCGCCCGCGAATCCGAGGGTCCCCGTACCGAAGACGATCACCAGCACGGCCCCGGCCGACGCCCCCGAGGAGGCGCCGAGCAGGAAGGGGTCGGCGAGCTGGTTGCGCACGAGGGCCTGCAGGACGGTGCCCGCCACGGCGAGTCCGGCGCCGACGACGGCGCCGAGCAGCACGCGCGGCATCCTGACGTCCCACACGATCGAGCCGAAGGCCCCGCCGCCCGGTCCGGGGCCCGCGAGCACGATGTCGAGCACCTGGCCGGGGGCGATCCGTACCGGTCCCAGGGCGAGGCCCGCGACGGCGGACGCGATGAGCGCCGCGGCGAGGAGCACGAGGGCGGCCGGGGTACGGCGCGAGCTCACGCGGCGTCGGGGTGCAGCTGGCGGCCCAGGGATTCGACGGCGTCGGGGACGCGTACTCCGAGCACGGCCGAGGACAGCGGCAGCACCACGAACCGCTGGTTCTTGACGGCGGGAACCTGCGCCAGGGCCGGGTCGTTCAACAGGCGCTGCTTCTTGGCCTCGACGGTGGTGCCGCCGTAGTCGAAGATCAGGACGACCTCGGGTGCCCGCTCGATGACCTTCTCCCAGGCGACGTCGCCGAAGGTGTCCTTGAGGTCGGCGAACACGTTCGTCCCCCCGGCGAGGGAGACGATCTCGTTGCCGATGCCGTTGCCTCCCGAGGTGAAGGCGGAGGCCTCGCCCGAGTCGTAGACGAAGACGGACGGCTTGGCCTTGTCCTTCACCCGCGCGGTGACGGCCTCGATGCGGTGCTGCTCGTCCGCGATGAGCTCGGCGCCGCGCTCCGGTACGCCGAAGGTGTGCGCCACTTCGGTGATCTCGGTCTTGAGCTGGTCCAGCCCGACCGGCCCCTGGGTGCAGTACTCCACGCTGAGACGGGAGTTGACGCCGGACCCGGCCAGTCCCTCGCGGTCGCGGCCCTGCGCCTTGTCGAAGGCGCTGGCGTAACCGCCGTACACGAAATCGGGGTTGGCGCCGAGGAGGACCTCCTTGGAGGGGTACTCCTTGGCCAGCACCTTCGTCTTCTCGTACGCGGGCCGGTAGGCGGGCAGGACGGCGTCGTCCAGGTAGGCGGTGCCGACCAGTTTCCGCTCCAGTCCCAGGGCCAGCATGATCTCGGTGGTGTGCTGGTTCAGGGTGACCACGCGCTCGGGCGGGACCTGGTAGGTGGTGCTGACACCGCAGTTGGCGACGGTGTACGGGAACCCGGGCACGGCGCCGGCGCGCGCGGCGGCGTCCTTCCCGCCCGGCGAACCCCCGCAGGCGGCAAGGGGCGCGAGCAGCGCGAGGGGTATGAGCGAGCGCAGAACAGCGCGGGAACGCGGCATGGCGAAGCCTCTCCGGGGGATCCTCGTCCCCGGTCGAAGTGAAGAGGCGGTGCGTCAGTGTCTGACTCCCGGATCCGCGCGGGGCGGATTCCGGTCACAGTGGCGGGACCGCACCGGATTCGCACCGGTTTCCTGTCCTGCACCGCCTGGGAGAACCCTGCCAAGTCTGCCAGACGCCCGGGTGCGGACCGGGCGAGCGCTCTCAGAACCCGTCGGGGTCGGGCGGGGCGGGCAGGTAGACGTGGGGCTCGTCGCCCTCCCAGCTGAGCAGCGGGGTTTCCTCGCCGAGCACGAGTTCGTCGGGGTCCGCCACCCCGGCCCGGCGCAGGAGTTCGATCACGTCCGCGTCACTGTGGGCCAGGCCCAGGACCTGCTCCCGATCCGGGGCCCGGGGCTCCCCCTGCTCCTGGGGCTGGGCCTGCTCTTGGGCCTGCTCCTGGGCCAGGCCCGGGTCCTGCTCCTGGACGCGGATGGTGACCCTCCGGCCGCCCGAGACGGAGATCCGGTGCACGACGATCGGCGCATGCTCCATGCCACCACGATGCGGCGGGAGGTCTCCGGTCGCATCCGGGCCGGGTCAGGAGGCGTAGCGGGTCACGTCCGTGATCCGGCAGCTGATCCTGTCCTGGATCTGCTCCAGCCCCTGCGCCGTGGTCCGCGCGCTCTGCCCCGGCGCGAGGTTGTTCGAGAACGCGGCGGCCTCGCCGAGCCGCTTGTTCGACGCGTCGACGAACTCCACGCTGATGATGTAGCTGCTCGACTTGGAGGACCGGTTGGTGATCAGCAGCTCGGCGCTCCCCCAGCCCGTGTCCGGGTCGAGCTCGCACCCGGTGATCTTCACGTCGCCCGCGGGCCCGGTGGTCGCCGGCCTCTCACCGGCCGACGGGGTGAGCGTCCCCGAGACCGACGGGCTCGGCGGCACGGCCGGGCGCCGGTCGGGTTCTCCTCCGCCGGACACGGTCAGGAGGGCGCCGATCACGCCGATGAGCAGCAGCAGACCAATGGCCCCCAGGCAGGACAGCCCGATGATCCGGCCGGTGCTGCCCTTCCTCGGAGGCGGCGGAGACCCCCACGACGCTCCGGGCGGCTGCGGTGTTCCGTATCCCGGCGGAGGCCGCTGACCCCAGCGGGGAGGCTCCTGTCCCGGCGGTGGCGACTGGTCCGACATGCATCCACCCTGGGGCCGCGGCTTCCCGCGCGCATCCGGACACCGTGCGCCCGGACCGTCGGCCGGCTCCGCCCCATCCGGAACCTCTCCTGTCACATGGCTACCCGCAGACCCGCAGCAGTGCATATGGTGTGGCCCCGGACCATCCCGGGCGCACGCCCCTCCCGGCCTCCCCACGGGAGGGCTGCTGCGTGTCCGCAGGTCAGCGCCGGTCTCTCGGCATTCGGCCGTGGCCACCGCGCTCATGGAGCGCGGAATGCACACCCCCGCCCCGACGTTGTCGCACGCATGAGCGGTACGCCCGATCCTCCCCCTTCCGCTACGGACTTCCCCTCGGTCGTCCGTGAACGGATCGCGGCCGAGCAGGCCTCGACACGTGCGCAGATCGCGGCCTTGAGGCGCGACTTCGACGGCATCGTCGAGGCGAACGCCCTCGTGGCGGTCGACGACGAGCACGATCCGGAAGGGTCCAGCACCGCTTTCGAGCGTGCCCATGTCGCAGCCCTGCTCGCCCAGGCCAACGCGTACCTGGGGGAGCTGGACCACGCACTGGACCGCCTGGAGCAAGGCGTCTACGGGCGGTGTGAGGGGTGCGGCGAGCCGATACCGGAGGCCCGCCTGGAGGTACGCCCGGCGGCGACGACATGCGTACGCTGCGCCGAGGCCGGCCGCGGCTGACCGAAGCCGGGGCGGTGACCTCGACGCCGGGAGATGACGAACGCCCAGCTGGGAAGAGGTCTCCCACCTGGGCGTTCTGCGCATCCACGCTGGTGCTGCTTCTTGCAGGGGCGGCAGGAGTCGAACCTGCGACCTACGGTTTTGGAGACCGTTGCTCTGGCCAGCTGAGCTACACCCCTTCGGCGAGACCAACCATGACATGGCTCGGCCCGAAGATCCACCGAATTCGGTGGTCAACTGGGGGAATTTCCGAGCGCGTACGGGTGCCCCGGAGGTCCGGGCGGCGGCGAGCGGGTCGCCCGAGCCGATCCGTGCCGGGGGCCCGGGCCGGCGGCCCCGCCCACGATCCTCCGCGGGTGGCGCGAGCGCCACCCGCGGAGGATCGTGGGCGGGGGGCAGTGAAGGAGGTGCCGCCATGCGCCGTACGCGGATCACGGGAGCCGCGCGCCGCCTCCGGAGCCCGCTCGCCGCTCTCGTGCTGCTCGCCACCGCCGCACTCGGCGCCGCACCGGCCGGCCACGCCCCCGCCCACTCCGGGCCCGGCGATCCGACCGGCTCCTCCGAGACCGTTTCCCTGGCCGGCACCCGGCCCGGCGAGCGCCTCGACGTCACCCTGACGAAGGTGGCCGACCCCGCGAAGCCGGCGAGCCCGACGGGGCCCGCGCCCGAGGGCGCGGGCCGGCTGGTCGCCGTACAGCTGAAGCTGGAGAACACCGGCACGGCCCCGTACGAGGACTCCCCCGCGCCCGCCGCGCACCTGCTCGACACCTCCGGGCGGCGCTACACCGGATCCGACACCCCCACCGACGCGGGACCGGCGTTTCCCGCCACCGTCACCCTCGACCCCGGCGACACCGCGCTCGGGTTCATCGCCTTCCGGATCCCCGCCGAAAGCTCCCCCGCCGCAGTGCAGTTCGCCCTGAACGCCGGACTCGCCGACGACGTGGCCCAGTGGAGCCTCCCCTAGGACGAGGCCGCCGCTTGCGACCCCGGCGCCACGGGCGTCACGGGCGTCACGGGGCTGCGCGGGGCCACCGGCCCCGAAGCGGCCGGAAATTACCTCGGCGTATGTAGTGACTTACCACGCAAGCAACAGTAGAACTTGTTCTCACTCCGTCGAGAGTGAGGAACGTCACATGAGTGACAAATCCCTGAACAACAAGGTATCCAAGGGTGTTTCACGCCGTGGATTCATCGCTGGAACCGGTTCCATTCTTGGAGCCGCGGCACTGGCCGTCAACACCACGGCCGCCCGCGCCGGAACAGTCACCGCGAACGCCCCCATCGCAGCGGGGGCCCATGTACCGGTCCTCGTGATCGGCACCGGATACGGCGGCTCCGTCGCCGCACTGCGCCTCGCCCAGGCGGGTGTCGACGTCCAGATGATCGAGATGGGCATGGCCTGGGACACCCCCGGCACCGATGGAAAGATCTTCGCCAACACCACCAAGCCGGACTATCGTTCCTACTGGCTGCGCACCAGGACGAAGGCACCCCTCAGCAACTTCCTCGGCTTCCCGATCGACAAGGACGTCCCCAAGTACACGGGCATCCTGGACGCCGAGGAGATGGGCGGGATCATCGTCTACCAGGGCCGCGGGGTCGGCGGCGGCTCGCTGGTCAACGGCGGCATGGCGGTGACTCCCAAACGGCAGAACTTCGCCTCGATCCTGCCGTCGGTGGACGCCGAGGAGATGTACACCACCTACTACCCGCGGGCCAACGCCGGCCTCGGCGTGGGGCTCATCGACCCCAACTGGTTCGAGACGGTGGACTGTTACCAGTTCGCCCGGGTCGGCCGCAAGCACGCCCAGCGCTCCAACTTTCCCTTCGTGTTCGTACCGGACGTCTACGACTGGGACTACATGAAGAAGGAGGTCGCCGGGACCGTCCCCAAGTCCGCGGTGGCCGGCGAGATCCTCTACGGGAACAACGCCGGCAAGAAGTCCCTCCAGCAGACCTACATCGCCGCCGCTCGCGCGACGGGCAAAGTCAGCATCTCGCCCCTGCACCGGGTCACCACCGTCTCCCCCTCGGCCGGTGGCGGCTACACGGTCGTCATCGAGCAGCTGAACACCACCGGCGACACGATCGCCACCAAGACCGTCGTCGCCGACAAGGTGTTCTTCGCGGCGGGCAGTGTCGGCACGAGCAAGCTCCTCGTGAAGCTGAAGGCCACCGGGGCGCTGCCGAACCTCAACAACGAGATCGGCAAGGGCTGGGGCGACAACGGGAACGTCATGTGCGGCCGCGCCAATCACATGTGGGACGCGACCGGCAAGGTGCAGGCCTCCATTCCCTGCGGGGGCATCGACAACTGGGACGCGGGCGGCGCCTTCGCCGAAATCGCCCCGCTGCCGACGGGGATCGAGACGTACGCGTCCTTCTACCTGTCGATCACGAAGAACCCGAACCGGGCCGAGTTCTCCTGGGACGCGGCGGCGGGGAAGGTCGGCCTGAACTGGCAGACGGCCTGGAAGCAGCCGGCCATCGACATGGCCAAGACCATCTTCGACAAGATCAACTCGAAGGAGGGGACGATCTACCGGACCGATCTCTTCGGCACCAACAAGATCTGGGGCGACCACCTCACCTACCACCCGCTCGGCGGCGCGATCCTGAACAAGGCCACCGACAACTACGGCCGCCTGCACGGCCACCCCGGCCTGTACGTGATCGACGGTGCGCTGATCCCCGGCAACACCAGCGTCAATCCGTTCGTCACCATCACGGCGCTCGCGGAACGGAACATAGAAAAGATCATCGCCACCGACCTGTAGCGATGACCGGTTCCCGGGGCCGACCGGAATCTCCGACCGGAATCTCCGACCGGCCCCGGACCACCTCAACTCCCCGGCAGCATGCAGACGCTGTCGAGGCCCAGCACGTGATTGAGCCGGCCGAAGGCCAGCCAGGAGCCGATGCTCATGCTCAGCTCCACGATCTCCACCTGGCTGTAGTGCGCGGTCATCCGCCCCCAGAACTCCTCGTCGAGACCGTGGTGGTCCAGGGCGTACCGCTCCGCGTACTCGGCGGCGAGCCGCGTGCGGTCGTCGAAGGCCTTGGTGGTACGCCACTCGGTGACCGCGTCGGCGAACTCCTCCTCGACCTTCTCCCCGTCCCGGTCGGTGCGCCAGTCGAGGCAGAACACGCACCCGTTGATCTGCGCGATGCGCAGCCGGGCGGCTTCGAACTCGCGCAGGCCCAGGGTGGTGTGGGCGTAGACCGACAGGGAGAAGTTCGCCGCGGCCATGCCGATGCCGGGGACCATGTCTCCCCATACGTATTCGATGGGGTGCTGCCCCTCGGGGATGTCGATCCTCATGGCTGCTTCCTTCCGAGTTTGCCGACTGCGGGTCGCAGCGGGATGTCGAGCGCGTCGTAGATGCCGGGTTCCGCGGCCACGAGCCAGTCGATGGCTCCGACGAGCCGCCCGACCGCGGTGGCGTTGCCGCCGGCGGACCGGTTCTCGCCCTCGTCGGTGGCCTCGATCGTGACCTCGATGCGGGGGCGGCCCTCGATGATCACCCGGTGTGCGCCGGCCCCGTCGGGGGGCAGCGGCCAGTCGGGTGCGCAGGACGGATGGATGCGGGTGACGTGTTCGATCACGATGCGGGGTTCGCCTTCGACGATGCCCTGGACCTCGAACCGGATCGCGCCCTGGCTGCCGGCCTCGAACTCGCCCATCGTGCGCGTGGTCACGGTGGTGTCGAGCGCCCGGCGCTGCGAGGTCTCGCGGATCTCGTCGAGTTCGACGCCGAGCGCCCGGGCCATCATCCGTATCTGTCCGCCCCACACCATGCTGGGGATCGAGGGCATCAGCATCATCGGCTCGTAGTCCATCGGCTGGCCCATGCCGACCAGGTAGCGGACCGAGTCCGGCTGGTCGTACGTGGAGTAGTCGAAGATCTCCTGGCAGCGGATCGCGTCCACCGTCGTGCCGAGTCCGCTGATCAGGAGCGGGAGGACGTCGTTGCCCCAGCCCGGGTCGACACCGGAGGCGAACAGTGAGCCGCCGCCCTCGGCTATCGCGGCCAGCACCGGATCGACGAACTCCGGCGGGGCGTTGCGGTGGTCGTAGAGGGGGTAGAGGGCCGGGCTGACCACCGCCGCCCCGGCGGCGATCGCGCGGGTGATGTCGGCGAGGGCTTCATCGGGGCGGATGTCCCCGGAGGCCGCGTACACCACGGCGGCCGGCCGGGCGGCCAGCACCGCCTCGATGTCGTCGGTGGCGGCGACCCCCAACATGCGCGCCAGCCCGCCGAGTTCGCCCGCGTCGCGGCCGACCTTGGCGGGGTTGTGGACGATTACTGCCGTGAGTTCGAGCGCCGGGTGGGCCTCGACCGCGCGGATCGCCGCGCGGCCGACGTTGCCGATGCCCCAGACCACCGTGGGAATCATGCGCGGAGGGTAGCGACGGGGGGCAGAGGTGCCCAGTGCCGTGAAGGATGTTTTTCGGACGGGTCGGTAACACCGCAGAAGCCGAGGTGGACGCCCCCTTGACCGGGATGGTCCAGACCAATAGTTTCCGGGGTGCAGCGCCTCCGCGGCACAGCACCTCACGTCGCAACCCTGCCCCGCCGCGCCACCACACATGTACAGCGCACGCGAATCCGCTCCCGCATCCGTAAAGGAAGCCCATGCGCTTCAGCACGCTCGGCAGGCTGACCGTCGCCGCCTGCTCCCTGTCCCTGCTGGCCGCCTTCGCGCCCTCCGCCGCCGCGCAGGCCGACGCGGGAGGCCACGACCGCTCGTACAAGAAGGTCGGGTACTTCACCCAATGGGGCGTCTACGGGCGCGACTTCCAGGTCCAGGACCTCGACGCGAACGGCACGGCCGGCAAGCTCACCCACATCAACTACGCCTTCGGCAACATCAGTCCTGAGGGCAAGTGCTTCACCGGGAACGTGCCCGGTGAGGCGGACGCGTGGGCCGACTACGTGCGTCCGCTCGACGCCGCGAACTCCGTCGACGGCGTGGCCGACGACGCGCAGCAGCCGCTGGCGGGGAACTTCAACCAGCTGCGCGAGCTCAAGGCCAAGCATCCGGGCCTCAAGGTGCTGCTCTCGCTGGGCGGTTGGAGCTGGTCGACGAACTTCTCGGACGCCGCCCTCACCCCCGCCTCCCGCAAGGCCCTCGTACAGTCCTGCATCGACCTCTACATCAAGGGGAACCTGCCGAGGGACGGCGCCCGCGGCGGCCCGGGCGCGGCCGCCGGGATCTTCGACGGGATCGACCTCGACTGGGAATGGCCCGGCTCGGCCGGTGACACGGACACGAAGTTCCGCCCCGAGGACAAGCGCAACTTCGCCGAGCTGGTCAAGGAGTTCCGCACCCAGCTCGACGCGTACGGCCGCAACCAGAAGCGGAAGCAGAAGTACGAGCTGACGGCCTTCGTCCCGACCGCCCCGGCCAAGATCGACGCGGGCTTCGACGTCCGCCGGATCATGCGCGACCTCGACTTCGTCACCCTCCAGGGCTACGACTTCCACGTATCGGGCGAGAAGACCACCGCCCAGCAGTCCGCGCTGTACGCCCGGGGCGACTTCAGCGTGGACGGCACCGTGGACGCCTGGCGGCGGCGCGGGGCGCCCGCACAGAAGCTGGTGGTGGGCATGCCGTTCTACGGGCAGGGCTGGACCGGCGTCAGCGGCGGCGGGGACGGCATGGGCCGGCCGGCGACGGACCCGGCGCCGGCGGCCTGGGCGGCCGGGTACGCGGACTACAAGGAGCTCAAGCAGCTGGCGGCTTCGGGGACCTACCGGGTGTACCGCGACCGGCGGGGCGGGCACGCGTGGCTGTTCGACGGCACCACACTGTGGACGTACGACGACCCGCAGGTGCTGCGCGCCAAGACGCAGTACGTCCGTGAGAACGGCCTGGGCGGCGCGATGTTCTGGTCCCTGGACGCGGACACCGCCGACGGCGAGCTGATGACCGCCGTCGACCGGGGCCTGCGCGGCCGCTGAGGGCCGTCCCCCAGGGGCCGCGAGAGGTCTGCGGGCCTCCTCCGACCGGCGCCGCCGGGCCGTGGAAACCGGCCCGGCCCGGCGGCGCCTCCCATCCGGACGCTCGGCCGGCCGGGCGGCCGTTTCCGCAGGCCAGGGCACCGAGCCCCGCTCACCGGCCGGTGTGCGAGAGTGCTCCATGACCTCTGAACCGATCAATGCCCACGAATCCGGAACCTGGCAGCTGGGTGACCTGACCGTCAACCGGATCGGTTTCGGCGCCATGCGCCTCACCCACCTCGCCGACGGCTCCCCCACCGACCGCGACCGCGTGACGGGCGTGCTGCGCAGGGCCGTCGAGCTCGGCGTCAACCACATCGACACGGCCTCCTTCTACTTCTCCGCGCTGCGCTCCGCCAATGAGCTGATCAACAGCGCCCTCGCCCCGTACGGCGACGAACTGGTCATCACCACCAAGGTCGGACCCGGCCGGGACCCGGCCGGGAACTGGTGGTGGGCCGAGCCCGAGCAGCTGCGCGGCCAGGTCGAGGAGAACCTGCGCCAGCTGGGCCGCGACCACCTCGACGTGGTCAACCTCCGCATCCCGCGCCGCGAGAGCGCCGGTTCGGTCGCCGAGCACTTCGGGGCCCTCGCCGAGCTCCGCACGGCCGGCCTGATCCGGCACCTGGGGATCTCCAACGCGCGGCCCGAGCAGCTCGCGGAGGCCCGGGCGATCGCCCCGGTGGTCTGTGTGCAGAACCCGTACGGGATCGGCTCCCCGGCCGAGGACCACGCCTTCCTCGACGCGTGCGGGGAGCAGGGCGTGGCGTTCGTACCGTTCTTCGCGATCGCGGGCGCGGGCAAGGAGGCCGGGGTGGTCGAGGCCGACGGCCCCGAGGTCCTCGCGCTCGCCGCGGAGCACGGG
This sequence comes from Streptomyces sp. NPDC028314, assembly GCF_055565795.1. Taxonomy (NCBI): domain Bacteria; kingdom Bacillati; phylum Actinomycetota; class Actinomycetes; order Kitasatosporales; family Streptomycetaceae; genus Streptomyces; species Streptomyces sp. NPDC028314. Next base: position 621,138 of record NZ_JBVHTP010000001.1, read on the forward strand.
GTGTCGGCGGCCCAGCTGCGCCTGGCCTGGACCCTGAGCCGGGGCGCGCACGTGCTGGCCATCCCGGGCACCGGGAACCCGGACCACCTCGCCGAGAACATCGCCGCCGGTGCGCTGCGCCTGTCGCCGCAGGAGATCGCCCTGCTCGAAGCGGCGTAGGAGGTCGCGGACGGCGCACGGCTCAGCCCGGTCGCCGCCCGCTCGGCGCAGTAGTCCCGCGGTGCGCGGCGGCCAGGGCGGCCGTCTCGGTGAAGGCCGGTACGCGTCCGGTGCCGCCCCGGCCGGACACGGACAGGGAGGCGGCCGCGGCCCCGTACGCCACGGCGTCCGCGAGGGTGTCGCCGAGCGCGAGGCGGGCGGTGGTGGTGCCGGTGAAGCAGTCCCCGGCGCCGGTCGCGTCGACGGGGGCGGGGTTGACGGGCACGGGGTGGTAGGCGGCCCGCGTGCCGTCGTCCAGCAGCAGCCGGCCGGCGCCCGCCGTGACGGCGACGGCACGGGCGCCGAGCGCGCGGTAGCGGCCGGCGGCGAGCAGCGGGTCGTCGGTGCCCACCAGCGCCAGCGCGTCGGCCGGGCACGAGGTCTTGAGCAGCCCGGTCAGCGGGGCGATCCGCGCCAGCAGTTCCCGGGCCTCGCTCCGGCCGGTGAGCCGGGGGCGGAAGTTGGGGTCGTACGAGAGGTGACCGCCGGCCTCGTGGACGGCCCGGGCGGCGGCCAGCACGGCCTCCCGGCTGCTCGGTGACAGGGCGCCGGCGATGCCGCTGGTGATCAGGGCGGCGGAGCCGGTCAGCAGCTCCCGCCAGGACTCGACGTGCCGGGTGGACAGGGTGGAGCCGGCGCTCCCGGTGCGCCAGTAGACGAACTCCCGGTCTCCCTCGGTGTCGGCGCTGAGCAGGTAGGCGCCGCTGGGGCGCGGGGAGCGGCGTACGTGGGAGACGTCCACGCCGAGTTCGGCGGCGCGGGCCAGCAGCGGGACGCTGAGCTCGTCCTCCCCGACCACGGCCAGCAGCGCGGTCCGGGCCCCGGCGGCCACGGCGGCGGCCGCGGCGTTGAGGGCGTCGCCGGAGTAGGAGATCCGGGCGGGGGTCCCGTCGGCGGCTTCGCGCAGCGGGGTGTCCGCGTGGAGCTCGACGAGGACCTCGCCGAGGACGAGTACGTCGTAGCCGGCGGCGCGCGGCTGTCCGGACACGGTCAGCGCTCCGGGGCGCAGCGCGGGCAGCACGGCAGTGCCAGCTCCGCGAAGACGGCGGCCAGTTCACCGGGGTCGTCCGGCAGTCCGTCGCCGATGCCGACGGCGGCCGCTCCGGCGGAGAGCCACGCGTGGACCTCCCCGGGCCGGATGCCGCCGGTCGGGATGATCAGGGCTTCGGGGAGGACGGCCTTGAGGGAGCGGACGAACCGCGGGCCGCCGACGTGGGCCGGGAAGACCTTCGCGGCGCCCGCGTGCCGGGCTGCCGAGGCGATCTCACCGGGGGTGAACCCGCCTTCGACGAAGACCGCCTGGCGCCGCGCGGCCACCGCGCGGACCTCGGGAGCCGGGTAGGGGGAGACCAGGAAGGCGGCACCGGCGTCGAGGGCCTGTTCGGCCTGCGCGGTGGTGGTGACGGTGCCGACGCCGATCAGGGCGGGCCGGCCCTTGGCGTCGGCGAGCGGCGCGGTGCGCAGGACGGCCCCGGCCCAGCCGGGGGTGGAGGTGGTCAGCTCGACCGCCCGGCAGCCGGCGGCGAGGAGGGCCGTGGTCCGGCGGACGGCCGCGTCCGCGTCGGTGTCGCGCAGTACGGGAAGCAGCCGTTGGGCGGCTATCACCGCGTACGGATGGCAGGACAAGAGAGCCTCCCATTTGTTCCACGTAGTGGAACTAGGTACCGTTTACTGGAACTTGCTGTTTCGGACCTTACCCATGCCGGGAGACCGCGTGTCAACGGATGAAGCACCTGGAGCGAACGGCGCGGCCCGCGGAGGCCGCACTTCCGCGGCGGGTTCCGCTCTGGAGAAGTCCCTGCGGATCCTGGAGGCGGTGGCGGCGCCGGGCGGCCCGCACCGGCTGACCGACGTGATGGCGGCGGCCGCGGTGCCGAAGTCGAGCACGTTCCGGATCCTGGCCTCGCTGATCGAGCAGGGCTTCGTACGTCTGGAGGGCGAGAGCCGCTACGGAGTGGGCCCCCGGCTGCGCGGGCTGTCGGCCCTGGTCAGCGGCGGGGAGCCGCCGAGCGTCGAGCAGATCCTGCGCGAGCTGCGGGAGGCCACCGGGCAGACGGTGCATCTCGCCCTGCACAGCGGGGAGACCATCACCTACATCCGGAAACTGGAGAGCGAACAGCCCTTCCGTACGGCGTCCCGGGTCGGCATGCGGATGCCGCTGCACAGCACGGCGATCGGCAAGAGCGTCCTGGCCCACCTCCCGGCGGAGGAGGTGCGGGACCTGGTCGCGTCCGGCGGCCTGCCGGCCCGCACCCCGAGGACGCTGACCACTGCGGAGGCCCTGGACACGGAGCTGGCGACGGTCCGCGCGCGGGGCTTCGCACTGGACGACGAGGAGAACGAGGCGACGATCCGCTGCATCGGCGCCGCGGTCCTGGGCCCCGGCGGGCGCCCGCTCGGCGGGGTGTCCGTCACCACCGTGACCTTCCTGGTCTCCCGCGAGGAGATCGAGGCGTACGCACCCGCCCTGCGCGCGGCGACGGCCGCGCTGGCCCCGCTGCTGTGACGGCCACCCGGGATCAGCCCCCGGAGCCGGCCCCCACCGGAGCCGCACCCCGTTTTCCCGCCCCGTGCCGCAGCGCCAGCACCGCCCCGGAGGCCGCCACCGCCAGCAGCGCCCCGGCCGCACCGAGGGTCGCCCCGTCGGGCGAGGTCAGCGGCTGCCCGCGCAGCGCCTGCCAGGTCAGCAGCGCCACCAGCCCCGCGTAGCCGAGTCCCGCGACCAGCACCAGGCGGGCCCGCACCCCCGCGTCGGCCGCCCAGCCGTACCGCCGGGCCGCGAAGGCGAGGCCGAGTGCCAGCAGCGGCAGCGCCTGGAGCGCGTGCATGCCGAGGAAGTGGCCGATCCGCAGATCTCCCCCGGTGGCGGCCCAGCCCGTGAGCGGCAGCTGGCGCCCGCCGTCCGGGACGCCGACGCTGTGCGCGCCGACCGTCCCGGAGATCTGCCCGGACAGCTGGGCCTCGGTCGGCTGGGTCATCAGGAAGCCGAGGCCGAGCCCGGCCAGGGCGATGACGAGGCCGAGGCGGACGGCCCAGCGGGTCGCCCGGTCCGCGAGCGGCTGCCGGAACAGCACCACGGCGCTCACCAGCGTCGCCAGCCACAGCACCGCCACGGTGAGGCCCATGACGGCGAACAGGCCCGAGTCCAGCGGCGTCTCGTGGTTAAAGTGGCTGCGCTTGCCCCGCACCACCTGGCCCACGATCACGGCCATCTCGATCGCGCTCGCCGTGGTGACGACCACGCCCGCCCACCAGCTGACCCGGCGGCCCCGGGCGAGGAGGGAGTGCAGCCAGGCCAGGGTCAGCGCGTAGAGCGCGAAGGAGATGGAGAACTTCAACGGCTTGTGCCAGATGGGCGACCCGACCAGCATCCGGTCGTCCACGACCAGCCCGGCCGCCGAGACCAGCGCCATCACCCCCATGGCCGCCGCGAAGCGCAGCAACGGCCGATGCCATCCTTCGATGTGGTTCCGCATCACAGTTCCCCCGTAATGGATAGTGTCACTACCCGCTTTCCGATAGCTTCACTATCCATTCCGGAGCCGGGCACCGCAAGGGTCCCGAACGCTCGAAGGAGAGAAGTCACCGTGCGCATGGGCGAGTTGAGCCGCACCAGTGGGGTCCCGGTGCCCACGATCAAGTTCTATCTGCGCGAAGGACTGCTGCCCGCAGGTGAGTTGACCAGCCCCAATCAGGCCCGCTACGGCGAACCGCACCTGCGGCGGCTGCATTTGATCCGGGCCCTCACCGACGTCGGCGGGCTCCCGCTGGCCGCCGTCGCCAAGGTGGTGGAGGCGGTGGAGGACCGCGAGCGCCCGGTGCACGACCTGCTCGGCGCGGCCGCGCAGACCGTGGCCCCCGTCTACCCGCAGGACGCCGACCCCGAGTCCGGCGAGCGGGCAGGGATCCTGGTCGGGGAGCTGATCGAGCGGCGCGGCTGGCGGGTTCGCGCCGGCCACCCGGCCGCGCAGGCGCTCACGGCCGCGGTGGCCTCCGTACTGGCCGTCGGCCACGGGGATTATCTGGAGTACCTGGACGAGTTCGCGGAGGCCGGGGAGCGGATCGCCGAAGCGGACCTCGCCTTCGTGGCCCGCCGGCAGCGCCCGGAGGAGCTGGTGGAGCGGGTGGTGGTGGGGACCGTACTGGGCGATGCGATGCTGGCTGCCCTGCGGCGGCTCGCCCAGGCCGACGCCTCGGCGCGGCGCTACCCCGTCCGGGCGGCCCGCGGCACCGGCGAGGAAACCGTCGTAGAAGTGGCGGCGGACCCGTTCTGCGAATAAGTGTTATCGGGACCCCACTCGACGGTCTCCCAGTTATTGGGCATCATCGACCGCCGGTACGGACAGGGAACATCACATGAGTACACAGCACACGGCAGCGCTGGTGGCAGCGGCCCGCGCGGGCGATCCCCGCGCGCAGGACGAGCTCGTCAGCACCTACCTGCCGCTCGTCTACAACATCGTCGGCCGGGCCCTGAACGGGTCCTGCGACGTGGACGACGTGGTGCAGGACACCATGCTGCGGGCGCTCGACGGGCTGGGCGGCCTGCGCGCGGACGACAGCTTCCGGTCCTGGCTGGTGGCCATCACGATGAACCGGATACGGGCGCACTGGGCGGCCCGGCAGAGCGGCCCGGGCGAGAGCGGCCTGGAGGCGGCCGGGGACGTCGCGGACCCCGGCGCCGACTTCGTCGACCTGACCGTCGTACGGCTCAACCTGGCGGGGCAGCGCCGGGAGACGGCCCGCGCCACGCGCTGGCTGGAGCCCGACGACCGGGCCCTGCTGTCGCTGTGGTGGCTGGAGTGCGCCGGGGAGCTGACGCGCGGTGAGATGGCGGCGGCCCTGGAGCTCTCCCCGCAGCACACGGCGGTCCGGGTGCAGCGGATGAAGGCCCAGCTGGAGTCGGCCCGCGTGGTCGAGCGGGCGCTCGACGCGCAGCCCCCCTGCGAGGGGCTGCGGACGGTGGTGGCGGGCTGGGACGGTCTGCCGTCGACGCTGTGGCGCAAGCGCATAGCCCGGCACGCCCGGGAGTGCGTGAGGTGCTCCGGGCTGTGGAGCGGGCTGGTCCCGGCCGAGGGGCTGCTGGCGGGGCTGGCTCTGGTGCCGGTCGCGGCCGCGCTGCTGGCGGGCGTCCGGTCGGCTGCCGCCGCCGGGGGCGCGATGACCCCCGCCGGCGCCGCCCACGCGGTCCCGGGCGCGGGCTCGCCCGACGGGGGCGCGGCCTTCGCGGACTCCGGGGCCTCCTTCGCGGACGCGGCGACCCAGCTCACCCCGGTGGTGACCGGACCCGGCCGGGCGGCCCGCCGCCGGGCCGGCGACTCGGGCGGTCCCGGCGCCGAGCAGGCCGGCGGCCGCGGAGCGCTGCGCAAGCGGCGCCAGAACCGCCGGCGGGCCATCGGCGGAGCGGTGGTCGCCGCCTGTGTCGCGGGCGGCGGTCTCGTGTACCTCGGCACGCTCCCCGGTTCGGGTGGTCCCGAGGCGGGCGGCGCCGCTCCCGCTTCCCCGCTGGCCGCGCTCTCCGCGCCCGACGCGGCCGCGGTGCTCCCCTCGGGCTCCGCCTCGGCCTCGCCCTCCCCTTCCGCTTCGGCATCGCCCTCGCCCTCCGCGTCGGCCTCCGCGTCGCCGTCGCCCACCGAGACCCCGAAGCCGGCTCCGACCCCCGAGCGGACCAAGAGCAGCGCCCCGGCCCCGCGCCCGCCGGCGCCCGCTCCGGCGCCCGCCCCGCAGGGCGTGGCGGGCCAGGTGGTGGCGCTGGTCAACGCCGAGCGCGCGAACGCCGGTTGCGGACCGCTCAAGGAGGACTCGCAGCTGCGTGCGGCCGCCCAGGGGCACTCCGACGACATGGCGCAGCGGGACTTCTTCTCGCACACCAATCCCGACGGCTCCGACCCGGGCAAGCGGACGACCGCCGCCGGGTACGCGTGGTCCACGTACGGGGAGAACATCGCGAAGGGCCAGCAGACGGCCCAGTCGGTCATGGACTCCTGGATGAAGAGTCCGGGGCACCGGGCCAACATACTCAACTGCTCCTTCAAGGACATCGGCGTGGGCATCCACCAGGGAGCGGGCGGGCCCTGGTGGACGCAGAACTTCGGCGCCCGCAGGTAAGGGCGCGCGGCAGGGCCGGATTCATGGCGGGGCCGGATTCGCGGCCGGGCCGGGGATTCGTCCCACCTTCTGATTCAAAATGCGGGCAAGATGGGAGCTGGAGCCGAACGAGCTGATCAGAGTGGGCGGGGTGACGGCATTGGCCAGGAACGTTCTCCGCCCGCATCAGCGGGAGGCCGTGGACGCGGTGGTGCGCGCGCTGGAGCTGCCCGCCACGGGCCGGGTGCCCGGCAAGGGCCTGCGGACCCAGGTGGTCATGGCCACCGGGTCCGGCAAGTCCCTGGTCGCCGTGCGCGCCGCCGAGGAGCTGCGGGCCGGGCGGGTGCTCGTCCTGGTGCCCTCGCTCGATCTGCTCGTGCAGACCGCGGCGGCCTGGCGGGAGGGCGGCCGGGCCGGGCGCGCCCTCGCCGTGTGCTCGCTGCGCGAGGAGGACGCCGGGGTTCCGACGACCACCGACCCGGCCGAGCTCGCGCGCCGGGGCAGGCCGCCGGTGGAGAAGCTGACCGTGTTCGCCACGTACGCCTCGCTCGGCCTGGGCACCCTGGAGGCCGCGCACCGGGCCGGGCTGCCGGGCTGGGACCTGGTCGTGGTCGACGAGGCGCACCGGACGTCGGGGCGGATCGGCAAGCCCTGGGCCGTGGTCCACGACAACACGCGGATCCCCTCCGTACGGCGGCTGTACATGACGGCCACCCCCCGGGTGTGGCGGGACGGCGAGGGCCTGGAGGAGACCGGGGCGCAGGGCCCGGTGGGGAACGGGGCCGAGGAACCGGCGGGGAGCCGGGCGCCGGAGCGGGCCGGCCGCGGCGACCTCGTCGCGTCCATGGAGGACGATCCGGACGGCCCCTTCGGCGCGCGCTGCTACACCCTGACGCTGTCCGAGGCCATCGACCGGGGGATCTGCGCCCCGTACCGGGTGGTGTGCGTGGACGTCACCGATCCGGGGTTCCAGGCGGCCTTGCTGCTCGGCGCCGACGGCCGCTCGGACGCGGTCCGCGGGGCCCGGCTCGCCGCGCTGCAGGCGGCGCTGGTGAAGGCGGCCGCGGACCAGGGGTTCGAGCGGACGCTGGTCTTCCATCACCTGACCAAGGAGGCGGAGGCCTTCGCGGCCGGGCTGCCGGCGGTCGCGGAGCGGATGCGGACCGCCCACCGGGCCCCGCTGCCCGGGTATCCGCGAACCGTGTGGGCGGACTGGCTGTGCGGGCAGCACACGGCGGCGCACCGGCGCCGGGTGCTGGGCGAGTTCGCGGACGGCCGGGTGGCGGAGAAGGCCTTCCTCGGCAGCGTGCGGGTGCTGGGCGAGGGCGTGGACACCAAGGAGTGCGACTCCGTCTTCTGGGCGGACGTACGGGGCTCCATGCCCGACCTGGTCCAGGCGGTGGGGCGGGCGCTGCGGATCCGGCCGGGCGAGGGGAAGGTGGCCTCGCTGGTGGTGCCGGTGCTGTTGGGGCCCGGTGAGACGGCCGAGTCGATGCTGACCTCCCGGGCGTACGGGGATCTCGCGCGGCTGCTGGAGGCGCTGCGGGCCCACGACAGCCGGCTCGTGGAGGCCCTGGCCCAGCCGCAGGCGCCGGGCGGCCGGCGGGCCGCGGCAGCCGGGGCGGCCGGGGCGCAGCGGACGGGCGCGGCGTCCCTGCTGAGCTTCTCCACGCCCCGGGACCCGGCGCTGCTGTCGGCCTTCATCCGGCTGCGCGTGCTGAACCCGGAGCACGAGCAGTGGCGGCGCGGGGTGGAGGCGGCCCGGGTCTACGCGGCCGCGGCCGGGGACCTGAAGGTGCCGTTCGCGTACCGGGTGCCGGCGGGCGGCGGCCAGTGGCCCGAGGGGCTGGCCCGGTTCCCGCTCGGCCAGTGGATCGCGGACGCGCGGCGCACGTACCGCCGGGGCGCGCTCGGCCGCGAGCGGACCGCGGCGCTGGACGAACTCGGGATGGTGTGGAGCCACTTCGACGTGGCGTTCGACGAGGGGCTGGCCGCCGCCCGGGCCTGGGCGGCCGAGCACGGGCACCTGCTGCCGCCGGTGGAGACCACCTGGCACGGGGCTCCGCTCGGGGTCTGGATGAAGAACAACCGGGCCGCCGCCCGCCGGGAGGGGCCGGGGGCGCTGGCGCAGGAGCGCCGGGAGGCCCTGGAGGAGATCGACCCGTCCTGGTGCCCCGCCTGGGACATCTCCTGGCAGCGGGCCTTCCACCTGACCCGGGTGCACCTGGACGCCGGCGGCCGGCTCCCGCTCGGCCCCGGCGAGGTGCTCGTGCAGGGCGAGGACCTGGGCCAGTGGGTCCGCGCGCAGCGGCTGGGGTGGGACCGGCTGGGCTGGGCGCAGCGGTGGCTGCTGGAGCACACCCTGGGGGCGGCCCCGGCGACCGGGGCGGAGCGCCCCCGGGCGCGCACGAGCCATGGCGCCGCCTGGGCGGCGCACCTGGAGGCGGCCCGGGAGTTCCGTACCCGCGAAGGGCATCTGCGGGTGCCCCGCCGGCACGTGGAGCGGGTCGGCGGGCGGGAGCTGCGGCTGGGGTCCTGGATCGCCAACCAGCGCTCCAGGGCCGCCGCCCTCACCCCGGAGCGGGTGGCGGCCCTGACGGCGCTGGACATGATGTGGTCGGCCGCGGCGTAGCCGCGCCGGTCAGTGGTGGAACCCGGAGCGGGGTTCGGTGGCGGGGACGGGCTGGGGCGTGGTCAGCAGATGCTCGACGGCCTTCTTCAGGTCGCTGACCAGCAGGGCGATCTGATCGCGGGTCACTCCGTGCCGGATGAGCACGCGCTGGATGACGGTCTCCTCGCGGTTGGCCGGCAGGGGGTACGAGGGCACCTGCCAGCCGCGCATCCGCAGCCGGTCGGAGAGGTCGTAGAGGCTGAAGCCCGCGCCGTCCGGGTCGGCGAGGGTGTAGGACACGGCGGGCAGGGCGCCCTGGCCGTCGTAGAGCAGGGTGAAGACCCCCATCCCGGAGATCTCCCGGGCCAGGTACTGGGCGGTTTCGGCGCAGGCCAGCTGGACGCGGCGGTAGCCGCCCCGGCCCAGGCGCAGGAACAGGTAGTACTGGGCGATGATCTCGCCGCCGGGGCGGGAGAAGTTGAGGGCGAAGGTCGGCATGTCGCCGCCCAGGTAGTCCACGTCGAAGACGAGTTCGGCGGGCAGCAGGTCGGCGGTGCGCCAGACGATCCAGCCGACGCCGAGGGGTGCGAGTCCGTACTTGTGGCCGGAGGTGTTGACCGAGGCCACGCGCGGCAGCCGGAAGTCCCACACCACGTCGGGGTGGAGGAAGGGGGCGACGAAACCGCCGCTGGCGGCGTCGACGTGGATCGGCACGTCCCAGCCCCGGTCGGCCTGGATCCGGTCGAGTTCGGCGGCGATCTCGGCGACCGGTTCGTAGTCGCAGGTGTAGGTCACGCCGAGGATGGCGACCACGCCGATGGTGTTCTCGTCGACGTAGGCGGCGAGCTGGTGGGGACGCAGGCCGGTGGCGCCGGGCTCCAGGGGGATCTGGCGGAGTTCGACGTCGAAGTAGCGGGCGAACTTGTCCCAGCAGATCTGGACGGGCCCGCACACCAGATTGGGCCGGTCGGCGGGCAGCCCGGCGGCCTGCCGGCGGGCGCGCCAGCGCCATTTCAGGGCGAGTCCGCCGAGCATGGCGGCCTCGCTGGAGCCGGTGGTGGAGCAGCCGGTGGCGGTGGTCTCGGCGGGTGCGTTCCAGAGGTCGGCGAGGATGTTGACGCAGCGGGCCTCGATCTCGGCCGTCTGCGGGTACTCGTCCTTGTCGATCATGTTCTTGTCGAGGCACTGGTTCATCAGGCGATGGACGCCGTCGTCGGACCAGGTGGTGCAGAAGGTGGCCAGGTTCTGGGCCGCGTTGCCGTCGAGGAGGAGTTCGTTGTTGATCAGCTCGTAGACCACCTCGGTGGGCGAGTGGTCGTCGGGCATCCGGTATTTGGGCAGGATCTGGCCGCTCAGGGCGGACGCGAACACGTCCGTGTCGGCATCGGCGGCGCGTACGTCCTTCGTCACATGCAGAGCCATATCGGGACTATAGGCCGATATCGGGCGTTCACGGCCGAAGGGCCGGGCATGTCCGGGCTGCACCTTCCGGCCGACTCTGCGATGTGATCCCGTCCATAGGAACCCCGCTCCGCCGGAAAAATTACCGACCGGTAGGCTGTTCGACGCAGATCTTCCCGTTCGGGCCACCGGAGCCGGTCCGGACGGGAAGATCACCCAATTCGTTCTATGCGCAACTTATCCATCGATGTCCGGATAGCGGTCAACTCGCCCTGCCCTCCTGATAGTTCTTCATCCATGAACAAGATCACCCGCAGGCAGGCCTTGGGCACCACTGCCGGCGCACTCTCCGTCATCGGCCTCGCGGGCGCCACCGCGTACGCGGCCGGCACCGACTCCCGCGCCGCGACACCCGCCGGCTCGGTCGACGAGGTCTACCAGGGACGCCGAATACAGATCACCCCCGCCACCGGCGGCGGGCACCACGGCGGCCACCACTCCCCCGGTCTGCCCACCGTCCGGATAGACGGCAGCGAGCTGCACGTGATGCAGAACGCCGACGGCACCTGGATCAGCGTGGTCAACCACTACGAAACCTTCGCCAACCCGGTCTCCGTCGCCCGCGCCGCCGTGCGCGAGCTCCAGGGCGCCGCCCTCGTCCCGATGGGCGGCATGTGATGACCGTACGCAAGAACCAGGCCGCGCTCACCCCCGAGGAGAAGCGCGCCTTCACCAACGCCCTCCTCGAACTGAAGCGCACCGGCCGGTACGACCGCTTCGTCACCACGCACAACGGCTTCATCATGAGCGACACCGACTCCGGCGACCGGGTCGGCCACCGCTCCCCCTCCTTCCTCCCGTGGCACCGCCGCTTTCTGCTGGAGTTCGAGGCGGCTCTTCAGACGGTGGACAAAAGCGTTGCGCTTCCGTACTGGGACTGGACGACGGACCGCACCACCCGTTCCTCCCTCTGGGCCGCCGACTTCCTCGGCGGTACCGGCCGGGCCCGCGACGGACAGGTCCTCGACGGGCCGTTCGCGTACGCGACGGGCAAGTGGGACGTGAACGTACGGGTGGACGGCCGCGCGTACCTGCGGCGCGCGCTCGGCACGGGTGTGGCCGAGCTGCCGACCAAGGCGGAGGTGGACGCCGTGCTCGCCATGCCGGTCTACGACGCGGCCCCCTGGAACAGCTCCTCGAACGGCTTCCGCAACAACCTTGAGGGCTGGCGCGGCGCCAACCTCCACAACCGGGTGCACGTATGGGTCGGCGGCCAGATGGCCACCGGCGTCTCGCCCAACGACCCGGTCTTCTGGATGCACCACGCCTTCATCGACAAGCTGTGGGCGGACTGGCAGGCCCGGCACCCGAAGTCCACCTACCTGCCCGCCGCCGGCACCGCGAACGTCGTCGACCTGAACGACACGATGCGGCCGTGGAACGACGTCACCCCGGCGGACATGCTGGACCACCGGAAGTTCTACACCTTCGACACCGAGCCGGCCTCCGCCAGCCAGCGGTAGTGCAGTTCGGGGCGGCCCACCTGGCCGTACCGGGGGGTGCGGCCGGCCCGGCCGGTGTCCACCAGGTACTCCAGGTAGCGGCGGGCGGTGATCCGCGAGATCCCGGCCGCCCCGGCCGCCCCCGCGGCGGTCAGGCCGTCCCCGGCCGCCCTCAGCAGCGCCGCGACCCGGTCCAGGGTCGGGGCGCTGAGCCCTTTGGGGAGTTCGGCGGGACCGGGCGCACGCAGTGCGGCGAGCGCCCGGTCGACGTCGTCCTGGCCGGCGGCCTCCCCCGCCGTGGCGCGGAACTCGGCGTAGCGCAGCAGCCGTTCGCGCAGGGTCGGGAAGGCGAAGGGCTTGAGCACGTACTGCACGACGCCCAGTGAGACGCTCTCGCGGACCACGGCCAGGTCCCGCGCCGAGGTCACCACGATCACGTCCACGGGATGCCCCGCGGCCCGCAGCCCGCGCGCGAACCGCAGCCCGTGGCCGTCGGGCAGGGTCAGGTCGAGCAGCAGCAGGTCGATCCGGGTGCGCTCCAGCACCCGGGTGGCCTCGGCGAGCGAGTGGACGGCGGCGACCGCGGTGAAGCCGGGCACCCGCCCCACGTACAGCGCGTGCGCGTCGGCGGCGACGGGGTCGTCCTCGACCACCAGCACCCGCACCCCGGGCCCGCTCATGAGCGCGCCTCGCGGCGCAGCGGCAGCCGTACGGTGAACTCCGCGCCGCCGTCCGCCGCCCCGGCGGCCTCCGCGCTGCCGCCGTGCCGGTGGGCCACCTGACGGACCAGCGCGAGGCCGAGGCCGCGCCCCTCGCCCTTGCCGGACCAGCCGCGCCGGAAGACGTCCGCCCCCGCCTGCTCGGGCAGCCCCGGGCCGTTGTCCGCGACGCGGATCAGGATCTCCCGCTCCTCGCGCCGGACGGTGACGGCGACCCGCCCGCCGGGGGTGCCCGTGAGCGCCTCGACGGCGTTGTCGACGAGGTTGCCGAGCACCGTGACCAGGTCCCGCGCGGCCGGAGTCCCGGGCCCGGTGTCGACGGCACTGCTGTCCGGGGTGACGACCAGCTCGACGCCCCGCTCGTGCGCCTGCGCGGCCTTGCCGAGCAGCAGGGCCACCAGGACCGGCTCGCCCACGGCGGTCACCACCTCGTCCGTGAGGGCCTGGGCCAGTTCCAGCTCGGCGGTGGCGAACTCGACCGCCTCGTCCGTACGGCCGAGTTCGATGAGGGAGACCACGGTGTGCAGCCGGTTGGCGGCCTCGTGGGCCTGTGAGCGCAGGGCCTGGGTGAATCCGCGTTCATTGTCCAACTCCCCTGCGAGAGACTGGAGTTCGGTGTGGTCGCGCAAGGTGACCACGGTACCCCGGCGGCCGCCGCCCGCGACGGGCGAACTGTTGACGACCAGGACCCGGTCGGCCGTCAGGTGCACCTCGTCCACGCGGGGCCGGTCCGCGAGCAGGGCGCCGGTGAGCGGGGCGGGGAGGCCGAGGTCGGCGACGCCGGTGCCCCTGACGGCGCCGCGCAGGCCGAGCAGTTCGCGGCCCGCGTCGTTGATCAGGGTGATCCGGCGCTGGCCGTCGAGCATCAGCAGCCCCTCGCGGACCCCGTGCAGGGCCGCCTGGTGGTAGTCGTACATCCGGCTGAGCTCGGCGGCGTTCATCCCGTGGGTGTGCCGGCGCAGCCGGGCGTTGACGACGTGGGTGCCGGCCCCGCTGAGGACGAGGGCGGCGGCCCCGACCCAGGCGAGGGCCGAGAGCTGGTCGGCGAGCCGGGCGCTGACCGCCCGGACGGTGATGCCCGCGCTGACCATGCCGACGATGCGGCCGTCGTCCAGCAGCGGGGTGACCACGCGGATGGACGGGCCGAGGGTGCCGGTGTAGGTCTCGCTGAAGGTCTCGCCGCGCAGCGCGGGGGCGGTGCTGCCGAGGAAGGGCTCGCCGATGCGGCGCGGGTCGCGGTGGGTCCAGCGCCGCCCCTCGGGGGACATGATCGTCACGAAGTCCACCCCCGAGTCAGCCCGCACCCGCTCCGCGTAGGGCTGGAGCGCGGCCGACGGATCGGTCCCGCGCGCGGCCGCCCGTACGGCCTCGATCACGGAGGGCGAGTCCGCGACGGCCCGGGCCACGGCTCCGGCCTGGCGCCTGGCGGCGTCCTCGGCCTGGCCGCGGGCGGTCGCGTACGCGAAGACCGCGCAGCCGGCGAGGACGACGGCGACCAGCAGCACCTGCATGGCGAAGAGCTGGCCGGCGAGGCTGCGGGGCGGTCGAGGGAAGCGGAACATGGCGCTCAGTTTGCACCCGGCCGTGAACTCAATGAACGCAAGGGTGACCGGGGTCACAGGGTGGGCGATGGTCTCCCGGAACACCATCACCACCAGGAGGCATCGTGGCCGCCAGGCGCGACAGGACCCACTATCTCTACATCGCGGTGATCGCCGCGGTACTGCTCGGCATCGCCGTGGGCTTCGCCGCCCCCGGCGTGGCCGTCGAGCTGAAGCCGCTGGGCACCGGCTTCGTCAACCTCATCAAGATGATGATCTCGCCCGTGATCTTCTGCACGATCGTGCTGGGCATCGGCTCGGTGCGCAAGGCCGCGAAGGTGGGCGCGGTCGGCGGTCTGGCCCTCGGCTACTTCATGGTGATGTCCACGGTGGCACTGGCCATCGGTCTGCTGGTGGGGAACCTGCTGGACCCGGGCAGCGGACTGCACCTGACCGAGGCGGCGCGCTCGGCGGGTGAGGCGCAGGCCAAGGCGGGCGGGGCGAAGAGCACGCCGGAGTTCCTGCTGGGGATCATCCCGACCACGCTGGTGTCGGCCCTCACCGGAGGCGAGGTGCTCCAGACGCTGCTGGTGGCGCTGCTGGTCGGGTTCGCGCTCCAGGCCATGGGCCGCTCGGGCGAGCCGGTGCTGCGCGGGATCGGGCACGTGCAGAAGCTGGTCTTCCGGGTGCTCGCGATGATCATGTGGGCGGCGCCGGTGGGTGCGTTCGGGGCGATCGCGGCGGTGGTCGGGGCCACCGGCATGGACGCGCTGAAGTCGCTGGCCGTGATCATGATCGGCTTCTACACCACTTGTCTGCTCTTCGTGTTCGTGGTGCTGGGCACCTTGCTCAGGGTGTGTACGGGGATCAACGTCTTCACCCTGCTGCGCTACCTGGGCCGGGAGTTCCTGCTGATCCTGTCCACGTCCTCGTCGGAGTCGGCCCTGCCGAGGCTGATCGCGAAGATGGAGCACGTCGGGGTGTCGCGGCCGGTGGTCGGCATCACGGTGCCGACGGGCTACTCCTTCAACCTGGACGGCACCGCGATCTACCTGACGATGTCCTCGCTGTTCGTCGCGGAGGCGATGGGCAAGCCGCTCGCGCTGGGCGAGCAGATCTCCCTGCTGCTGTTCATGATCGTGGCCTCCAAGGGCGCGGCCGGGGTGACGGGCGCGGGTCTGGCCACCCTGGCCGGCGGCCTCCAGTCGCACCGGCCGGAGCTGGTGGACGGGGTCGGCCTGATCGTGGGCATCGACCGCTTCATGAGCGAGGCCCGGGCGATGACGAACTTCGCGGGCAACGCGGTCGCGACGGTGCTGATCGGGACGTGGACGAAGGAGTTCGACCGCGAGCGCGCCACCGAGGTGCTGGCGGGACGGCTCCCGTTCGACGAGACCACGCTGGTCGACGACGGACACGGGACGGAGCCCGGCGAGGAGCCGGCGGCCGTCCCGGTCCAGTCGGGCGGCGGCAAGGACGGCGTCCCGGTGTAACCGGGAGGCCCGCGACGGGGGCGATCCGGTGGCGTGGGGCTGCACGGCCCGGCAGCACCGCCAGGACGCCTCCGCGGCCGGCCGGGCAGGGCTCGCCCCCACGGTGCCCAGCCCGGCCGGCCGACTCAGCTTCGGCGCCGCTTCGTTCGGCTGCCGGGTGTCCGACGCGGGGGCGTTCACGGGCGTTCCGGTGGCCCCGCGGCCACCCCACCTGGTGAATATGGCCTCGATACAGCTGTTTTCAGCCAGATGATCACCAACTCGGCTGCGGTAAAAGGTACTTCCCTACGGGGCCGGGCTTCTGACATCTTGCGTCCACCACTCGTTTCGTACGGCCCGGTAGGTGCCACCCGCACCATCGGGCCATCGGAGGACGCATTGATACCCCACATATCCAGCCGACCTCGACGTACCCTGGTGCTCGCCGCCGCCCTCGGCGCCGCGCTCACCTTCGGGGCCCCCGCCGCACTCGCCGGCACCGCCCCCGTTTCCCCCTCCGCCCCGGCCGCCAAGGCCGTGGCCCCGGCAGCGGCGCCGGCTTCCCAGAGTGCGACCTGGGCTGCCGGCACCCGTGCCTACCTCGTGATCACCGCACCCGGTGACAGCTCGGCGGTCCGTTCGGCCATCACGGCCAACGGCGGCACCGTCTTCTCGAACTTCGACGCCATCGGCGTGATCGTCGCCCACTCGGCCTCCAGCGGTTTCGCCGCCACCATGCGCGGGGTCAGCGGGGTCCAGAAGGTCGGCGCCACCCGCACCTCGGACGTCCCGACCGACGCCTACAACCCGGCGCTGCCGGCCAACCCCGCGCAGTCGACGACCCCGGCCGGCGAGCCGGTCCGCGCCGACATGAGCCAGATCAAGGCGGACCAGGCCTGGGCCGTCACCACCGGCTCCGCCACCGTCAAGGTCGGCGTCCTGGACACCGGTGTGGACGACCAGCACCAGGACCTGGCCCCGAACTTCAACGCGGCCGACTCCGTCTCCTGCGCCTACGGCAAGCCGGACACCCGTACCGGCGCCTGGCGGGACGTGGACACCCACGGCACGCACGTCGCGGGCACCATCGCCGCCGCCAAGAACGGCAAGGGCGTCATCGGCGTGGCCCCCAACGTGAAGATCTCCGCGGTCCGCGTGGCCGAGCCGGGCAACTCGTTCTTCTTCGCCGAGAACACCATCTGCGGCTTCGTGTGGGCCGGCGACCACGGCTTCAAGGTCACCAACAACAGCTACTACACGGACCCGTGGCAGTTCAACTGCCCGGACAACATCGACCAGGCCGCCATCATCGAGGGCGTCAAGCGCGCCCAGGAGTACGCGGAGAGCAAGGGCTCGCTCCAGGTCGCCGCGGCGGGCAACGAGAACTACGACCTCGCCCACAAGACGACCGACTCCGCGAGCCCGAACGACTCGACGCCGGTCACCCGCACCATCACCAACGCCTGCCTCGACATCCCCACCGAACTCCCGGGCGTGGTCACGGTCGCGGCGAACGGCACCGGCGTCACGAAGGCCTCGTTCTCCAACTTCGGCCAGGGCGTCATCGACGTGGCCGCTCCGGGCAGCGACGTCTACTCCACCCTCCCGGGCGGCAAGTACGGCTCCAAGAGCGGCACGTCGATGGCCACCCCGCACGTGGTGGGCGTCGCGGCGCTGCTCGCCAGCGCCAACCCGGGCATCACCCCGGCGCAGATCCGCGACAAGCTGGCCACCCAGGCCAACGACGTCCCCTGCCCGTCGGACAGCCGCTGCACCGGGACCACGGCCAACAACGCCTTCTTCGGCGAGGGCCAGGTCGACGCCCTGAAGGCGGTCGGCGGCACCACCCCGCCGGCAGGCAAGTACTTCGAGAACCAGGCCGACTTCGCGATCGGCGACAACACGACGGTCGAGAGCCCGATCACCGTCACCGGCGTCACCGGCAACGCGCCGGCCACCCTCAAGGTGGGCGTGGACATCAAGCACACCTACACCGGTGACCTCAAGGTCGACCTGGTGGCACCGGACGGCACCGTCTACACCGTGCACAACCGGGCCGGCGGCAGCGCCGACAACATCGCGCAGACGTACACCGTCAACGCCTCCTCGGAGGTCGCGAACGGCACCTGGAAGCTGCGCGTGAACGACAACGCCGGTGGCGACACCGGCAAGATCGACGCCTGGAACCTGACCTTCTAGTCAGCACCGGTCGCCCCCAGGGGGCCCTCGGGGAGCAGTGGAACCGCTCCCCGACGGCCCCCTTCGGCTCTACCTGGTCCGCAGTACGCAGTCCCCGCAGAGACCGCCGCCGGGCACCTTGTAGTAGAGGCAACAACTGCGGCGTACGAAGGCCACCCCGAGCCCCTCCTCGTGGATGAAGGTGCCGGTCCCGCCGAGCGCGCCCCCGTCGGACAGCAGCGCCGCGGCCAGTTCCACCGCCGGCCCTCCCGGCACCCGATCGATCAGCACGCGCAGCGCCCCGACCAGCCCGGAGGCCGCGTTCCCGCGCAGCACCAGGGGCGACACCCCGAACCGCTCGCGCAGCCGAGCGTCCAGGACTCCGAGGTTCCCCAGCACCGTGTCCCCGAGTTCCGCGACGGGCAGGGCCCGGGGCTGGGGCAGCCAGAGCTCCAGCGAGCCCGCCCCGGGCAGCCGCCACCAGACCCTGCCGGGGCCCAGGTCCGGCACCTGCCCCGCCAGCGCGGCGCAGCCGAGCCCGAGCGACCACAGCCGGGAGGCGATCCCGAACTGCGCGGTCGAGGCCGCCACCCGGCCGGATCCGCTGCGGATGCGCCGCCCCACCTCCGCCACGTAGGGCTCCAGCTGCTCCCCGTACAGCTCGTCGAGCGGCCGGAAGCCCGGGCCGGGCGGCTCATTCCCGTACGGCACGGTGAAGAAGGGCCCGACGGAGGCCAGCTGCCGCAGTACGTCATCCATGCCGCGATGATCTCAGGCGGATCCCAGCGCCTCCACGACCTGGCCGCCGCCCGCCCTCCGGGGCGACCGGGCCCGGCGCACGGCCGGGCCCATGGCGTACGAGGCGCCCAGCAGCACGGCGCCCAGCAGCAGCCAGCCGGGGATCCCCCAGAGCACGAGCAGCGAGGTCAGCAGCAGCGGTCCCAGGGTCCGGGCGAGCGGCACACCGGTGCCGAAGAAGCCCTGGTACTGGCCGATCCGGTCGGCGGGAGCCAGCGAGAAGCCGATCTGCCAGGACCCCGCCGACTGCCGCATCTCGGCGTCCACCAGCAGTACGGCGCCCGCCACCAGCAGCAGCGCCGCGGCCCACCCGGCCCCGGGCAGCGCCGAGAGCGCGAACAGCGCACAGGAGGCGGCCATCACCGGCCCGGAGCGGCGCACGGCCCGCCCCGCGGTGTCGAGGTCGGTGACGGGCCGGGCGACCCGCACCTGGAACAGCATCACGGCGACGGTGTTGAGCACGAACAGCGCCGACACCAGCCAGCCCGGGGCATGGGTGCGCTCGACGATCCACAGCGGGATCGCCAGGCTGAGCAGCGGCATCCGCAGCAGCAGGACCGCGTTCAGCAGGGTCACCAGGGCGTACGGCCTGTCCCGCAGCACCGCCAGCCGCGGTTCGCCGGCCGCGCGCCGCGCTGCGGGTGCCACCGCGGGCAGCCACAGCAGCGCGGCCGCGCAGATCAGGAAACCGGTGGCGTCGAGCGCGAACACCGCCAGGTACGCCCGCTCGGTGTCGGCGCTCAGGGCGAGCCCGCCGAGCGCCGCGCCCAGCGCCAGTCCGGCGTTGAGCACGGCCTGTAGGTGGGCCAGTACCCCGGTCCGCTCCCCGGGGGCGACCAGTGCGGCGAGCAGCGCCTGCCGGGCCGCCGCCAGCCCGCACTGGGCGGTGGCGTAGCAGACCACCGCCGCCAGGAAGGCCCAGAAGGACCGGATGAACAGGAACGAGGCCACCGAGCCGGCGGTGGTCAGCGCCAGCAGCACGGAGGTGCCGCGCGGTCCGCGCCGGTCGGCGAGGGCGCCGAGCGGTACTCCGGCGACGGAACCCACGGCCCACGCGACGGTGAGGCCGAGGCCGATCCGGGCGGGCGAGAGGCCGACCACCCGGGTGAAGTAGAGCGCCGAACACACGTAGTAGGCACCGTCTCCGACGGAGTTGCTCAACTGGGCCGCGGCGAGTCTGCGCGGCGCACCGGACGGGGGCAGGATCCGTAGGGTCACGAGATCGATTGGACCATCGGAGTGGCCCGCCGGACAGGGCCATTCAGCAAGGCATCCGGCGGGCCACTTCCCGCCGGACGGCAGGCCCGGCCCACGACGGCCGGCCAGGACCTGCCGAGGTCGGCGCGGCCGTCCGGGGGGCCCGCGTCGACCGGTTGAACGGATGTCCGGAGATCAGGATTACGGGCTCGCCGCCCCGGGGACCAAGGTCATCGAAAAACATGGCCGCGGCGTTGCCATTCAGGGGGTTCATGAGAGGACTTCGAGGGGCTACATTGAGCCACTCGCGTTCACCTGACAGCCCGTTGCCTTTCACTCGCGTTTTGCGCGGGGGGTGACGTCAGGAGCGCAGACTGTGCAACCACCCCACCGCCCAGAAGGACCGAAGGCTCCGTGCCCGTACCCGTACTCCTCGCCGGCCGCAGCGTGCGGCTCGAGCCCCTCGCCCCCCACCACACCGAGGCCCTGGCCGTGGCCGGGGCCGAGGATCGTACGACTTACGCCTTCACTCCCGTGCCGCACGGGTTGCAGGCGTCCCACGAGTACATCGACCGCGCCCTCGCCGATCAGGCAGCGGGTCGATCTCTCCCGTTCGCAGTGGTCAGAGCCACTGACGGGCGGGTCGTCGGTTCGACCCGGTTCCTGGAACTCGACTACTGGCAGGGGCCGCTCGTGTGGCCCGCCGTGCCGGGCGTCCCGTTCGGCGACCCGGCCACGGCGGTCCCCGATGCGGCGGAGATCGGCAATACCTGGCTGTCGCCGGGCGCCCAGGGCACCGGCATCAACACCGAGGCGAAGCTGCTCATGCTCCGCCACGCCTTCGAGACCTGGGGGGTGCGGCGCATCTCGCTGCGCGCCGACGCCCGGAACGGACGCTCACGGGCCGCGATGGAGCGGCTCGGGTTCACCTGCGAGGGGGTCCGCCGGGCCCATTCGCGGGGGCTCGACGGCGCGGTGCGCAGTACGGCCTTCTACTCGGTCCTCGACGAGGAGTGGCCGGCCGTACGGTCGATCATCGAGCTGAGGATCTCGGGCGCCTCGCCGCGCAAGCGGCGCCGCAAGACGCTGATCCCGGCGTAACGGTCCTGCGTTCGGAGCAACGTCCGACGTGCGGCCCCCGTCCCGCGCCTCGCGGCTGTCAGCCGAGGAAGGCCGGGGCGAGGGCCGACGCCATCAGCCGGGCCGGGGCGCCGGTGCCGTCGGCCGCGGCGGTGTACAGGTCGGCGCCGAAATCGCCGGGCAGGGAGTAGGCGACGGTCCGGTCGTCGGTCCACACCACCTGGTCGTCCACGCTGCGGTCCTCGGCGAGCGGGGTCTCCCGCATGGACGCCAGGTCCAGGACGTACAGCCGCCAGGGCGCGTCGGCCGACAGGCCCGGCACCCGCTTCTTGAACACCAGCCGGGTCCCGTCGGGCGACAGGGACGGGCATTCCAGGTTCTCCCGGAGCGTGGTCACGGTGCGCTCGGCGAGGTCGCCGCGGACCAGGTAGGTCTGGCCGCCGGTGGCGAGCGTCGCGTAGAAGGTCCTCTCGTCGGCGGCGAAGGTGACCCCCCAGAAGTTCACGTCGGCGTTCCGGTAGGCCCTGCCGTCCTTCCGGATGGTGAAGTCCTCCAGCGAGGCGTCGAACTTCCCCGTGCGCAGGTCGAGCAGCGAGGTCCGGGTGGAGAAGTTCGTGCCGGCGTACGAGTCCCCGCCGACGAACACCGTCCAGGCGGCGAGGTGTCCGCCGGGCGAGACCCGGGCGCGGGTGGGGATGCCGGCCAGCGGGTGCGCGGAGACCTCCTTGAGCCGGGCGTCGAGGACGACGGCCCGGTAGCTGTCCTGGACCCCGCCCTTGTCGGCCTGGAGGCAGATCCCGGTGCCCCCGGCGGAGTGGAAGCGCTGGCAGCTCACCCCCGAGGTGGTGCGCGGCCCGTCGGGCGCGGCGGCCGGGACGGTGGCGAGCTCGTCGCGGTGCGGGCCCCAGGCCATGTTCCGGAAGACGATCCGCGCCCCGCCGTCGCCCGCCGCGAGGGACACCGCGCCGGGGGTGACCTGGGGGCCGCCGGCCTGGGTCTGGTTCTTCTCGTCGGCCCGCGTGGAGGCCCGTACGACGGCGAGCACCCCCACGGCGGCGAGCAGGACGACTGCGGACACGAGGATCAGGATCCGGCGCTGGAGGGTCATGGGGGCCTTTCGGGGAGGGGGGGATCAGGCTTCGGCCGGCCGGAGCCGGACGCAGCCCGCGACGGCCACGGCGAGCAGCACGGCGGCGACGAGGAGTGCGGGGCGGGCTCCCCACAGGGTCCAGGCGGCGCCGAAGCCGAGGGAGGCGGCGAACCGGGCGAGGGCCTGGCCGGTCTGGACGAGGGCGAGCCCGCCGCCGCGGTGCTCATCGGGGACGGCGCCGGCCGCAGCGGCCATCAGCACCCCGTCGGTGGCGGCGTAGAACCCGCCGTGCAGCAGGAGCACCGCGTAGGGCAGGGCGGGCTGGCCGCCGCCGGTCAGCAGCAGGCCGTACGCGGCGAGCAGCGCGAGGTGGCCGCCGAGGAAGACCCGCCAGCGGCCGACCCGGTCGGCGAGCCGGCCGAGTGGAAGGGCCAGCAGGAAGAAGGCGGCGGCGGTGCCGAGCGGCAGCAGCGCGAACCAGCGGTCGGCGATCTGGGTGGCGCGCTGGAGCAGCAGGAACACGAAGGCGTCGCTGACGGTGCACAGGCCCAGCAGCAGGGCGCAGAGCCCGGTCCGGCGCAGGTCCCGGCGGCGCAGCAGGCCGAAGGAGGCGCGCAGTGAGACGGGCGCGGCGCCGGGGGCGGGGGCGGTGCGCCGGCCGGGGACGAAGAGCACCAGCACCAGTACGCCCAGCGCGGCCACGCAGGCGCTGACGGTGAACACGGCGTCGTAGCCGTCGGCGGCGCCGCGCAGGACGAGGAAGGCGAGGATCGGCCCGATCAGCGCGCCGGCGGTGTCCATGGCGCGGTGCACGCCGAAGGCCCGGCCGCGGTCCGCGGGTTCGGCGGACAGCGAGATCAGCGCGTCGCGCGGGGCGGTGCGCAGGCCCTTGCCGGTGCGTTCGAGGGCGAGTACGGCCCCGATGGCGGGCAGGGTGTGTGCGATCAGCAGCAGCGGCTTGCACAGGGCGGAGAGCCCGTAGCCGATCCCGGCGAGGGCCTTGTGGCGGCCGAACCGGTCGCCCAGGTGGCCTCCGGCGAGCCGGACGAGGGCGCTGACGCCGTTGTAGAGGCCGTCGAGCAGGCCGAAGCCCAGGGGCGACAGGCCGAGTCCGGCGACGAGGTAGAGCGGCAGCACGGCCGTGACCATCTCGGAGGAGACGTCGGTGATCAGGCTGACCGTGCCGAGGGCGAGCACCGTGGGGGCGAGCGCGGCGCGCCGCCCCGGGCGGGTGCCCGGGGCGACGGCCTGCGGCTCGGGGGTCACGGCGGGCGCGGGGGTGCCGCGACTGTCCGCAACGTACATGGTCAGGAAGCCCAGATCCCCGTGATGTCCTTGGCGGTGGCCGCGTTCCCGGCGTGGGTGGTCAGGCCGGCCAGGCCCTCCAGGGTGCGCAGCATGTCGTAGTGGTTGTAGGTGGTGGCCGAGGTGCTGCCCGCGGTGACGGGCTGGCCGTAGAGCACGGTGGGGATCTTGTTCCCGGCGAGCCGGTTGTCCTCGTCGAAGGTGACCACGAGCAGGCTGTTGTGGGTCTTGGCCCAGTCCGCGTAGGCCTTGAGGTTGTTCTTGAGCCAGGTGTCGCCGGTGCCGACCGAGCAGTCGTGCATGTCGCTGCACAGGTTCGGCACGACGAAGGACGTCTTGGGCAGGGTGGTGAAGTCCGTGGGGAACTGGGCCATCGTCTTGGCGGTGCTGGTGGGCACGTTGGAGAAGGCGAACCAGGGGTTGTGCTTGCGGGCGTAGTTCCCGCTGCTGCAGGTGGTGGAGCCCTGGCTGGGGAGGGTCTCGTTGTAGCTGGCCCAGCTCTTGCCGGCGGCTATCAGCTCGGAGGCCAGGTTGGGCGCGGAGCTGAACCCCGGGGTGTAGCAGCTGTCGCCGGTGACGCCCTGGTGGGAGCCGGAGAACAGCTGCAGGTAGTTCGGCTGGCTGGGGTGGGTGATGCCGTAGGACTGGGTGAGGTTGGCCCCACCCGTCTTCAGGGAGTTGATGTACGGGGCACTGGAACTGCCGATGACCTGGTTGTAGGCGTGGTTCTCGAAGACCACGACGACGACGTGGTCGGGGGCGGGCAGGCCGGCCGCGTGCGCGGGCTGGGCGGCGCCGATGCCCGCCCAGAGCGCGGCGCCGGCGGCGGTGAGGCCGAAGGCCGAGGCCAGGGCGGTCTTACGGCGAGGCCATGAAAGGGACATGCCAAACACGGGACATACCTCCGGGCATGGGGGGTCTGGGGGCGGCGCGGACGCACCATACCCAGGGGCACGTGCATGGGCCAGGGATACTTGGCGAACACAACGGGAACTCCGCAGGCCTTCCTGGGGACGGGCAATGTCCGCCCCCAGGGCGCGTCAAGAGAAGGAAAAATGCGGAACCCTGCAGCACTTTCGTTCATCATTCGAACGGAAGCAGTCCACCCCGCCCCGACGGGGCAGCACCAGCCGGAGAGCCACCGCACATGTCGTACGCACCCGACGGGCAGCAGTACCAGCCGCCGTACCGGCCGGAAGGGCAGCCTCCGCAGCAGCCCCGGCCGCCCCACGGCCAGCAGTACGGTCAGCAGCAGGGCCAGCAGCCACGCCGGCAGCCGGAGTACGGGCAGCAGCCGTACGGCCGGCAGCAGTACGAGCCGCAGGACCGGCAGTACGGCCGGCAGCAGGACCAGCAGTACGGTCAGCAGCAGTACCGCCAGCCCGAGCCGCCGTACCAGCAGCAGTCCTACGAGGAGCCTCCGTACGAGGAGCCGCCCCGGCGCAAGTCCAAGGTCAAGCGCTGGCTGATAGCGGGAACCACCGTCCTGGCACTGGCGGGCGTCGCGGCCCTCGTGATGAACCACTTCGAGATACCCCCCTTCACGGACAAGGGCAAGGCCGTGTCCTTCGGGCAGACGCCCGGCGGGGACGGCAAGGGCGGCGACGCCAAGCCGGCGGCCAGCTCGAAGATGTCGATGCCCACGGGCCCGAAGGCCGACTTCAAGAATTCGATGACCCTCTCCGACGGCACGCACGTGGCCGTCACCACGATCGAGGGCAAGAAGTCCGGCTTCAAGGGCAAGGTGTGGGTCTGGGCTCCGAAGGAGTACAACGACCCGAAGTTCGCCAAGAGCGGCTTCCCGGTCATGATCGCCCTGCCCGGCGGCGCCGGATACCCGAGCAACTACTGGATGGGCACCGACCTGGGCCTCCAGACCAGCATCAGCAAGTGGTACAGCGAGGGCAAGAGCAAGCCCTTCATCCTCGCCATGCCGGTGCTGAACCCGGGCCCGGACGACAAGGGCATCTACTGGGACGGCTCCGACATCCCCGGCCAGCCCAAGATGGGCACCTGGCTCACCGATGACGTCCCGGACCTGATGCGCGAGAACTTCCGCACCATCAAGTCGCGCGACGGCTGGGCCTACATGGGCTCCTCCACCGGCGGCTTCGCCAGCCTCAAGGCCGTGCTGAAGTACCCGGAGAAGTTCAAGGCCGCGATCTGCTCCGGACCGGACATCGTCCCCGACTCCTCCCTGTGGAAGGGCCACGAGAAGGAGAAGGCCGAGAACAACCCGGAGCTGCTGGCCAAGCAACTCATCGACAAGAAGGGCCCGGAGGTCTATCTGGCCTTCCAGGTCGGCGACAACGAGAACAACAAGAAGACCCTGCCGGACGTGCAGAAGTTCGTCGCCACGTACGGCAAGGGACCGATCCACACCAGCCTGAGGGTCATACCCGGCGGCCAGCACAACGCCAAGACGTACGTGCCGAACATGGGTGAGGGACCGATCCAGTTCATCAGCAAGGTGATGGAGGGGCCCGTCGAGTAGCCCCCCGCCCCGGGGCGCGCCCGCACGGCGCCGCGCCCCGGGAGGGACCTCACGGACCCTACGGACCCTACGGACCCTACGGACCCTGCGGAGTCACGCCCACGGGCGGCTCCGCGCCCCGCTCCTGCCGCTCCGGCCCGCCGAACACCCTCGGCGGGCCGCTGCCGTCCCAGGGCGCCCAGCCCGGGTCCCCGGTGACGGCGAAGCGGACCCAGGCGGCGTGCATCTCGTCGGCCAGGGCCTGCGGGGCGTCCGGCCCGGCCAGCCGGGAGGACTCGGGCTTGCCGAGGGTGTCGAACACGAAGCCCAGCTCCAGCGCGTGGCAGGCGCCCAGGCCGGGCACCCCGCTGGGCCACCGGAACTCGTAGAGGTGGCTCGGCGCCGTCCGGCGGGATCCGGCCAGCCTCCGCAGCGGATCGCGCAGCAGCCGGTCGGTGAGCAGGTGCCCGGCGAGATCGGCCGGCCCCGCGGCGGGCAGCTCGGCACGCAGCGCCCGTACGGCCTCCCGGCCCTTGCCGCTGCGCACGCGTGCCAGCTCCACGGCGAGCGGCCCCAGCCCGTCCAGCAGCCGCATCGCCCCGGTGGGCGCGAGCCAGAGCCGGTACTCCTCGCTGGTCCAGCCCAGCAGCAGCGGTACGTCGGGCGCCACGGCGCCGAGCGGGTCCTCGGGGAGCGTGTCGGCGTCGGCCACCAGGCCGAAGGCGGGGCCGCCGGTGACCGGGCTGGAGCGGCGCAGCACTGCGGCCTGGGCGGCGAGCAGGTCCGGCAGGGCGGTGGCGGCGAAGGCCGTGGCGGTGGCGGGCACCTTGAGCAGCGAGGCCATGCGCCGGACCATCGGGCGGACCCGTTCGCGGGGCATCACCTCGGGGGCGCCGCTCTGCAGGACGGCCCGGGCGAAGAGCCCGGCGGCCCGGGGCGCTGCGAGCAGGGCGCCGATGCTGATGGCCCCCGCGGACTCCCCGAAGACGGTGACCCGGCCGGGGTCCCCGCCGAAGGCCTCGATGTTGTCCCGGACCCAGGTGAGGGCGGCGATCTGGTCGAGCAGCCCGCGGTTGGCGGGGGCGTCGGGGAAGAGGCCGTAGCCGAGGACGCCGAGCCGGTAGTTGAACGAGACGAGCACGACCCCGTCCCGAGCGAAGGCCGAGCCGTCGTAGACGGGCACGGCGGCGGATCCCCGGGTGAGGGCGCCTCCGTGGATCCACACCATGACGGGCAGCCGGGCCCCGGGCGCCGGGTCCGGGGTCCACACGTTGAGGTTCAGGCAGTCGTCCCCGGGGATGTCCGGGTCGGGGAGCAGGGCGGCGTACTTCTCCGGGTAGGGCACCTTCGGCGCGGTGGGCCCGTACGCCCCCGCGTCGCGTACGCCCTCCCAGGCGGCCGGGGGCCGGGGCGGCGCGAAGCGCAGGGCGCCGACGGGCGGGGCGGCGTACGGGATGCCCCGGAAGACGGCGGTCCCGCCGTCCTCGAGCCGGCCCTCGACCACGCCGTGTGCGGTGCCGACCCGGGGCCGGGCGTCGTCCGCTGAGCTCATGGTGTCCTCCTGGAGCGGCGTGCCGCCGCCGCCTGAATCCGGTCTTCCGGGCACGGTCGCACAGCCGTCCAACGGGTGACAAGGCGTGACCCGGCCGGGGGCGGGCCGGGTTGGACCGGCCATGCGAGCCATGCGGAAGCCCCACGTCCTTCGAAACACCGCCCGGACCGGCCTGGTCCCCGTGCTGCTGCTGGCGGCCGCCGCCGCGGCCGCCGCGAGCGGCCCGGCACAGGCCGCCGGGCCCGATTTCCAGTACGTCGGCCAGGACGACAAGGTCCACCGGCTGAGCACGGCGAAGGGCTGCGTGCCCGCCGAGGGCGGCGGGACCCGGGCCGTGACGAACCGGACCCCGGCCACGGCGGCCCTCTACCGGGAGGCCGGGTGCAAGGGCGTGCCGGTGGCGGTCCTGCGGCCGGGAACGGTGACCCAGGTGCGCCCGTACTTCGCCTCCGTCCGGTTTTCCGTCACCGGGTAGGAGCAGCGGCCGTGACCCCACGGCGGTCCCCGCGTTGTATGCCATGTCAAATGCCGCAGATTCTGTGGCGCCCCACATCTCACGAGGAGATCTTGATGTCGCGTATCGCGAAGGCATTCGCCATCACCGCTGTCGCCGGCAGCACCATTGCTGCCGGTGCGGGTCTGGCAGTCGCCGATGCCGGAGCGCACGGTGCGGCTGTCGGCTCCCCCGGTGTCCTGTCGGGCAACGTCCTCCAGGTTCCGGTGCACGTCCCGGTCAACGTCTGCGGCAACACCGTCAACGTGATCGCGCTGCTGAACCCGGCGTTCGGCAACACCTGCATCAACCAGTCGGGTGGCGGCGAGCACCACACCGAGGGCGGCTACGGCGGCTGATCGCCTGCCCCGTCGGAAGCACCACTGAGGGCCCCCGCCTCGAAGGCGGGGGCCCTTCCCCGTGCTCCCGCGTGCCGTGCGCACGGGGCGGGCGCCCGGGTCAGACGTCGTACCGGTACAGGCCCCGGTGGCCGGACATCTGGCGCGGGGTGACGTCCCACGGGGGCATCGGCTCGTCCAGGGCGATGACCCGGCCGCGCTGGAGGTCGCCGGCCTTCAGCGGGGCGGCGGGCAGGTAGCCGGAGCCCGGGTGCTTCTGCTGCCAGCGGTCCCACACCAGGTCGACGAAGGCGTGGTGCAGCCAGAACACCGGGTCGTTGGGGGCCGTGCCTCCGGTCATGTGGCCGCCGATCCACTGGTGGACCTTGTTGTGGTTGCGCCAGCGCTCGCTCTTCGGCGCGGCCCAGCCCTCCAGCTTGTTGCGGAAACCGCCGGCGCTCGCCGTGGAGTCCCAGGGCGAGGTGTCGTACGTGGGATCGTCGACGGCCCACTGGAGTTCGGCGGGGGTGGGCAGCTTGATCGGGTTCTGCGGGCGGCCCAGGTTGCGGGTGAGGTAGCGCGCCTCGGTGATGCCGACCGTGACCGTCCAGTTGCCCTTGTCGTAGGCGAAGGGCCCGGTCATCACCTGCCGGTCGCCGTCGCGTCCGGTGCCGCCGAGGAAGTCCTCCGCCCAGAGGGAGGAGACGGGGCTGTTGTCGGCGGTCCAGTCCCAGTACGGGATGGACACCCCCGGGTCGAGGGCCTGCAACTCCTTCTCGAACTCCAGCAGGTAGCACCGGTGCCAGGGGAAGAACGACGGGGACATGTGCCCGACGCGGAGCCCCCGGTCCCGGTCGGGCACGAAGTACTTGTCGTGGGTGCGCACGAAGCGGTCGTAGGTGCCGTCGCGTTTGAGCTCCAGCACGGCCGCCGTGAACCGCTTCTTCTGCGCGCTGGTCAGGTCCTTCTGGTTCTGCCGGGTGTACAAGGCGGGGCTCCTCCCGTCAGCCGTGGTGCGGGGCGGCCGACGCCAGCTGGTTCGTGCCCAGTTCGTCGACGGCCGCGCGGGCCAGCTCCAGCGGGGTCTCGTACGACTGGAAGTGGTTGATGCCGCTCAGGTAGCTTCCGTCGGCCCTGCGCATGACGTGCAGCGGGCGCCCGTCGATCCGGACCCCGGCGACGTCGACTGCGATGTGCCGGCCCCGGTACGTCTCCTCGGTGAGCGGGGCCGGGGTGAGCGTCTGGCGGGGCCGGCGGGCGCGCAGTACGGGGCTCAGGACGGCGGCCGTGCCGCCGAGCACGGCCGCGGTGAACGCCGTACGGAGGACCGCGCGACGGGTGAGTGGTGCGGCGGCGGGCGGTGCGGCGTACATACGGTCTCCCTCGCTCGGTGGTCCGCGTTACGGGGACTAACGCGGCCCGGCGGGCGAGGTCACCCCTTGGGGTGCTTGCAGAACGGCGTGGTGGGGGTGCAGACGGCCCGCCGGGGCCGGTGGCGTGGTCCCGGCAGCGGGGAGTCCCACCGGGCCGCGGTCGTGGCGCGAGGACGGGGATCAGTTCCGGACGCCCTGCAGGCGGGGCAGGTGCAGGTCGCGGAAGACCGCGGCCATCCGGAGCGCGAAGACCAGTCCCGCGGAGACGCCGATGTTGACGGTGTCGGCGGCGCCGGCCCAGTGCAGCCCGAGGTACGCGGCGGCGCCGGCGAGGGCGGCGGTCGCGTACACCTCCTCGCGCAGCAGCAGCGGCGGGAACTCCCCGCAGAGGACATCGCGGACGACCTCGCCCGTGACGCCCGTCAGGACGGCGAGGATGAGCACGGCGACCGGGGTGACCTGGGCGTCGATCGCGGCGCGGGCCCCGATGACGGTGACCACGGCAAGGCCGACGGCGTCGACGACCATCAGCGTCCGCCGCGGCAGCTCCCAGCGGCGCAGGTAGAGCATGGTCGCGACGGCGACGGAAGCGATGAGGACGAGGAGCAGCCAGTCGTGCGTCCAGTAGAGCGGGTGCCGGTCGAGGATGAGGTCGCGCAGGGTCCCGCCGGAGATGCCGGCGGCGAAGGCGAGGACCAGCCCGCCGAAGGGATCCATGCCGGCGCGGTGCGCGGCGAGCACGCCGGAGGCGGCGAAGGCGGCTATGCCGAGGAGGTAGAGGGCGTGCAGCACGGCGCCTCCTTCACGGGGCGGGGTTTCGTCGGGGCGACCCGTCGAGGCTGCCGCACCCGCGCCGCCCCGCGCATCGGCCGTTCGGCCGGTACCGCTGCGGCGGGACCGGCCGGGCGCCGCAGCGCGGGGCGGGGGGGGAGGCCCCGCGCTGCGGCAGGACACCGCACCCTTAGGGCTGTCCCGTAATCCCTGGTGGATCAGCGCGCGGCGTCAGATGCGGTGCATCGCAAGGCGGAGGAGCGTCCTCATACTGGGCGTATCCGGGCGCTCCGACAACGCGGCGAGGTGCCGTAGCTGTCGTCGTGCGCCCGCCGGGGATTACGGGACAGCCCTTAGGGCGCCGGGAGCTCCGCGAAGTCCGCCACCAGGCTGCGGTGGTGGCCCGCCGTGCCCAGGGCCAGGGAGTCGGCCTTGGCCCGCTTGAGGTAGAGGTGGGCCGGGTGTTCCCAGGTCATGCCGATGCCCCCGTGCAGCTGGACGCACTCCTCGGCGGCCCGGACCGCGACCCCGGAGCAGTACGCCTGGGCCACGGCGATGGTGAGCGGCGCGTCGGGAGCGCCCGTCGCGAGGGCGTCGGCGGCCGCGCGGGCCGCCGCGCGGGCGGAGGCGACGTCCAGCCAGAGGCGGGCGAGGCGGTGCTTGAGGGCCTGGAAGGAGCCGATGGGCCGGTTGAACTGGTGCCGGGTCCGGACGTGGCCGACCGTCTCCGTCAGACACCACTCCGCGAGGCCGAGCTGCTCGGAGGCGAGCAGTCCGGCGCCGGCGAGCAGGGCGCCCGCGACGGCGGCCCGAGCGGTGGCGGGGTCAGCCAGCCGGGTGCCGGCGGCCCCGTCGAGGGTGACGGTGGCCAGCGGGCGGGTCAGGTCCAGCGGGACCAGCGGCGTCAGTACGGCCTCGGCCGCCGGGACGGCGTACAGCCCGGTGTCCGCGAGCACCAGCAGTACATCGGCGGCCACCGCGTCGGCGACGGAGGTGACGGCGCCGG
This sequence comes from Streptomyces sp. NPDC028314, assembly GCF_055565795.1. Classification (NCBI taxonomy): domain Bacteria; kingdom Bacillati; phylum Actinomycetota; class Actinomycetes; order Kitasatosporales; family Streptomycetaceae; genus Streptomyces; species Streptomyces sp. NPDC028314. The sequence continues at coordinate 652,323 of NZ_JBVHTP010000001.1, forward strand.
TCAGGGTCCCGCCGCCGGTGTCCCGCACCCCGGCGGGCAGGGGCGCCCCGGGGGCCAGGGTCAGCGGGACGGCGGGAACGCACACCCGGGCGCCCGAGGCCACGTCCCGCAGCAGGGCGGAGGCCTCGGCCGAGGAGGGGTCGCACCCGAGCAGGATCTCCGTGGCGAGGACCCCGCTGGTGAGGTACGGCACCGGGGCCACGGCCCGGCCCAGCTCCTCCAGGACCACTGCCGCCTCGCGGTGGCTGGCGCCCTGGCCGCCGAGCTTCTCGGGCACCAGCAGCCCGGCCGCCCCGATCCCGGCGGCGAGGGTCTCCCAGACCTGCGGGTCGTGCGGCCGGCCGGTCTCCACCCGGGCGAGGATGCTCGCGGGGTCGCAGCGGTCGGCGAGCAGGGAGCGTACGGCGGAGCGGAGCTCTTCCTCGGTCTCGGAGTAGAGCAGGTCGAAGGGGGCGCGGGGGCTGGTCATCGGGCCAGGTCCTTCCAGGCGAGGTCCTTGTCGTCGCGCGGTTCGGCGGGCAGCCCGAGGACGCGTTCGGCGACGATGTTGAGGAGGATTTCACTGGTGCCGCCCTCGATGCTGTTGCCCTTGGCGCGCAGGTAGCGGTAACCGGCGTCGCGGCCGGTGAAGTCGACGAGCTCCGGGCGGCGCATGGTCCAGTCCTCGTACAACAGTCCTTCCTCGCCGAGGAGTTCCACCTCCAGCCCGCTGATCTCCTGGTTGAGGCGGGCGAAGGTGAGCTTCATGCCGCTGCCCTCGGGGCCGGGCTGGCCTGCGACGAGCTGCTGGCGCAGCCGCTCGCCGGTGAGCCGGGCCACCTCGGCCTCGACCCACAGTTCCAGCAGCCGCTGGTGGAGGGCGTGGGTGCGCAGTTCCGGGCGCTCGCGCCAGGCCGCGGCGACGGGCGCGATCATGCCGCCCTCGCGGGGGATGCGCATGCCGCCGATGGAGACGCGTTCGTTCATCAGGGTGGTGCGGGCGACCGCCCAGCCCTGGCCGACGGCTCCGAGCCGGTGGCTGTCGGGGATCCGGACTCCGGTCAGGAAGACCTCGTTGAACTCGGCCTCGCCGGTGATCTGCCGCAGGGGACGGACCTCGACGCCGGGGGCGTGCATGTCGCAGAGGAAGTACGTGATGCCCTGGTGCTTGGGCAGCGCGGGGTCGGTGCGGGCGATCAGGATGGCCCAGCGGGCGGTGTGCGCGCTGGAGGTCCACACCTTCTGGCCGTCCACCACCCATGCGCCGGAGGCCTCGTCGAGGACGGCGCGGGTGCCGAGCGCGGCGAGGTCGGAGCCGGCTCCGGGCTCGCTGAACAGCTGGCACCACACCTCTTCCCCGACCCACAGGGGGCGCAGGAAGCGGCGCTTCTGCTCCTCGGTGCCGTAGGCGAGGATGGTGGGGGCGGCCATGCCGAGCCCGATGCCGATGCGGCGCGGGTCGTTGTCGGGGGCTCCGGCGGCCTCCAGCGCGGAGTCGACGACGGCCTGGAGGGAGCGGGGCGCTCCGAGTCCGCCGAGGCCTTCGGGGTAGTGCACCCAGGCGAGTCCGGCGTCGAAGCGGGCGCGCAGGAAGTCGGCGCGGGGCGTTCCGGTGGGCGGGTGGGCGGCCAGCAGGTCCCGGACGCGTACGAGCAGTTCGTCGGCGGTGGTCATCGGGAGGCACCTCCGTCCGGCGCCGGTACGACGACCAGCCGGCCGGTGGTGCTGCCGTCGGCGAGGCGCTGCACGGCTTCGGCGGCCGCGGCGAGCGGGACGCGTTCGCTGACCAGGGGTTTGACGGCCCCCTCGGCGGCGAGACGGGTGAGCTCGGTGTGGCAGGCGAGGATCGCGGCGGGCTCCTTGGTGGCGTACAGCCCCCAGTGCAGGCCGAGGATCGCGTAGTTCTTGACCAGGGCGTGGTTGAGCGCGGGGGCGGGGATGGCGCCGCTCGCGAAGCCGACGACCACGATGCGGCCCTCGAAGGCCACGCACTTGGCGGAGGCGTTGTAGGCGTCCCCGCCGACCGGGTCGTAGACCACGTCCGCGCCGCGCCCGCCGGTGAACTCCTTGACGCGGGCGACGATGTCCTCCGCGGTGCGGTCGATGACGAGGTCGCAGCCGAGCTCCTCGGCGGTACGGGCCTTCGCCTTGCCCCCGACCACGCCGATGACGGTGGCCCCGGCGGCCTTGCCGAGCTGGACCGCGGCGCTGCCGACCCCGCCGGCGGCCGCGTGCACGAGCAGGGTCTCGCCCGGCTGGAGGCGGGCCCGGCGGTGCAGGCCGAACCAGCCGGTCTGGTAGCCGATGTGCAGGGCGGCCGCCTCGGCGTCGTCGAGGGTGTCGGGGGCCGGCAGGAGGGCGCGGGCCGGCGCGGTGACGTACTCGGCGAAACCTCCGTGCGGCAGGCTCGGGTTGGCGATGACGCGGCGGCCGTCCTCGGTCTCGCCGCAGATCTCCACGCCCGGGGTGAAGGGCAGCGGGGGGCGGATCTGGTACTGGCCGCGGACCAGCAGCGCGTCGGGGAAGTTGACGTTCGCGGCGAGCACCTTGAGCCTCACCTCGCCCTCGCCGGGAACCGGTTCGGGAACCTCTTCGAGGCGCATGGCCTCACGGGGCTCGCCGGGGGTGTGTACTCGCCATGCCTGCATCCGGGGCCTCCAGCCGCCGTCGATGAACCACGCTCGGCGGCATACTAAGCGGTCGCTTGCCACCTTGGGAACCGCCCGGTCCGGACGGGGTGCCGGACGCGGTGCCGGACGGGACGGCAGACCCGCTGCCGGACGGGGCGAAGTCGACGCGGACCTGACATGAATCAACTCGCGTCAATACGACCGGCAAAGCCCTTCCGTCCGGCAACATGTGACACGCACGTGTCATGAGCCAAACGGGGAACAGCACATGTCCAGGGGGGACACCATGAGAAGAAGCATGTCCGCAGCCGGAGCCGCCGTCGTCCTGGCGGGACTGATCACCGCCGCCGGACCGGCCTCCGCGGCCGGCTCTGCCGCCACCTGCACCCCGAAGATCCAGGTACTGGGCGCGCAGGGACCCGACACGTACGTCCCGGGGGGCGAGCAGTACCAAAACGTCCTCGGCCTCGGTACGGGGAACCTCGCCGTCGGCGTCTCCGGCGGCAGGCCCGCCTACTGGACCGGGACCACCCTGCACCGGCTGCCGTTCCCCGACCCGAACCAGCACGGCAGGGTGCTCGCCGTGAACAAGAGCGGCCTGATGGTCGGCGAGGCGGGCGGTCCGGACGGGTACCTGTTCACCTACCGGCAGGGCGCCGCGTCCGTCACACGGCTCCCGGACAGCGACCAGGCGGACGGCGAGGCCGACGTGAACGACGCCGGCTACGTCGTCGGGCGCCCCACCCGCTCGTCGACCGGTGCCGTCTGGAAGGACGGCCAGAAGGTCCGCGACCTGACCGTCCCGGCGGACGCGGGGCCCGGGACCCGCATCAAGATGGTCACCGCGATCAACGGCAAGGGCGATGTCCTCGGCCAGGCGTACCAGGACTACGAGGTGCCCGAGACCGGGGCGCACCTGGAGGGGACGTACCCCGTCGTGTGGCCGGGTGACGGCGGACCGGCGCGTTCGCTCGTACCCAGCGGCAGCGGCACGTTCGAGGAGAGCTACGTCCAGGACATCGACGAGAGCGGCCGGGTCGTCGGCTACGACTGGTCGGGTCCGTGGTACGAGTACAAGCCTTGGGTCTGGGCCCCGCCGTACACCCAGCCCGGCACCTCCCCCGGCGTGCTGAGCACCCACCCGTACGGGACCTTCGAGGCCGTCAGCCCGACGACGAACGTGAGCGTCGGCACCGCGAAGTTCCACCCGGATACGCTCACCCTCCAGGACCAGGCGCAGCTGTGGCCCGGCACCGGCCCGGTCCGCGCCCTGCCCCGGCTCGCCAAGGACCAGCCCGCCACGGCCTCCGCCGTCACCGACAACGACCGCGTCGGCGGGGCGGCGGTGAACGCGAAGGGCAAGCTCAAGCCGGTGATCTGGACCTGCGCGAGCAAGCAGGCGTACCTGCCGCAGCAGTAGCCGCGCCCCGGGCATGGTGATCTGAGCGTCCGCACGCTATCGATGGGCGCATGGAGAACCCCTTGCGCGGGCTGCCCGCGCCGCCGCCGCCCGGTGCCGCCGCCCTGCCCCCCGGTACGTACGCGGGGCAGGTGGTCCTCGTGACCGGCGGCGGCACCGGGCTGGGCAAGGCCATCGCCGCCGAGTTCGCCCGGCTCGGCGCGGACCTGGTGATAGCCGGCCGCCGCGCCGGGCAGCTGAAGGCGGCGTGCGGGGAGTTGGCCGCCGTGCCCGGCGCGGGCCGGGTGACGGCCGCCGTCTGCGACATCCGGGACCCGGAGCGGGTCGCGGGGGTGTTCGACGCGGCCGGGGCGGCCTTCGGGCTGCCCGACGTGCTCGTCAACAACGCGGCCGCCAACTTCCCCTGCCCGGCCGAGGACCTGTCGCCCAACGCCTGGCGGGCGGTGGTCGACATCACCCTGACCGGCACCTGGTTCATGACCCGCGAGTTCGCCCGCCGCCACCTCGCGGCGGGCACCCCGGGGTCGATCGTGAACATCGGGGCCTCGTACGCCTGGACGGGCGGCCCGGGCTTCGCCCACAGCGCCGCCGCCAAGGCCGGGGTGAAGAACCTCGTGGAGACCCTCGCCGTCGAGTGGGGGCCGTACGGCATCCAGATCAACGGCCTGGTCCCCGGGCTGTTCCCGCACACCGACATGACCGAGGACATCCGGGACGGCCTGGAGCGGTCCGCCCCGGACGCCAAGGACGGCCGGCAGCCCGCCCTGCGGGTCGGCGAGCCGCGCGAACTGGGGTGGGCGGCGACCTTCCTCGCCTCGCCCTACGCCCGCTTCGTCACCGGGCACACCCTGGTGGTGGACGGCGCGAACTGGCAGCGCCGCGCCTTGGTCAACCCCGAAGTGGTGCCGGTGCGCGAGCAGTTGGGCCGGGGACCGTTCACCCCGTGAAGGGGGCCGGGCCACGAGGGTCACCCTCCGGTGAAGTGCGGGGGCCGGCGGGCCGCCTTGGCCGCGTAGCCCTCGCGGGCGTCCTGCGAGGTGAGGGTGAGGGCGGCCGTCATCGCCACGCGGTCGAGGGCCGCCGGGAGGGCGGCGTCCGCGTAGGCGTCGATCCCGCGCTTGATGCCCTGGACGGCGAGCGGGGCGTTCGCGGCGATCTCGGCCGCCAGGGCGCGGGCCGTGGCGTCCAGGTCGGCCACGGGGACCACCAGCTGGACCAGGCCCCGGCGTTCCGCCGTCGCGGCGTCGATCCGGCGGCCCGTGAGCGCCAGGAACTTCGCCCAGCCCGCCCCGGCCTCGCGGGCGATGCGCAGGTCCCCGCCCGCGTCCACCGCCACGCCCAACCGGGCTTCCGGCAGGGCGAAGACGGCGTCCTCGGCCGCCACCCGGATGTCCGCCATGAGGGCCAGCTCGAAGCCGAAGCCGAGACAGTAGCCCTGGACCGCGGCCACCACCGGCTGCGGGAGGCCGGCGAGGACGGCGAAGCGTTCGTGGACCCAGCGGATGCCCTCGTAGTAGTTCCGGGTCCGCTCGGCGGGCGATTCGCCGGTGATGGCGCCGCCGGGCGCCGTGACGTCGATCCCGGCGCAGAAGGCGCGGCCCTCGGCCCGGAGCAGGACCACCCGCACCGACGGGTCGAAGCGGATCCGGTCGGCCAGCAGGCCCAGCTGGCGGGTGGACTCCCAGCTCCAGCCGTTGAGCTTGTCCGGGCGGCAGAGGGTGAGGGACGCGATCCCGTCCGCGACGTCGAGGCGGATCCGCCCCGCACCCTCCGCGACCTCCGTGGAGATGGTGTCGATCACCGGCAACCCCCTCAAAACTGACGGATCGTCAGCTTAAGGGGCCTCGGTCAGCGCGGGAAGACCTCGAACGGAACGGCCGGACGGCCGCCGAACCGGGCCGCCGCCTGCTGGGCGTTGCCGGTGAGGAAGGTGCGGACGTACTCCTGCGGATCCTGGTCGGTCAGCACCTCGATGTACGCCTTGTGCTCCAGCAGGGACTCGATGGACCGCTCCAGTCCCGGGCCGGCGTCGGCCGCGTGCGTCGGCGTGTTCGATCCGGCCACCGCGACCCAGCGCACCCCGTTCCACGGCTCCAGGCCCTGCTCGGAGATGAGCTCGGGGAAGATCCAGCGGTTTCCGGCGTCACCGGCCGCGTCCAGGGTGGCCCGGCCGACGGCCTTGTGGTCGGGGGTGTTCCAGTAGCCCCCGCCTTCCGCCCCGCCCCAGGTGTCCCGGTGGTTGAGGGTGATGACCAGCTCGGGGCGGTGCCGGCGGATGGCCGCGGCGATGTCCCGGCGCAGCCCGAGACCGTATTCGACGACCCCGTCGTGGTGGTCGAGGAACTCCACCGTGGACACCCCGACCACGGCCGCGCTCGCGCGCTGCTCGGCCTCGCGCAGCGGGGCGCACTCGGCCGGGGCGATGGTGTCGATGCCCGCCTCCCCGCGCGTCGCCAGCACGTAGACGACCTCCCTGCCGCCGTCGACCCAGTCCGCGATCGCGGCCGCGCAGCCGTACTCGAGGTCATCGGGGTGGGCGACCACCGCGAGGGCGCGCTGCCAGTCGGTGGGCATGGGCTGCAAGGGGGCGGGCTGGGCCAGTTGTTCGGTCATGTACCGCACAATAGGCGAAGGGAATCGGACGGGCGGATCGTGGTCAGGGGTGTCTCACGCCTCGGCCCGTACGAGGGACAGCAACCGGTCCAGCACCCGCGGGCCGCCCGCGCGGACGCCGTCGTGCTCGAACTCGTCCGTCACCCAGGTCCGCAGGCCCCGGATCGCCCGCGCGGTGCGCAGCGAGTGCGCGGTGTCCACGTACATGTCGTCGTGGTAGATCGCGGCGGCGACCGGCACCTCGTTGGCGGCGAGCCGCGCCGGGTCGTACAAGGGCTGCCAGCCGGTACGGGCGGCCAGCAGTTCGGCCGTCTCGCGCAGCGGGACGAGCGCCGGATCGGCGGTGAACTGCCAGGGGTGCACGCTCTCGCCGGTGAAGAAGAGCGGCTCGTCCCCGGCCAGGGTCTTGGCGGCGTCGAAGCGCGGATGGCGGGCGCGCACCCGCTCGGCCGCCCAGGCGGTGGGCACGGCCGGGTCCTGGGCGTAGATCGACTCGTGGATCAGGGCGTAGAGCGGGTGCCCGGCGAAGGAGAGCTGCGCGTGGACGCCTTCGAGGAAGGCGTCGGAGAGGGCGGGCCCGGCGGCCGTGGGGACGAAGGCGTTCTCCAGCAGGTAGTGCAGCTGGTGGCTGCCGTCGCCCATGCCCAGGAGCAGGCCCAGGGACTGGAAGGCCTCGGTGGTGAGGCGGTAGCCGCCGGGGAGTTCGGCGGGGCGCTCGGCGAGCTCGGCGGCGATGCGCCGGGCCCGTTCGACGTCCATCGGGTAGCGGGCGTAGTGGGCGGAGTTCTTGCGTTCGACGCGGGGGCAGGCGGCCTCGTACACCTCTTCCGCGGTGGCGTCGAGGGACGGCAGACCGCCGGTGATCAGGGCGGCGGCCAGGCCCTCGGGGGCGGTGGAGAGGTAGTGGGTCGCGCAGAAGCCGCCGAAACTCTGGCCGAGGACGGTCCAGGGGGCGCCGCCGGTCAGGCCGGGGCGGATGGCCTCGCAGTCGCGCACGATGGAGTCGGTACGGAAGTGCGCGAGGTACTCGGCCTGCTCGGCGGGGGCGCCGCGCAGCGGCAGCGACTGCCGGCCGGCCGGGGTGGAGCGGCCGGTGCCGCGCTGGTCGAGGAGCAGGACGCGGTACTCGTCGAGGGCCCGCCCCAGCCATGCCTGGCGGCCGACGAAGCGGCGGGCGCCGAAACCGGGGCCGCCCTCCAGGTACAGCAGCCAGGGCAGGGTCTCGGGGTCCTTGCCGGTGGCGACGGCCTCGCGCGCGTACAGCTCGATCCGCTCGCCGTCCGGCCGGGCGTGGTCGAGCGGGACGGTGAACCGGTGGTCGGTGAGGACGACGCCGGGCTGGCGGTAGCTGCGGTCGGCGGTCACGGGCGGCCCCTGGAGTGTGCGGGTGCCCCGGCCGGGTCGCGGCCGGGGCACGGGGTGTGGCGGTGCGCCCGAGTCTACGCGCGGGCCCGCCGCCCGTCCGGGCCCTGCCCTGCGGCCGGTTCGCCCGTGGCCGGTTCGCCGGCGGCAGGGTGCGGGCGGGACCGGCGGCGGCCGGGGGCGATCGGGGCGCCCGGTCGCGGCGGGGTCAGAACTCGACCACCGAACGCAGCACCTCGCCGCGCTCCATCCGGCCGAAGGCCTCCTCGACCCCGTCGAGCGCGATGGTCTCGGAGACGAAGGCGTCCAGGTCGAGGCGGCCCTGCAGGTACAGGTCGATGAGCACGGGGAAGTCGCGCTCCGGCAGGCAGTCCCCGTACCAGGAGGACTTGAGGGCTCCGCCGCGTCCGAAGACGTCGATGAGCGGGAGTTCCAGCTTCATGTCCGGGGTCGGGACGCCGACCAGGACCACCGTGCCGGCCAGGTCGCGCGCGTAGAACGCCTGCCGGTAGGTCTCGGGACGGCCGACGGCCTCGATCACCACGTCCGCGCCGTTCCCGTCGGTCAGCGCCTGGATGGCCTTGACCACGTCGTCCGTGCGGCCGTTGACGGTGTGGGTGGCTCCCAGGCCCCGGGCCCACTCCAGCTTCCGGTCGTCCAGGTCCACCGCGATGATCTTCGAGGCGCCGGCCAGCCGGGCTCCGGCGACGGCCGCGTTGCCCACTCCCCCGCAGCCGATGACGGCGACGGAGTCACCGCGTCCGACGTTGCCGGTGTTCAGGGCGGCGCCGAGGCCGGCCATCACCCCGCAGCCCAGGAGTCCGGCGGCGGCCGGGGAGGCGGCCGGGTCCACCTTGGTGCACTGCCCGGCGGCGACAAGCGTCTTCTCGGCGAACGCGCCGATGCCGAGGGCCGGGGACAGCGGGGTGCCGTCCTCCAGGGTCATGGGCTGGGTGGCGTTGTGCGTGGCGAAGCAGTACCAGGGGCGGCCCCGCTTGCAGGCCCGACAGGTACCGCACACGGCACGCCAGTTGAGGACGACGAAGTCGCCTGGGGCGACGGACGTCACGTCCGGGCCGACCGATTCGACGATGCCGGCCGCCTCGTGGCCGAGGAGGAAGGGGAACTCGTCGTTGATGCCGCCCTCGCGGTAGTGCAGGTCGGTGTGGCAGACCCCGCAGGCCTGCACCTTGACCAGGGCCTCACCCGGGCCCGGGTCGGGCACGAGGATCGTCGTCGTCTCCACCGGTGCGCCCTTGCTCCGTGCGATGACCCCTCGTACGCGATGTGTCACGTCGTACCCCACTCTGATCGGATCCGTCTGGATCATCGAACGTACACGGGCGGCACGCGGTACGGGAGTTGTGTCACGCACCGGCGCGCTGACTGGCCAGATCCGGCGGTACGGCGGTGCGCAGCGCCGCGCCGAAGGCCGCCACGGCGGGGTGCGCGGCGGCTCCGCTGCGGAAGGCGAGCATGGTCCGGCGCTGCATCAGCAGACGGGTGAGACCGCCCCCGGGGGCCGCCGCGGTGATGCCGAGCTGCGGTACGACGGCCACTCCCTGGCCGGCCGCGACGAGGGCCAGGACCGTGGCGAACTCGTCCACCTGATGCCGGACCCGGGGGGTGAATCCGGCCGCCTGGCAGGCCCGTACCGTCATGGCGTGGCAGAGGGTGCCGGGCGTGGCCGTGATCCAGGGGGCGTCGGCCTGCGTACGGAGGACCGCGCCCTGGTCGGTCCCGGCGTCCACCGGGGTGCCGGCGGGGGCGGCCAGGTACATCGCCTCCCCGTACAGGGGCTCGGTGGCCAGGCCGGGCTCCTCGGGCGCGGGGACGAAGTCGTACTCGTGGACCAGGGCCACGTCCAGGTCGCCGGCCCGCAGCGCGTGCGCGACGGCCGCCGGGTCGGTCTCGGACACCATCGGCTCCAGCCCCGGGTGGCGCCGGGCGAGGGTGACCAGGGCGGCCGGGACGATGGCGCGGGTGGCGGTCGGGAAGGAGCCGATGCGCAGGGCTCCGGCCAGGCCGCTGCGCGCCTCGGCGAGGTCGGCGGCGGCCTGCTCCAGCCGCTCCAGGACGGCTTCGGCGTGCACGACGAGGTTCTGGCCCGCGGGGGTGAGGCGGACCCGGCGTCCGGTGCGCTCCAGCAGCGGGAGGCCGGCTTCGCGTTCGAGGACGCCGAGTTGCTGGGACACCGCCGAAGGGCTGAAGGCGAGGGCTTCGGCCACGGCGGCGATGGTGCCGCGGCGGGCGAGTTCGCGCAGGAGGCGCAGGCGCCGTACATCGAGCATCGGATCAGCTTACGGTTCAGGTAAGAAAGGCGAACTGGATTTGACGGTTCGGGCGGGGAAGGCTGGACCCATGGCACAGGACACGGCACAGAACACGGCACAGGACTTCGCACCCGGCACCGCCCAGGGGGCCGCACCGGCCCCCTCCGCCCACCCCTCCCCCGACGTTTCCCCCCACGTCTCCCCGCGCGGGATCCACGTCCCGCTCGTCACCCCGTTCACCGCCGGCGGGGAGGTGGCCGCCGACGCGCTGGAGGCACTGGCCCACGAGGTGCTCGACGCGGGAGCCGCCGGGATCGTCGCCCTCGGCACCACCGCCGAGACGGCCACCCTCGACGAGGCGGAGCGCGACCTGGTGACCGGCGTCTGCGCCCGGGTCTGCGCGGAGCGCGGCGCGCCGCTCACCGTGGGCGCGGGGGCGAGCGGGACCCGGGCGAGCGAGGCGGCGCTGGCCCGGCTGGCCCGGTGGCCGCAGGTGCGGGCGGCGCTGGTGACGGTGCCGTCGTTCGTACGGCCCTCCGCCGCGGGGGTGCTGGCGCACTTCGCGCGGCTGGCCGAGGTGAGCCCCGTACCGCTGATCGTCTATCACATCCCGTACCGGACCGGGCAGCCGCTGGACGCGGCCGCGCTGCGGGCGCTCGGGGCGCTGCCCGGGGTCGCCGGGGTGAAGTACGCGGGCGGCGGCATCGACCAGGACACGGTGGCGCTGCTCGGCGAACTCCCGGACGGGTTCGCGGTGCTGGCGGGCGACGACGCGTACGTGTCCCCGATGCTGGCGCTCGGGGCGACGGGCGGGATCCTGGCTTCGGCGCACCTGGCGACGGAGCGGTTCGCGGAGCTGGCGGCGGCCTGGGAGGCGGGCGAGGTGCCGCGGGCCCGGGCCCTGGGCCACGCGCTGGCCCGGCTCTCGGCGGCGGCCTTCGCGGAGCCGAACCCGTCCGTGGTCAAGGGGGTGCTGCACGCCCAGGGCCGGATCCCGAGCCCTGACGTACGCCTCCCCCTGCTGCCGGCGACCGAGGCCGCGGTGGCGGGCACCCTCAAGGTCCTGGCGGAGCTCTGACCGCGTAGCTCAGCCCGCCCCGTCCCGTCCCGGGCGGGGCGGGGCGGGGCGGGACGGGGCGGGACGGGGCAGACGTCGGGAACCGTCGGCGGCCGGGCCCGCGAGTACGGGACGATCACGCACCGACCCCGGCGGGATACGACGCGCGCGCCGGAAAGCGTCCGTGATGGGCGATTTCGCAAGCATCGTACGAGTCGCCCGAATCCGGCACACAGACGGGCGACTTGCCCGAATTATCGCGCGCGGCCTCAAACCGTGACGTCAGTCACTCCGGGCACATCAACATCAATTCCCCCGGAAGCCCTGATTCCCTTTCGCCGGAAAGAAAGTTGGCTTTCCCGGGAACGCATTCCCATGGTCATTTACCGGGCCGAATGCGGGATGTCGATCAACCGGTGGAATTCGCGCCTTGTCCGGCTCCGCGGGCTGCCCTACGGTCACCTCATTCCCGGTGGCCCCACCTCCCGTTCCGGTCGCCACCAGGGGCTCTCCCGCACCCCCACGTGAGGAATTCCGCCATGTCCGCAAAGGGTAAGCACCGCCGGCCGAAGCAGTACCGGATCGTCCGCAAGCTGGCCGTCGCCGGCACGGGCGGCGCGGCCCTCGCCCTCCCGCTGATCAGCGCTAACGCGGCCGGAGCGGCCGAGAACACCACCGCTCCCACCACGTACTCCGTGGTCGCCGGTGACACCCTTTCCAAGATCGCGGCGCAGCATTCGGTGAGCGGCGGCTGGGAGCAGCTCTACGCCGCGAACCGCGCCGTCGTCGGCGCGGACCCGTCGGCCATCCGGCCCGGCCTCAAGCTGTCCCTCGGTACGGGAGCGAAGACGGTCGGGGCCTCGGAGTCCGTCGCGCGCCCCGCCGCCTCGTACCCGAACAACCTCGACGGCTGGATACGCGAGTCCCTGGACGTCATGGCCAAGCACGGTATTCCCGGCAGCTACAACGGAATTCACCGCAATGTGATGCGGGAGTCCTCGGGCAATCCGCTGGCGATCAACAACTGGGACTCCAACGCGGCGGCCGGCATTCCCTCCAAGGGCCTGCTCCAGGTCATCGACCCGACGTTCCGCACCTACCACGTGCCGGGAACGTCCATGGACTCCTACGACCCCGTCGCGAACATCACGGCCGCCTGCAACTACGCGGCCGCCCGCTACGGCTCGATCGACAACGTCAACGGCGCTTACTGAGCCGGGACAGCCCTTAGAGCCAGCCCTGGCGGCGGGCGGCTCGGACGGCCTCCATACGGTTGCGGGTGCCGGTCTTGCCGATGGCCGAGGAGAGGTAGTTGCGCACCGTCGACTCGGACAGGAACACCCTCGCCGCGATGTCGGCGACGGTCGCCCCGTCCGCCGCGGCGTTCAGCACATCGACCTCCCGGCCGGTCAGCGGGTTCGGCCCCGCGCTGAGCGCGGCGGCCGCGAGCGAGGGGTCGATCACCGTCTCCCCGGCGAGCACCCGCCGTACGGCGGCGGCCAGTTCCTCCACCGGGCCGTCCTTCACCAGGAACCCGGTGGCCCCGGCCTCCATGGCGCGGCGCAGATAGCCGGGCCGGCCGAAGGTGGTCAGGATCAGCACCCGGCACTCCGGCAGCCGCGCCCGCAGGTCGGCGGCGGCGTCGAGCCCGCTGCGGCCCGGGAGTTCGATGTCGAGCAGGGCCACGTCCGGCCGCGCCTCCAGGGCGGCGGCCACGATCCGGTCCCCGGCGGCCACCTGCGCCACGACCTCGATGTCCTCCTCCAGCCCCAGCAGCAGGGCCAGGGCGCCCCGCATCATCCCCTGGTCCTCCGCCAGCAGGACTCTGATCATCGGCTCTCCTCGTGCGGTCCGGCCGGGTCCACCGGGAGTTCGGCGGTGACCCGGAAGCCCCGGCCGGGAGCGGGACCGCTGTCCAGGGTGCCGCCCGCCGCCGCGAGGCGTTCGGTGAGGCCGGTCAGGCCACTGCCCGGCGGGGTCGAGCCTACGCCGCCGCCGTCGTCGGTGATCACCAGCCGGACCCGCTCCGCCGAGCCGCGCACCTCGATCTCGCAGCGGGTGGCACGGCTGTGCCGGATCACGTTGGTGGCGCACTCCCGGACCACCCAGCCCAGCAGCGCCGCCGCCTGCGGGGGCAGCGGGGGCCCGGACTGCCGTACGACGGGCTCCACGCCGGCGGCGGTCAGGGCGCCCCGGGCCCGGTCGAGTTCGGCGGCCAGACTGGCCTCGCGGTAGCCGGTGACGGCCTCGCGGATCTCGGTCAGCGCCTGGCGGCCCACGGACTCGATGTCGGACACCTGGGCGAGGGCGGCGTCGATGTCGCGGGGCGCGATCCGGCGCGCGGCCTCCGACTTGACGACGATGACCGACAGGGTGTGGCCGAGCAGGTCGTGCAGGTCCCGGGAGAAGCGCAGCCGCTCCTGCTCCACGGCGGCCCGGGCCAGCTCCTGCCGGGTGTCGCGCAGTTCCCGTACGGTCTCGGACAGCGCGAGGATGGCCGCCGTGACCATGCCGGAGACGAGGGTCCCGTACACCACCCCGGCCGCGTCCCAGCCCTCGTGGTAGCCCGCGACCGCCCCGGCGAGGACGGTGACGCCGAACATCGACCGGCCGAGCGCGCGTCCCCGCACCACGGCCCCGGTGGCCAGGCCCAGCAGGGGGAAGAACAGCAGCCAGTTGTCCCCGTAGACCAGCGCGAGGGCGACGGTGACCGCGCCCAGCGCGACCAGGCACCAGCGCGTGCCGGCGGACTCGCGGGCCCGCCGGTCGAAGGCCCGGAACACCAGTGTGATGTAGAGGGAGTTGAAGAGGAGCAGGCCGAGGGCGCCGATCCAGGGGTTGGGCGTCTCGCCCTTGATGACGTTGGAGATGGCCCCCATGCCCAGCAGCAGCCAGGGCAGCAGCGTGAATCCGTTGGAGGGGCCCATCGGGCCCCGGCCCGAGTCGCAGGCCTCGCCCCGCGCCTTGCGGGCCCGCTCCGTGGCCCGCCACTCGGCCTTGCGGGCCGGCCAGTCGGCCTTCCACTCCCCGTTGGCGGCCCGCTTGCCGAGCATGTTCGTTCCCCGTTCCGTGCGCATCTCTACACCGTCCTCGCGGACCGACGGTACGAGATCACCGCGTACGCCGCGAAGAGCAGGGCCCAGGCCGCGAGCACGGCCACCGCGGTGGGGCCGGGGGCGGCGCCGGTGGCGAGCTGCCGGCCGATCTCGGCGAAGCGGTGCGTGGGGGTGAAGGCGGACAGCGAGCGCAGCCACTGCGGGAACAGCTCGATCGGGAACCAGAGGCCGCCGAGGATGGAGAGCAGCAGGTTGCAGGCGACGTTGACGAGGCCGGTCGTCTGCGCGGAGAGGCGGTATCCGTTGCCGATGCCGAGCAGGGTGAACGGCAGCGCCCCGAGCCACAGTACGAGCGTGACGGCCGCCCACTCCCAGGCCTCGAGCCGTACCCCGTTGACGAGGGCGCCCGCGGCGAGCACCGCGAGGATGGCCGGGAGCACGATGACCGAGCCGGTCAGGGCCCGGCCGGCCACCACGCGGTGCGGGGGCATCGGCGTGACGCGCAGCTGGCGCAGCCAGCCGGTGGTCTTGTCCTCGGCGACGCCGGTGCCGGTGGAGAGGGCGGCGCCGAGGGCTCCGTACGCGGCCATGGCCACCATGGAGGCGGTGTTCCACTCGGTCTCGCTGGTGCCGAGGTTGGTGAAGAGCAGGTACATCAGCACCGGCATGCCGATGCCGAAGAACACGAAGCCGGTGTCGCGCAGGGTGCGGCGGGTTTCGAGGCGGACGTAGGCGGTGATCATCGGACGCTCTCCGGGGTGCTGGGCCGAGCCGCCGAGCCGGCGGCGGTACGTTCGGTGAAGGATTCGGTGGCACGTTCGGTGAAGGCTTCGGCGGAGTGCTCGGCGGAGGGTTCGGCGGAGGGTTCGGTCAGGGCGAGGAAGGCGTCGTCGAGCGAGGCGGCGCTGACCTCCAGCCCTCGGACGGCGCCGAGCCCGGCGAGGGCCACGACCGTGGCGTCCGAGTCCTGGGTACGGAGCCGCGCGCGATCGCCGCGCACCTCCACGGAGACCACCCCGGGCAGTCCGCCCAGGGCCTCGGTGGGGCGGCCGGCCAGGTCGAAGGAGACCAGCGCTCCGCCGGCGGCCCGCCGCAGCTGCTCGCCGGTCCCGTCGGCGACGATCCGGCCGTGGTCCACGACGATGATCCGGTCGGCGTGGGCGTCGGCCTCCTCCAGGTAGTGCGTGGAGAACAGGACGGTGTTGCCGCGCAGCGCGTACGCCCGCATCGACTCCCAGAAGGCGCGGCGGGCCTCGACGTCGAGGGCGGCGGTCGGCTCGTCGAGGACGATCAGCTCGGGGTTCCCGGCGAGGGCCACGGCGAAGCGGACCCGCTGCGCCTGCCCGCCCGACAGCCGGTCGACGCGGCGGCCGGCGAGGCCGGTGAGCCCGGCGAGCTCCAGCGCCTCCGCGACCGGCATGGGCGCCGGGTAGGTGCGGGCGACGAAGGCGACGAGCTCCCGCACGGTGAGCCGCGGTACGGCGCGCCCCTCCTGGAGCATCGCCCCGACCCGGCCGGCCCGTACGGCCTCGGCGGGAGTCAGCCCGAAGAGCCGGACGCTGCCCGCGTCGGGCTCGTCGAGGCCCAGCAGCAGGCCGATGGTGGTCGACTTCCCGGCGCCGTTGCGGCCGAGCAGCGCGACGGTCTCGCCGCGCCGGATGTCGAGGTCGATGCCCGACACGGCCCGGACGGGGCCGAAGGACTTGCCGGCGTGCCGGAACCGTACCGCGGGCGCCTCCGCCGACGGCGTCCCCTGCTGTGTCACGTCCTGCGTGATGTCCTGCGTGATGTCCTGCGTCATGCCCACCACGCTACGAACCGGGGCGGGTGCCCCGGCAGATGCGCATGTACGGACCGGGCCAGTACAAATGTCACCGCCGGAGCGCGCGGCGCTCAGGTCCTGCGGGAGCCGATCCGGGCTCGGGCCAGGGTCAGCAGGGGGGCCTTCAGGCCGTAACCGGTGTCCTTGCGCAGGGCGGTGACACCGGCCCGCTCCACGGCGGTGAGCTGGTGCGCCATCAGTTCCGTCATCGTCGCGATCACCGGGCGCAGTCCGGGTTCCGCGAGGGCGAGGATGCCGGTGGTGGCGTCGAGGGCGGCGCGGGCCCGGGCGCATTCGGCGGCGAGGAGGGCGCGTACGGCGGGGGTGTCGCGGCCCTGTTCGAGATCGGCGCGGCTCACCCCGTGTTCGGTGAGGCGGGCGCGCGGGAGGCAGAGCCGGCCTTCCGCGAGGTCTCCGGCGAGGTCGGCCAGGAAGTCGACCCGCTGGGCCGCGTCCACGAACCGCCGCCAGCCAGCAGCCTGTTCCTCGTCGGGGCCGCCGCGGTACTGGAGGCCGACGAAGACGAGCACCCCGGGCCAGGCGTACGCGTCGAGGTAGGCCTGGAAGTCCTCCTCGGCGGCGAAGCCGTCGAAGGCGGCCTCGGCGGTGGCCGCGCCGTCGAGGAAGCGGGAGACCCACTCCGCGGGCAGGGCGCGGGAGTTCACGGCGTGGGCGTACGCGCGCAGCACCGGGTCGGGGCTGTCCCCGGACTTCAGGGCCGTCTCGACGCGCTCGGCCAGCAGCCCGAGGCCCGCTGCACGCTGCTCCCGGGTACCGGTCTCGGCCACGTCGTCGACCAGGTTCATGAAGGCGAGTCCGGCCGCCAGCCAGGGCTGGAGCTGCGGCGCGGCGAGCAGGCGGAGCGCCAGGTACGGGGCCGGTTCGCGGCGCAGCACCCGGCGGGCGGCGTACGTGAAGTCGGCTCGCGGTCCCGGCCGGGATATCCCGGCCGCCGTGAGGGTGGTGCGCCAGCTGGGCATGGTGGTGCCGCTCCCGTTCCAGGTGTGCCGGTGCGCGTACCCGCCCGCGCGTCCGGGCGGGTACGTCCGCCGGCGCGGGTCTCGTACGGGTACACGATGTCAGCTGCGGTAGACCTTCCTGACCTTGCCCTGGGTGTCGGCGAGGACGTAGCCGCCCTGGCCGTAGTCGTCGCGGAGGTAGGGCCGCATGGCGGGCGTCTTGTCCACCGGCCACATGTCGACGATGAGGTAGCGCTGGGTCGGGTTGTCGACGCCGAGGTCCTTCTTCGACTGCTCCAGAAGGCCGGGCAGCGCGTCCCACGCGACGGTGGACACGTCGATCAGCGTCTGGCCCGCCGGCATGGTGCCGCCGGGGGCGAGGCGTTTGGCGACGCCGTCCCGGTACTGCCAGCTGTCGTACGTCCTGGCGCCGGGCGCGGTGGGGACCCCGGCCAGGATGTAGTCCGGGTAGACGATCAGGTTCAGGAACGTGGTGGTGCCGGTGCCCTGTTTCAGGGCCTCCACGGCGGTGCGGGCCCCGTCCGGGGTGAGCAGGCCGTCCCGGGGCGCGGTGGACGGGCCGGTGCCCGTCCGCCCGGCGGGGGCGGCGGTGGACGGGGCCGTCACGGGGGTGGAGGCGGCGGAGCGGGTGGCCGCCGGGCCGCCCTTCGCGTCGCGGCCGGTGGAGGCGTCCCCGTCGGGCAGCAGTCGGAAGGCCGCGGTCACTCCGCCGGCCAGGGCCACCGCGAGGAGGCCGGCGAGCAGCGCGGGACGGCGGCGCGGGGTGCGGGTGGCGGGGACGGTCGCGGTCGCCGCGTACGGGTTGCCGGCCGCGGGGGCGAAGGAGGGAGCGGGGGTGAAGGGGGGCGTTGCGGTCGGCGGCGGGCCGTAGGGCCCGAAGCCGGGCTGAGCCGGGGCCGTCACGGGGGTGGGCGCGGGGGCCGGCGGGGTGCCGACGCCGTGCAGAGCACTGCTCGCGTTCCGGAGCAGCTGTTCCAGCTGCGCCGCGTCGGGCCGCGCCGCCGGGTCGCGTACCAGCACCCGTTCCAGTACGGGCCCCAGCGGTCCCGAACGCACCGGCGCCGGGATCGGTTCTTCGAGCGTGGCGACCATCGTGGCCATGGTGGTGGACCGGCGCAGCGGGTGCACCCCCTCGGCGGCGACGTACAGCATCATCCCGAGCGACCACAGGTCGGAGGCGGCCAGCCCCTCCGCGCCCCGCACCCGCTCGGGGGCGATGTACTCGGGCGAGCCGATCAGCGCGCCCGTCGAGGTGAGCGCCGTCGACCCGTGCACCGCGGCGATGCCGAAGTCGGTCAGCACGGCCGATCCCTCGGGCCGCAGCAGCACGTTGGCCGGTTTCACATCGCGGTGGAGCACCCCCTCGGCGTGCGCGGCGCGCAGCGCCGACAGCACGTCGAGCCCGAGCCGCAGCACGTCCGAGACCGGCATCGGGCCCGATTCCAGCCGGTCGTGCAGCGAGCCGCCCCTGACCAGCTCCATCACGATCCACGGATGCCCGTCGCCTCCCGGCGCGGGCTCCACGATGTGGTGGATCGTCACCACGTTCGGGTGGGTCAGGCGGGCCAGTGCCCGGGCCTCGCGAACGGCCCTTTCGCGGAGCTGGACGACGAGTCCGGGCTGGGCCGCGGCGGTCGCCGGGTCCGGCGGGCGCACCTCCTTCAGCGCGACATCGCGGTGCAGTGCGATGTCGCGGGCGCGCCACACCGTGCCCATGCCTCCGGCGCCCAGGGGGGCGATCAGTTCGAAGCGGCCGTCGACCAGCTGTCTGCCGGTCTCACTCGTGTCCATGGCCGGTCATCGTAGGCGCCACCGCTGTCAGCAGCCTCGCCGGTCCACCGTCAGGGCGCCCTGGGCGGTGCCGACCGTCCGGTCGTAGCAGTCGCCGGGCACGTCCGACCCGTACAGGCGGTAGCGCGCGGTGGTGGTGCCGACCGCGTGCCGCTGGTCGCGCGGGACGCCGGACGTGTAGCTCGCGTCTCCCGCGTACCGGTCGTCGAGCCGCGACCAGCCCACCTGGCGGCCACCGCGCAGGGTGACGGTGTCGGCGCGGTCGCCGAGGGACAGGACGGTGCGCAGCCGGTCCCCGGCGCCCAGGGTGGTCTCGCCGTCCATGGTGTACGTGCGCTTCGTACGGGTGGTGGTGGCGCCGTGGGTCACGCTCTCCTCGTCGGTCCAGTCGGCGGTGAGCGCGTCGCGGTTCTCGCCTTCGGTCCAGCGGTGCACGGAGGTGTGGTGCACGGCGCGGGTGACGGTGGTGGCGACCCGGCCGTGGGAGGTGTCGAGGTGTCCGGCGACGGTCAGGCGGTGGGCGCCCTCGGTGTCGAGGCGGTGTTCGCTGCCGGGGGTCCAGCGGGAGGAGCCGGTCGGTTCGCCCTCCTCGTGCCGGGTGAGGGCGCCGGTGACGACCGCGCGGCCCTCGTCCTGCCAGAGCAGCAGGTTCGTGGGGGTGCTCCAGCCGCTCTGGCCGGCCGGGACCCCGGCCACGGACACCTCGATCCGGTGCGGCCGGCCGTCGTTGAGGATCGCGGCGTACGGGGTGAGGTCGTAGCGGAGCGGCTGGACGTCGAAGGCGCGGGGGCCGGGCGTCACGTACCAGAGGAAGGGGTTGGACCAACCGCCGGTCCAGACGGTCGGGAAGGGCGCGGCGAGGCCCGCGAGCTGCCCGTCGACGGAGACCCGGACCTCGCGGTAGGGGCCGTCCGCGGCCTTGCAGGAGTAGGGGGCGGCGTCCGGGACGGTCATGTACCAGTACTCCTCGCAGCCGCCGCCGGAGCCGGTGGCGTACACCTCGGCGAGGATCCGTTCGGTGTTGCGGGGGGTGGTGACGGCGGGGGTGGTGAGCGGAAGGACGCGGTCGGGGGTCTCGGCCGGGCGGGTGCGGCCTTCGGCGGCGTAGAAGGTGAGGGTGGCCTTGACGTCGATGACCCCGGTGTAGGTGTCGTCGACCACGTTGCCGATCAGCATCTCGACGGGCTGCGGACGGCTGAGGGTGTCGCGGTAGTGGGTGACGTCCTTCTCCACGGACCAGGCGATGCCGTCGGGCGAGGGCTCGGGGGTGGAGGTGCGCAGGATCTCGACGCCGCCGAGGGTGAGGTTGCCGAGGCGGTCGTACTGGCGCCCCTTGACCTTGCCGTCGAGGCGGAGCACGACCTTGGCCCAGTCGGCGCGGCCGCAGCCGGCGGGCGGCGCGTAGCTGCCCCGGTAGGGGGTGAAGTCCCGGAACTGGGCCTCGGCGAGCGTCACCTGGCAGGACCGGGTCCCCGGGCGGGCGACCGGCGGGCCGGGGGTGAGGGGGTCGTGCCAGTCGGTCCCGAACTCGGCGGGCGGCTCGGTGGCGGGGAGGCTCCCGGGGGCGGGGGCGTTCCCGGTCGCGGGGGTGGACGCGGTCGCGGGGGTGGACGCGGTCGCGGGGGTGGACGCGGTCGCCGGGGTGCTCGCGCCTGCGGAGGTGTACGCGGTCGCCGGGGTGCTCGCGCCTGCGGAGGTGTACGCGGTCGCCGGGGTGTTCGCGGCCTCGGAGGTCTTCGCGGCCGCGGGTCCCGCGGTGCCGGCGAGCGTGGCCGCCGCGAGCGCGAGCGCGCCGAGCAGGCCCGTGGTCCTGTGTCGTCTCATGGGCCCGAAGTGAAACCCGGCCGAGCCGCGCGGCGCCAGAGCCGGTGGCCCGGCCCTGGCCGGATCTCGCCGCTCCCGGACCTCGCGCGCCCGCCGCCCCGTGCTCGCCGCTCGCAGTCCCGGGGCCCGGCGTGGCAGCGGGCCGGAGCCGCCGCGGCGGGCACCCGTCGCGTCAGGCCTGGCGCGAGTCGCCCGGCAGGAGGACCACGCCGTCGTCGTCCGCGTGCACGGTGTCGCCCGGGCGGAAGGTGATCCCGCCGACGGTGACGGGCTCGTCGACCGCGCCCGCGCCGGTCTTCCCGCTCTTGCGGGGGACCGTGCCCAGGGCCAGCACGCCGAGGTCGAGCCCGCCCAGTGCGACGCTGTCGCGAACGGCTCCGTTGATGATCATCCCGGCCCAGCCGTTGCTCTGGGCCGCCCCGGCGATGAGGTCCCCGGAGAGCGCCGTGCGCAGCGAGCCGCCGCCGTCCACGACGAGGACGGCGCCCTCGCCCGGCGTGTTGACGAGCTCGCGCACCAGGGCGTTGTCCTCGTGGCAGCGGACCGTGCGCACCGGGCCGGCGAAGAGCCGTCGTCCGCCGAAGCGGCGGAACTGCGTGGCGCAGACGGCGAGGGCCTCGCCGTGTTCGTCGTACAGGTCGGAGGTGGGGACGGGGGTGACGCTCATGGCGTTCTGGGCTCCTCGCAGCTCGTACGTCGCGCCGTGCGGGCCCAGCGTAGGCGGCGGCCGCACCCCCGTCAGCGCCGGGAGTGCCCGAACAGGATCCGGTAGGCGACGAGCAGGACCAGCGAGCCCGCGATGGCGGAGCCCCAGGTGGCCGCGTCGAAGAACTCGGTCTGGATCGGCCGGTCGAGGAACTTCGCGGAGAGCCAGCCTCCGGTGAACGCGCCCGCGATGCCGATGAGGGTGGTGACGATCAGGCCGCCGGGGTCCCGTCCGGGCAGCAGGAGCTTGGCGATGCCGCCGGCCAGCAAGCCCAGGATGATCCAGCTGACGATGCCCATGCCCGTTCACTCCGCTCCGCTCGCGTGAGGTCGCGTTCGTTCGCGCCCTCACGGGGGATGACGCGTACCCGGCCCGAACGGTTCTCGGGCCGCTCAGCGGCGGTGTGCCCGGGCCGCCATCGCCACCGTGGCCACGGTGGCCGCGACGGCTCCGGCCGCCATGAGGCCGCCCCGGGAGCGGTAGGAGAGGACGGAGAAGGCCGAGCAGGCGGAGAGCGCCGAACCGGCGCTGAGCCACGATCCCGTGGAGCCCAGCGACAGGGCGGATCCGATCGAGCCGATGGACAGCACGCTGCCGACGGAACCGACGGACAGCACCGAGCCCACCGAGCCGATGGACAGCACCGAGTCCTTGGACCACAGGGAGAGGTACGAGCGGTCAGCCATGCCGATCATGCTGCCACACGGGGCGCGGGTACGGCGGCGGTCACCGCGCCCTGGTCGCCCGGCGCCGTCCTGGTCAGCAGCAGCACGCCGCGCCCCGCCGCGAAGGCGCCGGCCGCGGCGAGGGCGATGCCCAGCGCTCCGCCCTGGAGGCGTTCCCCGAGCAGCACCATGCCGATGGCCGCGGCCGCGAGCGGGTTGGCCAGGTTGACCACGGCCAGCGGCGCACCGAGGCCGCCCCGGTAGGCCCGCTGCGACAGCAGCATCCCGCCGACCGCGAACACCACCACGAGCAGGGCCACCGCGATCACCCGGAAGCTCAGCAGCGCTCCCCCGCGGCCGCCCGCAACCGCCACGGTCTGGGTCAGGGCGGATGCGGCGGCGGAGGCCAGCCCGGACGCCGTCGCGTGCCGCAGCCCCGAGCGCACGTCGCCCCGTACGGTCAGCAGGACGATCACCGCGGCGGTGGCTCCCGAGACGGCCAGCGCCTCGGCCAGGGTCAGGGTGTCGTCGGGGGCGGGGCCCGAGGCCGGGAGCAGCAGCAGTCCCAGCCCGGCGACGGTGGCCAGGGTGCCCCGCCACTCGGTGGCGGCGACCCGCCGCCCCGCTCCGCGCGCCCCGAGGGGGACGGCGGCGACCAGGGTGAGGGCTCCGAGGGGCTGGACCAGGGTCAGCGGCCCGTACCGCAGGGCGGCGGCGTGCAGCAGTGCGGCGGCGGCGTTGAGGCCCGCCGACCACCACCAGGCGCCGTTGCCGAGCAGGGCGGTGGCGGTGCGGGCCACGGCGGCGCGGGCGAGGCGTTCCTGGGCCACGGCGGCGGCCGCGTAGGTCACGGCGGAGGCGAGGCAGAGCGCGACGGCGAGGGCGGTGGCGTTCATCGCCCGGCCCCGACCCGGTGCCCGGCCCCGGCACCGACACCGGCACCGGCCCGCGCGGCGGCGCCGTCACGGCCGGTGGCGTCGGGGCGCGGGCGCGCCAGGCTCCGTACGGGCGGCTCGGCGGCCGGAGCCGGGTCCACGAGCCGGTCCACGACCGGGTCCACGACCGTGGCCGCCGCCGGGACCGGGGCCACGACCGCGACCGGCCGCGGGATGACCAGCAGCGCGGCCCCCAGCAGGACGGTGGCGACGATCGCGTCGAGCCAGTAGTGGTTGGCGGTGCCGACGACCACGAGCAGGGTCACCAGCGGGTGCAGCAGCCACAGGGCCCGCCATCGCGAGCGGGTGGCGGCGATCATCCCGAGGGCCAGCATCAGCGCCCAGCCGAAGTGCAGGGAGGGCATCGCGGCGAACTGGTTGGCCATGGTGTCGGCGGCGGGCGCGGCCCGGTAGACGGTGGGTCCGTAGACCTGCCCCGTGTCCACCAGGTGCGCCGCGCCGAGCATCCTCGGGGGCGCGAGCGGGAAGCCGAGGTGGAGGGCGAGGGCGGCCCCGGTGAGCACGGCGAGCACCCGGCGGGTCCACAGGTAGTGGGCGGGGCGGCGGACGTACAGCCAGACCAGGAAGAGCGCGGTCGCCGGGAAGTGCACGGCGGCGTAGTAGGTGTTCGCGGTGTGTATCAGGGCGTCGCCGCCGATGTCGCCGTGGAGCAGCAGCCGCTGTACCGCGCCCTCGCCGGGCAGTCGCAGGGCGCGTTCCGCGTCCCAGATCCGCGCGGCGTTGCGGAAGGCCTCCTCGGTGCGGCCGGTCGAGAGCGTCCGGCCCGCCTTGTAGACGGTGAAGAGGCCCGCGACGAGCAGCAGCTCGCGGACGAGTCTGCGCCGGGCGGCCCTCGGCCCTGCCGCCGGTGGGTCCACGGGTGTGGTGTGGGAGGTCATCCCCCGTCTCGCTTCCTGTACTCGGCGCACGGCTGGTCGGGGCTCGTCCGGTCAGGGCCCGCCGTACATCGACACGCCAGTGTATCGATACATTCGCGTATCGATACGCAGGTGTACCGATACGCTTGCGTAGCCGTACACTCGGAGCACACCGGTACCGCAGCGATCGCTCGGGATGCCGGACCGAGCAGCCGAGGAGGGCCGCAACCCCATGACGTCGCCGCAGCCGACCGCCGCGCGCCGCTCCAAGATCAGCCCGGAGCGGGTGCAGGAGTTCTACGACGCCGTCCTGGAGCAGTTGCGCGAGCACGGCTACGAGGCCCTGACCATGGAGGGCGTCGCCGCCCGCGCCTGCTGCGGCAAGTCCACGCTCTACCGGCAGTGGAAGACCAAGCCGCGGCTCGTGGCGGCCGCACTGCGCGCGAACCGCCAGGGCACCCTGGCGGCCGTGGACACCGGGACGCTCGCGGGCGATCTGCGCGAAGCGGCCCGCATCGCGGCCGGCACCTCGGGCCGGGACACCCGGCTCACGCAGGCCCTCGGGCACGCCGTCCTCAGCGACGAAGAGCTGCAGGGGGCGCTGCGCGAGGCGCTGGTGGAGCCGGAGCTGACGGCGTTCGACGCGATGGTCGCCCGGGCGGTGGCGCGGGGCGAGATCACCGCCGACCATCCGGCCGTGGAGTTCCTGCCGGCGCAGCTGATGGGTGTGCTGCGGATCCGGCCGGTGCTGGAGGGGCGGTACGCCGACGCCGACTACCTGGTGCGGTTCGTCGACGCGGCCCTGCTGCCCGCGCTCGGCATCACGCCCGGTGCCCCTCCCGGCACCACCCCCTGAGACAGGTGGGTCGCCGTCCCCGATGACCGGACGGCGACCCGCCCGCGCTGCCACGTGGGGACGGCGGCAGCGCGCCACCCGGACCGGGCGGCGGGCACTCGCGCGACGAGTGGCCGCCGCCCGATCTGTGCGGGTGGGCGGGGCGCGCCGCCAGCACGCGGGCCGCGCCCTCGACAAGTGGGTCGAGGTATCGCCCGCGGGGAGGCGACGGCCCGCGCCTCAGCCCCGGGCGGCGCCCATGAGGCGCGAGTACTCCTCGGGGTCGGCGTCGAATCCGCGCGTCCGCGCGTGCAGCGACCAGCCGCCCGAGGCGTCCCGGACGAACTCCGCGACGGTTGCGGCGGTGGCCTGCGCGAGGTCCGCGAAGTCGGTCTCGGCGAGGTCGGTGTAGCCCTCGCGGATCCGCAGCCCGGTACCGGCTATGGCGGCGAAGTTCTTCTTGTGGCCGTCCGCGGATCCGGAGTCCTGGATCACCACGCCCACCACCACCCGGCCCAGCTCGGGCGACAGCCGGTCGAGTTCGATGGTCATCACCTCGTCGAAGCCGAAGCCCTGCCCGGTGTTGCTGTCCCGGTTGAGGGTGATGGTGCCGTCGGGGGCACGGCTGCCGAAGTGCACGAGGTAGACCGGCTCCCCGTACGGGTCCGCCGTCCCGTACACCGCCGCCAGTATGTCCAGATCGTTCGCCGGAGAGCCGGCCGGGCTGGGATCCCAGCGCAACGCGATCTCCACCTTGGCCAGGCTCTTGCGTACTCCGCTCACCGAACTCCCCCTTTGTGCAACGGGTCTTGCCCGGGCCATGCTGTCATGCGCGCGCAATCACGGCCCCGACGACCGCATGTTCCCGGCCAGTGCGCACTTCCGGCGGCCGCCCGTCCCCAGCCGTACCCAGCCAGGCCGGGGGGAGGTTCACGGCTGCCGCCGCAGGGCGCCGTACCGGTCGATCAGCGCGTTCCTCCAGGCGGTCCGAGGGTCCGTGGGGTACGCGTCGGGACTCCGGTCGAGGTGCTCCTCCAGGAACTCCAGATCGGTCCGCCGGCTCGCGCGGGCGGCCCGGGACAGGGACGTCCCCGTGATGTCCGCGACGTCGGTACGGGCCCCGGCGGCGAGGAGATCCCGGACGAGGGCGGGGGAGCCGCCGTTGGTGACGGCCGTGTACAGCGGGGTGCGCAGCGACCCGTCCCGGTCCTCCGGATCCAGGCCGGCCGCCAGCAGTGCGGGCAGCAGCGCCTCGTGGTCGAGCAGCGGCAGCAGGTGGAGCAGCCCGCGGCCGCCGGCGTCCTTGAGCCGGGGGTCGAGCCCTGCTTCGAGCAGTGCCGTCACGCCCGGGGTGTCACCGTGCTGGGCGCGCAGGAACAGCTCCTGGCGCTCGGCCCGCAGGGCGCGCGGCAGCCGGCCGTCGCCCGTGGTCCAGGTCCGGCGCACGGAGAAGCAGCCTGCGGGGGACGGGCCGCCGGACTCCGCGAGGGCGTCCGCCCGCCGCTGTTCCTCGGGGGTGTGCGGCACGTCGAGTACGCCGCCCCGGCTGCGGACCTCGTGCCAGTCGCCGCCGCACCGCACCCGTACGGGCTTCGGCGCGGCGGGCCCCGGCGGGCCCTGCGCGGGACCGGCGGCCGGGAACAGGGCCGCGGTGACCAGCGGGTGCAGCTCGCGCGGGGTGATGCGGCCCGTGCGCAGGAGCGCGAGGTCGGGCAGGCCCTGCCAGACGTACGGCGGGAGCGGGGCCGCGTGCCGCACCTCGGCCCAGGCCGCGGCCCGGACGCGCGGACGGCCTCCCGTACGGGCCCTGTCGAGCAGCAGGCTGCCGCGCCAGGGGTCGGTGATGCGGAACCGTTCGCCGGCTCCGGCCGCGGCGAGCCGGGCGAGCTCCGGATCCAGCCGGGTCAGGTCGACGGGCAGCTCCGCCGCGAGGCCTTCCAGGAAGTGCCTGGAGTGAACCGGGCGGCCCGCGCCGTCCAGGGAGGGGGTGGCCAGGTCCAGCTCGATCCCGGCGGACTCGAAGGCCGCGCCGATCTCTCCCCGCGCCTGGAGCAGGCCGACCCACTCGGCGTGCCGGGCCGGATCGGCCGTGCCGGGGTCGGCGGTGGGCAGCTCGTCGGGGTGCAGCGGGGTGCCGTCGGGATGCAGGAAGGGCATCCGGTCCGGGCCGCCGGCGTGGGCGCGCAGTCCGGCGGTGTGCCGGGCGTCCCAGAGCGGGCGGGCGGCGGTCCAGTTCTCCGCGAAGTCGGCCCACGGCTGCTCGGGCGGGGCGCAGCTGAGCCGGAGCCGTTGCGGTCCGCGGGGCAGCGCCGGGGTGGTGACGTAGAGCGCCGGGGCCGCGTCGTCCGGCCCGTAGCGGGCGAGCAGGATCCGCCTGCCGGGTGCGAGGGTCGTCAGGCCGCCGAGCAGGCGGGGCAGGTGCCAGCGCAGCAGGTCGGGGGCGAGGTGGCGCAGGTCCTGTGCCAACTCGCCGACCAGGGCGCTGCCGTGACGGGCCGCCAGTTCGGGGAAGTCGAAGTCGACGTCCACCGCGGCGGCGGCGCAGGCCGCCCGCCAGTCGCCGGCCAGCCGGTGCCCGGTGGCGCTCTCGATCATCCAGGCGGGGACGGCGTACCGGCGGATCCGCTGCCAGACGGGCCAGTTCTGGGACGGGCGGCCGACGCGCACCCGCAGCGGCGCGCTCACCGGCCTTCGCTCCCGGTCGCGGGACACCGCATGGCCGTCGGCCGTCTCATCACCACTCCACCACGTCCGAGGAAGCGCAAGACCGGCCGGATTCGAACCGGCGTCCTCCAGCGTGCGGCGATGGCGCGACGACCTCTGCGCTACGGCCTTGCGGCTGGTGATCATACCGGCCACCGGGCCGGACTCGCGGATGAGTTCGAGTCCGGCCCTGCGCGGGGCATCGTCGCGCGGTCCTGCGCAGGGCCTCGTCGCGGGGTCCTGCGCGGGGCATCGGCGCGGGGTCCTGCGCGGGGCATCGTCGCGGGGCCTGCACAGGGCCTCGTCGCGGAGCCCTGCACAGGGCATCGTCGCGGGCTACCAGTCCCCGTCCTGTACGGGCCTTCCCGGGCGGGGCGCGTTGCCGAGGGGCTTGGTCTGCGACGGGGTCGGGGCGACCCAGGGGGTGTGGTCGTCCCCGAGCCAGTCCCCGACCGGCTTGACCGCGCCGAGGGTGTCGGAGGCCGGGAGGTCGGCGGCGGACTCGTCGTAGTAGTCGAACCACGGCAGCCCGGCCGCGGTGTACGCCGCCCGGTCCACCGGCGAGGGCGGCGCGGCCTCCCCGGTGATACGGCGCCACTCGGGCGGGGTCACGAGGTGGACGAAGACCCGCGCGGCCGGTTCCTGCGCCCAGTCGGACAGGGGCCGCGCGTCCTGGTAGACCTCCTGGCGCATGGAGCCGCCGACCCCCAGGCCCATCGCGGGAGCCGCCGGTGCCGGGCGGCCGCCGGGCCGGGCCGCACGGGCCCTGGGCGCGCTCCCCGGCGCCGCCGGAGCGGCGGGGGCGGCTCCGTAACCGCCGAACCCCGCGGGAGCCGGGGCCGAGGCGGGCATGGGCGGCGGCATCAGGCGGGCCCTTTCGGCTTCCCGCCACTGCCGCAGGGGCTCGGCGCGGAGCGGGAACGCCTGGAGCTGCACCCCGCCCGTGGTCTCCTCACCGGTGACCTGGCCCTCGACCGTGGCCCCGAGTCCCAGCGGTACGGCGACGAACTGGCGCACCGTTCCCTTCCCGGAGTTGATCCCGTCCAGCCAGGGCTGCCGGGGGAGGTCGAGGTAGTTCTGCGGGCCGCGCGCGAGCCGGCCCGTCCACCGCTCGCCCGAGACCGCGCAGACCTTGCCGACCCCGACCTGGAGCGCGGCCGGCTCGCGGGTGCCCGCGAAGCTGAGCCACATCGCCTCGCGCAGGTACACCGGCAGCATCACGCCGCCCTTGGCCAGCCAGTCCGCCGGCACCGTGTCCGGGTAGTCCTCGACCCGCCTCAGCGGGAACTCCCCCAGCCCCGGCGGGAGGGCGTGCGTACCCGACTCCGGGAGGCGCAATGTCCGGATGAACCGGATCTGCGCGCCGTCGCCCAGCAGCAGCGCATTCCCGTTGATCCGCACCGAATCCGTCGCCACGCTCATCCCCCTTGTCCGGCTACGACCGAGTTCTGCCGAAGGATCTGCGGCTGAACCGGATCGTTATCCTCAAGTTTTCCTCAGATGTAGTGACGGTGTGCCCGTCACCTTCCTAGCTTCCTCGTACACGTGTCGCGACTACCCCGCGGTTCCACGTGCCCGGAACCTTCACCGGCTCCGTACGCCGCGTCAACCTCCCGTACCGACCCGGTACCCCGCTCGACCCGTTCACCCCCCGTTCCGCGTGATCCGCGTTCCCGAGGAAAGAGTGCAGCATGAAGGTTCCCAAGGCCGGTGCGGTCGCCGCAGTGATCGCCCTCGCCGTCACCGCCTCCGGGTGTGGCGGCGAAGACGCCAAGGAGCCCATCGACATCGGCATCAAGTTCGACCAGCCCGGCATCGGGATGCGCGAGGCCGACGGCACCTTCACCGGTTTCGACGTCGACGTCGCGACGTACGTCGCGAAGGAGCTCGGCTACAAGCCGTCGGAGATCAAGTTCAAGCAGGTCTACAGCTCCGACCGGGAACTGCTGATCCAGTACAACGAGGTCGAGTTCGTCGCGGCGAGCTACTCCATCAGCGCCAAGCGCAAGGAGAAGGTCGACTTCGCCGGCCCGTACTTCATCGCGCACCAGGACTTGATGGTCCGCGCCTCGGAGACCGCCATCACCAAGGCCGAGGACCTCAACAACAAGAAGCTGTGCTCGGTCACCGGCTCGACCTCCGCGGAGAACCTGAAGATCAACCTCGCCCCGAAGGCGAGCACGTTGGAGCTCGGCAGCTACTCGGAATGCGTCGTCGCCCTCCAGGACGGCCACGTCGACGCCATGACCACCGACAACTCCATCCTGGCCGGGTACGCGGCCCGGAAGGAGAACGCGGGCAAGTTCAAGCTGATCGGGCTGAACCTGAGCAACGAGAACTACGGCATCGGCATCAAGAAGGGCAACGCCGACCTCCAGCGCAAGATCAATTCCGCGCTGACGAAGATGGTCTCGGACGGGTCGTGGGACGCCGCCGTGAAGAAGAACTTCGGCCCGGCCAACTACAAGTACGAGCCCGCCCCCCAGGTCACCTCGGGCAGCTGACGGTCGTCGACGCGGTGGCGGGGTCCGACCGGTCCGAGCCGAAGCGGGCGTCGACCACGTAGAGCCGGCCCCCGTGGACCGTGCACCATGAGCGGTCCCGTGGAGGCGACGCCCCGGCCGGAGACGGCGATGCCCTCGGGCTGGGAACCGGCCGGGACCGCGATCGTGCCGGTCCCGGAACCGGACGCTTCGCGAACAGGTCAGGCCAGCGGGGCCTTGCTGCGCAGCACGGTGAGGAACTCGCGCATCCAGGCGGAGTGGTCGGGCCAGGCCCGGGCCGAGACCAGGGTGCCGTCGACCACGGCCTCGGAGTCCTCGAACTCGGCCCCCGCTGCCTTCATGTCCAGTTCCAGCGCCGGATAGGCGGTGACCCGGCGCCCGCCCAGGGCTCCGGCAGCCGCGGTGATCAGGGGGCCGTGGCAGATCTGCGCGATCGGCTTGTCGGAACCGGCGAAGGCGGCCAGGATCCGCCGCACCTCGGGGTCGTTGCGCAGGTACTCCGGCGCCCGGCCGCCCGGGACGACCAGGGCCGCGTAGTCCTCCGGGACCACGTCGGCGAAGGCCACGTCGGCGGGCCAGGTGTAGCCGGGCTTCTCGGTGTACGTGTCGAAGCCGTCCTCGAAGTCGTGCACCACGAACCGCAGTTTCTTGACCGCCGGCGCCGCGATGTGGACCTCGTACCCTTCCTCGCGCAGGCGCTGGTAGGGGTAGAGGACCTCCAGCGACTCCGCCGCGTCGCCGGTGACGATGAGGATCTTTGCTGCCATGGGCTGCTCCCGGTAGGGCTGTTCACGGTTCGTGCCCTCGCAACGCTGCCCCTGCCGCAGGGCGGACAAACCCCAAGGTCCGCACGCCCGACACATGGTTTTTACCTGTAGGGCACATGACAATGTGAGCCTCGCTCTGCCACCTGACACCCTGCCAACTGCACTGGCGGGGACGGTGCGTGTGGAGAGGTACCCCCACGTCATGAGAATCTCCCGCCTGACCCCCTGGGCGGCCGGCCTCGCGGCCGCCGCCCTGGCCCTCATACCGGCCACCGCCTCGGCCGGCCAGCAGCGGACCGCGGCGAATCCCCACGCCGACGCCTCCGCCACCTCGGACTACGCGGACTACTACGCCGCGGCCCAGGGCAAGACCGGAGCCGCGCTGAAGAGCGCGCTCCACGGCATCATCAAGACCCAGACCAAGGTGACCTACGACGGGGTGTGGAACGCCCTGAAGGTCACCGACCAGGACCCGGCGAACCCGGCCAACGTCATCCTCGTCTACTCCGGCCGCTCCCAGTCCAAGGCCACCAACGGCGGCGGGCCCAACGACTGGAACCGCGAGCACGTCTGGGCCAAGAGCCACGGCGACTTCGGCACCGCGACGGGCCCCGGCACGGACCTGCACCACCTGCGCCCCGAGGACGTGACGGTCAACAGCACCCGCGGCAACAAGGACTTCGACAAGGGCGGCAGCCCCGTCTCCGAGGCCCCCGGCAGTTTCACCGACTCCGACTCCTTCGAGCCGCGCGACGCGGTCAAGGGCGATGTGGCGCGGATGCTGCTCTACATGGCCGTGCGCTACGACGGCGAGGACGGCTTCGCGAACCTCGAGGTCAACGACAAGGTCAACAACGGCTCCGCCCCGGCGATCGGCCGGATCAGCGTGCTCAAGCAGTGGAACCAGCAGGACCCGCCGGACGCCTTCGAGCAGCGCCGCAACCAGGTCATCTTCGATACTTTCCAGCACAACCGGAACCCGTTCATCGACCACCCGGAGTGGGTCAACTCCATCTGGTGACCGTTCGGCGCCCACCACGGCGGCCCTCCGGGGGTTGACGCGCGTCAGGCAGGGTATTCGCAGGCCAGAAGCTGCGGCCCGCGCCCGGCGGTGGCAGCTCACGGAGGTACGTCGTCATGGATGGAGCCGGACTTTCCGATCACGAGCAGCGCGCCCTTTCCGCGATCGAAGCCCATCTCAAGAGTGACCGCTCCCTGGAACGCCGACTGCGGTCCGCCACCCTCCGCCATCGCGTCATGGCGGCCTGTGCGCTCGGCGCACTGACCGTGGCCCTGCTCGTCGCGGCCGCGATCACCGTCGCCCAGCCGCTGATCTGGTCCTTCGCCGCCGCCTGGATCCTCACCGTCTGCACGGCGCTGCCGCTGGTCGGCCAGTGGGTCCGGCGCCGCTGGCAGCTCCGCGACCGCACGGCCCAGCACTGAGCCGGGCCGGGCCCCCGGGGGAGGCCTGGCCCCCGGGAGGTCACTGGTCGCCGAGCGCCATCCACTTCTGCGGGTCCGCGAGGGGCTCGAAGCCGATCTTCGCGTAGACGGCGTGGGCGTCCCCCGTCGCCAGCAGCACCCGCCTGATTCCGTACGGCTCCAGGTGCGTGCGTACCGCGGCCGCCAGGGCCGTGCCCAGGCCCTTGCCCCGTACGTCCGGGGCGATGTAGACGTCGCAGAGCCAGCCGAAGGTGGCATGGTCGGTCACGACGCGGGCATAGCCGAGCTGGGCGCCGGAGGCGCTGTCGTAGACGCCGAAATTGAGCGAGCCCGCGATGGCCGCGTCCTGCTTGTCGCGGCTGCGTCCGAGGGCCCAGTAGGCGTCCTCGGAGAGCCAGCGGTGGATCAGCGCGGCATCGAGCCGGGCCGGGTCGGTGGAGATCTCGTAGCCGTCCGGAAGTTCGTGGTTCATCCACCGATCCAACCAACCCGGCCCGGCACGGTCCAGCGATTTCACCGGAGCCGGTCGGCGAGCGCCTGGAACGAGGGCCACGGGAGCTTCGGCGCCCTGGAGTCCCAGACCTTCTGGGACAGGGCAGCCAGCGGGAGCCGGATGCCCTCGGCCACCTGCGCCTGGGTCTGCGACCCGGCGAGGTCGGCCCAGACCGCGAGCCTGCCGCCAAGGATCTGGCCCGCGTACGTCGCGGGGACGGGCGTGGTGCCGCGCAGGACGAGGGGGGTCCACTGCTCGTAGATCCGGCGGCCCGTGGGGTACGTGAACTGGTTGGGCTCGCCGAGCACGTAGTAGAGGTACTCGTCGTTGAGGTTGACCACCTTGCGGCCCTCGCGCAGGTACTCCAGCGGCGGCCGGGCGCCGATCTCCTTGCCCGTCCAGTACTCGACCTGGATGTCCTTGGCGGCCGGTACCACTCCCCCGGCGAAGAAGCCGTCGTTCCACGCCTTGAGGGCCTTGCCCGAGGGCCGTACGACGGCCGCACGGTCGTTCAGCCAGCCCGTCGCGAGGTCCTGCACCCGCGCGTTCGGCCCGTACCGCTGCCGGGCGGCGGTGGCGAGCTGCGGGAAGGAGGCCTGCGGGTCGCGGACCACCAGCGCCTGGTACTCGTCGGCGCCCAGGTGCCAGGCGCCGCCCGGGAACAGCGGCAGGTACTCGCGCAGCAACTCGTCCACGAGCTTGGCCGCCGCCGGGTTGGATATGTCCACCGCTCCCTTGACCGCCCGCCCCTGGACGTCGCGCAGTTGCAGGGCGGGGTGGGCGCGCAGCACCGCACCGAGGTGGCCGGGCGAGTCGATCTCGGGGACGACCGTGATGTGCAGGCGGGCCGCGAGCGCGGTGATCGCGCGTACCTCGGCCTTGGTGAGGTGCGGGGTGGAGACGATCTCCGGGTGGGACGTGGACTCGATCCGGAAGGCCTGGTCGTCGGAGAAGTGCAGGCCGAGCTGGTTGAGCTTCACGTCGGCCATCTCCCGCAGCCGGTCCTCGATCCAGTCGGGGGTGAAGTTCTTGCGCGCTATGTCGAGGTTGAGTCCGCGCTGGGGTTTCGCGGGTCCGTCGCGCACGGTGCCCTCGGAGGCCGAACCGGCGTTGCGTATCTCCTGTTTGAGCGTGCGGGTGCCGTAGAAGACGCCCGCCTCGTCCGGTCCGGTGATGCGCACCCGGCCGCCCTGGACGGTGAGCGTGTACGACTCGGGCGGCCCGGAGCCCTTGGCTCCCAGGGCCAGCTCCACGTCACCCGGGCGCGGGTCGGCCGTCTCGGCGAAGCCCATCTTGAGTTCGCCGGCGAGCAGCTTCGCCTCGTCGGTCAGCGCCGCCCGGTCCCCGGGCGGTACGACCACCCGCGCGTCGGGGGCGGGTTTCCAGCCGGGGCCCCGCGCGGCCTGGAACTCCCGTACGGCCGGGATGGTGCTCGGGGTCGCGGACAGGGGGTACGACGGTGTGGGGCTCGGCGGGGGCTCGGGCGCGGCCGGGGCGGAGGGGGCCGTACCGGCGGGCGCCGGGGTCGCTGCCGGGGTGGTGCCCGCGCCGCGGGCGCTGTCCGAGCCGGCCGAGCATCCGGGGACGGCCAGTGAGACCAGCACGGCGGCCGTTGCCGTCGCGATGGCCTGCCCTCTCCTGAGCTTCGTCGGCTTCCTCATGGTGTGCCCGTGTGCCCATGTCCCCCGTACCAACCTGGCACGGGGGACGCGGGCGCGCTACCGGGAGGGGGTCAGACCAGCGCGTGGAGGGTTTCGAGCGCGGCTGCGGCGAAGCCGTGGTCCTGGTCGGGGGCCCCGCCGCCGACGCCGACGGCTCCTATGAGCCGGCCGTCGCGGTGGACGGGCAGGCCGCCGGCGATGAACAGCAGCGGCCGGTCGAGGGCGGTGGGCAGGGTGTGGAAGGGGCCGCCGGGCTGGACGGCGTCGACGAGGTCGGCGGTGGGGGCGTTCAGCTGGAGGGCGGTGTAGGCCTTGCGGGTGCTGGTCTCGCCGGAGATCAGGACGGCCCGGTCGTCGCGGCGGAAGGCCAGCAGGTGGCCGCCCGCGTCGAGGACGGTGACGCTGGCGGTGACCCCGGCCGCTTCGGCGGCGGCGCGGGCGGCGCCGAGCAGGAGTTCGGCGTCCTCGGTGGTCAGCGGGGCGACGGCGGTGCGGGTGGTGCTGGACATGCGGGGGTGCTCCTCAGGGGGCAGGGGTGGGTGAACGGGGGATCAGTGGTGTGCGGGGACGGTGGCCGCGGGCGCCGAGGCCGCGACGACCCGGCTGCCGGCCGCGCGGGCGTCCGTACGCCGTTCCAGGGCGCCGGAGACGCCGGCGAGGACGAGCGCGGAGGCCGCGAGGGCGGCTCCGACCCAGTTCGGGGCGGTCCAGCCGAGTCCGGCGGCGATGACGAGTCCGCCGAGCCAGGCGGCGAGCGCATTGCCGAGGTTGAAGGCGCCGATGTTGACGGCGGAGGCGAGGGTGGGGGCCCCTGCGGCCTGGTCGAGGACCCGCTTCTGGAGCGGCGGCACGGTGGCGAAGCCGAGGGCGCCGATGAGGACGATGGTGACGGCCGCGCCGGCCTTGGTGTGGGCGGTGAGGGTGAAGACGGCCAGTACGACGGCCAGTGCGCCCAGGGACACGTACAGCATCGGCATCAGGGCCCGGTCGGCGAACCGGCCGCCGATGAGGTTCCCGGCGACCATGCCGAGGCCGAACAGGACCAGGAGCCAGGTCACGGAGGTGTCGGCGAATCCGGCGACGTTGGTCATCATCGGGGTGATGTAGGTGATGGCCGCGAACACCCCGCCGAAGCCGAGCACGGTCATCGCCATCGCCAGGAGCACCTGGACGTTGCGGAAGGCGGCCAGCTCGTGGCGGATCCGGACGCCCTCGGGCCGGGGCAGTTCGGGGACCAGCTTGGCGATGCCGAGGAGTCCGAGCAGGCCGAGGGCGGCGACGAGGAGGAAGGTGACGCGCCAGCCGACGCTCTGGCCGACGAGGGTGCCCAGCGGTACGCCGACCACGTTGGCCACGGTCAGGCCGGTGAACATCATGGCGATGGCGCCGGCCTTCTTCTCGGGAGCGACGAGTCCGGCGGCGACCACCGAGCCGATGCCGAAGAAGGCGCCGTGGGCGAGGGAGGCGACGACCCGCCCGGCGAGCATGACGCCGAAGGCCGGGGCGAGGGCGGAGAGCACGTTGCCGACGACGAACAGGCCCATGAGCAGCATCAGCATGCGCTTGCGGGGGATGCGGGTGCCGAGGACGGTCATCAGGGGGGCGCCCAGGACGACACCGAGCGCGTAGCCGGTGACCAGGAAGCCCGCGGTGGGGATCGAGACGCCGTACTCGCCGGCGACCTCGGGGAGCAGTCCCATGATCACGAATTCGGTGGTGCCGATCCCGAAGGCCCCGATGGCGAGGGCGAGGAGTGCGAGAGGCATGAGGGGAGGTGTCCTTCAGGGGGGAGGGTGCGTGTCGCCGCATCGGTTGCTGTCGCGGCTTACGTGCGTCCACATTAATTGCAGACGCGGGATATTTGCAAGCGCGGGCTATTGCACCGGTGACCTATCCTGAAGGGACACGCTTCGAAGGAGGAGCCCGCCCATGACCGCCACGGACAGCGCACTCACCGCCCTCTCCCAGGGCTGGTGCGCCCTCTCCCTCCTCCACGGCCGGATCGAGGCCCACATCGAACGGGCGCTCCAGGCAGGGCACGGACTGAGCGTGCGCGAGTACTCGCTGCTGGACGTGCTCAGCCGGCAGCACAGCGGCCCGGGCGGCCACCTGCGGATGCACCAGGTGGCGGACTCGGTGGTGCTCAGCCAGAGCGCCACGACCCGGCTGGTCAGCCGGCTGGAGGACCGCGGGCTGCTGAACCGCTACATCTGCGACACCGACCGCCGGGGCATCTACACCGACGTGAGCGAGGCCGGCCTGGCCCTCCTGGCGGCGGCCCGCCCGACGAACGACACCGCCCTGCGCGAGGCGCTGGACGAGGCCTCCCGCAACCCGGAACTCGCCCCGCTGGTGGCGGCGGTGGAGAACACCCGCACGGCGGCCGCGTAGGCGCGCCCGCACGCATGGCAGAGGCGGGACACCCCCCGGGGGGTGTCCCGCCTCCTGTGTCTCGTACCTAGGGCATGCGGCTCGGGGACCCCGACGGCTGGGCCGTGGCCGTGGGCGGGGACGAGGGGACCGCGCTCGGCGGGACGGAACGCGACGGGCGCGGGCTGGACCCGGATCCGGCGCCGGCCGGCTGGGACGGCCTCGCCGACGGGGTGCCGGTCCGGGCGTCCCTCGGGGTCGGTGACGCGGCCGGCGAGGGCGTCCCGCTCGGCTGCTCGGCCTCCGGTCGCGGTGAGGGCGTCGGTCCGGGCGCGGTGAACTCGGGCGGCGCGGCGGGCGGTACCGGGCGGACCGGGGCGGCTTCGGGGGCCAGCAGGACGTAGCCGGTCACGGCGGCCGCTGCCGCCGCCAGCCCCGCGACGGACCACGACAGGCGCCGCAGCCACGCCGCCGGAACGGCCAGCCGCCGCAGGTGCGGTCCCGGCGGGTCGGCGGGGCGCAGCTCTACGACGGTGATCTCGTCCGCGCGCGCGGCCAGGGCCTGCCGCAGCCGCCGCTCGACCTGGCGTTCGTCGCCGTCGTACGTCATACCCGTCCCTCCAGAATCCGTTCCAGCGCGTCCAGGGCGCGGCTCGCGTTCGATTTCACGGCGCCGCGGCTGATCCCGAGCGTGGCGGCGATCTCCGCCTCGCTGAGCTCCGCCCAGTAGCGCAGCACCAGCACCTGCCGGCGGCGCGGGGTCAGCCTCCCGAGGGCGGCCAGCACCTCGCGGTGCGCCTCGTCGAGCACGACGGACGCCTCCGCGGACGGTACGTCGGCCGTCACGGGCGGGATCCAGGCACGGGCGGTGCGCCTGCGGCGCAGTACGGACCGGGAGGTGTTCACGACGGCGGTGCGCAGGTACCCGAGCGCGTTGTCCACCTCCGTGATCTGCTCCCCGTGCCGCCGGTACAGCGCGGTGAAGGCGTCCTGCACCACGTCCTCGG
Organism: Streptomyces sp. NPDC028314; assembly: GCF_055565795.1. Lineage (NCBI taxonomy): Bacteria > Bacillati > Actinomycetota > Actinomycetes > Kitasatosporales > Streptomycetaceae > Streptomyces > Streptomyces sp. NPDC028314. The sequence goes on from NZ_JBVHTP010000001.1 coordinate 690,097, forward strand.
CGGTGGCCAGGTCGTCGACGAGCAGGACCGCGAGCCGGACCATGCGCAGCCGGTGCGCGTGGTAGAGCTCGCTGACGGTCGGCGCGGGCGGCGTGCCCCCGTGCCAGGTGTCCCCGGCGCCGTCTTCGTACGCGTACCCGTGCGCGTGCCGCCCCGCCGGCGCCGGCGGGGCCGACGGGGCCGGCCGGTCGCGGCGCAGCAGCCACGACCACAGGCCCCGCCACGCCCGGCCGGAGCCGGGCGTGAGGGGGCCGACGGTTGGTGCGAGGTGGAGCACGGGTGTCCTCAGCTGCTGACGCGGCGCCGCACCGTGTACAGGGCGCCGGCCCCGACGGTGATGAGCGCGGCGGCCCCGGCGCCCAGGGCGATGGTGGTCGACGAGGAGCCAGTATGCGCGAGCTCGGACCCGTCGGACGAAGCCGAGGGCTGCGGGGCCGCGCTCGGGGACGCGCTCGGACCGGAAACGGCCGGCGAGGCGGGAGCGCCGCTCGGCCGGGCGGTGGGCTTGGCGCTCCCACCGGAACCGGCGGGCGAGCTGGGGACGGCGCTCGGCCGGGCGGTGGGCTTGGCGCTCGTACCGGAACCGGCGGGCGAGCTGGGGACGGCGCTCGGCGCGGCGCTCGGCTGGGCGCTCGGCACGGCGCTCGCGGAGGGCGCCGGCGCGGCCGTCGGCACCGCCTGCGCGGCGAAGGCCTGCCCGCCCAGGACGACGCTCACCCCGGCGGCGGCCGCGGTGAGGGCCGCCGCCCGGCGGGCGGACAGGGTGACGCGCTTCAGGTTCTTCACGGTGGTTCTCCACGGTCGTGCGGTCGGGACGAGGACGCGGAACTACGCCCTTCACCCCCGCACGACGCGCGACCCGCCCCGAGGTTGCCGCCGTTCCCGAAAAACTTTTCGCGAGTTTCCGGGAGCGCCCCGCCCGCCGCGGTGCCGTCGGCCTCAGGCCGCCGCGGGCGGCCCCGGAGGCCACGGGACCTCGGCCAGCAGCGGCAGCAGCGCGTCCTCCTCGTAGTCGAGGTGGGCGTTCAGCTCGGCCGACATCCGCCCGAGCTCGGTACGGAACCGTTCCGGTTCCGCGATGGCGATGCCGCCCAGGAGGGCGACCAGCTCGCCCTGGAGGCGGGCGACCGTGCGGTGTTCGTCGCGGAGCCGGTCGAAGGTGGCGGTCAGGTGCGGGTGGTGGACGGCGATGCCGGGGAAGAGGTGCGCGTCCTCGGCCGTGTGGTGGAACTCCAGCGACTGGCAGAAGGCCAGGCAGCGCTGGCGGATCTGGAGCCCGAGCGAGGGGGGCGGCGGCTCCCCCGGGCCCGTGTGCGCCGCGAGCGCGCTGAAGTGGGCCTCCACCTCGGCGCTGACGTGACGCAACTGGGCTCGCAGCCAGGTGTGCACCTCCAGCAGTTTGTCGGCCAGGTTCGCGGCCGCGCGGGGCGCCTCCCAGCCGTCGGGCTCGGCCCGCTCCAGCACCACGACGGGCAGCACCCGCGTGGTGCGGGCCTGGTAATCGGCGTACCCGGGGGCCACGCCGACCACGAGCGCGAACAGTTCGGCGCGCCGCGGCTCCTCGGCGGGGACGGCGAGGGCTTCGAAGTTCTCGGTACCGGTCTCCACGCGGACCACGGGGTGCGCGAGCAGGTTGTGGTACCAGTCGGGGTGCCGGGCGGCGCCCAGGTTCGACGCGACGAGCAGCAGGGCGTCGCCGTGGCGGACGTAGCCGAGCGGGTTGGTCCGCTCCGTCCCCGTGCGTGCGCCGGTGGTGGTCAGCAGGAGCAGGTCCTCCCCCTCGAAGGGGCCGCCGACCTTGCCTCGGTTGGCGCGGAACTCCTCGATGACGGACTGGTTGAACGATGTGGGCATGCGGGTTTCTGTCTCCGGTGAACGGGATGGGTGCGCACCGCGGCACGCGGACGCCGACGGCGTGCTGCGGTGTGGCGGTGCGGCGCGGGAGATGACGCGAAGGGGCAGCAGCCGACTCGGGCTGCGCGGCGTCAGATGCGGGGAGCGGAGTGTGAACTCATGGCGGTACCCCTGAGTGAAGGGTGTTCGCCCGACTGCCGGCCGGCCCACTGCTCTTTGGCCGGCGTCACGCGACACCGGTGCCATTACATGCGTGCGGCAGCCGAGTTGTCAACGCAGAAGATCATCTGCGTGCCGGGGCCGCCGGGCCACGGCCTCGGTCCCGGCCCCGGAGCGTACGCAGCGCCGCGCCCAGGAGCGCGACGCCCTCCTCGATCTCGCCGACCGGCCCGGCCGCGTAGCCCAGGACCAGCCCCGGCGCCCCGGGGGCGAGACGGTGCCAGGACAGGGGGTGCGCCTTGACTCCGAGCGCCAGTGCGGCCGTTGCGAGGGCGGTGTCGTCGAAGGCCGCGCCGTCGAAGGTGACCATCAGGTGCAGGCCCGCCGCCGCGCCGTGGACCCGGGCACCGGGCAACCGCTCCTCCACCGCGCGCAGCATCGCGTCCCTGCGGCGGCGGTGCCGGCGCCGGACGAGGCGCAGGTGGCGTTCGAGCTCGCCGGACTCCATCAGCCGGGCCAGGACGAGCTGTGCCAGGACGGGGTTGCCGAGGTCGGCGTAGCGCTTCGCCGCGACCACCGCGTCCAGCAGGCGCGGGGGTACCAGCAGCCAGCCCAGCCGCAGGGCCGGCGCGAGCAGTTTGGAGACGCTCCCGGCGTAGCAGACCGCTTCCGGCAGCAGGGCCCGCAGCGCGGGCACCGGCGCCCGGTCGTAGCGGTGTTCGGCGTCGTAGTCGTCCTCGATGACCACTCCCCCGGCCGCCGCCCAGCCCAGCAGTTCGCGGCGGCGTTCGCCGTCGAGGACGACCCCGGTCGGGAACTGGTGCGCCGGGGTGAGCAGCACCGCCTGCGCCCCGCCGGCGGCGAGTTCGGCCACGTCCAGCCCGCCCTCGTCCACCCGTACCGGCACCGTCTCCAGCCGCCCGTACTCCAGTTGCTGCCTCGCGCCGAGCGAGCCGGGGTCCTCCACCGCCACCCGTCGTACGCCGTCCTCGCGGAGCACCTGCGCCAGCAGCCCCAGCGCCTGGGCCACGCCCGCGACCACGACCACCTCGCCGGGGTCGGCCCGGATCCCCCTGTTCCGGCCGAGCCAGCCGACCACCGCCTCGCGCAGCGCGGGCGCGCCCTGCGGGTTCCCGTAGCCGAAGTCGGCCGGGGTGAGCTCCGCGAGCACCCGGCGTTCGGCCTGGAGCCAGGCCGTACGCGGGAACGCGGCCAGGTCCGGCACGCCCGGTGAGAGGTCGATCCGGCAGGGCACCGCGCGCAGGGCGTCCACGAGGGCGGCCCCGGGCGCGGGCCGGGCGAACGGGTCGGCCCGGCCGGCGCCGGCCACCGCGGGACCGGGCGCCGGGCGGGGCGCGGCAAGGGGCGCGGCGACGACGATCGTGCCCGCGCGGCCGCGGCCCACCACCTGGCCGGCGTCCGCCAGCCGCTGGTACGCCTCGGTGACCAGCCCCCGGGACACCCCGAGTTCCGCCGCGAGCAGCCGGCCCGCCGGGAGCCTGCTGCCCAGCGGCAGGGTGCCGTCCTCGATGGCGGCGCGGATACGGGCCGTGAGCCACTCGGTCCGGCCCCGGGCCGGAGCCCGGCCCATGTCGAGCAGGAGGAAGTCGGACCCGTCGCTCCCCGCGGCGCCGCTGTCGGCGGCGGGCCGGCCGGGCTCCGCTTTGGACCCCTTGGACCGGCTCTCTTTGGCACTGCTCATGGGTCCAATGCTGGCAGAGGCTGGCCGGTATGAACGCATCCGCATCCTCCGCCCCGCTGCGCGACCTCGCCCCCGGCATGGTCGGCATGGCGCTCGTCGGCAGCAGCGTCTCCGTCTCCAGCTCGCTGACCGCCGCCCCGCTGTTCGCCGCCCAGGCCGTGCGGTACACGGCCGCCGCCCTGATCCTGCTCGCCCTCGCCCGGGCGGCCCGGGTCCCGGTCCTGCGTCCCCGGGGGCGGGAGTGGCTGTGGCTGGCCGGGGTCGCGGCCACCGGTCTGGTGCTGTTCAACGTGGCCGTCGTACGGGGCGTCGCGCATGCCGAACCGGCCGTGATCGCGGTGGCCGTGGCCTCCGTACCGATCGTCATGGGGCTGGTCGGTCCGCTGCTGGAGGGCCGCCGGCCCAGCCGTCGGGTGCTGCTGGCCGCGCCGGTCGTCGTGGCCGGGGCGGTGCTGGTGGAGGGGACCGGCCGGACCGATGCGGCCGGCGTGGGCTGGGCCGCTCTCGCGCTGGGCTGCGAGGCCGGGTTCACCCTGCTCGCGGTGCCGGTGCTGGGCCGCCACGGTCCGTGGGGGGTGTCCGTGCACGCGGTGTGGCTGGGGGCGGTGATGCTGGCGGGGCTGACGGCGCTCGTGGAACGGCCCGCCGACCTGGTGGAACTCGGCCCGGCGCAGTGGGCGGCCGTCGGGTACCTGGCCGTGATGGTGACCGCCGTGGCGTTCCTGCTCTGGTACCGCACGGTGCTCGCGGTGGGATCCGGCCGGGCCGGGCTGCTGACCGGGGTCGCGCCGCTGGCCGCCGCCGGGGCCGGGGCCGCCGCGGGCGGCGGGGTGCCCGGGCCGGCGGTGTGGGCGGGCCTGGCGGTGGTGATCGCCGGGCTGGCTCTGGGACTCCGCCCGCAGAAGGTGCCGGCGGCCGGGCCGCGTACCGCCGAGCGGGAACCCGCCTCCCCCTGACCGGCCGCCCGGTGGAGGGCTTGAGGGCGCCCGGCCCGGTGGATCACAATCCGCAGATGCCGACGCCCCCGTACAGCGGTCCTCCGTACAGCAGCTGGATGCGGTACTTCTCGCCGACGGCCAACCACCGGCGGCTCGGCCTGGTCTGTCTCGGCGTGGGGGTGCAGCAGGGGGTGCTGCCGGTCGTCGGGCCGCGCGTGCTCGACCACCACGTGGCGGTGGTCGTCAGCAGGGGCCGGGGGTGGTTCAGCCACGGCGGGCGGCCTCCGCAGCCGGTGACCGCGCCCGCCCTGCTGTGGCTGATACCGGGGGTGGTGCACCACTACGGCCCGGACCGGGGCAGCGGGGGCTGGGACGAGTGCTTCGTGGACTTCGCCGGCCGCAGCGTCGAGGCGTACACCGACCTCGGCTACGTCACCCCGGACCGCCCGCTGGTCGCGCTGAGCGGGACGGCCGGGGTGGAGCACGTGATCGACGGCATCGTCCGGGCCGCCCGGCGCGGCGGCCCGCTGCTGGAGGTGGAGGCCGCGGCGGCGGTGCACGCCCTGCTGGTGGCCCTGCGCTACGCGCGGGCCGGGGTGTCCCGGCACGGGGACGCCGTGATGGACGCCCTGGCGCGGGACGCGCTGCTGCCGATCTCGGTGGCCGAGCACGCGGCCCGGCTCGGGATACCGCTGCCGGAGCTGCGCGGTGCGGTGCGGCGCAGCACCGGCGAGGGGGTCAAGGAGTACCTCCTCGGGATCCGGCTGAGCCGGGCGAAGGAGCTGCTGGCCCGTACCGACCTGCCGGTCGCCGGGGTCGCCCGGCGGGTCGGTTACGAGGATCCCGCGTACTTCAGCCGGCTGTTCAGCCGCCGGGTGGGCATGGCCCCGGTCCGGTTCCGTGCCCAGCAGTCGCTCCGGCCGGGATCAGCGCAGCCACCCGCGCGGCCGCAGCCGCGGCCTCACGGCAGGTAGCCGATGTTGAGCTCCGCGACCGAGGTCCAGGGATGGCCGCCCACCTCCCGCGTGGCCTTGAGCCGGACGTAGCGGGCCGTCCGCGCGGGGAAGGCCACGTCCTGCTGCGCGGCGCTGTCCGGGAAGGTCCCGGTGGCGGCCGGCGTGCCCCAGTTCACCCCGTCGGTGGAGGTGAGGACCTGGTAGTCGGCGATCCGGCCGTTGCTCTGCGTCTGCCGGGGCAGGCAGTGCAGCGCGGAGACGTTGTAGGCGGCTCCGAGGTCCAGGGTGATCTCGTGCGGCATCGGCGCGGTGGCCGCGTACCACTGGGTGTGCCAGATGGTGGAGCCGTTGCCGTCCAGGACGTTGGCCGCGCTGCCGTTCTCCCCGGCGGTCTCCTGGCTGTCGACGGCCTTCACGCTCATCCGGCTCTGGGGTACGAGCAGTTCACCGCCGCCGCCCGGGCCGAGGTCGTCGACGGTGAGATCGTCGAGGATGAGGTCGGCCTCGTCGTGGGAGTCCTCCGCGGTGACCTTCCGTACGCCGAACCAGGCGTCGGCCCCGGCGGTGAAGGTCTTGGTGAAGGTGGTGGCGGTACGCGCCTGGTTCAGGTCGGTGGCGGTCTCCGTGGCGCCCGAGCCGGTGACGAACCGGTAGTCCCCGCCGAAGCCGTTCTCGTAGCTGAAGGTCACCTTGTACGAGCGCCCCTGCGTCAGGCGCAGCGTCTGGGGCAGGGTGCGGTAGAGCAGGCCGGTGCGCTCCTCGTGCGATTTGAGGGAGTTCTGGCCGCTGATCACGTCGTCGACGAGCTTGCCGTTCCATCCCGCCTGCGTGTAGGGGGCGTTGCGCTGCGCGATGTGGGTACGGGGGTCCGTGGCCGAGCCTCCGGCGCCGCCGAAGGCGAAGGGTCCCCAGCCGGCGTCGACGTTCTCGAAGTCCTCCGCGAACCAGTGGCCGCCGAGCGGGGTGCGGGCGGAGCGGACCACCCGGACGTCGTCGAGGTGGACGGTGCCGGATCCGGCCGCGGCGGACAGTGCGAGGGTGGCCGTGGACCGGCCTGCCGGGACGTCGAAGAACACCTTCATCCGCTGCATCGCGGTGCCGTTCTTCTCGCTTCCGCCGAGGTTGTTCGTCAGCGGTGAGGAGTCGGCGTACACGGAGGCCGGGGAGCCGCCGGCCGGGGTGACGGCGAGGGTGGCGGCCCGGCCGGCCGGGGTGGAGACCCAGACGGAGGCGGCGTAGGTGCCGGGGGTGAGGCCGGTGAGCTGCTGGGAGACGGCGGGGGCGGTGCCCGCCGCCATGGTCAGCTCGTTCTGGCCCTGGGCGTTGCGGGTGACGGCCGCGCCGGCCGCGGTGACGGTCCAGGAGTCCAGGGTGCCGGAGTAGAAGGAGGGGTCCTTGACGGGGGTGCCTTCGCCCCAGTTCGGGTCGGCCTGGGCGGGCGCGGCGCCGTTGGTGACGACGTACGCGGTCCTGGCGGCGGCGTTGAGGGTGACCTGTCCCCGGCTGACGGTGAGGTCGCCGACCAACCGGCGTCCGGTGTAGGTGAGTTCGTACAGCTTGGGGGCGGACCAGCCGGCGGGCAGGGTCCAGGTGGAGGCGCCGCCCGCGTCGTTCCAGTGGTAGAGCTTGCCGTCGCGCGGGAGCAGGAAGCCGGAGCCGTTCAGGACGGTCCGGCCGGCGGTGGTGATCTTCCGGGTGCCGCCGGCGGTGGTGACGGTGGTGCCGTTGGCGAGGGTGACCGTGTCGGCCGTCCACTTCACGATGGGGGATTCCTGGAGGTACTTGGTCGGCAGGTTGACGGCGAAGGTGGTGTTCAGGAAGGCGGGGTGGTCCTTCCTGCCCTGCCAGCCCTCGTACGCGGTGACCTCGGCGCCGCCGAGGAGCGGGTTGCGGGCGATCCAGTCGTCCTTGGTGTGGTTGGCGATGAACCGGACGATGTTCGAGTTGATGCCCTTCAGGTCGCTGCCGCCGTAGTCGACGTCGGTCGCCCAGTGGTGCCAGAGCGACTGTTCGGTGAGGGTGTTGGGGAACTCGGTCGCCAGCTGGAAGCCGAGTCCGGCGATCTCGCGCTGGAGCTTGCGGGAGACGTACCCGTCCCCGTACCAGACGTCGACGTAGAGGAAGTCGAGCCCGGGGGCCGCCGCCTTGAGGTCCCGGAGGCGGCTCAGCCGCTGCCCGGACTGGCCGTCCTTGCGGGTGTCCACGTAGTACGACTGGTCGAGCCAGTCCCAGCCGAGGCCGCCGCTCTGGTGCGCCGGGTCGAAGGTGGCCGAGACCGGGTACTCCTCGGTGGCGTTGACGTGCACGCCGAAGTCGGCGTTGTAGGCGTGGCCGGCGGTGGTGAGGGCGTTCAGGCCGGCGGCGCCGCCCAGCTTGGAGCCGATGTTCTTGTAGTCCATGTGCGCGGAGTCGTGGCCCTCGGAGGCGTAGCCCTTGAGCAGGACGAACTGGCCGAGACCGTCCGTCTCGAGGCTGACCCGCTTGGTCTCGTCGAGGGTTTGCGCGAAGGGGTGGGTGGCCTGGGAGGCGAAGTTGAAGGGGATGCGCTGGACGACCCGGTTCGCCGTGTCCTGCCAGCCGGTGGGCGGGGTCCAGATGTCGCGGTAGGCGACGGCCGCGTCCTGCCAGTCGACGACGGAGTCGGCGTTGCGGTCGGCGGTGATCGCGACCCGGACGTACGGGAGGGGCTCGGTGTCGGTGTCCGCGGCTCCCGCGGCCCGGTAGAGCCAGGAGCCGCTCCACAGGCCCGCGCGGCGGTAGGAGCCCTTGTCGGTGACCCGCTTGCTGATCCGGCCGTTGTCGCGGGCGGTGCCGCCCGACGGCTGGTCGTAGAGGGAGTTGGAGTCGATGGCGGCGGCCAGCTTCCCGGTGTTGAGGAGCCCGTACATCACCGTCGTCGCCGCCGGGTCCACGGGGGTGGAGGCGGTGACGGGGGTGAAGGTGTCCCCCGTGCCCGTGGTGGCGGTGTGCATGGTCGCGGTGGACAGGCTCGCGCCCGGCTGGTCGCTGCGGACGCTGACGAGGTGGTGGTCGGGTATCGCGAGGCTGCGTACGCGCAGCGCGGGCGTGTCCTCGATCGCGGTGACCTTGAACTCCACGACCGAACCGGTCACCGAGAGACGGGATCTGATGGTCACTCCGGAGAAGGCCAGCGCGTAGTCCACGCCGGAGGCGGAGGGCGTCGAGGTGACCGTGGGGGTGTACGCGGTCCCATTGACGACGACGGCGGAGACCGGGTCCACGTTGCCGTCCAGAGTGTCCCCGGTGGCGCGCCGGGTGTAGCCGATGACACGGGGGAACCCGCTGTCGACGCGGACCGACAGCTCGGGCGAGGCGATGGTGACGGGCGTGGCCGCCGGGGCGGCCGACACGGGTACGGACACGACGAGGGTGGCGATGAGACCGGCGACCGCGGCTGCGGCCGGCCAGAGGGGGGTGCGCATCGGGCCTCCGGGAATCGGCGCTTCCTTGCACGGAAGACCGCACGGCTCCGGAGCCCTGCGGTCCGCTCACTGACCTGACAGCTTGCGGACCACGGGCACGGCAGGCCCATGGACAAAGCGGAGCCCTGTCCTGGACTTACGGATGCGCCGACAGGCGCCGAGGGGACCTACGTGGAGGCGGGCACCAGCACGACGGCCGTCCCGTACGCGCACACCTCGGTACCGACGTCGGCGGCCTCGGTCACGTCGAAGCGCATCATCAGCACGGCGTTCCCGCCCCGGGCCTTCGCCTGTTCGATGAGGCGGTCCATGGCCTGGTTCCGGGTCTCCACCAAGGTCTTGGTGAGACCCTTCAGCTCGCCGCCGATCATGGATTTCAGGCCCGCGCCGATCTGGCTGCCCAGGTGCCGCGAGCGCACGGTGAGTCCGAAGACCTCACCGATGACCTGCTCCACCCGGTAGCCGGGCACGTCGTTGGTCGTCACGACCATCACGCCGGTCTGCTGCGCCCCGGGGCCGCCGCCGTAGTCTTCGATACCCATGGGACCCACTCTGGCTCGGCGGGACGCGGCCCGCATCCCGGGCCGGACCAGGGGTGCGGCCGGACGGTCCCCGGTCAGGCGGGGTGGCCCGCGATCCCGGACTCGTGCGCCAGGACCACGGCCTGGGCGCGGCTGGACAGCCCGAGCTTGCTCATACAGCGGTGTACGTGGGTCTTGACGGTCGCGGGGCTGAGTACGAGCCGCTCCGCGATCCCGGCGTTCGACAGCCCGGCCCCGACCAGGCCGAACACCTCCCGCTCGCGCGGGGTCAGCAGGGCCAGGCCGGGGTGCGGGGCGCGGGCGGCCGGGGCGGCGTACGTGTCGATCAGGCCGCGCAGGGCCTGGGGGCTGAACAGCATCTCGCCGGCGTGGACGGTGGTGATCGCGGAGAGCAGCCGGTCGGGCGGGGTGTCCTTGAGGAGGAACCCGGCCGCCCCGACCCGTAGCGCGCGCAGGACGTACTCGTCGGAGTCGAAGGTGGTCAGCATCAGCACCTTGGGCAGGGGCGCGCCGGCCGGGTCCGGGCCGGAGAGCGGAGCAGCGGCCTCGTCCCGGCCTGGCCGGGCCAGGATCCGCTCGGTGGCGGCGATCCCGTCGGTCCCCGGCATCCGGATGTCCATCAGCACCACGTCGGGCCGCGTGGCGGCGGCGAGCCGGACCGCTTCCTCCCCGTCGGCGGCCTCACCGACCACCTCGAAGCCGGGTGCGGCGGTGAGCAGCGCGGTCAGCCCGGACCGGATCAGGAACTGGTCGTCGACGACGAGTACGCGCGTCATCCCCGCCCCCTCCTCACGCACCGTGGCCGGCCCTCGGCACCGGGACCCGCAGACTGACCTCGAACCCGCCGTCCGGGACGGGCTCGGCGGTCACCGTACCCTGGTAGATCGTCGCCCGCTCCCGCATGCCGATCAACCCCTGACCTGCCGCTGCCCGGGCGCCGGCCGCAACCCGGGGTGCCCGGTGCCCGCTCCCGTCGTCCGTGACCCGGACCCGGACCTCGTCCTCGCCGTAGTGGACGCGGACGGTGGTGTGCGCCTGCGGGGCGTGCTTCAGCACGTTCGTCAGCGCCTCCTGCACGACCCGGTAGGCGCACAGGTCGATCCCGGGCGGCAGCGCGTACGCCGTGCCCGTGATCGCCACCTCGACCGGGACCCCCGCGTCGCCGACCCGCTTGACCAGTTCGTCGAGGCGGCCCAGCCCGGACACCTGCGGCGTCTGCCGCGGCAGCGGCGCGCAGTCGGCCTCGCGCAGGACGACCAGCATCCGGCGCATCTCCGCGAGGGCCTCGCGGGCACTGCCCGCGACCGTGTCCAGGGCCCGGCGGGCGGTGGGCGGGTCGGAGGTGAGGACGTACCCGGCGAGACCGGTCTGGACGGAGATCACCGAGACGTGGTGGGCGATGACGTCGTGCAGCTCGCGGGCGATCTGGATGCGCTCCTCCATGACGGCCCGGCGGGCCTTCTCCTCCTGCTCCAGGCGGAGTTGGCGGGTGAGCTCGCGCAGCCGCCGGGAGCCGTCGCCCGTCACCCAGCAGACGATGGTGGTGACGGTCACGAAGCCCACGCTGAGCGGCCCGATGCCCGGTTCGGCCAGCCGGGTCCCCCAGAGGAGGACGAGGAGCGAGACCACCGCGCAGCGCGCCGACACCCTGCGGGGCCGGTGGGCGGCGACGGTGTAGAGGGCGAGGGCCAGCCCGCACACGACGACCACGTGGTAGTAGCCGAGCGTGAAGTACGCGCCGACGCAGAGAGCGGTGCTCGCCAGGACGGCCACCGGGAAGAGACGGCGCAGGGCGAGCGGCAGGTAGACCGCTGCCAGCAGGGCGTAGGCGAGGGGGTCGGTGTCCCGCCAGTAACCGTTCGGATCGGGCCAGTTCCGGAGCATGGTGGCCGAGATCCAGAGCGAGCCGACGGCGTACACGATCTCGCCGACGACCGGAAGCCCGGTACGGAGCAGACCTCTTGCCGGATGCGCCGACAGCTGCACTTCAAACCCCCCATGAGTACACCCATGGTTGTACAGGGTCACCCCCGAGGGGGGTAGGCGGATTTCAACCTGTGGATGGGCGAGGGCTACCCGGTCCGGGCCGTAGATTTCTCGTGTGCCGGCCACCTGACCGGCCTCGGCCCCTCCCCCCGGGGCCCCGCCGCGCGGCCGTGCCCGTTCGGGGGCGGGCACGGCTCCGCGTGCGCCCGCTGCCGGGGCGGGCACGAGTTCGCGCGCACCCGTCCCGGAGCCCCGCGTCCCGGCCGGTACCCCCGCGAGTGATTGGCAGGCCGCCCGACGACTCCCTACCATGGGCCGACCCCTGGACCACGGGCCCGGCAGGGCCATGAGGAGGGCACATGGAGTTAGGGAACAACCCCGAGTCTCCCCTGATCGACATGCACACCCCCAGCGTCGCGCGGATGTACGACTGGCTCCTGGGCGGTGTGGAGAACTACGCCAGCGACCGCGAGGCCTGTACCAGGCTGCTGGAGATCGCACCCAGCACCCAGCTGCTGGCCCGGAACAACCGGGCGTTCCTCAGCCGGGTCGTCCGGATCCTCGTCGAGGACTACGGCATCCGGCAGTTCCTGGACCACGGTTCCGGCCTGCCCACCCAGGACAACGTCCACGAGGTGGCCCAGCGCGCCGACAAGAGCTGCCGGGTCGCGTACATCGACAACGACCCGATGGTCCTCGCGCACGCCCAGACCACCCTGCACGACAACGCCGGCACGCTCGTGATCCCCAGGGACCTGCGCGACACCGAGGCGATCCACACGGCCACGCGGGAGTTCCTCGACTACGAGCAGCCCGTCGCCGCGCTCTTCGTGTCGGTCCTGCACTGCATCCCGGACACCGACGACGAGCGTTCCCCGTCCGCCGTGGTCCGCCGGACGGCGGAGCTGCTGGCGCCCGGCAGCTTCATGGTCATCTGCCAGCTCGTCAGTGACGACCCGGTCGTACGCGACGACGTGACCCGGCTCATGGAGACCACCACGCACGGCAATTGGGGGCGGGTCCGGGAGCCGCACGAGGTGCGGCGGTACTTCGACGGCCTTCGGATCCTCGAACCGGACCTGGTCGACGTGGTCGACTGGCGTCCCGACGCTCCCCCGCCGCCGCCGGAGAACCGGCCGAGGGACTGGGTCGAGTGGGGTGGTGTGGGCCGGCTCTGAGGCCCGCCCGGCGCTCCTCCCCCGGCCCGCCCTGCCCGCCCGGCCCGTCTGGCCCTCAGCAGTACTGCCGCAGCGCCTCCTCGATCAGTGTCCGGCTCCGCTCCCTGGAGACGGCGGACTTCCGCAGGTTGCTCAGGGCGTTGCGGTGGTCGTCGAGGGCCCGCGGCCGGGTCACGTAGTTCGCGCCGTTGATGTGCTCCACGTACGCCAGCTCCGCCGGGCCGCCGTCGCGGAACTTCAGGTGGGTGATGGGGTACGGCGGCGCGGCCGAGTAGCCCCAGCCCATCTCCAGGATGCGGATGTTCACCTTGGCGACCTCGCCGGCGCGCAGCAGGTGCGTCAGCTGCCCGCGCATCACTTCGGCGCTTCCGCAGCGCCGCTGGAGCACCCCCTGGTCGAGCAGGACCGTGAGCCTCGGCACCGCGCCCTCCATCAGGTGCAGCTGGCGCTGCGTGCGCAGCTGGACGACCCGTTCGATCTCGTCCTCGGGGGCGCTGGGCATCACGGCCCTGGCCATGTGCCAGGCGTACTCGGGGGTCTGGAGGATGCCCGGGACGACGAGGTTCTCGTAGACGCAGATCTCCTCCGCGTCGCCTTCCAGCTCGATCAGGCGGCGGAGGAAGCCGGGGGTCACGTCGCTGTACTGCTCGTACCACTCGCAGTCCTGGGCGTGCTCCAGGAGGCGCTGTACGGTGCGCATCGCGTCGGCGTCCAGGCGGTAGTGGCGGGCCAGGTCGAGGACGTCGCGCGCCTTCGGGGGGCTTTCGCCGCGCTCCAGACGGCTGAGCTTGGAGACGGATCCGCGGATGACGGGGGCCGCGTCCCGCAGGGTGAGGCCGCGGAGCTCCCGCCATGACCGCAGTTCCTGTCCGAGCACACGGCCGGCCGCCGCCCGGCCGTGCTCCCTCGCCAGCGGCACGACGGAAGCAAGGGGCTCGGGCAGCGGTTCAGGGAGCGCAGACATACGAACTCCAATATGACCGGGGCAGATCGCAGTCCTCAGAATGGGGTGCGACGGGCTGCCGTTCCAAGCCTTGGCCTAAGGTTTGGCCCTCATCCGGTCAGCTGATCAAATTCGGATCGTTTGGCACCGTCGATGAACGCCTCGATCTCGGCGGCGGTGAAAATCAGGGCCGGCCCGTCGGGAAATCGCGAGTTGCGCACCGCCACTTCGCCGCCGCCCAGTGCGGCCACCTCCACACAGTTGCCGTTGCCCACGCTCGCCCGGCTCTTCACCCAGACCGCACCGGGAATCCCACTCGCCACGACACCATTGCGCAACTGCATGATGAGACCTCTCCTCGTCGGGGGCGCATGATCCTGCAATCCCATATGGGATTGCAGGACAAGCACTTACGAGAATGCTAGCCAGCCGCAGGGTGCGCGGGAGTCCCCCGAAAGGGTGCGTCGGCCTTCCGCCATTCATGCGGTGCGAATCCGCCACGCGTCAGCCGGGCCAGGCCGTCCAGCGGTCGCCCAGCAGGCGGAACCGGCCCGCGGCCACCTCGTAGAAGGACAGGCCCTCACCGGTGAAGGTGCCGTTCGCCGGCTCGAAGGCGTACTTCTTCGAGACGCCCTGGTACGTGGTCCCGCGCACGGTGGGCACCAGGTCGCCCCGGCCGACCTGCGCGCGGCCCAGGCCCGTGGCGCAGCGGGCCAGGAGGTGGACCGCGTCGTAGGCCTCCGCCGCGTAGAGCGGGGCCGGGGTGTTGCCGTACCGGGCCCGGAAGGCGGTGTCGAAGGCCCGGGCGGCGGCGGCCGGGGACGCGGCCGGGTCGAGCGCGGTGGAGACCAGCAGCCAGCCCTCGGCGCTCCCACCGGCCTCCGCCGGGAAGCGCGGGTCGTGTACCGCCTGGGTGGCGAGGACCCGGCCCCGGTATCCGGCCGCCGTCAGGGCGCGGGCCAGCCGGGCCGCACCGGAGGGGCCGCCGCCGTAGAGCACCGCGCCTGCGGCGGCCCGTACGGCGTCCTGGGCGACCGGCCCGTGGTCGGCGTCGGCGGCCACCGTCGCCGGGGTCATCCGGCTCTTGCCCGCGCGGAGGGCCTCGCTGAGGGCCCGGGTGGTCTGCCAGCCGTACGGGGTGCCGTCGTCCACGACGAAGGTGGCCCCGCGGTCGCGTGCGGTCAGGTACTCCACGACGGGCCGCATCTGGTAGGCGTCGTTGGGACGCAGGCAGGTGAAGACCCGGCTGATGTGGGTGGTGTCCCCGTCGGAGACGCTGAGTACGGGCAGGCCCGCCTGGTCGTAGCGGGCGAGGACCGCGCCGACGGCGGCCCCGCTGGTGGCGGCCAGCACGGCCACCACCGCGGTGTCGGCGGCGAGGCCCGCGGCCGCGGTGCCGGCCGGGCCGGCCGCTCCCTGGTCGTCGGCCTCCACCAGCCTGAAGGTGAACGGCAGTTCCCTGCGGGCGGAGAGCTCCTCGACCGCCAGCCGGGCGCCGTCGCGCTGGGCCCTGCCCACGTTCTGGCCGGGGCCGCTGAGGTCGGCCTGGAGCCCGATGGCCAGGGTGGGGCGTACGGGGTCGGCGCCCTTGCCGGCCGGCTCGCCGTCGCCGCGTACGAGCCAGGCCGCGGTGCCGCCCCCGGCGGCGAGGGTGAGTGCGGCCGCCGCGAGGAAGGCCCGGCGGCGGGGGCGCGGCCGGGACCCGGCGTCCGGCTCCGGCGGGGCGTCCTGGGCGGACGCGGTCTCCGTCACGGGCGCGGCCGCCGCAGCGGATGCCGTCGCGGATGCCGTCGCCCGGGTCGGCTCGATGTCGGGCAGTTGCAGCATCTGCGCGGAGCGTTCGGCGATCAGCTGGAGCAGCGGTCCGGGCAGCCAGGAGCCGTCCGTGTCCCCGGTCAGGGTCTCCTGGAGCTCCTGGGCGGTCGGCCGGTCCCCGGGGGCCTTGGCCAGGCAGGCGGCGACCGCGGGCAGCAGCGTGTGCGGGATGCCGGCCGTGTCGGCGGTGTCGTGGACCGTACGGAAGAGCATGGCTTCGACCGGACCCGAGCCGAACGGCCGCCGCCCGGTGACCGCGTACGCGAGCACGCACCCCAGTGAGAAGAGGTCGCTGGGCGGCCCGACGTGCCCGCCCTGGGCCTGCTCGGGCGAGAGGAAGCCGGGCGAGCCGATGA
This sequence comes from Streptomyces sp. NPDC028314, assembly GCF_055565795.1. Lineage (NCBI taxonomy): Bacteria > Bacillati > Actinomycetota > Actinomycetes > Kitasatosporales > Streptomycetaceae > Streptomyces > Streptomyces sp. NPDC028314. The sequence goes on from NZ_JBVHTP010000001.1 coordinate 705,969, forward strand.
CCACGTCGGTGGCGGTGAGCACGGTGTCGTCGAGGGCCCGGGCGATCCCGAAGTCGATGAGCCGCGGCCCGTCGGTGGCCAGCAGCACGTTGGCGGGCTTCACGTCCCGGTGCACCAGCCCGGCCGCGTGCACCGCGCCGAGCGCCTCCGCCAGCCGCGCCCCGAGGTGCCGGACGCTGTCCGGCGGGAGCCCGCCGGAGCGGGCGACGGCATCGCTCAGCGGCGGCCCCGGAACGAACTCCGTGGCGAGCCACGGCGCGGGCGCCTCCGTGTCGGCGTCCACCACCGGCACGGCCCACGGGCTGCGGACCCGGCGGGCGGTGGCGACCTCGCGCCGGAAACGGACCCGGAACGCCGGATCGTCGGCGTACTCGGCCCGGACGAGCTTCACGGCGACCAGGGCCCCGCCCCCGGACCGGCCGAGCAGGACGACGCCCATGCCGCCCGCGCCGAGCCGGCCGAGGATGCGGTACCCGCCGATGCGGGCTGGATCGGTGGTGTGCAGCGGCTGCATCAGGCAGGACTCCCGCCCCCGCGCGCGGCGGCCGCGCCCGATCCGGTCACTTCAGCTCCAGTTCGATGCGGTAGAGGGCCTTGGCGCCGCCCTCGGCGGCCAGCAGCAGGAGGTCCCTGATCTCGTACCCCTGCGCGCCCTTGACGGAGAGGGCCATCACGACGGGTCCGATGCGGGACTTGGTCCACACGTACTTCTGGGGACCGCCGGAGTCGGCCGAACCGTACGTGCCGGACTCGAACATCGAGGCGTCGGCGTTGAGCACGTCCTTCTGCGGCATGTGCATCGACATCAGCCCCTGGAGGGACTGCCCGCCGCCGAGGTCCTGGTCGGGGCAGCGGAAACTCTGCTGCACGGTGTCCTTCATGTCGGCGTCGGCGGCCGCCGCGTCCCGGTGGACGGAGATGGTGACCGAGCCGAGCACCCTGCCCTTGCCGTCCTTGGCCGGCACGTCGATCTTCCGCGTGTAGCTGTCGAGCACGTCCGCCGGCAGGTCTCCGCGCGACCACGCGCAGTCCGCCGACAGCACGGGCCAGTTGCCGCCGCTCTCGTACGGGTCGTGCCGCACCATGCCCGCCGACCAGCTGTCGGGGTCGAGCTGGGCGGCCCGCGTCAGGCGCCGCGCCTGCTCGGCGGTGTGCGGGACACGGGCGGGATCCGGGGTGAAGTCGTAGGCCGTCGGCAGGGTGCCGGGGGCCGTGCCGGAGGGGGCGGGAGCGACAGCCGAGGGCGGTACGGAAGTCGGGGCCGAGGCCGAGGCCGTCGGTCCCGGCCGCGGGTCCGCTCCGGTCCGCGTCTCGCCGTCCGAACCGCAGCCCGCCAGCAGCAGCGCCCCCGCCAGTACCCCGGCCGCCAGCCCCGCGGTCAGCTCCGTTCTCGCCCGAACACGCCGCATGTCCGCCCCCTGAATCGTCGTGCGACCCTCTCGTGCGGCTCACGGTAGCGGGCCGGGGACCGAATCTCCTGAGTAGGGACCCCCAACCCTCTGAGTACCAGAGGCAGTTGCCCTCCCGGCCGATGACGGCACCGCCGCGGTGTCTGCGGACGGGGACCGGCGGCCCGAGCGGCCGGACCAAGAGACAGATTGGGCATATCGGGCTAAACGGCCGCGCGCCGCCGGGGTCTCGTGTCGCCGCGTCGCCATAGTCATCCGTGGCAACCGACAGGTTGCCGCCCGGACCGCTTGCCGCGGCCGGGCGGAACTCTTCGTAGAGGAGCCGGCGCATGCTGAAGCCAACCAGGACCATCCTCGCTCTCGCCACCGGAAGCCTGGTGCTCGGCCTGGTCGGCGCGAGCACCGCGATCGCCGACCAGGGCTCGATGGGCGCGATGCAGAGCCACCAGACCGTCCGCGACGACGACGATCCCGACTACGACTACGACTCCGACGAGGACTACGACAAGCTTGACCACGCCTGGGGCAAGGTCATCTCCGGCGGTCCGCTGACCGTCCGCAACAAGCCGAGCACGCACGGGTACCGCGTCGGCAAGGTCTACCCGCACCAGAAGCTCGAGATCGAGTGCAAGTGGCGGGGCGAGAAGGTCGACGGCAACAACATCTGGTACCTGCTGGACGGCGTGGAGCGCGAGGAGCACAGCGGCCGCGAGGACCACAAGCGCGAGGACCGCAAGGACCGAGAGGACCGCGAGGACTACGAGGACGGCGTGGACGGCGTGGACGGCGAGGACCGTGCGGCCCACAAGGACCGCAAGGACCGGAAGGACCGCAAGGACCGCAAGGACTACGAGAGCCGCTGGGTCTCCGCCCGCTACGTCAAGAACCTCACCCGGGTGGAGTGGTGCCGCGGCTGACCCGAGCGGTCTACGTCCGATCCGACGGCCGGGAGTCCGGCCCCCCGCAATCCGGGGGGCCGGACTTCCGGCTGACGGGCGTTCACACCGGCCCGCCGCGTGAGCGCCCGTCCGGTCAGTCCCCCGGGCGCACGCTGCGCGGGCCTTCGCACCGGGCGCCGTACGCCCGCACCCGCTCACGCAGTTCCCGGTCCGCCGTGACCACCACGCAGCCGCCGCGCTCCGCGTAGGCCGCGGCCAGCGCCACGATCCGGTCGTCCCCGCTGCCCGGCGCCGAGTCCACCCGTACTCCGGGCACGGACTCGACGCCGCGCGCGGCGCCTTCGACGACCAGGATGATCTCCTCATCGGCGTCCCGCTCCGCGAGCCGGTCGCGCAGCCGCTCGGCCGCGCCCCGGCGGTCGCGCCACCAGCCGTCCGGGACGGACCCCACGACGTTCGCGGCGTCGACAATCAGCACCTTCACGTTCGGCGGCCGCCGGCTAGAAGGCGCCGTAGTTGACCTGCCAGGTGGGCAGGCCCATCCGGCGCCAGACCGCGACCACCCGGTCCCGGTCGTCGAGCGAGACCCGTACCGCGTAGCGGTGGCGGACGTGCGCGTCGAACAGCTCGGCCTTCACGATGTCGTCGCGGCGGACGTCTCCGGCGGAGCGCATCCACAGCTCGTCGTACGGGACCTGGTGCCGGTCCAGCCAGGCCTCCGTCTGCGGCCGGTGCTCCTCGCCCCGGCCGGACAGCAGCACGATGACGCTGCCGTCGGCGCGCCGGAAGGCGTCGAGGGCCGCCCGCACCGGTTCGTTCAGCGCGTCGATCTCGCAGCGCGTGAAGTCGTACGGGCTGCGGTCGCCGGTCAGGGCGAGCGTGCCGTCGATGTCGCACATCACCGCGGCGGGCAGCGTCGGGTCCGGAACGTACGGCTCCACGGCCGGCTGGTCGTTGAGCCACTCGGCGGTGAGCTTCCAGCCGCCCTTGCGGGACTTGGCGTGCTTGTCGGCCAGGATCCGGATGACCTCCTCGCCGACCCTCCGCTCGCGAGCGGCGTCCCGCCTGAGGCACTCCTCGATCGGGACGTCGGTGAAGTCGTGCACGACGAAGGTCGCGAGGCCCGCGACGGCGGCCTTGAGGCGCTTGGGGATGTTCGGGGTGAGGTGGGTGTTGTCCACGACCACGTCGAAGCCGCCCTCGACGGCCGCCCGCAGCGCCGCGTCCTGGACCTCCAGGACGGTCTGCTCGTGCTTGTACGAGAGACCGCGCCCATGATCGGGCCCGTCGAACATGACCCGCAGGTCGTCCAGGTTGACGCGGCGCATCCGGCCTCCGGACCCGGCCTGCAGGGCGCGAGCGGCGGTCGTCTTGCCCGAGGCGGGCAGACCCGTCATGACGTGGACGACGGGGCGGGTGCGTTCGGGGGACTCGGGGGCTGTCGCCTCGTGGTCGGCAGCCTGCGTTTCGGGGGCCGCCGGCGCCTCGGCGGCAGCCGCGTTGTCGGACACGGGTCAGTTCTCCTCGTCGGTGGTGAAGGGGTCGGCCGTCTCGGGCCGGACGGCTCGCCAGGTGACGAGCTCGGTCGACTTGCCGTCGAGCCGCAGGAACATCGTGGAGCGCAGGACGCCCGCGGGGAGCTGCTTGGCGGCGCGCGCGAAGGCGCCCCGGTCGGCGGCCAGGTGCTCCAGCCCCCGGAAGGCCTCGTCGACGGCGCGTTCCAGCTCCGCGGCCGCGTCCTCCAGCCGGACGATGACCTCCCGCACCCAGGTGTCGAACTCGTCCGGCACCTGTTCCAGCAGCGCGTCCAGCGGCTTGCCGCTCCAGGCCGCCACATCCGCGGCCGTGCAGTTCAGGCCCTGCGCGAGCTGCTTGGCGGGCAGGCCGGCGAAGCGCTGGATGCCGTGGCTGCGCCAGATGTCCCGCTCCGTGACTCCGGTGAGCACCTTGTGCAGCCGTACGTACTCGGCGATCTTGGCCTTGGCGCGGACGCCGGAGGCGAAGCGCAGCACGAAGCCCTCGGCGTCGGTACCGGTGGCGGCGCCGCCGCCGGGCAGGGTGTTGGACTCCGTCAGCGCGAGCAGTTCGGCGAGCGGCATGGCGGGCCACACGGTGACGACGGACCCGATGCCCTGCCAGTGCGCGGCGGCCTCGGCGAGCGGCACCTCGGTGCCGTCCGCGCCGAAGGCGGCGAGGAGGACGAGGTCCCGGCGGTCGCCGTAGTCCACGACGATGCGGTTCTGCGGGTAGAGGATCTCCGCGAGGTAGGTAACGCCCGGCACGAGCGCCGCGGTGTCCCGGCCGTCGAGGCGGCGCTGCGCCCAGGTCGCCTGGGTGCTGATGAAGGAACCCTTGGACGCGACGCGCCACTGGCCGGCGTAGTGGAAGACCACGGCGAGACTGCCGTCGACCTTGTCGTACACCTCGAACGGCTCGTCGGGCAGGGCCGGGGCGTACGGCTGGCCGGACTCGTGCTCGCCGACGTTGAAGAACTTCGGCAGCGGCAGGGCGACGATCCGCCCGGTGGCGTCGTCGGCGACGAGGCCCCGGCAGCGCGTGGTGACCTGGTTCCAGACGCGCTCGTACTGTGCCGTCCGCGTGTACGTGTAGATGGACAGCGGCAGTTCGGGGTGCGCCTTGCGGGTCACGTGCCCGGCGTCTATGGCCGCGGCGAGCTCCTGGGCGGGCAGCAGGTCGTGCAGAGTCAGGTGGTCCTGGCTCATGGGGTTCCTCCCGGTTCGAGATGGTTGATTCTCTCGTGCGGGAGGGTCGCCCCGGTACTCAATTATGCCTGGTCCGCGGGGTGCTCCCCAGCCGGTTGATGTCGCGGGGGCGCAGGACGCGGGTGGTGGTCCCGGTGCCCGGGGTGGCAACGGCGATCATGGCGCGTCCCAGGGCCTCGGTGGTGGTGACGAGGTGGGGGGCGAACCGGCGCAGGACCGGGAACAGGGGCGCGGTGACGGCGTAGGCCACCCGGTAGAGCCGCGTCTTGGAGGGCATGCCGCCGACGGGCTGGACGATGCCGGGGCGGAACATGTAGGCCTGGAAGGGGAGTTCCAGCAGGTCGTTCTCGGTCTTGCCCTTGACCCTGGCCCACATGGAGCGGCCCCGTTCGGTGCTGTCCGTGCCCTCGCCGGAGACGTAGGCGAAGGTGAGGCCGGGGTTGGCGGCGGCGAGGGGGCGGGCCACGGCGAGCGTCAGGTCGTAGGTGATCCGGCGGTAGGCCTCCTCCTTCATGCCGACCGAGGAGACGCCGAGGCAGAAGAAGCAGGCGTCGTAGTCCGCCAGCTCGGCGGCGACCGGGGAGAGGTCGGACGGGTCGTGCTGGACGAGCTCGCGCAGTTTGGGGTGGGTGACGCCGAGCGGGGTGCGTCCGATGGACAGGACGCGCTCGACGGACGCGTCGCGCAGGCACTCGCGCAGGACGCCCCGTCCGATCATTCCGGTTCCGCCGAAGAGGATGACGTTCACGTGGGCAGCGTAGTGCGTGGCCGGGCCTCGCGGGACGGGCCGTACGGGACGGGGCCTTATGCGGTGGCGCCGCTCGGACGGGGGTGGCGGCAGCGGCGCCACCCGCTCCTGGGCCGGCCGGGCACGGATCGGATCAGTTCAGCCGTGGTGGAACCCAGGTGTGGTGCCGAAGGATCACGCGCGTTGCGGCGCGGGAGGGTGTCAGCCGCATCGCGCGACGGCCCGGCTGCGCGGCCGGCGCTCGGGGTCGTAGCGGGAGAGCGCGGCCTGGGCCATGGGCTCGACGGCGAGCGCGGCGGCCAGGTGACCGCGTCCTCCAGCGCCTGGCAGGCACCCTGTCCGAGGTTGGGCGTCATCGCACGGACGCGGGGCGAGGCCGTCTGGCTGTTCCTCAACCGCGCACAGCGTGACGGACGTCGAGAATCACGCTCACATCTTGCTGACATGCGTCGACGGACTGATCTTCGACCGGCTGGGGTGAGCGGTGGCCAAGTACCGCGCGAGGCCCTCGAAGGCCTGGTCGCCGCCGCCCAGCGCCAGGACTCGGGCGTCCCCGGCCCGCTCGAACCGGCCCGCAGCTTCACCTGTCTCCGCCGCCCGTGCCGTCATTCCGAAACGATCGGTCAGTGGCTGATGCAGAGCTCGTTTCCCTGCGGGTCGGCGAGGGTGGTCCAGGTGCTGGGGCCCTGGTTGCCTTCGTGGAGGAGCTTCGCGCCCTTGGCGACGAGCCGCTCGACCACGGCCCGCGGATCGTCGGCGCCGGTGCGGACGTCGAGGTGGACGCGGTTCTTCACCGTCTTGTCCTCCGGCACGAGCTGGAAGAGGATCCTCGGCGCGCGTTCCAGGCCCTCCGGGTGGCGGATGCCGATTCCGACCTTCCAGACGAGGACGCCGCGGTGGGTGGTGGTGTCCTCCTCGCGGGCGTGGCCCTGCTCGACCATGCGGCGGATGAACGCCTCGTCGCTGGGCTCCACTTCCCAGCCGAGGGCGTCGGCCCACCAGTCGGCGAGCGGATGCGGATCGGTCGAGTCGACGGTCACCTGAAACGTGTATGCCATACCGGAACCCTACCCAGCCGCGGGGCTCCGCGCCGGAAGACCGGCGCCTCGTCGAATTCCGGGTCGCTCCCCCCTGGGCGGTTCGCCGGCCGGTACGTTTTCTGCGACGAAAGCCTTTCCTCCGCCCCCGCCTTTCATGGGGCGGTTCCCCGTTTCCGATCCTCCGGATGTCCCCGTCGGAGCGGGCCGGAAGTCATCGACCATTGCGCCGAACGGGGTTCTCGGATGGAATTCGACCAGGTGGGGCGGGCGGTCGTCGCGGACGGCGAACTGCCGGCCGGGGCCGCCCGGCGGCCGGGGGCGCGCCGGTGAGCCGGAACTCGGTCCTGCGGGTGCTGGCCGACCGGCTGTTCCCTCCCGCACGCGACGAGGCAGGCGGAGCCGTCCGGCCGCACGGGGTGGTGCCACCGCTGCTGGTCCTGCTCACCTTCGTGAGCGGACTGGTCGACGCCGTGAGCTACCTCGGGCTCGACCACGTCTTCGTCGCCAACATGACCGGCAACGTGGTCTTCCTCGGCTTCGCGCTCGCCGGGGACCGGGAACTCTCCGGCGCGGCCTCGGTACTGGCCCTGGGCGCGTTCATCGTGGGGGCGGGGGCCGCCGGGCGGCTGCGCCGGTCCGGAACGGCCGCCTGGAGCGGGTCCCGGCTGTTCGGTCCGCTGGTGGCCGCGCAGGCCGTCCTGGTGGCCGGGGCGCTGGCCGCGACCGCCGCGGGCGGCCGGCAGCTCGTCCTGGTCGGCCTGCTCGCGTTCGGCATGGGGCTGCAGAACGCCGTCGTGCACCGGCTCGGCGTCCCGGACCTCACCACCACCGTGGTCACCCGGACCCTGACCGGCCTGGCGGCCGACCCCTGGGGCCCCTCCTCCGTACGGCGCCTGGTGTCGGTGGCGGCCCTGCTCTGCGGGGCCTTCGGCGGCGGGCTGCTGACCCTGCACCACGGCGCCCGCTGGGCGCTGCTCGCGGCGGTCGTGCTGCTGGCGTGCGTGGCCGTACTGGGCTTCCGTACGACGGACGGGAGGGACGGACGGGACGGGCGGGGATAGGCGAGGCGGCCGGGACGGGCGAGGCAGCCGGGACGCGCGAGGCGGGCCCGAGGCCACGTAGGTCCCGGGTCAGACGCGCCCGGCCGCGCGCCGGGCCAGGGCGAACGCGGCGCAGGTCAGCAGGCAGGCGCCCACCGCGATCCACAGCAGCACCTCCCCCACCGGGCGCAGCCAGTCGATCCCGGCCGGTCCGGCGGTGGACAGGCAGGCGGTGGCCGTCATACCGAGGGGGAAGACGGTCGACCAGCGGCGGACGTCGTAGCGGGGGCGCGGGCTGCGCAGCTCGGCGGCGAGCAGGACGGCGTACCAGACCAGCGAGAGGCCCAGGGCCACCAGCGTGGCGGTACGCAGCGCCTCGTGCGCCGGACCCGTCCAGACGGGTGAGGCCGTGAGCTTCGATCCCGCGAGGGCGGTGATGGACAGCGCCCCGCCCGCCACCCAGTGGTCCCCCGCACCGCCGGTCACCTCGTGGAGGTCGAAGTGCGCCAGGGCCAGCGCGTACAGCAGCACACCCAGGCAGAACAGGGCCAGGGCCGCCCAACCGAGCCAGTCCCGGTGGCAGGCGGTGGAGAGCACCGCCGAGAGCACGGCCAGCCCCTGGGTGGCCACGCAGACGAGGAAGGCGGCGCCGGGCATCCGGCGCTGCCAGTGCCGTACGACGGTGTACAGGAGCCCCGGCCAGAGCACCGCGGCGAGCGCCAGCAGGGCGGCGGCCGCGGTCTGCCAGCCGAACGCGGAGAGCCGGGCGCCGAGCACGGTGGTGGCGGCGACGGCGGTGAGGGCGGGCGGGGTGTCCGCCTCGGCCCGGAAGCGGCCGCGGTCGCTCACCAGCCGGATCGCGAAGTCGGCGGCCAGCAGGAGCCAGAGCGCCCCGGCGACGGCCAGTGCGGCGAGCGACAGCAGGCGGTACCCGGTCAGGTCCAGGCCGATGGACAGGATCCCCGCGGCCATGACGGCCGCGCCGGCGGCGGGCGGCAGTCCGGCCCACCAGCGGCGGCCGCGGGCGAAGCGACCGGGTGCGGGGCTCACCGGTCCAGCGGACACCACCCGACCGCCGCCCGCCAGCCCGCACGCATGCCCTGGACGCACGCATGCCTGCCTGCACGCACGCATGCACGTCTATTGTCGGGGTGTGTTCTGATCGCATTTCCTGAATGCGGAAAAGCAGCACCGGATTTCCGCCGCGTTCCTTTCAAGACACCTGCCGAAGCCGAGGGGGATCGTCTGCCTTGGTATTACTGTTGCCCGTGCGAACGGTTCGTTTTCCCGCATTGGAGAAATGAAAATGCAGGCTGTCATTGCGGAACCGGTCAGAGCCGCCGCCCCCGCTCAGCCCGCGAGCTTCATCCAGGAAGTCCTGCGCGGTCTCGCGCAGGTCGATTTCATGCCGAGCGCCGTCACGGGCATCTTCTTCCTCGCCGCCCTCGCCGCCGCGGGCTGGGAATTCGCCCTCTACGCCCTGCTCGGCAGCGCGGTCGCAACCGCCACGGCGTACGCCTTCGGCATCGACCGCGAGACCGTCGCGGCCGGACTGCACGGGTTCAACGGGACGCTCGTCGCGCTGAGTTTCGCCGTCTTCCTCGGCGCTGACCACCCCTCGACGGTGCTCCTGGCCGTCGGCGGCAGCATCACCGTCGTGGTGGTCACCTCCGCGCTCGCCACCCTCCTCGGGACCTGGAACATCCCCACCTTCACGGCGCCGTTCTGCATCATCGCGAGCGTGATGACGATCTCCGCGCCCGACTTCTCCCGGGTCTGGCACTCCGGCCCGGCGCTCGCCGCGCTGCCGAAGGCCGCCACCGACGGGGTCGCGCAGGGGCTGATGGGCTACAGCAGCGTGCTCGTCGCGATGGCCCTGTGCGGGGTGTTCGTGGTCCGCAGCCGCTGGAGCCTGGCGTACGCCGTCCTCGGCGCCGCCGCGGCGACCGGACACACGGCGGCCATGTCGGCCTTCTTCGACCCCTTCGGCGGCCACACGTTCACCTGGCCGTTCGTGCTGACCACGCTCGTCTTCGTCGCCGCGGTACCGCAGATCCCCCGGCTGCGGCGCACCTGAACCACCGCTCGGTACAGGCCCCTTGCCGGAAGCCTGCCCGAAAGGGAGTGACCGATGAATCTCGCGCCCCGCGAGAGGGACAGGCTGTGGATCTACGTCGTGGCCGACCTGGCCCGCAAGCGACGCGATCGCGGCGTGAAGCGCTGCTCCAGGTCGAGGCGGCGTTCGTCGACGGCACCAAACTCGTCTCCTGCCACGATCCGGTCGGGGCCTGAGCGGTGGTCTCGGTGGCACCCGAATGGGCCCGGCCCGCGGCCGGTCCGCCGACGCCCACCGTGATCCTGGCCGGCGGCCTCGAGAACGGGCCGCGGTCGGCGCCGTCGCCGCCGGCCGGCCCTGTACACCGGGCCGCTGCTCTCGGACGCGGCGATCGAGCAGGTCGTACGGGCCCGGGTGCGGGAGGCTCTGCGCCTGCTGGCGCACGGGCGCGACGGCACCGCGGCGGGGCTGGACGCCGAGCGCGGGCCCGGGTACGCGCACACCCACGGCCCCGGCGGCCACGAGCACGACCGGCACGACCGGCACGACCAAGACGACGGTCGCGGTAACGGTCCCCCACTGGATCGTCGGCATGGTGATTGGCGGGACTGTGCGCCACGGGTGCGCTGACCGGCCGCAAGGGGCTCTTCGACGGCGGCTCCTGGGACCTGCTCCGCAGGCAGCTCACGGCCGTGGTGGTGCTCGGCCTGTTCTCGTTCGTGATGACGGCCCTCATCGGCAAGGCCGTCGAAACCACGGTCGGGCTGCGCCAGTCCGGTGGCGGCCCCGTCGAGCACGAGCAGGTGTACGCGGACGTCCTCTCGGACGACCTCGTACAGCTCTCGGCGGACGGCACCGTCCCGCAGCCGGGGGGCGAGCGGCGGTAGAGCGCCTCCGAGCTGGTGGCACGGCTGCGCGAGGTCCTGCTGACCACCCGCGACGACCAGCTGGGCCGGGGCCGACGCCCGGACGTCACATGACGCCGCGGGTGCGGAACTGGACGCTGATGCGGGGGCCGACGGCGCGGGCCGACTTGGGCACCGCGTGTTCCATCGTCCGCTGGCACGAGCCGCCCATCACCACGAGGTCGCCGTGGCCGAGCGGCAGCCGCAGCAGGGTCGGGCCGCCGTCCCTCGGGCGCAGCACGAGGTCGCGCGGGTCGCCCACGGAGAGGATCGCGACCAGGGTGTCCTGGGTGGCGGAGCGGCCGGTGCGGTCGCCGTGCCAGGCGACGCTGTCGCGTCCGGTGCGGTAGAGGCACAGGCCGGCGGTGACGAAGGGTTCACCGAGCTCGGGGGCGTAGTGCCCGGTCAGCGCCTCGCGGGCGTCGATGAGCACGGGGTGGGGCAGCGCTTCGCCCTCCCCGTAGAAGGCGAGCAGCCGTGGCACCTCCACCTCGCGCTCGTACATCTGCCTGCGCTCGGCGCGCCAGGGCACGTCGGCGGCGAGCCGTTCGAACAGCGCGTCGGCCCCGGTCAGCCAGCCGGGCAGGTGGTCGACCCAGGCCCCGGCTCCGAGCACGGTGCGCCGCAGGCCGGCGAGCGGGCCGAGGCCGATGTCGTCGGTCTGGTCGAAGAGGGAGCCCTGGAGCGCGTGCATGACGCCAGCCTACTCCCGGAACCGAACACCTGCTCGATTCATTCGTGCGGCGGGCGGTCGGAGGCGACCGGCCCGGTGTCAGCCCCGGGGCGCGTACATGATCACGCCGACGCCGGCGAGGCAGAGGCAGGCGCCGATGACGTCCGCCCGGTCCGGGCGGTACCCGTCCAGCACCATGCCCCAGGCCAGCGACCCGGCGACGAAGACCCCGCCGTAGGCGGCGAGGATCCGGCCGAAGTTCGCGTCGTCCTGGAGGGTCGCGACGAAGCCGTAGATCCCGAGCGCGATCACGCCCGCACCGATCCAGGCCCAGCCCCGGTGTTCCCGGACGCCCTGCCACACCAGCCAGGCGCCGCCGATCTCGAACAGGGCGGCCGCGAGGAACAACGCGACCGAGCGGGCAACGAGCACGTCAGACCACTCTCGGAACGGCGGGCAGGACCTAGCGGCCGCGGGGCTTGCCGCGCTTGGCGCCGCCCTTGCCGGCATTCGGGTTCTTGCCGCCCTTGGCGCCCTTCGCACCGCCGGCGCCACCGCGCGGGTTCTTGCCGGCCGTCTTGCCGCCTACGGGCTTGCGGCCCGAGGCGCCGGCCGCGGGGCGCTTGCCCTTCGGCTGCGCCGGGGCGGGCGCGGGCGCGGCCAGGGAGCGGCCGCGGGAGCTGTTCACGGTCCGCCCGCGGACGATCCCGATGAACTCCTCGACCAGGTCGGTGGTCTCCTCCTCCGGCCAGGACAGCGCGACGCGCGACTCCGGGGCACCCGTGACGGTCCGGTAGGTGAGGTCCTTGCGGTGGTGCAGCCGGGCCAGCGACTGCGGGACGACGAGCACGCCGATGCCCGCCGCCACCAGCTCGATGGCGTCCGCCGTCGTGGCGGGACGCTCCAGCGCGGGCCGGCCCGGCAGGCTCTCCCAGTCGAGGGTGTCGTCGAGGGGGTGCAGCACGATCTCCTCGGCCAGGTCCTCGGTGCTGACCTCTTCTACGGCCGCCACCAGGTGGTCCTTGGGGATCACCACGACGGTCGTCTCGGTGTAGAGCGGGATCGCGCTGAGGTCCGTCCTGTCGATCGGCAGCCGGACGAAGCCCGCATCGGCGTCACCGGCGCGCAGCACGTCGGGGGCCTCGGCGGGGGACACCGGGACGAGGGTCAGCGGGATGCCGGGCAGCCGTTCGTTCCAGATCCGCACCCACTTGGTGGGCGTCACCCCCGGAACATAGGCGAGCCGGAACGAAGGATGTACTTCCGAGCCTGTCACCCGGCCAGGTTACCGGCCGTGGTCAGAGGTAGCGCACACGCTCGATACTCTTGACTCCATGACGTCGCACAAGACCGCCCAGACCATGAAGCCCGCGACCGCGGCGAAGAAGCTGGGTGTGTACCTCGAAGCCACCCCCGCCGAGTTCCAGGAGGGTGTCGTTTCGCGCAGCGAGCTGGGTGCGCTCCAGGCCGATCCGCCCCAGTGGCTCCAGGAGCTGCGCCGCAACGGCCCGCACCCCCGGCCGGTGGTCGCGGCGAAGCTCGGCGTCTCCATCGCCGGTCTGGCACGTGGCGGGGTCACCGAGGCCCTCACCACGGAGCAGATCGAAGCGCTGAAGAGCGAAGACCCCGAGTGGCTGCAGAAGGAGCGCGCGACCCAGGCCGAGGTCCGCAAGGAGGCCGTGCGCATCAAGGAGAAGAACGCGCAGAAGCAGGCGCAGCAGGACCAGAAGGACGCCTAGCCGGCCGGGCGGGACCCCGCCCGCGCCGCCCGGCACCCGTGCGAAGAGCCCCGGACCCCCGGTCCGGGGCTGTTTGCGTACCCGGGGCCGAGCGCGGTGTCCCTCGGCCAATCGCCGCGCTGAAATGGACGCGCCGGACATCAGGCGGTCCCATGGAAGGGCGGCCGACCGCGGCCCGGATCGGGAGGTGCTGTGGAAGAGGACCGGTACGAGCTGGTGTTCCGGAGCGAGGAGGACGGGGTGGAGAAGGAGGACACGGTGCTCGTCTCACGTACCTCGCAGGCGGGACCGGGGGGTCATCCCGTGTACGCCGACGAGACCGGGATCGTCCGGGCGGAGATCAGCGACCACGGCGAGGTGCGGATGCTGGCCTCGGGCGGCCACCAGGACCCCACGTTCCCGGTAGTGGCCCGCCGCCGCGACTGAGCCGGGTCCGCGGCCTCAGTCCTCGTCGTCCTCCGCGTACCGGGCACGTGCCCACAGGGGCAGGACGAACCAGCACAGCAGGAACCACACCAGCACCCCGGACACCAGCCAGGGCGCCAGCGCGTTGTGCGTGGCCACGCGGACGATCAGGAACAGCGCGGACACGAGGGTGGCCAGCAGCAGCACGATGCCCAGGAAGGTCAGCCGGGACGCCCAGGCCACGGACTGGAGCTTCATCCGGCGGCCGGAGACGATGCGGTGGAAGGACACCGGGGCTATGAGGGCGCCGGTCGCGAGTGAGCCGAGGACGACGGTGACGAGGTAGATCGTCTTGTCCGTCGACCGGAGGCCCTGGAAGTGGGGAGTGAAGACCACCGTCAGGAGGAAGCCGAAGAGGATCTGCACGCCCGTCTGGGCCACGCGGATCTCCTGCACCAGCTCTTCCCACTGCCGGTCGGCCCGTTCCTCGGGGCTCTCGCTGCGGCCGTCGCCCCGCTCCTGCGCGTCGGTTGCGGCGCCGTCTGTCATGGGGTCTCCTCGGGTGTCCGGGCGGGGTCCTCGGCCTCAGGCCCGGTGGTCCGGGATGTCGAACGGACGGCCGTAGTACCCCTCGACCTCGCGGTGGTACTCGGCGTCCCGCAGGTGCTTCTCGCTCACGAACTCGGGTGCGGCCTTGATCTGGTCCTTGGTCCGGTCCACGTAGATCTTCCGCTCCTCCTCGTCGATGCGCGAGACGGTGCCGGCGGGGAGGAGGACCTCCTTGCCGAAGATCCACGGGCCGGTGTCGACCACGATGTACGAGGAGTCGACCTCGTCGGAGTGCTCGTCGACCTTGCCGATGTGGCCGTCGGTCGCCTCGACCTTGTAGCCGGTGAGATCGGCCCCCAGCAGCCGGCCCGACGTCTCGCGGTAGCCCCACACGTTGCCGCTCATGGAAACAACTCCTTCGCTCGGTTCCGGGTCCTTGCCGTTCCTCCGCCCTCCGTCTGCCCGCTTCGGACCGGCTCAAGCGGTGCGGGTTCAGCGGGGGCGGGTGCGGGCGATGAGCAGGGCCACGTCGTCGCGGTCGTCCGGGTGGCGCAGGGCGCCGAGGAGCAGGTCGCAGGTCTCCTCCAGGGGGCGGCCCGGATGGGTGAGCAGGTCGGTGAGCACCTGGAGGCGTACGTCGATGTCCTCGTCCCGGGTTTCGACCAGGCCGTCGGTGTAGAAGACCAGTTCGTCGCCCGCGCCCAGGGTGAAGGCGGTCGCCTCGAAGGGGACCCCGCCGACTCCCAGGGGTGCTCCGGTGGGCAGGTCGAGCAGTTCGGGGGCGCGGCCGGGGCGGCTGAGTACGGGTGGCAGGTGGCCCGCGGTGGCGATGCGGCAGCTGTTGCGGCGGGGGTCGTAGACGGCGAAGACGCAGGTGGCCATGGTGTGGCCGAGGCCTGTGGTGGTGTGGTCGAGCCGGGTCAGCACCGCTGCCGGGTCGAGGTCGAGCTCGGCCAGCGTCCGGGCCGCGGTGCGCAGTTGGCCCATGGTCGCGGCGGCGTTGATGCCGCTGCCCATGACGTCCCCGACCACGAGGGCGGTCTTGTCGTCGGGCAGCGGGATGACGTCGAACCAGTCGCCGCCCACCTCGCCCACGGCCGCGGCGGGCTGGTAGCGGTACGCGATCTCCAGGCCGGGGGTCCGGGCCGGTTCCTGGGGCAGCAGATGCCGCTGGAGGGTGAGGGCGGCATGGCGTTGGCGCTGGTACCAGCGCGCGTTGTCGATGCATACGGCGGCTCGCGCGGCCAGTTCGGCGGCGAGCAGCACGTCGTCGTGGTCGAACGGCATCGGATTGCTCGTCCGCTGGAGGCCCAGGACGCCGATGACCTCGCCCCGGGCGGTCAGGGGCACCGCCAGGTAGGAGTGGAAGCCGGCCTCGGTCAGCAGGGCGGCCGCCTCGGAGTTCCGGGCGATCCCCTCCAGGTCCCGCGCGGTGACGTGGGGGACGAGGATGGCCCGGCCGGTGCGCACGCACTGCGTGACCAGGCGGGTGGCGTCGTACCGGGCGAGTTCGCCCACGGGGTCGGCCGCCAGGGTGGCCGGGGTGGGGTGGGCGGCGGTGACGGCGAGGGCGCGGAACTGCACGGTCTCGCCGCTCGGGCCGCCTTCGGACGGGTGGTCGCTCTTGAGGATGCGGTCGATGATGTCGACGGTGGCCAGGTCGGCGAGTTCCGGGACGGCGATCTCGCCCAGCTCGCGGGCCGTCACGTCGAGGTCGAGGGTGGTTCCGATGCGTACGGAGGCGTCGGCGATCAGTGCGAGCCGTTGCCGGGCCTGGGCGACGGCCCTGGCCGTTCGGTGCTGCTCGGTGACGTCCACGACGGAGGCGGCGACTCCGATCGGGCGTCCCACCGAGTCGTCCAGCCGGTAGAGCGAAACCGACCAGGCGCGGTCCTCTTCGGGGTCGGCCGGGGTGTGGCCGGTGACGATCCGGTTCAGCTGCGGCAGGCCGTCGGCCAGGACCTCGCGCATGGCCGACTCGATGGCCTCGGTGTCCGGGAAGTGCAGGGTCTCGTGGAGGTGGCGGCCGAGGTGCTCTGCGGCGGGGAGCTCGTTGATGCGCGCGAGCGCGGGGTTGACCAGGACGTAGCGCAGGTCCGTGTCCATGACCGCGAGGCCGATCGGGGACTGGTCGACCAGCCCCAGGGACAGCGCCAGGTCGCGTTCCACGCGCCGTAGCGTGGCCAGGTCGGAAGCGATCCCCAGGGCGTAGAGCCGGCCCTGGTCGTCCTCCAGACGCATGTTGCGGAATTCCGCCAGCCGGGTGATGCCGTCCTTGTGGCGGACCGGGAAGACCCCTGCCCAGGAGCCCGCGCCCGCCATCACGTCGGCGAAGAGGGACGCGACGTGGTCCCGCTGGTCCTCCAGGACCAGCAGGTGCACGGCGGAGCGGCCGAGGGCCTCCTGGACGCTGTAGCCGAACAGCTCCTCGGCCTGCGGGCTCCACAGGACGATCCGTCCGCGGTCGTCCAGCAGCACCGCGGCGACGCCCAGGACGTCCAGCAGCCCGCCCGGTTCGGCGGACGGATCGGGCGCGGGCGGGCCCCCACCGGCGACGTCGGGGCCGGGAGCACACGTACCGGCGGCGTCGGGGCCGGGAGCACACGCGCCGGCGGCGTCGGGGCCGGGAGCACCGGAACCGGCGGGATCGGTCCCGGGCGTGCCGGAACCGGCGGGAACGGCATCAGAGCTGCTCATGCCCGGCCGCTCCTTCCCACCACGCCCGGAGGTCAGTGGTTGTGCCGCTCCCTTCCCCGCTCGCACGCCGGGTGGGTCCATCCTCTCTCCACTCCGCGCAACCGGCAGCCGCAACGCCGCCGGACGCTGCCGTAGGCTCGGTAGGTCTCGTACGCCGCCAGTCCCGGGGAACCCACATGCCGCACACCGGTCCGCAGTCCGTCGACCGGGCGCTGGCCCTCCTCGACGCCGTGGCCGAGGCGTCCGGGCCCGTCAGCGCGAAGGCGCTGGCCCGCCGGACGGGGTGCTCGCTGTCCACCGTCTACCACCTCCTCGCCCCGCTCACCGCGCGCGGCCACCTCGTGCGCACCGCACGGGGATACGCGCTGGGGCCCCTCGTCCCCCGGCTGCACCGCAGCTACCTCCGGCAGCTGGAGCCCGAACCGGACATCCGCGGCCTGCTGCCCCGGCTGCGCCGCGCGACCGGAGCCGAGGCGTACTACACCGCGTACCAGGGCGGGCAGATCACGGTGGTCGACACGACGACCCCCCTCACCGACACCGGCAACCCCTTCGCCCCGGGGCGGGAGACCCGCGCGCACGCCACCGCGCACGGAAAGGCGCTGCTCGCCGAGCTCCCGCGGCCGCTGCGCCGGCGCTATCTCTCGGAGCACGGCATGGCGCGCCTGACCGCCGCCACCATCACCAGCGCCGACCGGCTGGAGGCGGAGCTGGCGCGGGTGCGCGGGCAGGGTTTCGCGGTCTCCGTCGGAGAGGCCGACCCCGCGTACACCTGCGTGGCCGTGCCGCTGCCCCAGGCGCGGCCGCGCGAGGGCGAGGTGCACGCCCTGTCGGTGTCGCTGCCGACCGAGGAGTTCCGGCGGCGCCCCGAGGAGATCCGTGCCGCGCTTTCCCGGGCGGCGGCGGGAGCGCTCTGACGCGGGCGGTCGCCGCGCCGCGGGGGCGGGCGCACCGCCGTTTCCGGCCCTGCCGGAATCCGGGCACGCCCGGCGTGCGGCGTCGGGGGCCCGGTGCCAGGCTGGGGGCATGATCTTCATAGCCGTCAGGTTCGACGTCCGTCCGGAGCACAGCGACAACTGGCTCACGCTCGTCGACGACTTCACCCGTGCCACCCGCAGCGAGCCGGGCAACCTCTTCTACGACTGGTCGCGCAGCGTCGACGACCCGAACAAGTACACGCTGCTGGAGGCCTTCGCCGACGCCGAGGCGGGCGCCGCGCACGTCGCCTCGGAGCACTTCAAGGCAGGCATGGAGACGCTGGCCGGCGCCATCGCCTCGACCCCGGAGATCATCCACGTCGAGGTCCCCGGTCAGGGCTGGAGCGCCATGGCCGAACTGTCACCGCGCCCCTGAGGTCCCGACCGGACACCGAGCCGGGCACCGGGCCGGACACCGCCCCGCCCGTCGGCGCACCGCCGACGGGCGGGGCGGCCGGGGTTCGGCCGCCGGGCCGTCCGAGGAGGATCCCGGTCAGGGCCAGCAGCAGACCGCACAGCTGCTGCGGTGTGAGGGCCTCGCCCGCCACGGCCGTGCCGAGCAGCACCCCGGTGACGGGGTTGAGCAGGCCGAGGAGTCCGACCGTGGCGGCGGGCAGCCGGCGCAGTCCCGCGAACCAGGCCGCGAAGGCCAGCGCCGTCGCCACGACGACGACGTACCCGAATCCGAGCAGCGCGCCGGCGTCGAGGGCGGGCGGGCTCCCCTCCACCGCGGCGGCCAGCGGGAGCAGGAGCAGGCCCCCGCCGATGAGCTGCCACGAGGTCGAGGCGAGCACGTCCGCCTCGGCGCTCCACCGCTTGGCGAGCACGTAGCCGAGGGAGGACATCGCCATCGCCCCGGCTGAGGCGAGTACGCCGAGCACGTCCACCGGCCCGGCCGCCGTGAACAGCATGAGGCAGACCCCGCCCACTCCGACCCCGGCGCCGGCCAGGTGCCTCGCCCGGGGCCGCTCGGCCACCAGAGGCCACGCGATCAGCATCATGGCCAGGGGCGCGGTGGCCATGACGGTCGAGGCCACGCTCGTCGGCAGCCGCTGGGCGGCGACGTAGACGAGGGCGAAGAACCCGCCCGTGTTGAGGATTCCGAGCAGCAGCGACTTCCACCACCAGGCGCCGTGCGGCCCCTTGCGGCTCACCGCCAGGAGCAGCAGCCCCGCGGGCAGGGCGCGGATCGCCGCGCCGTAGAGGGGGTGGCCCCCGGGCAGGAACTCCCGGGTGACGAAGTAGTTCGTGCCCCACGCCACGGGTGCGACTGCCGTGACCAGCGACCACCGAAGAGTACCTTCCATGGAAGCTACTATAGCTTCCATGGAAGGTATCCTTCTGGTGTGAATGAGGAGCCCTTGGACCACGTCGCACGCATCCAGGCCGAATGGGCCCGTGAGCGACCGGATCTCGATGTGAGCCCCCAAGGGGTGATCGGACGGCTGCACCGGCTCGGCCTGCTGCTGACGGAACGCCTCTGCCTCGTGTACCGCCGGTTCGGGCTGAGCGAGGGTGAGTTCGACGTGCTGGCCGCGCTGCGGCGGGCGGGCGAGCCGTACGAACGCGCGCCCGGCGAGCTGGCGGTGCACACCATGGTGACGACCGGCGCCATGACCAAGCGGATCGACCGGCTCGAGCGCGACGGCCTGGTCGCCCGTCGGCGCTCGGCCACCGACGGCCGCGGACGCGTGGTGGCCCTCACCCCGGCGGGACGGGACCTGATCGACCGCGCCTTCGCGGAGCACATGCACAACGAACGGACCCTGCTGGCCGGCCTCGCACCGGAAGAGGCCCGGCAGCTGGAGACGCTGCTCACCGCCTGGCTGGCCCTGATCGAGCCCCCGCCCGAGCGCCGCCCCTGACCGGCGGCGGCCCTGACCGGCGGCGGCCCTGACCGGCGGCGACCCTCGGCGGATCCGGTCAGGCCGGGTCAGGTCAGGTCGAGGAGCTGTTCGTGGAAACCGCCGAAGCCGCCCCGCTCGTTCACCAGGTGGATCTCCAGGATCCAGTGGCAGCGCCAGCACGTTCGGCGCGGCGCAGCGGGGTGTCGTTCTCCGGGGTGATGTACGACTCCGCCGTGGCGCCGTCGATCAGCTCGTGCGGGAACTCCCCCGCCAGGTGCCCCGCGTGCCAGCCGCCCAGGCTCCAGCCCGCCCCGGCCGCCAGCCGTTCCCCGTGGGCGTACAGCTGCCGGCCGGTGATCCCCGGATCCGCCTGGGAGGCACCGCGGCCTCCTTCGAGGGCCCTCACGAGGTCGCGGAAATTCCATGCGGCTGCGGATCGAGAGCGGCTGCGCCGACGGCCCGCCGGACGGTCTCAGACGCCGGCCGGGGGGCGGGGCTCGCGCCGCATGGCCCACAGCACCGGGCCGCCGCCCGGCAGTCGCAGCTCCTCGCGCACGGTGAAGCCGAAGTGCTCGTAGAAGGGGAGGTTGGACGGCTTGGAGGACTCCAGACAGACCGGCAGGCCCGCCGCGTCGGCCTGGGCCAGCCCCGACCGGAGCAGGGCCGCCCCGTGCCCCTGGCCCCGGGCGGCGGGGTCGGCGCCGATGACCGCCAGGTACCAGTGCGGATCCTTGGGCGTGTGCTCGGCCGCCGCCTCGACGGCATCGCGGAACAACAGGGCCCGGTCACCGAGGATGTCCTGGAGCTCCTGGATGGTCTCCGCGTCGGGAACGGCCTTCGCCTGCCCCTCCGGCGCCACCCAGAAGGCGGCCGCCGCGTCGGTGCGCTCGCACACGCCGTGATGGACGTACTGCCGGGTGAAGAGCGTGGTGAAGTAGCGGCCCAGCCCTGCCCCGCGGGAGGCGTCGTCGGGGAAGAACCAGCGCATCATCGGGTCGTCGCCGAAGGCGCCGGCCAGGGTGCGGCTGACCAGGTGGGCGTCGTCGATCGTTGCCGTCTTAGGCGTATTCGTCATGGTCATACAGGTCATTCTGCACCTTGGATGATCTTCGACGATCGGCGGGGCGCCCTCGCGCGGCATGCCCAACGGAGGCGGCCGGCAAGGGAGTCGGACGGCCCGGCGGATCGACGACCCTAAGGGCTGTCCCGTAATCCCCGGTGGATCAGCGCGCGGCGTCAGATGCGGTGCATCGCAAGGCGGAGGAGCGTCCTCATACTGGGCGTATCCGGGCGCTCCGACAACGCGGCGAGGTGCCGTAGCTGTCGTCGTGCGCCCGCCGGGGATTACGGGACAGCCCTTAGGCGGGCTCGGCCGGGCGGCTGAGCGTGCGCATGCGGCCGTAGGCGTACACGCAGCCCGCCAGGGCGAGGTCCGAGAGCAGCATGAAGCCGATCGAGTACGTGCCCTTCGCGCTGTAGATGGCGCCCATCACCAGCGGTGGAACGAACCCTCCCAGACCGCCGACCGCGCCCACGATGCCCGTCACCGTGCCGACCTGGCGCTGCGGGGTCACCTGGGCGACCAGCGCGAAGACGCTGCCGCCCGCCGCGCCCAGGCCCGCCGCCATCGTCAGGAAACAGACCGTGCCCAGCGGGGCCAGCGGCGGGTCGAAGGCCTGGACGATGGCGAACACGGCGACCACCGCCAGCGCCCAGGCCGTCACCCGCGCGGGGTGGACCCGGTCGGAGAGCCAGCCGCCGATGGGGCGGAAGATCACGGTGACGAGCGCGAACCCGGCCGCCCTGGTGCCCGCGTCGGTGGGTGACAGCTCGTACCAGGTCTTCAGATACGTCGGCAGGTACACGCCGAAGGCGACCACCCCGCCGAAGCCCACCGCGTACAGGGCCGCCAGTTCCCAGGTGGTGCGCAGCCTCCCGGCGTCGCCGAGGCGGGCGGCGAGCGGGGCCGTGGCCACGGGCCGGTCCGGCCGGTCGGTGATCAGCAGCGCGGCCAGGACGGCGTAGACGGCGAGGGCTGCGGCGACGACGAGGAAGGGCAGGTTCTCGCCGTGGGCGGCGATGCGCGGGGTGAAGTAGCCGGAGAGCGCGACGCCGCCGGTGCCCATGCCGAACACGCCGATGGCCATGCCCCGCTCGGCCGGCGGGAACCACGAGTTGACCAGCGGCACGCCGATGGCGAAGGTCGTGCCGCCCAGGCCCAGCAGGAAGCCGGCGCCGAGCAGGGCGGGGTAGGAATTTCCGGCGGGGATCAGCAGCAGGACCGGGACGATGGTCAGGGCCGCGACGAGGGGGAACATCCGCCGGGCTCCGTAACGGTCCGTCAGGGCTCCTACCGGGACCCGCCCGAGCGATCCGACGAGCACGGGGACCGCGACCAGCAGGGACTGCTGGAGGTCCGTCAGGTCGAGCCGGTCCTTGTAGACCGGGGCGAGCGGGGCGATCAGGTCCCAGGCCCAGAAGGTCAGCGTGAAGCCGATCGTGGCCATGACCAGATTGCGGTACACGCGGTCTCCTCGGTGCGATCGTGCGATGCGCGACAGCTGCGCATGGACGACACATCTGCCAGGTACGGCATACGCCATGTACGACATACAAGGAGAAACCGTAACTACTCGGACCGGCTGATCCGGTGATTCGTCGCGCGCCCACGACAAGTCGCCCGGGACTGCTGGATCCGACGGTCGGGGGTAGACGCGGCGCGTAGCAGCGGCCCGATCACCTCAAGGAACCAGCAGCATGGACTCCTTCTTCGAGATCACCGTCATTCCCATCGGCAACACCGTCCTGATCACTCCCGTCGGCGAGATCGACGTGGACACCCGGGGGGAACTCGCCTTCGCCCTGCGGGTCCTGCCCGAGCGCGCGGCCCTCGTCCTCGACATGAGCCAGGTGACCTTCATGGATCTGACCGGCCTGCGCTTCCTGCGCGACCTGCGCCACCACAGCCGACGGCACGGCACCGCCCTGACGACCACGGGCTGGCAGCGCCAGCCACGACGCCTCCTCGACGCCCAGCGTTCGTCCCGGCACGCCGCTGCCGAGTCGTACGCGTCCTACGCGCTCCCCGACGGGCGCAGCGAGCGGAGCGAGCGCGATGTCCTCACGGCGGCCGCGGTGTCCCCGGGCGAGCTCGCCTCCGCGCTGCCGGAGGAGTAGACGCGGGAGGGGCAGACGGCGGCCTGGCCCGGGCCGCCCGTTTACGCCGGCGGCGGGCGGGCAGACGAGCGTGGGATCAGGGTGGTGCAGGGGGCGGCTGGGCCTGGGGAGGTCGTACAGTCGCCCCCGTCCCGCCCCGCGTTCACCACAGCCCCCTTCGCCGTCGCACCACCACCAGGACGACCACGAGCCCCGCCGCGACCGTGGCCGCCACGAGGAGAGCGCGGTGGTCCCGCGAGCCCGCACCGGCGTCACCGGCCTTCGCCCGCAGCATCGCCGGGACGGCGTCCTGGACCAGCTGTCCGGCTTCGGCGCCCCTCTCGCGGACCTGCGCGGTGGTCTCGCTCGCCACCGCCCCCACCCGTTCGGTGACCGCGGCGGCCCGCCGCCTGGCCCGGGCCTTCACGTGGGTCTTGGCGGCCAACGCCTCGACGGTCCGCCCGAGCTCCGTGCGCATGGCTTCCACGTGCTCCCTGATCTCCTCGGCGGTCTCCTCGGCCGCCCTGCCGTGCGGGCGGGCGGTCTCCTCGGCCGCCCCGCCGTGCGGGCGCTGGTTTCCGGAGTTCTGGTCCATCGGTGTGCCCTCTCCTCTATCTCGGATCCCGGCGGTCCGCCCGGGCGATCCGCTTCCCGCGCATCCGGGCGGCGGGGCCTGCGCCCAGCGTCTGCCCGCTCAGCCGGGGCGCACTCCGCCCGCCGGTGATCCGTGAGGCCCGAGTGACGCAGGCATGGGAGCGGGGGGCCGGGGTAGCCGCAGGGTGAATCGAGACACCGGCCGCCCGCGAGGCCGACGAGGCCGCGGAGCGCCAGGCCGGAGAGCGGCGCGATCGGCGCCCTCGAACGCGTCGACCGCGTACCGACTCCATGGAGGACCGCACATGACGGCTGAGACGGCTGCGACGGCAGGGACGGCAGGGACGGGCCTGTGGGGAGCACGCCCCGATTTCAGGCCGCTGTGGCGGCTCCCCGGGGTGTACCCGCCCCAGGAGGACACCATGCTGCTGGCACGGACCGTGCGGCTGGAGGTCTCTCCCGGGATGGACGTCCTCGACATCGGAACCGGGACCGGCGCCCTGGCCCTGTGCGCTGCCGGCCACGGAGCCCGTGTCACCGCGGTGGACGTCTCCTGGCGAGCCGTCCTCAGCGCCAGGGCCAACGCCAGGCGGATGCGCCTGCCCGTGGCGGTGCGGCGGGGAACGGCCCCGCAGGCCGTGCACGGTCGGCACTTCGACCTCGTCGTCAGCAACCCTCCCTACGTGCCCGCCCCGCACGCCGACCTGCCCCGACGGGGTGCGGCCCGCTCCTGGGACGCGGGCCTCGACGGACGGGCCGTCGTCGACGGGATCTGCGCCGCGGCTCCCGCCCTCCTGAAGCCCCACGGCGCGCTGCTGGTCCACTCCGCCCTGTCGGGCACCGATGACACCTTGGCCCGCCTGGCCGAGGCCGGGCTGCGGGGCGAGATCGTGGAGCGCGCCCGCATACCCTTCGGCCCCGTCCTGCGCTCCCGCAGGCACTGGCTGGAGGCGCGGGGCCTGGTGGAGCCGGGACAGCAGACCGAGGAGCTGGTGATCATCCGGGCCGAACGGCACGGCACACCGGCCGAGGAACGCGAGCGCGCAGGTCAGGAGGGACGATAGGCATGCCGACGACCCGGACCTCCCCCTCCCCGCCCGTGACCACGGAAGCGGAACCGCTACTGCCCGCCGGGCGGGGTGACCTCTCCTCGGCCGTGGTGGCCGCGTTGCGCGAGGGCCGCGGACCGCTGCCGGACGCTTCGGCGGCCCCGCGCTGGGACCCGTACGGGGAGGACCTCCAGCTCGCCCTGTACGTGCTGTACGAACTCCACTACCGGAGCTTCGAGGGCGTCGCCGAGACGTCCGAATGGGACCCCGGTCTGCTGCGGCTGCGGCGGGCGATGGAGGACCGCTTCCTGGCCGCCGTACGGGCGGACGCCCCATCGCAGCGCACCGTCGACGAGGCCTTCGGCGAGCTGCTCGTCGAGCCCGTCGACCACACCGGCAGCGTCTCCGGGCACCTGGAGCACAACGGCGAGCTGTGGCAGATGCGCGAGTACGCGGCCCTGCGTTCGCTGTACCACCTCAAGGAGGCCGACCCGCACGCCTGGGTGATCCCCCGGCTGCGCGGCCGCGCCAAGGCCGCCATGGTCGCGATCGAGTACGACGAGTTCGGCGCCGGGCGCGCCGAACGGATGCACTCCCGGCTCTTCGCGGACCTGATGCGGGACCTGGATCTGGACCCCGCCTACGGCCATTACCTCGACGCGGCGCCCGCCGAGGCCCTGGCCACGGTGAACCTCATGTCCCTGTTCGGCCTGCACCGGGCGCTGCGCGGGGCACTGGTCGGTCATTTCGCCTGCGTCGAGGTGACCTCCTCGCCGGGCTCGCGCCGGCTGGCCGCGGCCATGCGCCGACTGGGGGCCGGGCCGGCCGCCGAGCACTTCTACGCGGAACACGTCGAGGCGGACGCCGTACACGAGCAGCTCGTCCGCCGGGAGGTCATCGCCGGTCTTCTGGAGGACGAACCGCACCTCGAACACGACATCGCCTTCGGAGCGGACGCCACCACGCTGCTGGACGACCGCCTGGGGCGCGTCCTCCTGGACGCGTGGGGCCGCGGGGATTCGGCCCTGACCGTTCCTCTGGTGGACCGCTGAACCGGGCCCGCCAGGGGATGCGCACCACCGACGGTGACAGCAGGCTGTACGGAAGGACATGTCCCTCCGGGGAAGCCAGGGAAGGGTGCGTATGAACCGGGCCGCGCTGTTCGACATCGACGGAACCCTCGTCGACACCAACCACCTGCACGTCACGTCCTGGTGGCAGGCGTTGCACCAGGCCGGTCACGACGTACCCATGCACTCCATCCACCGCGCCCTGGGGCTGCCGGGCGAGGACCTGCTGGCCCACCTCCTGGGCAGCGAGCGCGACACGGACCGGGACGAGGCGCTGAGCACCGCGCACGACACCCTCTACGGAACGTTTTTCGAGCGGCTGCCCCGGCTGCGGAGCGCCGATGAACTGCTGCGCACGCTCAGCCGCCGGGGCTGGCGCGTCGTGCTGGTCACCTCGGCCGGCAGCGGCGAACTCGACGCCCTGAGGAAGGCCATCGGGGCGGACGACGCCATCACCGCGACGGCCGGCGCGGACGACGTGGCCGAAGGCAAGCCCGCCCCGGACCCCGTCCACCACGCGCTGGAGCTGGCGGACGCGCCCGCGGAAGGCGCCGTCTTCGTCGGGGACAGCGTGTGGGACATGAAGGCGGGGACCCGGGCCGGCGTCACCTGCGTGGGCCTGCTCTGCGGCGGTATCCCCCGCCACGACCTGGAAGAGGCCGGCGCCGGTTCGGTGTACGGCGATCCCGCGGACCTGCTGGCCCGGCTCGACAGCAGCCCCTTCTCCGGCGAATGACTCTCCGGCGGATGACACCGTGATGTGCGGCCCCGCTGACGGGTCCGCACATCATCCCTTTCAGTGAATGGGTTCAGCAGTCGTCGTCGTCCCAGCCGCCGTGGCCGTAGCCGCCGTGGTCGTCGTCGTCCCAGCCGCCGTGGTGGCCGCCGTAGCCGTAGCCGTCGCCGTCCCAGCCACCGCCGGCGACATAGCTGACGGGGTGGGTCGGGGCTGCCGCCGAGGCGGTTCCCGCGGCTCCGAGTGCGGCACCACCGGCCATCAGAACACCGGCGGCGGACACCGCGAAAAGACGCTTCACTCTCAGTGCGCGCATGGGTATACCTTTCCTTCCACCCTTCCGCACGACTCTTCGAAGCACGTCAAGGGTGGCCGCGGCCGCAAGGGAATCGTGCGGCGCGGGTCGAGTGTGTCGCCGCGTGAAGTGCGAGGAGCGCGTCCTGCCAACGACGCGGCCGGGTCGGCCACGTACGTCCCCCGAGGCAAGCGCTGCCGCTTCGGTCCCCGCCGTTACAGGAACCTCGGCGACAAGGGGCGTACCCCTCAGCTGCGGCTCTCCCTTGCAAGGCTAGTCGCGCCCGCGCGAGTCAGCACCTTGAGCGCGAAACCGGATCGCCGCGGCCGCCCTCGCCATCGTCCCGGGATCCCCGTGCGACCCCTCGGCGCCTGGCGCGGGCACGGCGGCGGGCTCGGTGACACACCCGAACTGCCGTGTGTTCAGCCGAGGATGACCGGTAGCCGGTGCACGCCGTAGATGTTCATGCCGGTGCGCAGCGGCACGTCCGCGGCGGGGACGGCCAGGCGCAGCTCCGGGAAGCGGGCGAGGAGTGCGGGCAGGGCCACGCGCATCTCGACGCGGGCGAGTTGGGCGCCCAGGCACTGGTGGATGCCGTGGCCGAAGCCGAGCTGTCCGGCGGCCTTGCGGTGCAGGTCGAGGGTGTCCGGGTCGGGGAAGCGTTCCGGGTCGCGGTTGGCGGCCTCGACGGAGAGGGTGACGGTGTCGCCCGACCTGATGGTCCGCCCTTCGAGTTCGACGTCCTCCAGGGCCACCCGGATCATGGTGTGGGCGACGCTGAGGAACCGCATCAGCTCTTCCACGGCGCTGTCGGCGAGGCCGGGATCGGCGCGCAGGGCCGCGAACTGGTCCGGGTTGCCGAGCAGGGCGAAGGTGCCGTGGGCGAGCATGTTGGCGGTGGTGTCCAGTCCGGCGCCGAGCAGGAAGCCGCCGAGGCCGGCGAGTTCCTCCTCGGTGAGGTCGCTGGTGGTGAGGTCGCCGAGCAGGTCGTCGGTGGGCTCCGCCCGCTTGGCCCGGACCAGTTCCAGCATGTAGTCCTGCAGCCCGGTCATCGCGGCGATCCGCTCCTGCGGGGTCGCTTCCATGTCCATCAGGGCCTCGGTGTGGCGGTGGAAGGTCTCCCGGTCGGCGTAGGGCACGCCGAGCAGTTCGCAGATGACGAGGGCGGGGATGGGCTGCGCGAAGGCCCGCACCAGGTCGGTCCGGGGGCCCTGGAGCTCCATGGCGTCCAGGTGCTCGGCGGTGATCTGCTCGATCCGGGCCGTGAGCAGGCGCATGCGGCGGGCGGTGAACTTGCCCGCGAGCAGCCGCCGGTAGCGGGTGTGCTCGGGGGCGTCGATGCCGGTCATGTCGCCCACCGGGGCCGGCGGCAGCGTGCCCTCGGGGCCGCCCGGAAGGGGGTGGTGCATGAGCTCGTAGCGGGAGCTGAAGCGGGAGTCGGCGAGCACCGCGCGGACCGGGGCGTAGCCGGTGACGAGCCAGCCCTCGTGGCCGTCGGGGTAGGTCATGCGGCTGACGGATCGCCGTGCGCGTAACTCCCCCAGCTCGCCGGGCGGGGAGAAGGGGCAGCCGGCGGGCCGCTCGGTGGGGAGCGAGGGCAGCGGGGCTTCGTTCATGGTTCCTCCGGTCGGTTTCACGGCGTGCGACGGGGTGCGACTACAGCCGCTTGAACACCGTAAAAGAAGACTTGCACGGCGTGCAAGGGCTAATTGAACGGTGTGCGAGAAGTGGGCTACGCTGACGCCATGCCGCGTGAGACCTTGAACCGTGACCAGATCGTCCGGGCCGCGATCGAGCTGCTCGACGCCGAGGGCATCGACGGCCTGAGCATGCGCAAACTCGGCCAGCGGCTCGGCTCGGCCCCCACCGCCATGTACTGGCACGTCGGCGACAAGGAGAACCTCGTCGTCCTGTCCGCCGACCAGGTCTGGGGCGAGATCGAACCCCTGGACCCCGGCACGGCCGGCTGGCGCGCCGCGGCGCGGGCCCTGATGCACGACACGCACGCCCTGGCCCGACGGCACCCCTGGCTGATCACCGCCATCAGCACGCACTTCGTGTACGGCCACGGGATGGCCCGGCTCCAGGACCACAACTACGCCGTCTACGAGGCCGCGGGCTTCACCGGCTGGGACCTCGACTGGGCGGTGAACACCGCCTTCACCTTCGTGGCGGGAGTCGCCATCGACGACGCGGCCAAAGCGGCGATGGTGCGGGCGCGGATCCGCCCGGGCAGGGGCGACGAGGACGCCCCGGTCCAGGACGTCGTCACGTGGGCGACCGGGATCGCGTCGCAGTACCCCCGGCTGCGCGCCCGCCTGGAGGAGCAGGCGCAGGCGGATCCCTCCGAGATGGCCCGCCGGAAGATGGAGTTCGGCGTGGAAGCCATCCTCGACGGCCTCGAAGCCCGGCTCGCGCGCTGAGCCCGCGGCCGGGCGCACCGCGGGGCGGCCCTGTGGCCAGGACCGCCCCGCTTCCGTGTCGGCCAGGTGCTTACGGGGCCATCTCGTAAGCCCCGGACAGCGCCTCCACGCGCTCCCAGACCCGCGCCGCACGCGCTTCGTCGACCACCGGGCGCCGGACCGCGCCGAGGGCCCAGCTCTGCTGTTCGGCGGTGGCGGAGTCCTTGCCGTGCAGCTCGACGGCGTGCGCGGAGAAGTCGCGTACGAGGACGGAGAACAGCTCGTCCAGCACGTCCTCGTCCAGACCCGTCAGGCGGGCCTGCTCCAGGATCAGCTGGCCGTGGACGACCAGCGCGAACAGCTGGCCGACGGCGAGCAGCAGGTCGAGGTCGCGGCTCTGCGCCTCGTCCGGGGCTGCCGTGGTGACGAACTCGCACAGGGCGTCCGCCTGCTCGCGGAAGCGGGCGACGTTCGGCACTTCGGCGTACGCGTCGTACGCGGTCCGCCAGTCGTGGAAGCGTACGGAGCCCAGCCCGCGGGCCGGCCCCTGCCGGAAGAGGAACGCGTCGTCCGCCGCGTCGAGCCGGGTCGGGACGGGCGCGTAATCGGCCGGGTCCAGCAGGTGGTTGCGCATGAACTTGAGGATCAGCGCGAGGTTGACGTGGACCGTGCCCTCCAGCTTGGGCAGTCCGCGGATCTCGACGGCGGCCTGGGCGAAGTACGTGTCCTTCTCGAAGCCCTTGGCGGCGATGACGTCCCACATCAGGTCGATGACCTTCTCACCCTCCGTGGTCACCTTCATCTTCGTCATCGGGTTGAAGAGCAGGTAGCGGCGGTCGTCGGGACCGGCGGAGCGGAAGTAGTCCACGGCGCGGTCACTGAACAGCTTCATCCCGACGAGGCGGACGTACGCGTCCGCCAGCTCGCGCCGCACGTGCGGGAAGGCGGTGACGGGGCGGCCGTACAGGATGCGGTTGTGCGCGTGCGTGACGGCCTCGTACATCGCGTGCTCGCAGATGCCGATCGAGGCGGTGCAGAGGTTGAACTTGCCGACGTTGACGGTGTTGAGGGCGGCGTCGAAGGCGGCGCGGCCCGTGTGCAGGACGTCGGCGGCGGCCACCGGGTAGTCGTCGAGCCGGAACTCGCTGACGTACTTCGAGGAGTCGACGACGTTCTTCACGAGGTGGTAGGCCGGGTGGCGGCTGTCGGCCGCGAAGAACACGTACCCGTCCGGGCCCTCGACGTCGGTGCGGCGGCCGAAGACGGAGACCAGCCCGGCGGCGTTGCCGTTGCCGATGTAGTACTTGGAGCCGCTGGCCCGGAAGCCGCCGTCACCGTCCGGCTCCAGCAGCATGTCGGTGGAGTAGATGTCGGCGCCGTGCGTCTTCTCGGACAGGCCGAAGGCGAAGACCTCGCCCTCGGAGAGGAGCTGCGCCGCCCGGCCGCGGGCGGCGGCGTTCTCGCTCTGCCAGACCGGGCCGAGCCCGAGGATGGTCACCTGCCAGGCGTACCAGTAGTCGAGGCCGTAGAACCCGAAGATCTCGTTGAGCGCGGCGATCCGGGCGGTGTCCCAGCGCTGGTCCTCGTGGCCGCCGGCGGAGGCCGGGGTGAGGAAGGTGGCGAACAGGCCTTCCTTTGCGGAGAAGGCGAGGAAGTCCCCCAGCCAGGCCCGGGAACGGTAGTCCTCGATCAGCTTGCGCTTGCCGCGCTCCTCGAACCAGTCGACGGTGGCGCGCAGCAGCCTGCGGGTCTCGGGGTCGAAGTGCGCCGGGTCGTAGGTGCGCGGGTTGAACAGCAGGGGGTCGGCCATGGAGGTCCGCCTTCCGAGGGGTCGAGGGTTGAGGGGTCGAGCGGGTCAAGGGTCGAGCGGGTGGAGGTGCGGTGGTGAAGGGGCCCGGTTCAGGTGCAGGGGCGTGACGGGCCGAGGCGGCGGACCGTGGCCAGTACGTCGTCGAGCCAGGCGATGGTCATCCGTTCGTACGCGATGCCGCCGCGCAGTACGACGTGCTGCAGTTCCCGACCCGCGTCGAGCGGCACGGGGGCCTGCGGCCCGGTGAAATCGCGCAGTTGGCCGGCGAGATAGTGGGCGAGCCGGTCGCTGTGCACCCGGTGGTGCCGCTCGACCTCGCGGATCAGTGCGGCCGGGTCGTCGAAGGCCGCGCCGCGGATCTTCACGGCGAGGTCGTGCCGCAGGCTCTCGGGTTCGATCGGTTCGTGGAGCCACTCGGAGAGGGCGGCGCGGCCGGGACCGGCGACGGAGTACTCCTTCTTGTCCGGCCTGCCCTGCTGCGGCACCTCGCGGACGGCCAGCAGGCCGGCGCTCTCCATGCGCTTGAGGACGCGGTAGATCTGCTGGTGGGTGGCGGTCCAGAAGTAGCCGATGGACCGCTCGAAGCGCCTGGCCAGCTCATAGCCGGAGCCGGGCTTCTCCAGCAGGGATACGAGGATCGCGTGTTCGAGCGCCATGCCTCGATCCTTCTATGCAACTCGTTGCATAGACAAGCGGCATCGCCAGGGTGAGACGCGGCTCACCCCGTCCGGCCCGTTCCCCAGCCGGTCACGACTCGTCGATGCGCACGAGCGCGAGCGTGATGTTGTCGGGGCCACCGGCGTCGATGGCGGCCTTCCACAGCTCGAACGCCGCCCGGCCGTCTTCGTGCTCCCCCAGTACGGCCTCGACCACGTCCTCCGGCACGGGGTCGGTGAGCCCGTCCGTACAGACCAGGCAGCGGTCTCCGGCGGAGAGCTGCGACGCCGTCACGTGGGGCGACACGGCGCTGAAGCCTCGGGCGCCGCCGAGTGCCTGCGTGATGAGCGAGGTCGTACGCTGCCCCGGCGCGAGCGGCGGGCTGTCGTCGACGCTCACCTGGCGCAGTGCGCCGTCCGTCGTGGCGAGCACCCTGCTGTCGCCGACGTTGAAGAACAGCACGGACCGCTCCAGCAGGACCGCACCCGCGACGGTGGTCCCCATCCCGGCCAGCTCCGGGTCCCGGCCGGCGGCCGCGTACACCGCCCGGTTGCACACGTTCAGGGCGTCGCGGACGGTGTCCTCGCTGTCCAGGGACGGGCCGAGCCGCGCGAGACGGCGTACGACCATCGCGCTGGCCACCTCTCCGGCGGGCTGCCCGCCGATCCCGTCGGCGACCGCGACGACGAGCGGCGCTCCGAGCGGGAAGACCAGGGTCTGCGGGTTGCGGGTCTGGGTGCCACAGAGCGTCCAGGGGCCGGCGACGAGGCTGTCCTCGTTCTGCTCGCGCACGAGCCCGGCGTGGCTCAGCGCGGTGACGGCTGCATAGCGCATCGGATCCCGCCTTCCACCCCGCGAAAGGTGTGCCCCCTCACCATTGTGGCCCAGATGGCGCACGGCAGGTACTGGTCTGCGCGGTCGCACCGCCGTGACGAAGAATTCGCGAACGGGCCCGTTGTGTACGGCGTATGAAATCGGCGTTCATTCCCGTTCCCCCGATATCGAATTGGTTGACACCCCATATCGGCGGTGCCTAGCTTACGCCGCAGATAAAGACGTCAGCGGAAATACGGAGGTGCCGGGCGATCCCCGGCGCCCGACGCGGCGCCTCACCCTTTTCTGCCCCGCCGCCGGTACGGACCTTTCCCGGTACCGGGGATACCGAACCCGCCGGAGCCCTCCGTGACCGAATCCGTTGTAGCCGCCCCGCCCGACCCACCGGCCGGCGCCGCCCGTGCCGACGTACGCCGGGGCCCTGCCCGGCCACCGGCCCGGCGGCGCTCCGAGCGGGTGCTGCCGCTGCGCCGCCCCTGGCGGTGGGCGGCCACGGCCCTCGTACTGGTGCTGCTCGCCCAGGTCGGCCACGGGCTGCTGACGAACCCGTTCTACCAATGGGACCGGTTCTCCTATTGGTTCACGCGTCCGGTGATCGTCGAGGGGCTGCTGATCACCCTCCAGGTGGCCGCGTACAGCGCGGTGCTGGGGCTGTTCGGCGGCATCGTGCTCGCCCTCGGCAGGCTCTCCTCCAACCCGGTGCTGCGGGCGGTGAGCTGGACGTACATCTGGCTGTTCCGTTCGGTGCCGCTGATCGTGGTGCTGCTCTTCCTGTACAACTTCAGCGCGCTGTACCCGACGTTGAGCATCGGCGTGCCGTTCGGCCCGGCGTTCTTCACCTTCGACGAGTCGCGGCTGGCCGCCGACATCGTGGTCGCGGTGGCCGGCCTCAGCCTGTGCGAGGCGGCGTACGCGGCCGAGGTGGTGCGGGCCGGTGTCCTGTCCGTCGACCAGGGCCAGCACGAGGCGGCGTCCGCCCTGGGCCTGCCGCGCCGCTACCAGTTCGCGCGGATCGTCTTCCCGCAGGCGCTGCGTTCCATCGTCCCCGCTTACGTCAACCAGCTGATCGGGCTGCTGAAGGCCACCTCGCTGGTCTTCTACGTGTCGCTGCTCGACCTGTTCGGCTCCGTACAGAGCATGGGCGCCACGTATCCGGGCGACGTGGTGCCGCTGCTGCTGGTGGCCACCGTCTGGTACGTGATCCTCACCAGCGCCGTCTCCGTCGTGCAGTTCTACGTGGAGCGGTACTACGCACGCGGTGCCCTGCGCACCCTGCCCCTCACCCCCCTGCAGAAGGCCCGCGCCGGACTGGGCGCGCTGCGCGAGCGGTTCCGGACGGAGACGGCGATATGAGCACGCGAAGCCCCGCCCGCGGTGCCGGCACCGCCGCCCCGTCGGCCGCCGTCGAGGTGCACGACGTGCACAAGTGGTACGGCTCCCACCAGGTCCTGGACGGGGTGAACCTGACCGTCCCGCCCGGCAGCGTCACGGCCGTCCTCGGCAGGTCCGGCTCCGGCAAGTCCACCCTGCTGCGGGTCATCAACCACCTGGAGAAACCCGAGTCGGGCCACGTCAGCGTGGGCGGCGAGCTGATCGGGGTCCGCCGGCACGGCGAGCGCCTCAAAGAGCTCGGCGAGAAGGCGATCCTGGCCCAGCGCGGCCGGATCGGGTTCGTGTTCCAGAACTTCAACCTGTTCCCGCACCTGACGGTGCTGGACAACGTGGCCGCCGCCCCCGTCGCGACGGGGCGGCTGCCCCGGGCGGAGGCCCGGCGACTGGCGCGCGAGCTGCTCGGCCGGGTCGGCCTGGCCGACAAGGCCGCCGCCTACCCGCGCCAGCTGTCCGGAGGCCAGCAGCAGCGGGTGGCCATCGCCCGCGCCCTCGCGCTGCGGCCGGCGGTGATCCTCTTCGACGAACCGACCTCCGCGCTGGACCCCGAACTCGTCGGTGAGGTGCTCGCCGTCATCAAGGACCTGGCCGACAGCGGAGCGACCCTCGTCATCGTCACGCACGAGATCGGTTTCGCGCGCGAGGTGGCCGACGAGATCGTCTTCCTCGACGACGGACGGATCGTCGAACAGGGGCCGCCCGCCCAGGTGTTGGACCGCCCCGCCCACCCCCGCACCCGGGAGTTCCTGAGCAGGGTGCTCTGACACCGAAGGCCCCGGCTCCGACTCCCGCCCCGAACCGCCCCGATCCACGCCACCTCACCCGCCTCACCCGCCTCACCCCGCCCAGAACCCCGAAGGACTGCCATGCGATCCCCGCACCCCTACGTGCGCTCCAGAGTCACCCGCGGCCTGCTCGCTGCCGCCTCCGCCGCCACCCTCGCCGTCGGGCTCGCCGCGTGCGGCGGCCAGAGCGCCGCGTCCGGTCCGGGCGGGGCTCGAGCCGAGGGCCGCCCGGCGGTCTCCGGCGCGGTCACCGTCGGCGCGCTCTCCAACGGCGCCGCGCAGCAGCGCGAGTTGCAGGTCCCCGCGGTGGAGGCCATCCGCGCTCGGCTGCCCGAGGAGGTGCGGGGGCGCGGGGAGCTCGTCATCGGCGTCGGCGCCCTGCCCGCGGGCTTCCCGCCGCTCGCGTACGTCGGTACCGACCAGAAGACCCTCACCGGCGCCGAACCCGACCTGGGGCGGCTGGTGGCCGCCGTGCTCGGGCTCAAGCCCGTGGTGCGGAACTCGACCTGGGAGAACGTCTTCGTCGGCGTCGACAGCGGCAAGGTCGACGTGGCCTTCACGAACGTCACGGTCACCGAAGAGCGCAAGAAGAAGTACGAGTTCGCGTCCTACCGCAAGGACAACCTCGCCTTCGAGGTGAACAAGGACGACTCCTGGAACTTCGGCGACGACTACCGCAACCTGGCGGCCAGGACGATCGCCGTGAGCCGCGGCACCAACCAGGAGAAGATCCTGCTGGAGTGGCAGGCCAAGCTGCGGACCGAGGGCAAGGACCTCACCGTCAAGTACTTCCCCGACACCAACAGCACCTACCTCGCCCTGAGCGGCAAGAAGATCGACGCGAGCTTCGGCCCCAACCCGTCCGTCGCCTACCACGTCACCCAGACCGCGCAGAGCGCCTCCCCCACCCGCGAGGCGGGCCAGTTCTCCGGCGCCGGCGAGACGCTCCAGGGCCTGATCGCCGCGACCGCCAAGAAGGACAGCGGTCTGGCCGCGCCGGTCGCGGAGGCGATCAACCACCTGATCAAGGAAGGACAGTACGGGCAGGTGCTGGCGGCCTGGAACCTGTCCGCCGAGGCCGTCGCCACCTCCGAGGTCAACCCGCCCGGCCTGCCGCTGAACAACTCCTGACCAGGGACGGCTCCCATGACGCGCTCGCAGCCCCACGCCCTCGACCAGCACGTTCCCGACGGACACCCCCTCGACGGGCGCCTCCTCGACGGGCACGCCCTCGACCGGCACGTCCTCGACAACCCGGTCTGGGCCGCCCTGTCCGGCCCGCACTCCCGCTTCGCCGTGACCGGCGGCAACTCCGGCTCCCGTGCCGCCCGCTACCCGTCGGACGTGGCCCCCTTCGCGGCCCTCGCCGACCCGGCCGACCCGCGCTCCTGGGAGGACCTGGCCGCGCTCGCCGGGCCGGGTGCCGTGACCGGGGTCTCGGGGGTGCTCACCGTCCCGGAGGGATGGGCGGTCGTGGACTCCGTCCCCGGTGTCCAGCTGATCGACACCTCGCTGCGCGCCGAGGCCGACCCGGAGGCGGTCCGGCTGGGGCCGGCGGACGTTCCGGAGATCCTGGAGCTGATCGCGCTGACCCGGCCGGGGCCGTTCCTGGCGCGGACCGTCGAGCTGGGTGCGTACCTCGGCATCCGGCGGGGCGGACGGCTCGTGGCGATGGCCGGGGAACGGCTGCGGCCGCCCGGGTGGACGGAGATCAGCGCCGTGTGCACGCACCCGGAACACCGGGGCGGCGGGCTGGCCACCCGGCTCGTGCGCGCCGTGGCCGCCGGTATCCGCGGTCGCGGTGACGTGCCCTTCCTGCACACGACCGCTGCCAACACCCCCGCCATCCGCCTCTACGAGTCGCTCGGCTTCACGCTGCGCCGCAGCCCTTCCTTCCTGGCGGTGCGGGTACCGGGCTGAACATTGCGGCGCAACAATGCTGTCAAATTACTTTCACACTCACGGCGTTGTTCACGGCATCGGTCCGCCGTAGCGTTTTTCGGAGAAATGGAGAATTTGAGAACGCTCGGGAATACGAGGTGCCGTGAAGTTCCTGGCCATCACCCTCATCGCCAATGCACCGGACCCGACGACGGGACGTGCGAAACCGACCCGGGAGCGGTTCCGTGAGGTGGTCGACAGCGCGCTGCTGGCGGAGGAGCTGGGATTCGACGGGTTCGGGGTGGGCGAGCGGCACGAACGGCCGTACCTCTCGTCCTCGCCGCCGGTGGTCCTCAGCCACATCGCCG
Source organism: Streptomyces sp. NPDC028314 (assembly GCF_055565795.1). Lineage (NCBI taxonomy): Bacteria > Bacillati > Actinomycetota > Actinomycetes > Kitasatosporales > Streptomycetaceae > Streptomyces > Streptomyces sp. NPDC028314. The sequence continues at coordinate 742,702 of NZ_JBVHTP010000001.1, forward strand.
CGCTGACCCGCACGATCCGGCTGTTCACCGCCGTCACGACGCTGAGCCTGCTGGACCCGGTGCGGGCGTACGAGGACTACGCGACGCTGGACCACCTCTCCGACGGGCGCCTGGAGCTGATCATCGGCAAGGGGAACGGCTCCGCGCAGCGCGAGCTGTTCCAGGTGAGCACCGAGGACCAGTGGGAGCGCAACGCGGAGGGCTACGAGCTGTTCCGCCGGATCTGGCGCGAGGACAAGGTGACGGCGACCCCGCGCCACCGGCCCGCGCTGTCCGCCGCCGAGGTGCTCCCCCGGCCCCTGGGGGAGCCCGTCCGCATCTGGCACGGCAGTGCGACGAGCCGGGAGTCGGTGGAGCTCGCGGCCCGCTACGGTGACCCGCTGTTCTCGGCGAACGTCAGCCACCCGGTGGAGCCGTACGCCGAGCTGGTGCGGTACTACCGCGAGCGCTGGGAGCACCACGGCCACGACCCCGCCCTGGCGACGGTCGGCGCGGGCACCGCCGGCTACCACGCGGCGCGTACCTCGCAGGAGGCGGTGAAGGCCTTCCGGCCCGCCTTCGAGGGCTACCTCGCCGCGCAGCGGCAGCTGGGCGTCGCGCCGGTCTTCCCCACGCTGGAGGACTTCGTGGAGCGCAGCTCGGCCCTGATCGGCAGCCCGCAGCAAGTGATCGAGAAGGTGCACCGCTACCACGAGCGGCTCGGGCACACCGTGCTGCACCTCCAGGCCGACGCGGGCCCCCTGGGCGCCGACCGGCACCGCGCCTCCCTCGAACTGTTCCAGTCCGAGATCGCCCCGGTGCTGCGCCGGGAGATCCCGGACCCCCCGGTCGCCGCCGGGTGAGGGGCGGCATGCGCGGGCCGTGAGCGGGGGCCGTCAGCGCTCGGGGCGGGCCTGCTCCTCCCGGCCGATCCCCGGGCGCTGCCGCTTGGCGGCGTGGCCGCCGTCATCCGCTTCGCCGTCGCCCGCGCCCTTGCCCGTACCCCGGACCACGGCGTCGTCCGCCTGCTGCCGGGCCTCGCGGTCACCGCTCTCGCCCTCGGCCTCGGCCGGGGTGGTCCTCGGGTGGCGCCGGGACTTGTCTTGACCTGTCATCGTGTCCTCCTTCGGTGGTACCTGCCTCAGCGACTACCCCGCCCCGTCCCCCTCAGACGGCTTCGTCCCCCCGCTGTCGCGGTCAGCCTTCCCGGCTCGGCAGGATCTCCTTGACCTTGGCGATGGCGAAGCCCCAGCCCTGGGACACGGTCGGCTTGCCCGGGACGGCCACTTCCTCGGGGTTGGTGAGCACGTCCAGCAGGACCGGCCCCGGGGTCTCGAACGCGCGGCGGACGCTGTCCTGGAGGTCTGCCGGATCGGTGACCCGGATCCCGGTCAGGCCGAGGGCCGTGGCGACGGCGGCGAAGTCGGGGTTGTCGAGTTCCGTACCGAATTCGGGCAGGCCGGCTTGTTCCTGTTCGAGTTTGACCATGCCCAGGCGGCGGTTGTCGAAGACGACGAGCTTCACCGGCAGCTGGTACGTCTTGATCGTCATGAGGTCGCCGAGCAGCATGCTCAGTCCGCCGTCACCGCAGAAGGCGACGATCTGCCGGTCGGGTGCCCAGAGCTGGGCTCCGAGCGCCTGGGGCATGGCGTTGGCCATCGAGCCGAGGTTGTACGAGCCGATCAGCCGCCTGGCGCCGCGCATGGTGACGAAGCGGGAGAGCCAGACGGTGGCCATTCCGGTGTCGGAGGTGAAGACGGCGTCGTCGGCGGCGTGGCGGTCCACGGCGGCGGCCAGTGCCTCGGGGCGGATCTGGTGGTCTCGGTTGTCCAGAGCCGCTCGGAGCCTGCCGGTCCAGCGGTGCTCGTGCTCCGGGTCGGCCAGCCGCTGCTGGCCTTCCTGCCAGTGCGCGAACCGCTCACGGGCCTCGTCCAGGTGCGTGCGGTCCGGCGCCGCCTTCAGCAGCGGCAGCAGGGCCCGCAGGGTGGCTCCGACGTCGCCCGCGAGGCCCACGTCCACGGGGACCCGGCGCCCCAGGTGCTCCTCGCGGCTGTCGATCTGTACGACCTTGCAGTCCTTCGGGTACCAGTCGCGGTACGGGAAGTCGGTGCCCAGCATGAGGAGCGCGTCGCCGCTGTCGAGCGCGTGGGCGGCGGCGGGGTTGCCGATCAGGCCGGTCTGGCCCACCTGGAAGGCGTTGTCGTCCTCGAAGCCCTCCTTCGCCTTGAGCGTGAGCACCATCGGGGCGGAGAGCAGTTCGGCGCCGCGGAGCACCTCGGCGCGGGCGTCGCGTGCCCCGCGGCCGACCAGCAGGGTGACGCGGGAGGCGGCGTTGAGGAGTTCGGCGGCCTCGGCCAGGGCGGGTTCGTCGGGTCGGGTGACGGCGCGGTCGAGGGCGAAGCGCGTCGGGCGGTCGTCGCCCAGTTCCTGGTCGCCCAGGTCGCCGGGGACGGTCAGGACGGCCACTCCGCCCTGGCTGAAGGCCGCGCGTACGGCGGATTCGAGCATGCGGGGCATCTGCTCGGGCGAGGTGACGGTGGCGCGGTAGACGGCCACGTCACGGAAGAGCAGGTCGTTGTCGACTTCCTGGAAGTAGTCGCTGCCGATCTCGGCGAGGGGCACCTGCCCGCAGATCGCGAGGACGGGGGTACGGCTCTTCGCCGCGTCGTACAGCCCGTTGAGGAGGTGCACGGAGCCCGGTCCCACGGTTCCCATGCACACGCCGAGGGTTCCGGAGAGCTGGGACTGGGCCCCCGCGGCGAAGGCCGCGGCCTCTTCGTGCCGGCAGCCGACCCAGTCGAGGTCGTCCGTGGTGCGGATCGCGTCGGTCAGCGGGTTCAAGGCGTCTCCGACGACGCCGAAGACGTGCCGGACACCCAATTCCTTGAGTGCGTCGACGATCACGTGGGCGACGGTGCGTGCCACAGGAGTGCCCTTCGGTCTCGGGTGCGGCCCCTCGGTGCGGGTGGCCGTGTCAGCGGGTGAAGCGGTCGGGATCGGCCGCCTGCCAGTCGGATGCCCAGCCCTCGGGCGGTGATGCGAGCAGTTGTCCGGGGGTGAGCCATTCGTACAGTTCGGCGTAGGAGCGGACCGTGTGCGGGTCCACTCGCTGGAGCAGCATGTGCGGGTGCAGGTCGCGCGGGTCGTCGACTCCCATCGACGCCATGATCTGGAGGGCGCTCTTGACCGTTGCCTTCTGGTAGCGCTGTACGCGCTGCGACTTGTCCCCGACGTCGAGCGCGCGGGCGCGCCGCGCGTCCTGGGTGGCGACTCCGACGGGGCAGGTGTTGGTGTGGCAGCGCTGGGCCTGGATACAGCCGATCGCGAACATCATCGTGCGGGCGGCGTTCGTGTAGTCGGCGCCCTGGAGCAGGCGTTTGACGAGGTCGCCGCCGGTGGCGACCTTGCCGCTGGCCCCGATCCGGATGCGGTCGCGCAGTGCGGCGCCCACGAGGGCGTTGTGCACCGTCATCAGCCCTTCGCCCAGCGGCAGGCCGACATTGTCGGCGAACTCCAGCGGCGCGGCGCCCGTACCGCCCTCCGCGCCGTCGACGACGATGAAGTCGGGCGTGATGTCCTCCTCCAGCATGGCCTTGCACACGGCGAGGAACTCGCGGCGCGAGCCGACGCACAGTTTGAACCCGACGGGCTTGCCGTCGGCCAGCTCGCGCATCCGGCCGAGGAAGCGCACCAGCTCGCGGGGCGTGGAGTAGACGCGGTGGAAGGGCGGCGAGATCACGGTCTCGCCCTGCGGGACGCCGCGCACCTTCGCGATCTCCGCGTTCACCTTGGCTCCCGGCAGCACCCCGCCGATGCCGGGTTTGGCGCCCTGGCTTATCTTCAGCGACACGCACTTGACCTGTGCGTGCGCCGCCTTCTCGGCGAACTGCCGCTCGTCGAAGTCCCCTTCGGCCGTACGGCACCCGAAGTAGCCGGTGCCGATCTCCCAGACGAGGTCCCCGCCGGGTCGCAGGTGGTACTCCGACAGGCCGCCCTCACCGGTGTCGTGGGCGAAGCCGCCCAGCCGGGCGCCGGTGTCGAGGGCCAGTACGGCGTTGGCGGACAGCGAGCCGAAACTCATCGCCGAGATGTTGAGGAGGGCCATGTCGTAGGGCCGGGTGCAGTCGGGCCCGCCGATCCGGACCCGGGGCGGATCGGTGCGCACCGGCCGCGGGGCCATGGACGGGGTCAGGTATTCGCTGCCGGCCAGGTACAGGTCCCGCTCGGTGCCGAACGGCTCCTCGGCGTCGGTGCCCTTGGCCCGCTCGTAGACGATGCTGCGCGTGTCGCGGTCGAAGGGGCGGCCGTCGAAGTTCCGCTCGATGAAGTACTGCTGGAGCTCCGGCCGCAGCGCCTCCAGCGCGAACCGGAGATGCCCCAGCAGCGGGTAGTTCCGCAGTACGGAATGCCGGCGCTGTACGAGGTCGTGCGCGGCCACCAGCGCGATCAGCAGCAGCGGGGCGGCCGCGGCCCACCACCAGGGAGAGGCCCGGAGGGCGGCGACGGCGGCGCCCGCTGCGAGTGATCCGGGCAGGGCGACCAGAAGTATCTTCAGCACGCCGCGCTTGTGTCCCGAAGACCGGGCGTCAATCCGGTCGCCGGCCGGGCCACCACCCAGCCCGACCCTCCATCGGCCGATCCCGGAGGCGGTCCGGCGCCCTGAGGACCGCCCCGGCGGTGTCGGGAGCCGGTTCCTCAGGGCCCTGCCGAGCGGCTCCTGAACCAGCCGGTGAACGTCCGCTCCCCGGTCCCGGTGCAGCGCTGCTCGGCCCTCTCCAGGACCCGCTCGGCCTCCGCCCGCCACGCCGCCGTGTCCGCGCGGGGCGGGGGCATGAAGGGACCGCGCTCCGGCGCTTCGGCGGCGGCTCCGAAGAAGTCGCCGCCCTTGCGCTTGAAGTCGTCCGTTCCCCACGCCCGGTCGGGGCCGTGCAGCGGCACCTTCTGCAGCTGGGGGATGTGCTTGGAACAGTGGATGTACGCCTCTTCGACGGTGATCTCCACCCACACCCGGGCGCGGCGGCCGGGCACGGGGTCGACCGCGAGCCCGGAGTGGGCGCGGCGCATGTCCTCGTCGGCGACGATCCGCGCCCTGCCGTTGACGTGGAGGCCGATGCGGTCCCGGAGGAAGTCCATCATGAGGATGCCGACGCGGGGGTTCTCCTCGATGTTGCCCAGGCTGGCCTGTACGCCGTTGCCCCTGTACTCGGGGTAGGCGAGGGTGAGCTCGTCCAGGACGTGGAGGAAGCCGGGCGGGCCGGCGCGGAAGGTGTTGTCGCAGTCTCCGCGTCCGTCGGCGGTCGCGAGGAAGAACATCTCCTGGCGTGCCACGAACTCCCGCATACGGGTGTTGAGCCGGTCGAGGACCTGTTCGGCATAGAACTTGTCGGCGCGCTCGGCGGTGCCCGTGCGCTGCTGGACCAGATGTTCGCCGTGGCTGCCGGGACGTGCGGTCCGGACCGGCGCGGCCTGCCGGTGACCGGTCTGTTCGGATGTGCTCAATTCCCTGCCCCGACCAGTTCCTCGATGGAGTCGTGCCGTATGCGGTGGGCGGGCATGCCGATGCCCACGAGGGTGTCGACTCCGCGGCGGATCATCCCGGGCGGGCCGGAGAGGTACGCGTCGTAGGTGTGCCACGGACCGTACTGGGACACCGCATCCGGGAGCCGGGCGCCCAGGTCGGCGGCGGAGCCGTCGTCGACGACGGACCGGACCGAGAGCCAGGGGTGCGACCGCTGCATGCGGAGCATCGTGTCCATGTCGTACAGGTCGTGGTCGCGGCGGGCCCCGTAGAACACCTGGACGGAACGCCGGCGGCCGTGCCGGGCCACGTCCTCGACCAGGGCCTTGATGGGCGCGATGCCGGTACCGCCGCCGAGGCACAGCAGCCCGTGGTCGGTGCTGTGGTCCACGGTCATGGATCCGGCGGGGGACCCGAGCCGGATCACGTCCCCGCGGCGGGCGCGCCGCACGAGGGCGTTGGAGACCCAGCCGGCCGGCACGGCCTTGACGTGGAAGGAGAGCAGGCCGTCGGAGCGGGGCGCCGAGGCGAAGGAGTAGTGCCGCCAGACGCGCGGCCACCAGGGGGTCTCCACGGCGGCGTACTGCCCGGCGAGGAAGGGGTAGGGCTGGTCGGGCCGGACCGTCACGACCGCGATGTCCCGGGTACGCATCTCATGGGCGACCACCTCCGCCTGCCACCAGGCGGGGGCGCGCAGCTCGTCCCGGGCCGCGGCGTCGATCATGATCTGGGAGATCGCGGTGTACGCGCCCACCCAGGCGGCCTCGGTCCGCGGACCCCAGCTCCGCTCCGCGTAGCGGGAGAGCGCGCCGATGAGGCACTCCCCCACGGCCGGGTAGTGCTCGGGGAGCGTGCCGTACTTGCGGTGCCCGCGGCCGAGATGGGTCAGGTACTCGGTCAGCGTGGCGGCGTCGTCCACGTGCGTCGCGGCGGTGAGCAGCGCCTTGAAGAGGCGGTCGCGCTGGGTGTCCATCGCGGCGGGGAAGAGGTCGCGCAGGCCGGGGTGCCGGACGAAGAGCAGCGCGTAGAAGTACGAGGTGACCTTGTCGGCGATCGGCTCGATCTCGGCCATGGTGCGGCGCAGCAGGGCGCCGTCGGAGGTGTCTTCGGGCGCTGCGGGGGCCGGGGCGGGTCTGGGCGGCGCCTCCGGGGCCGGCGCGGGCTGCTGGCCGGCGGGCGGCCCGGCGACGGGCGGGGGCGGTTCGACCACGGACGCGGGCGGCTCGACGACCGGCGCGGGCGGCCCGGCGACCGGCGCGGGAGCCGGCGCCTCGTCGGCCGGCGGCTGGGGAGCCGGCGCGGGTGCCGACGGATCGGGAGCCGGACGGCTCCTGTCGGCACCGCTGCCCACGGGGCGTATCGCCGTCACCGGGCGGGTGGGTATTCGGTCCTCCGCGTCGTGGCGATCCTGCCCGGACCCGCTCGTTCCGCTGCGCGGGCTTCGGCCGAACCAGCCTCCGTCCCTCGTTTCTCCGCCGGAGCTGCGGCCATCGGCCGACGTGTTGGTCGGAGCATCCATCGGTTTGCCTCGCCTCGAACGTCTTTCGGTCGGTCTGCGCATACGGGGTCCGAGTGTGCCCCGAATTCCCTTTCCCAGTCGGGTTCGCCCGCGATTCCCACCGTTCCCTTCAAAGCTGTTGGTACGTCCCGCACTTGGCGCGCGACGGCGTCCCGGCCTCCGAACGCGCTAGACCATACCCCGGCCGCGGAAATCGCCGAACGCGGTCCACGACCGGCCGCACCGTGCCGGATTCCGGCTGGTCAGGACAGCGCACCGGGCAGGAACTCGGGTTTCGCAAGTGAGTTACCAATGAGTTCGACCGATGCCACAAGCCGTTCGCCACGCCGTTATGAGGGATGCGCCGAAGATGAACCGGCAGGGCGATGCGAACCCCTCACAGGGTTCACGCGGGGTCTTCACATTTCGCGCCCTGCCCGGTCCGGAGGCCGACAGGTTCGAGACAGATCCAGACAGGAGTTCCATTGCCCTCCCCGTCAGCGGCGTTCTCTGCCAGGCTGGTTTCCGAGTCGCAGGCCGGTCGGCCACTACAGGAACGTGCCGGGGGGCGTGTGCGTGGTGAGGATCGCTCGTTCCGCGGCGCGACGCCGCACGGCCGACGCGACCGGCCCCGCGGTCCCGGACGGGCATTTCGCCTACGACGCGTTCATCTCGTACAGCAGGGCGACCGATCACGCCCTGGCCGTCGCCCTCCAGCACGGACTGCACACGTTCGCCAAGCCCTGGTACCGGCTGCGCGCCCTGCGGGTGTTCCGGGACGAGGGCAGTCTGGCGGCCGGCTCACGGCTGTGGGGTTCCATCCAGCAGGCGCTGGACAGCTCCCGCTTCCTCATCCTCCTGGCCGGCGAGCACTCGGCCCGGGCGCCTTGGGTCGGGCGGGAGATCGAGTACTGGTGCACCCACCGGGGCGTCGACAACCTGCTGATCGTCCTCACCGATCCCCCTGCCGACGGCGCCGGACACCTGCCCGGGATGGCGTGGGACGCGCTGGGGCGCGACTTCGACTGGCAGCTCACGACCGCGTTGCCCAGGTCCTTGTCGGGACACTTCCACGAGGAACCCCATGCGGTGCTCCTCGGCTGGGCCCGCGCCCGGGGGGAGCTGTCGCTGCGCGACCCGGAATTCCGGACGGCGGTGGCCTATCTGGCCGCTCCGCTGCACGGCGCGGACAAGGACCGCCTCATCGGAGAGGACGTCCGCCAGAACCGTCGGACCCGGCGCTACGTGCGGCTGACCATCGCCGTACTCGCCGCGCTCACCACCATCGCCGGCTTCGCCGCCGTAACGGCCGTGCGGCAGCGGGACACGGCCCAGAAGCAGACCGCCCTGGCCGAATTGCGCCAGTACGCGGCGGAGTCCCGGAACGCGTCCGATCCCTTCGCCTCCCTGGCCTTCGCCCTCGCGGCCGAGCAGCGCGTGACTCCGGCCCGCCCCGAGGCGCGCCGCGCCTTGGGCGACGCGTTGAACAGACTGGACTCGTGGGGCGCCCGGCTGGTCGGGGAGACGACTTTCGAACGGCCCGACCGCGTCTCTCCGACCGTCTCCCTGCGCTGGACCGCCGACGGCTCGCAGGTGTGGGTGGCCGACGACGAGGGCGCGGTGGACCGCTGGACCGTGCGGGACGCGCGTACGGTCGTCCCGTACCGGGGGCCGGCGCCACCCGTCCCCGGGGACTTCAAGGCCCATCCCGTCCGATGGAGCCGGGACGGCCGGTCGTTGCTGACGGTGCTGCACGGTGATGCGGGGTCGAACGACGGAGGGTACGTCGTACGCGACGCCGTCTCCGGAGAGGTGACCGCGGGACCGCTCCCCGTGGACCACAGCTTCCTGTACCCCATGGCCCTCTCCCCCGGTGGGGCAGCGCTCGCCACGGGTTCGAAGGAGGGCGGGATCAGGCCGTGGGACATCCGGACCGGCCGACCGCTCGGGAATCCGCTGCCCGATTCGAGGACGCACATCCTGAGGCTGGCTTGGTCGCCCGACGGTGGACGGCTCGCCGCTGTCGGTGTGACGGGCATCCGCGTCTGGGACGTGAGCCGGGGCGCGCTGGTGTGGTCCGGGGCGCGGGACCGTGAGGTCGACGCGCTCTCCTGGTCACCTGACGGCCGCCGCATCGCCACCGGGAGCAAGGGGGTGATCGAGTGGTGGGACGCGCAGACGGGGCAGGTGGCGGCCTCGCCGGCGGGAGGAACCGACAACAAGATCCGGGAGATCAGCTGGTCGCCCGACGGGACGCGGGTCGCCGTCGCCGACCTGGCGGGGACCGTCCGGCTGTGGGACCCGGACACCCGCGGCGCCGTGGGCCCCGCGCTCGCCCGCGACAGCAAGCTGTCCCTGACCAGCGAGCTCGCCTGGTCCCCCGACGGCCGGTACCTCACGGGAGCGTTCCTCAAGGGCAGTGCCTTCGACGACTCCAACGGACCCCAGACCTCGGTACTGCGCCTGTGGGAGGTCGCACCGGCGCCTCCGCGCGACACGGGCCTGATCGGTCTCACGGACGCCGTCGGCGCCGTTGCCTGGTCGCCGGACGGGCACCACATCGCCGCCAGTGGCAACGGGGGCGAGACCGTGTGGATCTGGGACTCCCGCACGGGGAAGCCCGTTCCCGGCAGCCCGCAGCCGCGGCGCGACCCCAAGGACCTCGTCCAGACCATCGTCTGGGATCCGCAGGGCCGCCGGCTGCTGCGGGTGAGCGGGAGCGGTGTCCGTACGTGGCCGACCGCCGACGGTACGGATCCGGACCGGCCCTGGTGGGGCAGCGGGGGTTCGATCAGCGCCTCCTGGGCGCCGGACGGCACCCGGGTCGCCACCGGGACGCAGCACGGTGAGGTGCGCGTCTGGGACGTCGGTACCGGGCAGCTGACGCCGAAGCAGCCGCGGCCTGCCGCCGTGAGCGCCGAGTCGGCGGCCCAGCCGACGTTGGAAGTCAGGTCCGTGGCCTGGTCCCCCGACAGCCGGCGCCTGGCCGCCGTCCTGGCCGACGGATCGCTGCACCTGTGGAACGCGGACGACGGACAGCCCTGGGGTCCGGCCCCACAGCCGCCGCCGGGTCCGGCCCGGAGCATGGCCTGGTCCCCGGACGGCAGGCGCATCGCCGTCGGCGGTGTGGACGGCACCATCCGGTTCTGGGACGGCGCCACGGGCCGGCCGGCCTCCGCCCCGGTCAAGGCCGGTGACAGCAGGGTCGAGGCGCTGGCCTGGTCCCCGGACTCCACCCGGCTCGCCGCCGGGGACGGCTCCGGCTCGATCCAGGTGTGGGAGCCGCGCACCGGCGTGCTCGTCCAGCAGCGGGAGGCCGCGCATTCCTCCGGAGTCACCGCCCTGAGCTGGTCCCCCGACGGCACCCAGTTGGTGAGCGGGGGCGAGGACCGGGCCGTACGGCTGTGGCGGGGCCGGACCGAACGCGACATCTGCCGCCTGGTCGACGAGGCCCTGCACCGGACACGCACGACCCTCGGTCTCAGCGGGGTCAGCGGGGCCGCCGCCGAGGTCTGCTCCCGCCCCTCCGAGATCCGCGACTACCCCGTCCTGCCGCTCCAGCCCCGACCGACGGAAGCGAGCGCACCATGACGCGCACCCAGTTCCACGCCCCGCACCGCCCCTACCGCCGATTACGGTCCCTCGCCGCGCTGCTGCTCTGCTCGGGCGTGCTGATCGGCGGATGCGGCGGATCGCCCAAGGCCGGCGATCGGCGACCGGGCGCCTCCCCCACCGAGGCCACCCGCGGCGCCTCCCCCAGCACGGCCGCGCCCGGCATTCCCCCCGAGGAAGCTCCCCCGCCCAGCGTCCCGCCGTCGCGGACCACCCGCCCCGGCACCCCGCAGAAGCCGCCGGCCTCTCCGCCTTCCAAAGGCCTCGCCGGTACGGACTGGCGCAACGTGATCAAGGACATCGACTGCCTCGCCGCGGGCAACGAGGGCATCGAGATCCTGGACACCCGGTTCGCCGACGTCCGCGGCACGGGCGTCCCCGACGCCTTCGTCACGTTCGACTGCGTCCACAGGGCCTCCACCTGGCCCGAGCAGGTGGAGGTGTTCGACGGCTCCTCCTCGCCGGAAGCGCCCCGGCGCCTCGCCGTACTCGTCAGTGCCGAGGAGCGGATCAACGGCCGGGGCCTGCGGGTTGCCGGCGGGCTCTCGTTCTCCGGCAGAACCGTGACGGTGGACCTCGTGTCCTACGGCCAGGGCGAACCGATGTGCTGCCCCTCTCAGCGCGTGCGGCGCTCCTTCGCCTGGGACGGCGCGCGATTCGCCCGGCAGGACACCCCTTAGGGGCTTAGGGACTTAGGGGCTGTCCCCCGGGCAGGGCGCCTCGACGTCCAGGTCCTTGGCGTAGCGGTCGCGTTCGGCCTTGGGGAGGGGGTCGGGGACCACCGTGCAGAGGATCCCGCGCCAGGCGGCCAGGTCGATGGTGCGGCGGACGAGGGCGCCGTCGGGGCCGAAGGCCAGAACGGTACCGTCGGGAGCGGCGAAGGCATCCGCCTCGGGTGTTCCCGCGCCGGCGCCGCGGCCCTCCAGGGCCCAGCTGCCGCTCCGTTCCCCGGAGTCCGCGTCCCAGAACTGGAGGCCCGATCCCAGGGCGCTGTCGAAGGGCTGGACGAGGATCTCGGAGTCCTGGCTGAAGAGCACCTTGCCCCGCACGGCCTGGGACCCGGCCGTGGCGTGGGCGGTCCGGCCCGTGGCGACGTCGATCAGGGTGATCCGGAAGTCGTCGTCGACCACGGCCACCTTCTCCCCGTGGCTGCTCACGGTGGCCCGCATCGACGTGGTCTGTTCCGTCGTGCCCTCGCGTACGCGCTCCAGCCGCTTCTCCCCCGTCCACCGCCAGACGGAGACCGCCGAGCCGCTCAGGAGGGCCAGTGTCGTGCGGTCCGCGCTGACGGCCGAGGAGCCCGGCGTCCCGTGGTCGAAGGGGAGGGACTGGCGGACCTCCCAGGACCGGGTGTCGATCACCTGGAGCTCCGCTTCGGTGGTGGCCACGATGTGGAGGCCGTCGGGGAGGAAGGCCAGCGGGACGAGCTCGGGGCCGCCGGCCGGCGCGGACCCGGTCCGGTTCCCGCTGCGCGGATCCCAGACGGACAGCGCGCCCTGCTGCCCCACCACCGCGCGGGTGCCGTCGCCCGAGGCGACCACCGTGTCCTCGCGGCTGCTGTCCCGGACGAGTTCCACGCCGATGCGTCCGAGCCGCCGGACGCCGTGGGAGTCGACGGTCCACAGGTCCGTCCCGCCCGCCGCGCTGCGGACGGCGAGCCGCTTGTCGCCGGTGAGTTCGGCGGCCTTCACCTGCTGCTCGTTCGGGACGGGAGCGCCGCGCTGCGTGCTCGTGGCGGAGAAGAGGGACACGGCCCCGTCCTGCGCTCCCGCGACCACCCACTGCCCGTCGCGCGAAGCCGACAGGCTCCGCACCGGCCAGGCGAAGGCGCCGAGGGTGCGGCGGCGGCCGAGCGCCTCGTCGTACACGGACACCGCCTGACGGTCGGCCGCCGCGAACCGGGCTCCGCCCGCGCCATTGGGCCGGACGGCTTCCGGGCCGTCCGCCGCGCCGGTGGACAGGCGCTGTCCCTTGACGACGTCCCAGACCTCCGCCTTGTTCGCGCCTGTGTGGTCAGCCGCGATGTAGGCCCTGGTCCCCTCGTCCGACAAGGTGGCGAACGTCCCCTCCCCGCGGGGGAAGCCGGGAATCTCGCGCGGCGCGCTCCAGGAGTCGGTGTCTCGGGCGAAGGTGCGTAGCGTACCGGCCCGGAAGTCGAGGACGTTCAACCGGTTCGCGCCGTCGAAGTCGAGGGCGAGGGTCTCCCGGGCGGCGGGCTCCGCCGTGAGGAGCCCGCCGCTCGCGGTGTCCCAGACGGCGAGGTGGAACGTGTACTCCCCCTCCGGGGAAGGCCTCGTGTAGTAGCCGGCGGCCAGCCGCTGTCCGTCTCCGGATAAGGCGAAGCCGCGCAGGCCCACGAAGGCGTTGGCGAAGTCCTCGGCCTCGCTCGCGGTGACCGTCCGGATCAGCTTCTGGCTGTGGACGTCCCACACCTCGATGCGGTTGTAGGGGGCTTCGACGGCGAGGATCCGGCCGTCCGAGCTGAACGCGAGGCCGCCGCCGTTGCGCGGCCAGGTCTTGCCGTGGAGGCTCGGCAGCTCCTTGCCCGCGCGGATGTCGTAGAGGTGGACGTGGTTCTCCGCCGGAGAGGGCTCCTCGGCGTCGAAGTCCGAGTAGTAGGCCAGCATGCTCCCGTCGTGGCTGATCGCCACCTCCGTCGCCGGAAAGGTGCTGTGGGTCCGGTGGTTGGCCACGGCTTCCGAACCGCGCTGGAGGTGTCGTGCCACGTTGTCGTTGGCCGCCACCGCGCGGGCGAGTGCCTGGGCGGACTCCCCCGTCGGCTCGACCGCGGCTGCGTACAGGGCGAATTGGGCGGCCTTGCGCGGATCGGCGTCGGCCACGTCCAGGGCGTGGGCGGCAAGCGCCTGGGACGCGGAGGTACGGGCGCGGTCGAGGGCTTCGCCCCGCTGCTGCCAGGCGATGACGGCGGCGGTGAGGGCGAGTACGAGGGCCACCGCGAGCGAGGAGACCATCTTGTTGCGGAAGCCGGCCGCCTTGCGCTGCTTGCGCAGGTCCTCGCTGTCCAGCTCGTCCTTGTTCTTGCCGTGGAGCCGGGCGCCGATGGTGACGACCTTGTCGCGGAACTCCTCGCCGGCCTCCATGGAGCGCGTGCCGGCCTCGCGGAAGCTCCTGAGGTCCACCCACAGCGGCTCGGCCGCGAACGCGCCCCGCAAGGTGTCCGGGAGGGCGGTCGTGAGCGTCCAGTCGAAGTCGCCGAGGGCGTCGTCCCAGACGATCACGCCCCCGCTGAGCGCGATCAGGAAGTGGTCCATGGGGTGGTTGGCACGCCAGTACGCGATCTCCTCGCGGACCCAGCGGGAGGCGGCGGCCTCGGGTGAGGCCAGGTGGATGAAGTACCTGGAGCTCCCCAGCGCCGCCGTGATCGCCCCGCCGAGGTCGCTGTTCACGGCGAGGCTGGTGGTGTCCCGGAAGACCTTCACCGCCGGGCGGCGCAGGATCGACGAGCGGGCCAGATCGTGCAGGCCGTCCTGGAGGGCCTTGGCCAGCGGAACGTCCCGCCGGTGGCTGTACGAGATGAACGCGTCGCGTTCCACCCGCTACGCCCCGGTCTGCGGGCGGCAGGGCGCGGAGACGGCCAGACCGTTCAGGTAGCGGTCGTACTCGGCCACGGGGAGCGGGTCGGTGACGAGTTTGCACAGCGTCTGGCGCCAGGCCGCGATGTCGATGGTGCGGCGCATCAGGGATCCGTCGGCGCCGAAGGTGAGGACCGCGCCGCCGGGGGCGGTGAACATCTCCACGGTGTCCTTGGCACCGACGACCTGTGTTTCCACGGCCCAGGTGCCGCGCGACTCCCCGGTCTGCGCGTCCCAGAACTGGAACGTGGCGTCCGGGCCCGTCCCGACGACCTGGACGACGAAGCGGGAATCGCCGTTGAACACGACGCTCTGCTGGCCGCCCTTGAGGGCGACCGCGCTGCTCTGGACCAGCCGTCCGGAGGCGACGTCCAGGATGGTGATGCGGTTGTCACCGTCGATGGTGGCGACCTTGTCGCCGTTTCGGCTGACGGTGGTGGCGCCCTTCATCGATGTCTTGCGCACCTGCTTGAGGCGGTTCCCCTTGGACACCCGGAAGACCTTGACTTCCCTGTCGGCGTCGCTGAGCACCAAAGTCGTGCGGTCCCCGCTGAAGGAGGACCCGTCGAAGGAGCCGGTGCCCGGGATCTCCTGGACGACCTTCCAGGTCCTGGTGTCGGTCACGGTGATTCCGTCGTTGCCCGCGCCCACCAGGTGGATGTTGTCGGGGAGGAAGTACAGCGGCAGGTTCACGGGGTTGTCCTCGCCCGCCGTGCTCACCCGGGATCCGGTCTTCGGGTCCCAGAGGGTCACGACGCCCGCCTTCTCCACCACGACCCGGGTGCCGTCCCCGTTGGCGACCACGGAGTCGTTGGTGACGTTGTCGCGGACGATGCCGGTGTTGATGTGCCCGAGGCGCTGCACGCCCTCTTCGGTGACGGACCAGAGGTCCGTACGGTCGTCCTTGCCGCGGAAGGCGAGCCGCTTGTCGGGGGTGAGCTCGGCGGCCTTGATCTGGTCCTCGTTCGGCACGTCGGCGCCACCCTGGAGGCTCGCGGTGGAGAACAGGGATATCGCTCCGTCCTCGCTGCCCGCAGCCACCCAAGTGCCGTCGCCGGACGTCGCGATGCTCCGGGCCGGAAACCCGAAGGAGCCGAGGACCCGGCGTCGGCGCAGGGCCGCGTCGTACAGGGCCACGCCCTGCTGGCCGTCACCCACCACCATCGCGTTGTTGTCCCGGGGCAGGGCGGTCTCGCGGATGTCGCCCATCGGGACGCTGGCCAGCTTCCGGCCTGCGGCCAGGTCCCAGAGTTCGTCCGTGTCTCCGTCCTTCGCCCGCCCGATCGAGCCGTCGTCAGCCCCCACGTAGGCCATGTCCCCGTCGCCCGAGAGAAGGGTGAGCCGGAGACCCCCCTCGCGGTCCTCGCTCGGGGGGAATCCGGGAAGCGCTCGCGGTTCGCTCCAGGTGTTGCTGTCCAGGGCGAGGGTGCGCACGGTTTTCACGCTGCCGTCGACCTTGAGCAGCTGGTTCTCGTCACGGAAGGCGAACTCGACCCACGCGCTGTCGGCGAGGCCTTGGCTGACGGGTGCGCCGGTGCTCGTGTCCCAGACCGCGATGTGCACCTCTTCTTGCACGGACCCGGAGTGGAAGGCCGCGGCCAGCCTCCCGCCGTCCGCGGACAGCGCGAAGGCGCGGAATCCCATACTGGCCCGGGACAGTTCGTCGGGATTGCCCGCGGCGATGGTCCGCAGCAACTGGCCCTGGCGCACATCCCACAGTTCGATCCGGTTCGGCCAGATCGCCTTGGCCAGCAGCCGGCCGTCGGCGCTCAGCTCGATCGGGCCGCCGCTGAGCGGCCAGCGCTCGCCCTGGAGGATTCCGAGGGTCTTGCCGGCCCGGATGTCGAAGAGGTGGACGTGCGTGGCCGCCTGGCCGTTCAAGTCGGCGTCGAACTCCGAGTAGTAGGCCATGGTGCTGCCGTCCTGGCTCACCGCGACCTTGGTCGCGGGAAAGTTGCCGGCGCTCTTCCACTCGGCCACCGCCTCGTTTCCGCCCTGGAGGTGCCGTGACACCTTGTCGTTGGCCGCCACCGCCCGGGCCAGGGCCTGGGCGGCCTCGCCGGTCGGCTCGGTCTCGTAGGCGTACAGCGCGTACTGCGCGGCCCTGCGCGGGTCGGTGGCCGCCATCTCCAGCGCGCGGGCGGCGAGGGCCAGCGAAGCCGACGTACGGGCGCGGGCCAGGGCCTCGTTGCGCTGCTGCCAGGCGATGACTCCGGCGATCAGTGACGTCACCAGGAGCAGGGACAGGGCGGTGACCGCGCCGCGGAGCATGCGGAGCGCGGTGCGGCGCTGACGGAGGTCCTCGCTGTCGACCTCGTCCTTGCTGAGCCCGCGGACGCGCGCCAGGAGAGCGGCGACGGAATCACGGAACGGCGCGTCGCGCAAGGAGTACCGCTCGGCCTTGCGGACGGCGGTGAGGTCGACCCAGAGCGGCTCCTTGGCGAATTTGCGCTGGAGCACGTCCGGGAGGCAGTTCGTACGGGACCAGTCCCAGTCGTTGGTGTACGGATCCCACGCGATCGTCCCGTCGCTGACGGCGATGAGGAAGTGGTCCATCGGGCGGTTTTCGATCCAGTACTCGATCTCGGCACGCACCCAGCGCGACTTGGCGGCCGCGGGCGAGGCGATGTAGATGAAGTACTTGGACTGGCCCAGCTCGTCGAGGATGGCCGCGCCGAGATCACTGGCGGCTGCCAGGCTGGTGGTGTCGCGGAACACGCGGACGACCTGACGGCGTGTCCAGGGGCGCGCGAGCCGGTGCAGGCCCCGTTGCAGCGCCTGGGCGAGCGGAACGTCCTTTTGATGGCTGTACGAGATGAAAGCGTCACGTCTGTACTCGCGCCCGTCCATGACCGACCCCCCGGTTCGACCGAACTCCCCTTGTGCGCACGCGTGCAACTCGTAGGGTGGCATGGGAACTTGCGAGTCCGGGAAGGTTCGGGGGATGAGTTTGCGACAGAGGTTGGGACGGCGCCGGAGCCGCGGCATGGGTCCGCGGGAGATCACGGTCAAGCTGTCGATCCCGTTCGTCGGCGAGATCAGCGGGGTGTGGGAACCCGTGGACTCCGAGCGGGAGGCCGCATGGGAGTTGTACGTCGAACTGGCCACCCGGATCTCGGTCGTCGAATTACGCGAGGACGAGGGGCTGTTGCGGGAGGCGCTGTCCTCGCTCTACACGGTCTTCGCGACGACGCGGGAGATCCTGCGGCGGTACGGGCCGGCCGTCGCACCGAGGGTGCCGCCGGGGCACGTGACGTTCGGGGTCCTGGCGGTCAACGTCCTGAACCTGTCCATCCGGCCGCTGCTCAGCCGGTGGCACCCGCTGCTCACCGCGCACGAGGCGATGCGCGGTGACCACGTGGATCCGGTCGCGCACGAGCGGCGCTGGGCGCGTGCGGAGGAGCTGCGGGCGGAGATCGAGACCGTGCGCAAGGTGCTGCTGGCGCTGGCCCAGTCGCTGAACGAGGTGGCGGGGGTGGGTGACCTGATCACGGTCCGGGTGCCCGGCCCGGCACCCGCCGACCGGACGGCGTAGCGTCGCGCTGCCGCCTCCCCTCCACCCGGCTCCCCTGCCCTCCGGCTCGGTACGGTCCGAAGGGCGCGGGGGCGCTCTCCCGACGGCGTTTTCGGATCAACCGACGAGCGGATGGGAGAGCACATCCACCAGGGCCGCATCTGAGCGCTCCTTGGTCGAATGAACAAGCATTTGCCAGTTGATTTACGAAACCTTCCTCGCCGAGTCCCTGCCGGCCCGCCAGAGCCAGTACCTGATGGACACCGCGGAGCGCGACCAGGCCCCGAGGCCCTGGACGGCGCGGCGACCGTCCTCAACGTGGGCGCCGGTGCGGGGTCCTACGAGAGCGCCGCCCGCTCGGTGACGGCGGTCGAGCCGTCGGAGTCCATGCGCGCCCAGCGCCCGGCCCGCCTGGCCCGCGCCGTCGACGCCCTGGCCGAGGACCTGCCCTTCGAGGACGGCGAGTTCGACGGGGCGATGACCCTGTTCAGCGTGCACCAGTGGAGCGACGTCACGGCCGGTCTGCGCGAGATGCGGCGCGTGACCCGCGGCCCGGTCCTCGTCCTGACCTGCGACCCGAAGCTCGTACGCGACTTCTGGCTGTACGAGTACGCGCCCGAGGTCCTCGACACCGAGGCCCGCCGGTACCCGCCCGTCGAGGACCTGGCCCGGGCCCTCGGCGGCACGGGCAGCATCCAGACCGTACCGATCCCCCTGGACTGCACGGACGGCTGCAACGAGGCGTACTACGGCCGCCCCGAGATGCTCCTCGACCCCGCGGCCCGCCAGGCCTGCTCCGCCTGGAGCTTCGTCGACGACGGGGTCCGCGAGCGCTTCGACGGGACGCTGCGCCACGACCTCGCCTCCGGGGCGTGGGACGAACGCTTCGGCCACCTGCGCACGCGGCCCGCGTACGAAGGGTCGCTCGTCATCGTGCGCGCGACCCCGTGAAACCGCGGGGCTCCGTCATGCCCGCGCGCCCGGGCCGGAATGCCGATGGGAGGCTGCCGTGACACGCTGAAACAGGGGATCCCGCCGGTCCCGGCGTGCCAGACCGGCCCTGCGACACATGGAGACCGAAATGGCCAGTGACGCCAGCAGACCCCAAGCAGGCAACGCGCACCCGAGTCCCTGGCATGCGCCCACATCCGGTACCACCGTCCTGGCAGCAGCCTTGATGATCTTCGGCGGCGTGATGGCGCTCTTCGAGGGGATCGCGGCCATCTCCAAGGACGCCCTGTTCCTCGCGACGCGCCACTACGTGTTCGAGTTCAGCCTTGCGGGCTGGGGCTGGGTGCACCTGATCCTGGGCATCGCCCTCATCCTCGCCGGCTGCGCCGTGATCAGCGGAGCCTTGTGGGCACGCTTCTTCGGTGTCGCCGTCGCCGGTCTGGGCGCGATCGCCAACTTCCTGTGGCTGCCGTACTACCCCTTGTGGGCCCTGGTGCTGATCGCGGTCAACCTCCTCGTCGTCTGGGCCCTGTGCAGGGGCATGCACCAGGAAGCGGACGCGAGCATGGTGCGCTGACCCGGCCCTACCCGCGTCCCGCTCCCGGGAGCCTCCCGCGGCCCGTGCGGCGTTCCCCGTCAGGGCAGGTGTGTCCGAGCTTCGGCCGGCCGCCTGCTTCGGCGGGTGCGGCGCCGTCGCAGGACGGCCGCCCCGGCGAGGCCGGTCGCCGCGAGGAGCGCGGCCGACACGGCGTAGGCGGTGTCGCCACTGCGCTGGGGGCGGTCCGGGGTGGTGGCGAGGGCCGCCACGACGCCGACGCTCGGCTTCCCGGGCGCCGCCGGCGGGAGCAGTGATCCGACCGGGTCCACCCGGCCCGCGGCGGCGAACCCCCAGTCCAGCAGGGACCCGGCTTCCTCATACACCGCGTTCCCGCTGCTCCGCTGAGGGTTCATCACCGTCACCAGCAGGGTGCGGCCGCCGCGGCGGGCGGCCGCGATCAGCGTGTAGCCCGCCTGCGAGGTGTAGCCGTTCTTGACCCCGATGATCCCCGGGTACCGGCCCACCCCGTCCTCGCCGGTCACCAGCCGGTTGGTGTTCTCGATGCCGTACGTCCACGTGGCGCTGCCGTCGCTGCGGGTGCCGCCGGGGAAGAGGGCGTCGACGGTCGCCGCGTACTCGGCGAAGGCGGGGTTCGCGAGGCCGGTACGGCCGAAGACGGCGAGGTCGTAGGCCGAGGAAGCCTGACCGTCGGCGTCGAAGCCGTCCGGGGAGACGACGGTGGTGTCCAGAGCGCCCAAGGTGCGCGCCTTGGCCTGCATCTGCGCTGCCGTGGCGTTCCAGCCGCCGTTCATCTCGGCCAGCACGTGCACGGCGTCGTTGCCCGAGCTGAGGAAGACGCCGCGCCACAGATCCGCCACCCGGTAGGTGTGGTCGGCGGAAACACCCACCAGGCTGCTCCCGTCCGCCACCTCGTCCAGCTCGGCGTCGGTGACCGTGTGCCGGCCCGACCCGGGCAGCCGGGGCAGCGCGGTGAGGGCGAAGAGCGTCTTGAGGGTGCTGGCCGGCGGCAGGCGGCGGTGCGCGTCGTGGGCCGCGAGCACCTCACCCGTACGGACATCGGCCACCAGCCACGACAGGGCGGACACGTCGTCCGGCAGCTCGGGCGCTCCCTGCCGCGGCCGCACATGGGTCCCCGAGCGGTGCAACAGGGCTGCGCTGACGGTCGGGGCGGGGCGGGGCGGCAGTGGTTCGGCTCGCTGGAGGCCCGCGGCCGGCGGTGCGAGGAGGACCGACGCACCGATGGCGAGAGCTGCCGCGCCGCAGCCGGTTCTGCGCCCAGAGGATCTGATGCTCATTCAGCCAGCGTAGGAACGTATCGGGCCGTCCGCAGTGACGTGTACGCCGACCGGCTCATCCCGTGTCCGGCCGGGATACCATTCATGTGGCTCTTTGCAGTAAAGTTGACACGGCTCCGCTCAATCCGGCGCCAAACCTGCCTCACCCCTCTTTCCTCCGGTTGGCCTACGCCCGTTGGCCTCTTCGGCCCAGGGGGCCTCTCATGGATCTCGGGCCGGCGTCCCCCGCCCGGCTTACACGGCAGAGAGGCACGCCCATGTACGAGATGCGCGCCGAGACCACCCCCGGCCGATCCGAAATGCTCTGGCACGTCATAGCCAAGGAGCCGGGCACCGGCACCCTGTGCGGCTACATCCTGGCTCCGGACCAGACCGTCACCGCGCTGCTGTCCGAGGGAGCGGCTGAGCGCTATTGCGTTCCCTGCATGAGCGCGTTCCGCACGGCCATGCAGCGCCACACGCCGCCCGGTGCGGCGGGACTGCTCGCCCATGACGGGCCGGCCCCGCGTACGGCCGAGGTGCACGGGTAGCCACTCGGCAGGAGCGGCTTCCAGCGGCAGGAGGAGCCATGACCCGAAAGGTCCACGAGGTGATGACCGAGCGGCCGGTGGCCGTCGAGAAGCTGACGTCGCTGGCCGAGGCCGCGCGCGTCATGCGAGACGCCGGTATCGGGGACGTGCTCGTGGTCGACGAGGGCCGTCTGCGCGGCATCCTCACCGACCGGGACCTCGTCATCCGCGCCGTCGCCGAGAGCCGGGATCCCGCGGAGACCACCGTGCAGGCCGTGTGCAGCACCGAGCTGGTCACCGTCCGGCCCGGGGACGACGTCGACCAGGCCGTCGATCTCATGCGCCGGCATGCGCTGCGGCGCCTGCCCGTGGAGACCGAGGACGGCGAGCTCGTCGGCGTCGTCACCCTCGGTGATCTCGCGGTCGAACAGGACCCGGGGTCCGCTCTCTCGGCGATCTCGGCCGCGGAACCCGGCAGCTGACGCCGCCGCCCGCCCGAGCCGGAGAAGGCGTCGGCGGGCGGCAGGCAGCCGTCTACAGGTTCGGGTCGAAGGGGATGCCCGCCGGCCTGGCTTCCGCCAGGTGCGCTGCGAAGGCTCCGTCCTTCAGGCCGAAGTGCGCGCTGCCGAAATCGGCCTGGCCGAGCTTGTCCCGCAGGGTTGCGGGGTAGCCCGACCATCCGACGAGCGCGGGGTACTGCCAGGCGCGGTGGTGGTTCTCGGGCGGATCGTCGTTGGTGTTCGCCGCGCGGAAGCAGTGCGTGCCGGCGCCGTCCTTGTGGTAGACGATCTTGGGGTGGGTGCCGTCCCAGCGGATCTGCTCGCGCGCGTGGACGACGAAGTCGCCGTGGGCGGAGGTCGCGACGTACTTCGCCTCGTCGCCCTGGATCCACACCACCACGTGTTCCCAGTCATGGCGGTGGCCGCCGAGGGGGATGCCGGCGACGGCCTGGTCCTTCTCGAAGTACAGCGCGTAGAGCACGGCGCACCAGCCGTTGTTGCACTTCCAGCGGGAGTATCCGTTGGTGTTGTCCAGGTCCGAGGCGTCCCGACAGCTGCCGTTGAGGGCGCCGGTGGGCTTGAGTCCGCCGTTGAGTACTCCGTCCGGGCCTATGGCGGGTGTCGGGTAGCAGCCGTCGGTGTCGTAGTCGTAGGCCGGCTGGAAGGTCAGCTCGATCGCTTCGGCCTGGCTGGGGAGGGCCGGGGGTGGCGCCGCGAAGGCCACCTGGGGAACGCCGACGACCAGCGCGAGGGCGGCTCCGACGACCACGATCGATCTCCGGATGCGACGGTTCGTCCGCAAGACAGGGCTCCTGACCGGTCGGGGGCGGGGGCGCGGTCGGACCGCGACCACCGCCGACCGACACGCCCGGAGCATCATTCGCGAACCGGCGCGGCACGGCAAGGGTCCGCGCAGCCTCTGTTGATTGCGCGGGAGTGCCTCGGACATCCGTCCGGGCAAAGGAGATTGACGGTATGTCAGGAATGCGATGCGGCGCCGGACTCCGCGGCCGCCAGTGGCACCCGTATCAGCCGTTCGAAGGCGCCGACGCACCGGGCGACGCTCGGCCGGGGCCCGGCTCAGGCGAGGGCGTAGACCAGGATCACCGAGCCGAGGGCGATGGCGCCGGCGGCGAAGACCGCCGCGGCCACCGCCAGGATGGCGATGCCGGCACGCTCTACGCCGCGACGGTGGTGGGCCGGTTTCCATTCCCGCTGGTGCATGAACTCAGCCTGGGCCCGCCCATACGCCACCGCATGAGTACGTGTACTCATGTCCCGCCCGAGGGCTGACAGTCATCGTCCGACGGTGTTCATCAGGATGATGGCCACGACGTTCAGGAAGATCACGGCGATGACGACGCCGATCATGATCCAGGCTCTGCGCGATTCGTCCATGCGTACGAGTGACCTCCCGGCTCAGGCGTGCCGCCACGCGCAGGTCCGGCGCCCGGACGGAGCCCGCCGACCTGCCGCCATGATGACCCGGTTCCCCGCGGAGCGCAGGTCGGCCGCCGGGCAGGTCCTCGCGCCCCGGCGCGCCCCCGCGCGCCCGATCAGATGCCGTGGGCTGCGGTGATGGCGCCGTCGGAGACGGCGGCCTTGAGCAGGGCGTGGTCCTGGGCGGTCCGGTCGGCGTAGCGGAGCGCGAAGTCGGCGATGGCATGGTCGAAGGTGTCGGCGTTGCCCAGGTACCCGGCGATGGCGATGCGGTCGCCGGAGCGGGCGTGGCCGCGGGCCAGAGCCCTGCCGCACAGCTCGGCGTACTGGCCGAGCATGGCGGGGGACATGGTCTCCACCACGGCCGACCCCTTCATGTCGCGCAGCTGCCGGACGTAGAAGTCGCGCCCGGCCGGTCCGCTCGTCCAGCCGAGGAAGATGTCCGAGGCGGCCTGAAGCAGGCGCTGTCCCGCGACCACTCGGTGGCCGTGGTGGCCGTGGCTGTCGGCGGGGAGGTGGTCTTCCAGCACCGAGCGTCCGGCCTCCTTGATCTGGAGGAAGAGCGGGTCCTGATCGTCGCGGCCGGCCAGCAGGACGATGAAGCAGCGGGTGCCGACGCTCCCGACGCCGACGACCTTCTGGGCCGCCTCGACGAACCGGTAGCGGTCCAGCAGCAGGCGCCGCTCCTCGTGGAGCGTGCTGCGGTACTCGCTGAAGATCTTGCTGACGGCGGCCCGTGCCTCGGGTTCTCCGAGGGGTTCGAGCAGCGGCGGGTCGTGGATGATGCGCCGGCGCCCGTCCCGCATTTCGGTCAGTCTGGCCAGAGCCTGCAGGCTGGTGCGCCGACGGGCGCGCAGCAGGCTCGCCTCGACCCGGGCGCGCAGCTCGGTCCCGCGGATCAGTGGGAGCACCTCGGCGGTGTCGACCCGCTCGTACCAGACCGCGAGTTCGCCCTGCCCGGCGAGCGCTCGCATGGCCAGTCGGTAGGACCGGGCCGCGGCCAGGGCGGCTCGCCACGCGCCGTCGTCGCTGTGGCCGTTGTCCCGGGCGGCGGCCGCCGTGCTGGCGGCGAGCCGTTTGACGTCCCATTCGAACGGCCCGGGCAGGGTCTCGTCGAAGTCGTTGAGGTCGAACAGCAGTGCCCGCTCTGGCGAGGCGAAGAGGCCGAAGTTCAGCAGGTGGGCGTCGCCGCAGAGCTGGACGGTCAGGCCGGTGTCCGGCTGGGCGGCCAGGTCCGCGGCCATGACGCCGGCCGCGCCGCGCAGGAAGGCGAACGGGGAGGCCGCCATCCGCCCGTAGCGGATCGGCAGCAGCCCGGCGACCCGGCCGGCCGCCTGCCGCTCCAGCACACCGATGGGATCGGGCCGGTCCGCCGCCGCGCTCCACCGCCCGTGCGAGGCCCGGCTGACCTGCTTGCGGACAGCCCGGCCCCGCCGGGCCCGCTCATCCGGACCGGCCGTGCTCCGCATGCGCGCCTCTCGCGGGGTCATGGATCCTCGTCCGTCACCGTGAAGTACGGGGCGTCGGTCCGGGATCGCAGCAGGTGGCCCGCCACCATGCGCCGGCGCCATCGGTGGCCGACGGCCGGGCCTGGATCCTCCTGTCCGCTCACAGCGAGGCGCCCCGGCCGTTCTCCCCCTCCTCGTCGGCGTCGAGCGAGGCCGGCAGGGCCCGTACCGGAACGCGGCCTCCGGCAACCCGTCCCATGTCCTGGATGTCGTCGCTCATGAGCCCATTGCAGCATCCGCCAAGTGGCCCCGCACCTTCACCGGCGATGGAGGGCGCGGAGCGGGGCGGGGGGCGGCTGCCCGCCGGTGCGGAGCAGGTCAGGCAGCATGGCCGTGCGCGCCGCGGTCGAGTTCGGCGTCGAGCGCCAGGGCTGCGGTGACGAGGGCGAGGTGGGTGAAGGCCTGCGGGAAGTTGCCGAGCTGTTCGCCCGTCGGGCCGATCTCTTCGGCGGACAGGCCGACGTGGTTGGCGTACGTGAGCATCTTGTCGAAGGCGTAGCGCGCCTGTTCGAGCCGTCCCGCCCGCGCGAGTGCGTACACGTAGAGGAAGCTGCACAGCGAGAAGGTGCCTTCGGATCCTTCGAGGCCGTCCGGGGAGGCCGCGGGGTCGTAGCGGTGGACGAGGCTGTCGGCGACGAGCTCGGTGTCCATGGCGTCGAGGGTGGAGAGCCAGCGCGGATCCCTGGGGGCGATGAAGCCGACGAGCGGCATCAGCAGCAGGGAGGCGTCCAGGACCGTCGTGCCGAAGTGCTGGACGAACGCCTGTCGTTCCGGGCTCCACCCGCGGGTCATGATCTGTTCCATGAGGGTGTCGCGTTCCGCGGTCCAGCGGTTCAGGTCCGCCGGACGGGCGTTGGCCACGGCCTGCCGGATGCCGCGGTCGAGGGCGACCCAGCACATGAGGCGGCTGTAGGTGAAGTCCTGCCGGCCGCCGCGGGTCTCCCAGATGCCCTCGTCGGGGCGGTCCCAGTTGTCGCACAGCCAGTCGAGCACGCCGGCCGAGCGCTTCCAGGCGTCGTAGCCGACGACATCGTCGACCTGGCCGGACTGGGCGAGGGCGTAGACGGCCTCGCCGGGTCGCCGTCGACGCGGTACATGATCTGCAGGGGTTCGCCGTTGGGGGCGTCTCCGGCCTCCAGCCGCGGTTGGAGCCATCTGCGGAAGGCGTTGGCCTCGTCGGTGAAGCCGAGGTCGCGCATGGCACGGACCGAGAGGGAGGCGTCGCGGACCCAGGTGTAGCGGTAGTCCCAGTTGCGTTCGCCGCCCTCCTGCTCGGGCAGGCCCATGGTGGCGGCGGCGATCGGTGCGCCCGTGGGGGCGTAGGTGAGGAGCTTGAGGGTGATGGCGGAGCGGTTGACCATCTGCTGCCAGCGGCCTCGGTACGTGCAGCGTCCGATCCATTCGTGCCAGAAGCGGCCCACGGCGGTGAACCGTTCCGCCATGGAGGTCGCGTCGACGGGTGGCGGGGCCCCGCTGCGGGCGTCGCAGACCGTCAGTGCGACGGCGGCGCGTTCGCCGGCGCTCAGGGTGACCGTCGCGCGCACGTCCTCCCCGTCGGCCTCCAGCGGAAGGGGGCCGACGGCCTGTAGGTACGCGGTGACGCCCGGCCCGTCGAAGCGCGCGGTGGCGCCGTCCAAGGCCAGCTCGTGCGGCGCCCGGCCGTAGTCGAAGCGGGGGCGGCACTCCAGCGTGAAGCGCACGGTCCCGCGTACCACCCGCAGGACCCGCACCACCTGGTGGCGGTCGGTGGCCGTGGGCTCCTCGTGGACGGGCATGAAGTCGACGACCTCGCCGACGCCCTCGGGGGTGAGGAAGCGGGTGACGAGCACGGCGGTGTCGGGCAGGCAGAGCTGGCGGGTCAGGACGCCGGCCCCGGCCTCCGGCCCGTCGTCGGCGCCGCCAGGCCCGTCGTCGGCGCCGCCCGGTGCGTCCGCGGCAATGGCGAAGTGTCCGCCGCGGCCGTGGTCGAGCAGGCCCGCGAAAATGCTGGGCGAGTCGAAGCGCGGCGAGCAGAACCAGTCGAGGACGCCCTCGGACGAGACGAGCGCGCAGGTCTGGAGGTCCCCGATCAGGCCGTGCTCCGCGATCGGCGGGTAAGGGCGCACCACCCCTCCTTCGGGCCGAGCGTCGCACCGCTCCCGGCCGGGGCCGGGCTCCCATTGGTACAGGGGTTCCCGGCCCGGGCGCTGCGTGTCCGGCGGGTTTCATTCTCGCGGCCCCCTGCGGTGATCGCCACGCAGGCGGGGTTCGGTGGTGGTCGCCACGAACGCTCGGCGGCCCTGTACTCAGACCGCCGGTTTCCCGGACTCGCGGCCGTCCACGTACGTCGCCACCACCTCGATGTCACCGATGCGCGAGACGTCCACGCGCCGCGGGTCGTCGCCGAGCACGACCAGGTCGGCGCGCTTGCCCGGGGTGAGGCTGCCCGCGCTGTCCTCCCAGTGGCAGGCGTAGGCACCGGCGACGGTGTAGGCGTGCAGGGCCTCGTCGACGGTGATGCCCTCGTCCGGGCCGATCGTCCGGCCGGAGTCTGAGGCGCGCTCGGCCATGAACTGGACGGCCCGCAGCGGGGAGCCGTCCGTCACCGGCCGGTCGGAGCTGCCGACCAGGGTGATGCCGTGGTCGAGGAACCCCCGGCCCCTGTACAGCCACGGCGC
This sequence comes from Streptomyces sp. NPDC028314, assembly GCF_055565795.1. Classification (NCBI taxonomy): domain Bacteria; kingdom Bacillati; phylum Actinomycetota; class Actinomycetes; order Kitasatosporales; family Streptomycetaceae; genus Streptomyces; species Streptomyces sp. NPDC028314. The sequence continues at coordinate 769,835 of NZ_JBVHTP010000001.1, forward strand.
CCGCTCCTCGCCCGTGATCGCCGCGTAGTCGTCGCCGAAGTGGCGCAGGAAGCTGGGCTGGACGACCGCGCTGACGCCCAGCCGCGCGAAGCGCGGAAGCTGGTCGGGGCGGACCAGGCCGGCGTGCTCGATGCGGTGCCGGGCGCCGGAACGGGGCCGCAGGCGCTGGGCCCGTTCCAGGGCGTCCAGGGCCACGTCCGTCGCGCGGTCGCCGATGGCGTGCACGGCGAGCTGCCATCCGGCGAGGTGCCCGTCCACGATCGACTGCGCGAGCACCTCGGGGTCGTCCTGCAACTGGCCCGCGTGGTCCAGCCCTTCGTACGGGCGGCTCAGTGCGGCGGTACGGGCCATCATGCCGCCGTCGGTGTAGATCTTCAGCGCGCCCACGGAGAGCCGGTCGTCGCCGAAGCCGGTGCGCAGCCCCAGGTCGAGGGCTTTGGGGATCCCGTCGGCTTCGTGTGCGGCGACCGGCCGCAGCCGGTCCGCGGAGACCATGAGCTGCACCCGCAGCGGCAAGAGGCCCTTCTCGCGGGCGAGTTGGTACGCTCCCAGCTCCACCGGGCTGTGGCCGAAGAGGGCGCCGCCGATGCCCGCCTCGGCGCAGGCGGTGACCCCCTCGGCCAGGCAGGTCCGCGCAGCGCGCCCGATCGCCTCGGCCAACTCCGCTTGGGAGTAGGGCAGTCGCAGCGCGCGGGCGGCTCCCATGGCGCCCTCGGCCAGGAAGCCGTTCTCGTGCGGGGTGTCCGCCGGGAGCAGCTCCAGGACGGCGGTGTTGACGGCGCAGCCGTGCCCGGACTCGTGCATGACGTACAGCTTGTGGCCCTGGCCGACCCGATCCAGTTCGGCGGCGGTCAGATGGCGTCCCAGGGCCCGCTGGTCGTAGCCCGCGATGCTCACCCAGGATCCGGGCGAGCCCTTCCGGGCGACTGCCCGCTCCACGGCCGCCAGCACGTCGTCGACGCGCGTGAGGCCCGCGATGCTCGGGGTGTGCTGCTTGAAGCCGGTCCAGGCCAGGTGGACGTGGGCGTCGATGAACCCGGGCAGCACCGTGGCTCCCTGGAGGTCGATCACCTCGCGCGCGGGAAGGGAGGCCACGGCGTCGTCCAGGCCGAAGATCCGGCCCCGCCAGATGCCCAGCTCGTGGGCGACCGGATGGTCCGGGTCCATGGTCAGGAAGCGGGCGTTCGTCAGCCTGGTGCAGAGCATCGGCGGTGGTGTCCCTGGGGGTACGGGCCGGCGTGGGCGGGTCAGGCTTCCGTCGGCCGCGCGAGGGAACGGGGGCGCAGGTCGGTCCAGTTGGCCTCGACGTAGTCCAGGCACGCTTCCCGGGTGTCCTCCCCGAAGACGGTCTCCCACCCGCCGGGCACCTCGGCGAAGGACGGCCAGAGCGAGTGCTGACCCTCATCGTTCACGAGGACGAGGAAGCGGCCTTCGGTGTCGTCGAACGGGTTGGTGCTCACGGTCGGTGCCTCCCCGGGAACGTCAAGTTTAGGTTAGGCTCGCCTAATTGAGACGAGCTTAACCCGTTCCCCTTGCCGCTCACAAGGAGACCTGCATGCGTACGGAGAACGGCTTCGCCGCATTCGGACTGCCCGCCGAGCCCGGGAGCGACACGTTCTGGGCGGCGGCGGGAGCACCCGCGTCGGTGCCTGCCGGTGGCGGCGGTTGGACGACGTTGTTCCTGTGGCGCGGCTCTCCGGCGAGCGTCGAATTCGAGAGCTGGTCGGAGCCGGTACCCCTGCGCCGATGGGCGGACACGGACTGCTGGTACGCCGAGGTGCGCATGCCCGCGCGGCTGCGGGTGACCTACCGGTTCCTCGCGGGCGACGCGGCTCGTGCCGACCCGTTCAACCCCGCCGGTGCGGGCGGCGACCGCTCCATCGCCGCCACCCCGGACGCCCCCGCCCAGCCGCACTGGCCCGTCACCGGCGCGGACGGCGTGCTGCCCGTCCCGCGCACCCGGGTCCGCTGGGCCGGCGAACGCCTGGGCGGACGGCGTACCGTACGGGTCCACCCGGCGGGCGGCGGCGGACCGGTGGTCCTGCTGCTCGACGGGGACGACTGGCTGTACCTGCACCCGGCGATGACGGCGTTCGACTCGGCCGTCGCCGGCGGCGAGCTGCCGCCCGTGACGCTCGTCTTCCTGCCGACCAGGGACCGGGAGGCGGAGTTCGGGTGCAGGCCCGAGCTGTGGGAGGCCGTCCGGGACGAACTGCTGCCGCTGGTGGCGGAGACCGGCCTGCCCGCGGACCGGGACCGGCTGGTGGTCGCCGGGCAGAGCCTCGGCGGGCTGAGCGCGCTGTACGCGGCGCTGGAGTTCCCGGACCTCGTGTCCCGGGTCGCCTGCCAGTCGGGCTCGTTCTGGTGGGCGCCCGGCGCCCCGGCGCTCGCGGACCCCCTGGGCGGCCCGGCCGGCGGCGCCGTCGCCGCGCGCCTGCGGGAGCGCCCCGACCTGTCCGGGCTGCGGGTCGCCTTCGACGTGGGGGAGCACGAGACGCGGATGCTGCCCCACTGCGAGGTGGTCGAGACCCTGGCCGAAGAGGCCGGTGCGACCGTACGGGTCTCGCGCTCGGCGTCGGGCCACGACCGGGCGGGCTGGCGCCACGCCCTCCTCAGGGACGTCGCCTGGGCGCTCGGCTAGGCCGTCTCTTTCACCGCGTCACCGCGCCACGGCCAGGCAGTACTCCTCGTCGGAGGCGAGGAGGTTGCGGTGGGTGTCCTCGGCGGTGATGACGCCGTCGTCCAGGACGAGGACCCGGTCGGCGGCGTCCAGCAGGGCCGGGCTACTGGTGATCACGACGGTGGTGCGGCCCCGGCGCAGCTCCGCGACGTTGCGCGCGATGAGCTGTTCGGTGACCGCGTCGACGGCCGTGGTCGGGTCGTGCAGGACGAGGATGTCGGTGTCGGCGGCGAGGGCGCGGGCCAGGGAGAGCCGTTGGCGCTGCCCACCGGAAAGGTTCGCGCCGCGGTCGCGGACGGCGTAGTCGAGTCCTTCGCGGTGGAGCGCGACGACATCGGTCAGCATGGACGCCTGGACGGCTTCGGGCACCGTACGGCTGGTGCCCGACGGGTCGATGTTCGTACGGAGGGTGCCCGCGAAGATCTCCCCTTCGTACGGGTTCACCAGCATGTGCTCGCGGACCGCCTCGATCGACAGGTCGGCGATCTCCTGCCCGCCGACCCGCACCACCCCCTCGTACGCGGCGGGCGGGACCTTCACGGCGAGGACCGAGGCGAGATCGGCCGCCGCGCGCGGCTGGTACACGGCGACGGCCACGAACTCGCCGGCGGGCACCTGGAACTTCAGCCCGCGCAGGGCCCCGTACCGGACGCAGTCGATCTCCAGGTCACCGCCCGCGGCGGGGCGCTCCGGACCCGTGGTGGTCACCGGTGGCGCGGTCAGCACCAGCGCCATCCGCTCGGCCGACGCGCGCGCCATCATCACGTACTTGGGCATGTCCGAGAACATCTTGAGCGGTTCCATGATGAACTGCGCCAGCCCCACGGCCATGACGAGTTCCCCGATGGTGATCCGGCCGTTGAACGCCAGCCAGCCGGCCGTCAGCGTCACTGCGGCGGCGAGGGTCGCGTTGAGGGCCGCCGCGGTGCCCGCGTACACGCCGTTCACCCTGGACACGGTGATCGCCTGGCGCTTCGCCTCCGTACTGACCTTCCGGTAGGACCGGAAGGCCGCGTGGTTGCCGCCGAAGCCGTGCAACGGGCGCAGGCCGGTGATCAGGTCGGCCACCTTCGCGCCCGCCCGCGCCACCCGGGCCTGCTGTTCGCGGGTGCTGGAGCCGATCCGCCGGGACATCACGCTCAGGATCGACAGGATCGCGACGGTTCCCACGATCACCAGCAGGCCGAGCCGGACGTCGGCCAGCCCCAGCGCGACCGCGGCGACCAGCACCGCGACCAGCGAACTGATCAGCAGGGGCACCACCTCGATGATGTCGGCCGTCTGGTCGGCGTCCTCGGTGGCGATGGTCAGCACCTCGCCGGACTTGAGGTCGACGTCCCTGGCCACCGGCTGGAGTCCGCAGTCCGCGACCCGCACCCGCCAGCGGTGCGCCTCGGTCGTGTTGGCCTTCTGCAGGATGCGCATGCCGAACCGCCACGACAGGGACACGGTCGTGGTGATGGCGGCCAGCGCGGCGATCGACAGGGCGAGCGCGCCGAGGCTGCGGTCCCCCCGCATCGTGTGCTCGACGATCAGGCCGAGCGCGATGGGGAAGGCGGTCTCACCCGCCTGGTAGAGGGCCATGAGGACGGTGCCCCAGGTCATGGCGCCGATGTTGCGGCGCAGTGCGGTGCGCAGGATGCCGGACCCGTCGTGGGGCCGCTGCGGGTCAGGAGTCGTCATCGAGGTGTCGGGCAATCGCTTCGGGGGTTCGCAGGGTGAACAGATCGCGGATCGTGATCACAGGACCGTACTCCCGTCGGAGCAGCCCGATCAGCCGCACCGCCAGCATGGAGTGTCCTCCGAGGGACACGAAGTCGCTCACCGCGCTCACCTCGTCGTCGTCCAGGTCCAGTGCCTCTGCGAAGAACTCGCACACCGCGGTCTCGGTCACGGTCTCCGGGCCGCGCTCCCCCGCCGTGGTCAGCGCGCCCAGCGGCCTGGCCTCCGGCAGCGCTTTGGTGTCGGCTTTGCCGTTCACCGTCAGCGGGATCCGGGCGACCCGGGCGTAGTGCGTCGGACGGAGGAAGTCCGGGAGCGCGGCGCCCACTTCGGCGGCGACCGTCGCCAGGTCGCTGCCGCCGTCACCGCCGCCGCCGTCACCGCCGCCGCCGCCGTCGCCGCCGCCGTCGCCGTCGCCGTCGTCCAGTACGAGGTAGGCGGCCAGCCGGTACGCGCCGTCGACCTGCGGGTCGGGCTGGGCGACGGCGGCGACGAACCGCACCGCCGGGTGCGCGGCGAACGCCGCCTCGACCTCGCCGAGTTCGACCCGGTGCCCCCGGATCTTGACCTGCTGGTCGGTGCGGCCCAGGTACATCAGGTTCCCGTCGGGCCGGCGGAGCACCAGGTCCCCGGTGCGGTACATGCGCTCGCCGGGGGCGCCGAAGGGGCAGGCGACGAAGCGGTGCGCGGTCTGGGCGCTCTGCCCGAGGTAGCCGCGGGCGATGCCGATGCCCGACACGTACAGCTCTCCTGGAACTCCGTCGGGCAGGGGGCGCAGCCACGGGTCCAGCACGTACACGTCGGTGTTGTCGATCGCCACGCCCACCACCGGGTCCTGGCACTCGAAGGTGCCGACGCCGAGGGTGTTGATGGTGTACTCGGTGGGTCCGTACAGGTTGTACCCGGCCGTCCCCTCGGTCTCGGCGAGCCGCCGCCACAGCGTGGGGGTGACGGCCTCGCCGCCGAGCAGCACCAGCGGGGGCCGCCGGGCCGGGTCGTCGAGCAGGCCCTCGGCGACCAGTTGCTGTGCGTAGGTCGGGGTCACGTTGATGACGTCGATGCCGTGGTCGAGGCAGTACTCGACCAGCCTGGGGGCGTCGCGGCGCAGCTCCTCGTCGCAGACGTGCACCTCGTGGCCGTCGGCGAGCCACAACAGCTCCTCCCACGACATGTCGAAGGCGAACGAGACGGTGTGCGCGATGCGGAAGACCCGGTGGCCGTGGTCGGCGAGCACCGGCTCGAAGATCCGGCGCTGGTGGTTGATCAGCATGTTGGTCAGCCCTGCGTACTCGGTGACCACGCCCTTGGGCCTCCCGGTCGATCCGGAGGTGTAGATCGTGTACGCGGGGTGCCGCAGCCGGTCCGGGTCGCCCGGGGCGAACGTCACGTACGGCTCGGCCTCGGGCAGGGGCCGGTCCAGTTCGATCAGATCGCCGGGCGCCCCCTCCAGCCGGGGCGATACGGCGCTCACGGTGAGGACCGCCTCCGGGCGGGCGTCCGCGAGGATCGCGCCGATCCGCTCGTCCGGATGGTCCAGCTCCAGAGGCACGTACGCGGCGCCCGTGCGCAGTACGGCGAACAGCGCCACGATCGAGTCGAGGGAGCGCGGGACGGCGAGGCCCACGGTCTTCTCGGGGCCGATGCCGCGCCGGGCGAGCACACCCGCCACCGCGCGGCTGCGGTCCCGGAGCCGGCCGAAGGTCATGGTCCGGCCGTGGGCGACGAGTGCGATCCGCTGCGGGTCGCGGTCCGCCGCCCGGTCGAACCGGTCGACCACGGTGTCCGTGCCGATGTCCGTGCGGTCGGCGGACCCCGGCCGCGGTCCCAGGCCCGGCAGTGCGCCGACCGGGCCGGTGGACCGGGCCAGGTCGGCGAGCACCCGCAGGTAGTCGTCGAGGAGCCGCCGGGCGGCCCCGGTGTCGTGGTCGCGGTACTCCAGCTTGACCGTGAGCCGGTCGCCGGGCGTGACGACCCAGGTGAACGGGTAGTGCGTGGAGTCGTCCGCCCGCACCGAGGTGATGCCGTGCCGGGTGTTCATCGCGGCGAACGCGTCCATGTCCAGGAAGTTCTGGAGCACGAAGAGGTTGTCGAACAGTGTGTCGTGGCCGCTGGCCCGCTGGATCTCGCCGAGCCCGAGGTGCTCGTGCTCCATCGCCTCGACCCGGGCCGTCTGCACGGCGGACAGGTACTCCCGGACCGTGTCGCCCGGCCGGGCCCGCGTCCACATCGGCACGGTGTTGAGCAGGACGCCCACGATGCCGGACAGGCCTTCGCCCTCCCGGCCGGATACGGTCACCCCGAACACGGCGTCGCCGCGGCCCGTCCGCGCGGCCAGCAGGAGGCCGAACGCTCCGGTCAGTACCGAGTTCAGCGTGACGCCGTGCTCCTTGGCGGCTTGCCGCAGCAGCTCCGACCGTTCGGCGGAGAGCGTGTGCACGAGGGTGCGCGGCAGGCCGTCCGCGAGGGCCGGCGCCGGTCCGGCGAGCAGCGTCGGGCCCGCCAGGCCGGCCAGGTGCTGCGCCCAGAAGCGTTCCGATACGGCCGGGTCCTTGGCGTCGAGCGCCCGGGCGTGGTCCTCGAAGCCGGGTGTGGCCGGGACCGGGGCCGACAACTCGCCTGCGACGGCGGCCCGGTAGGCGTCGAACAGGTCCCGCAGCACGATCTCGCGGGACCAGCCGTCCCACAGCAGCAGGTGGTAGCTCAGCAGCAGGCCGTCGCGGCCGTCGGGGCGGCGGACCACCGTCAGCCGGATCAGCGGCGGCTCGCCCGGGTCGAATCCCGTGTCGCGGTCCCGGGCGAGCAGGGCGTCGACCTCCGCGTCCGTGGCGAGACCGACCGTGCGGACACCGACCCGGCGGCCCGCCGCGAGGACCTGGACCGGGTTGCCGTCGTCGTCGGTGGTGAAGCCGGCTCCCACGACCGGGTGCCGCCCGATCACCCAGGCCATCGCCTCGGCCAGCGCGTCGGTGTCCAGGCGCCGGTCGAAGGCGAAGTAGCTCTGCGCCACGTAGTGTCCGGCCGGTCCCGCCAGCTGGGCCTGGAAGAACAGGCCCCGCTGGAGCGGGGTGACCGGCGCCGTGCGCTCGGCGGTCGTGGCGGCGTCCGCGATGCGTTCCAGTGCGCTCCGCCAGTGCCGGGTGATCTCTTCGGGGATGCCCTCGGCGAGGGTGAAGGCCGCGTGCAGGCTTCCGGTGGCCGCGTCGGTCCAGGCGTTGACCTCGACGGCGTACGGGCTGCCCTGATCGCCGCCGGTGAGGTGCGGGGCCTGTGACTCGCCGCCCCGGCCGAGGTAGTTGAACAGCACCTGCGGGCGGGCGTCCAGCAGCGGGGCCGTCTGCGCGTCGAGGTACCGGAGCCGGCCGTAGGCGATGTGCGCGCGCTCGTCCGGCTGCCGTTCGGCGACCTCGCGGGCCGCCGCGACGGGGTCGGTGTGCGCCGTGAGGCGTACGGGCGCGATGGAGGTGAACCAGCCGACCGTACGGGTGTAGTCGTGGTGCGGCAGCACCGGGACCCGGCCGTGCCGCTCCAGGTCGATCGCGAGATCGGTGGGCGAGGGCTGGACGTGTGTCAGCGCGGTGCGCAGCGCCCCGCACAGGAGCTCGGTGAGACCGACGCCGAGTGCGGCGGGCGCGGTACGCGTCACGAGGCCGCTCGGTTCGGGCGGGAGCACGACCGTGGTCTCGCGCAGCCCCTCGACGGCGGGCAGCAGCGGGGGCGCCTGGAGCGTGCCGACCCAGTGTCCGAGGTCTTCGGTGACGTGGCCGGACTCGTACGCCAGTGCCCGCGCGTACTCGGCGTAGGACGTGGTGGGCGGCGCCAGGGCCGTGCCGCGCATGGCGGCGGCCAGGTCGTCCAGCAGGACCAGCCAGGACACCGAGTCGACGGCGAGGTGGTGCACGGTGACCACCAGGGTCCGGCTCGCCTCCAGCCAGGAGAACGCGATGACGTTCCCGGCCTCGGGATCGAGCCGTCCCGCGGCCTCGTTCGCCGCCGCCGTGGCGTCGGCCGGGTCGGTCGCGTCCTTGCGTACGACGGTCGCCTCGCGGGCGGGTTCGGTGCTCAGAGCCCACACCCCGTGCTCGACGCGCAGCCGCAACCGGAGGACCGGATGGGCGGCCACGACGGCGTTCGCGGCGCGCTCGGCGTCGGCGAACCCGGCGCCCTCGGGCGCCGGCAGGCTCCTGGCCTGGGCGAACCGGGCGAGGGATCCGCCCAGTTGCCGCTGGCGCAGGATGATCGGCGTCGGCGTCAGCGGGCCTTCCTCGGGGAGGGCGGGTACGGGCCGCGGAGCGGGCCGCGGTGTGCTCACCGCCAGGTGCTCGGCGAGCGCGCGCGGGGTCCTGAGCAGGAACACGTCCCGTGGCGCGATCGCGAGGCCGAGCGCCCTGGCCCGGTTGACCACGGTGATGGCGAGGATGCTGTCGCCGCCGGCCCGGAAGAAGTCGCTGTCGCCGTCGACGGCGGTGCCGGGCAGCGTCTGCGTGAAGATGTCCACCAGTGCGGTGAGTGCGGAGCCGGTCGCCGCCACCGGCATGGGGCGGTGTGCGGCCCCCTCGGCCAGGGCCTTGCGGTCCAGTTTGCCGTTGACCGTCAGCGGCAGGACGTCGACCGGCAGCACCCGCCCGGGCACCATGTGCGCGGGCAGCTTCGAGGACAGGAGGCCGGTGAGGGCGGTGAGGTCGCCGTGGGCCCGGCCCACGACGTGCGCGACGAGGTGGTCGCCGCTGTCCGCCACGGTGACGGCCACGTCGAGCACGCCGTCGAGTTCCCTGATCGCGGACTCCACTTCGCCCAGCTCGATGCGGAAGCCCTTGAGCTGCACCTGGTCGTCGGCGCGGCCGGTGAACTCCAGACCGCCGTCGAGCGTGCGGCGGGCGAGGTCGCCCGTGTGGTACATGCGGGAGCCGTCGCCCGCGAACGGGTCGGCCACGAACCGGCCCGCGGTGAGCGCCGGCCGGCTCAGGTAGCCGAGCGACACCTGGTCGCCTGCGACGTAGATGGCGCCCACCCGGCCCGGGGGCACCGGTCGGAGCCGCTCGTCGAGCAGGTGGGTGACCAGGCCGGGAATCGGAGCGCCGATCGGGCTGACTCCGCCGTCGGGGCCGAAGTCCTCGCCGGTCAGGACCCGGTGGGTGACGTGGACGGTGGTCTCGGTGATGCCGTACATGTTGACCAGCTCGGGCGAAGCCGCGCCGTGCCGCTCGACCCAGCCGCGCAACCGCCCGAGATCCAGCGCCTCGCCTCCGAAGATGATCCGGCGCAGTGCCGGGAGCGGCTCGCCGGCGTGCCGGTCGGCCTCGATGAACTGGTAGAACGCCGACGGGGTCTGGTTGAGCACGGTCACTCCGCGCTCGCGCACCAGCCGGTGGAAGTCGACCGGGGAGCGGGTCAGCCCGTACTCCGGCACCAGCAGTTCGCCACCGTGCGCCAGGGCGCCCCACAGCTCCCAGACCGCGAAGTCGAAGGAGTACGAGTGGAACTGGACCCACACGTCCTGCGGCCCGAAGTGCATGGCGGGCCGGGTGTTGGCCAGCAGCGTCACCACGCTGGAGTGCGGGACGACGACGCCCTTGGGCCTGCCGGTCGAGCCGGACGTGTAGATCACGTAGGCGGGATCGTGCCCCTCCGCCCCGGGCACGGTGGCGTCCCGGGTGTCCTGCGGCAGCTCGTCTCCCTGTACGAGCACGCGGGCCGGTACGCCCGCCCGGTCCAGCAGCCGCGTGAAGCGGTCCCGCCGGCCGCGGTCCACGAGCACGACCTGCGGGGCGGCGTCGGCGAGGACGTACTCCAGCCGTTCGTCCGGGTACTCCAGGTCCAACGGCACGTACGCCCCGCCCGCGGTGACGACGGCGACCAGGGCGACGACCTGCTCCAGGGAACGGGGGACGGCGACGGCGACGCGCTCGCCCGGCCCGACGCCGGCCGCGCGCAGGGCGGAGGCCAAGTCATCCTTGGCTCGCGCCAGTTCGCCGTACGTGAGGGACCGGGTACTCCCGTCGAGGGCGCACTGGGTGACGGCGGTGGCGGCCGGGTCGCGCTGCGCGGCGGCGTCGAACAGTGCGCCCAGGGTCGTCGGGGCGGCCTGCACGGGACGCCGGGCTTCCTCGGGTGCGAGGTCGTCGACCAGGGCGTCCGGCCGGGTGAGCAGACCGGTGAGGGTACGGCTGAACGTGTCCAGGATCGCCCGGGCGCCCGCCTCCCGCAGGAGGGCGCCGTCGTAGATGAGGTTGAAGCCCGGCCGGCCGTCGGCCGCGCGCTCCACCACGAGCGTCAACGGATAGTGCGGGGCTCCCTCGTTCACGATGCCGGTGATGGTCAGCGTGTCCTCGGGCCTCCGCAGGGCGTCCAGGTCGGTCGCCACGTCGAACACGACGAGGGTGTCGAACAGCGGACCGGCGCCGGCCTGGCGGCCGATGCGCGCCAGCGAGACGTGCTGGTGCGCCAGCACGGCGCTCTGGTGTTCGCGCACCGAGGCGAGCAGGCCCCGCGCCGTGGTCGTCGCGGCCCACCGGGCGCGCACGGGGATCGTGTTGATGAACAGGCCGACCATGTCCTCGATGCCGGGCACCTGCGCGTCGCGCCCCGACACGGTGGAGCCGAACACGACGTCCCTGCCGTGCAGGACGCCGCCCAGCGTCACCGCCCAGGCGCTGTGCACGGCCACGCTCAGCGGCACGCCGGCCGACCGGACGGCCGCGTCGATGTCGTCCTGCGGCTCCACGGCGGTGTCGGCGAACCGGTCGGAGGGCGTGTGCCCCTCGGCGACCAGCGAAGGACCGGGCAGCCCGGCGAGCTGTTCGCGCCAGACCCGGTCGCTCTCGTCCTCGTCGCGGCCGGCGAGCCAGCGCACGTAGTCGGTGAAGCCGCCGAGCGGGTACACGGTCCCCGGCGCGTGGTACTCGGCCAGCAGTGCGCGGAGCATCGGCGGCACCGACCAGCCGTCGGCGATGATGTGGTGCACGGTCTGCACCAGGACGTTGCGGCCGGCGCCGGCGCGGATGAGCGTGTACCGCATGAGCGGCCCGGCGGCCAGGTCGAAGCCGGCGCGGCGGTCCCGTTCGGCGTGGTCGCGGATCTCCTCGTCGGTGATGCCGGGGCGGTCCAGCGTGGTGAACGGGGCTTCGGCGCCGCCTTCCAGGACGGAGACCACCCGGCCGTCGGCGAGCGTCGAGAACCGCGCGGCCAGGTTGGGGAACAGCGTGAGCAAGCGGGAGGCCGCCGCGGCGAGCCGGGCGGCGTCCACCTCGCCGTCCAGCGTCAGCAGCTGCTGCTCGACGTAGTTGGCCGCGGAGTCGTCGTCGAAGACCGAGTGGAAGTACAGGCCTTCCTGGAGCGGGGTCAACGGCAGGACGTCCCGCAGCGCCGGGCCGTCGAGGTCGTCGACATCGGCCTGGGTGAGCGCGACCAGGCCGAAGTCACTGGGAGAGTGCCCGCCCGCGTCGAGTGCGGCGAGCCCGGCCAGGACCTCCCGAAAGTAGGCGCCGATGGTCGCGACGTCCTCGTCGGTGAGCAGCCCTTCGGGCCAGGAGATGGTCGTGACCAGTTCGTACGCGCCGGTCGGGCCGGGTTCGGCGATCGCGTTGAACTCCAGGGCGCGCGGCAGGCGCATCCTCGGGTCGCGCTTCTCGCCCAACTGGCCCGTGGCTGCGGCGAGTTCCCAGTCCCCGGGGGCCCCCGCGTCGAAGCGGCCCAGGTAGTTGAACAGCACCTGGGGTGCGGGGACGTCGAGCCCGGTGCCGGTCAGGTAGCGCAGGACGCCGTAGGACAGGCCGTTGCCCGGCACCCGGGCCAGGTCTTCCTTGACCGCCTTGAGGGCTGCGGCCAGGTACTCGGGAGCGGCGAGGTCGGCCGCCGCGCCGGGGTCCACGGTCACCGGGAACAGGGTGGTGAACCAACCCACGGTCCGCGACAGCTCCGGCTCGAAGCCGTCGGCGTCCGCCACGAGGTGTCCTTCGCGGCCGTGGCCCTCCAGTTCGATGTGGGCGAACGTCTGGTCCTGCCCGAGGTCGCGGCGCCACCGGGCGAGGGTGACGGCGAGCGCGGTCAGCAGGACGTCGTTGACGCCCGCGTGGAACTTGGCGGGGATCGCGCCGAGCAGCGCGGCCGTGACGTCGGGGCCGACGCGGACGGTCGTCGCCCGCTCCCGCGCGACGGTGTCGGCCGCGGACAGCGCGCGCCTGCCCACCGGTGCGTCCGCCCCCGGCAGGGGGCGCCGGTAGTGGGCGCGGTCCGCGTCGAACGCCGAGCGCTCCAGCAACTGCGTCCAGCGGCGGAAGGAGGTGCCCACCGGGGGCAGCTCGACCGGCGCACCGGAGGCGAACCGCCGCCACGCCGTGGCGAGGTCCTCCCGCAGGATCCGCCAGGACACGCCGTCGATCACCACGTGGTGGGCGACCAGGACCAGCTGCCGTGCCTCCCGGCGCCAGACGGCCCGCAGCATCACGCCGCCCGCCGGGTCCAGCCCGCCGGTGGCGAGCGCGGCGCACTCGTCGAGCGGCCGGTCGCTCTCCTGCCACCCGGCGACGGCCCGGTCCGCTTCCGGGATGTCGAAGCTCCAGCGGTCGCCGCGCACCAGCTTGGCCCGCAGCATGTCGTGCCGTGCGACCACGGCGGCGAGGATCGCGTCGAGGGCCTCGGCGGTCAGGTTTTCCGGGGTGTTCAGCACCACCGACTGCACGAAGCCGTCGATCGCGTCCGTGGTCTCGCCGAGCCACCGCACGATGGGCGATCCCACGACGGGACCGGTCGCGACGTCGGCGTGGTCCACGGTGGCGGCGCCCGCACGGCTCGCCACCGCCGCCAGCGCCCCCACGACGCTGTGGGTGAAGATCTGCCGTGCCGTGACGTGCAGACCCGCGTCACGTAACGCGCTCAGCAGGGAGATCGCCAGGATGCTGTCGCCGCCGAGCTCGAAGAAGTCCTGGTCGACACCGATCTCGTCCAGCCGCAGCACGGCCGCGACCGCCGCGCACACCAGGCGTTCGTTCTCGGTGGCGGGCGCGACGCGCGGGCCCGTCCCGATCTCGGGCTCCGGCAACGCGCCGCGGTCGAGCTTGCCGTTCGCGGTGAGCGGGAACTCCTTCATCACCACGATGTGGGCGGGCACCATGTACTCGACCATGTGCCCGGCGGCCCAGGCCCTGACCTCGTCCGCCCGCAGGTCCACGCTCCCGGCGGCGGGGATCACGTACCCCACCAGGTAGGTACCGCCCGCGGTGTTCCTCTTCGCGACGACGCAGGTGTGCCGTACTCCGGGGTGCTCCGCGAGCCCGGCCTCGACGTCCTCGATCTCCAGCCGCATGCCGCGGATCTTGATCTGGTTGTCGGCCCGGCCCAGGAAGTCCAGCGATCCGTCCGGGGCGAACCGTGCGAGATCACCGGTCCGGTACAGCCGGGACCCGTCCCCGGCGAACGGGTTCGCGACGAACCGGGAGGCCGTCAGACCGGGCGCGCCCGCGTATCCGCGCCCCAGGAGGAAGCCGCCGACGTACAGCTCGCCGCCGACCCCGACCGGGACCGGGCGCAGCTCGGGATCGAGCACGTACAGCTGGGTGTTGGGGTTGGCCTTGCCGATCGACGTCGACAGGCGTTCCGCCGCGCCCCGGTAGACGACGTGCGAGACGCCGATGGTCGTCTCGGCCGGGCCGTAGCCGTGGTACATCGGGATGCCGAGCCGCGTGCGGAACCGCTCGTACAGCTCCGGGGTGAGCACTTCGCCGCCGCACCACACGTGGCGCAGGCTGTCCAGCCGCCCGGAGTCGCCGGCGATCTCCAGCAGTACGTCCAGCATGGAGGACACCAGGTACGTGAAGGTGACGCGCTGCTCGGCGATCACGTTCAGCAGGTGGTGCGGATCGCGTTCGCCGCCGGGCCGCAGGACGACCAGCCGGCCGCCGGACACCAGCGGCAGGAAGATCTCGTTGATGGATATGTCGAACGACAGCGGCGCCTTGAACAGCGACGCGTCGTCGTGGCCGAATCCCAGGACCTCGTCGACCTGCCACAGCAGGCGTTCGCTGATCGCCTCGTGCCGGATCATCGCGCCCTTGGGCCGGCCCGTCGAACCGGACGTGAAGATCACGTAGGCGAGGGCGCCGCCGGGGACGGCGACCCCGGTCCCCTCGCGGGGGTGGGAACCGAACCGCCAGTCGCCGAGGTCGACGGCGACCGCATCCGGTTCGCTCGGGTCGCGCTCGCCCGGGCCGGCCAGCTGCAGTACGACGCGGGCGTCGTCGATGACGACGGCTCGGCGCGCGGCGGGCCACTGCGGGTCGAGCGGTACGAACGCGGCCCCCGCCTGGAGCACGCCGAGGAGGCCGATCACCATGTCGGCGGAGCGGCCGAGCGAGATGCCGACGACCTGTTCGGGGCCCAGCCCGCGTTCGATCAGATGGTGGGCCAGCTGGCTCGACAGTTCGGCCGCCTGGCGGTACGTAAGGCACCGGTGCTCGTCGACCACGGCTACGGCGTCCGGCCGGGTCCGTGCTTGTTCGCGGAACATCTCCACCAGGGTCGGGCGGACCCGGGGCGCCCCGGTGTCGTTCCACTCGGCCAGGGTTTCGAGCCTCGCCGCCACACTGGACGGGCCGATGGTGCCCAGGGGCCGGTCGGGGAAGTCGGCCAGGTCGTCCAGCGCGAGCTGCGCCTCGGCCGGCGCCACGCCTTCCGGGACGGCGATGCTGCGGCCGGCCGCGCCGTCCCCGCCGTCCGCGTCGCCCTCGCCGGCCTCCCAGCCGGCAGGGCCGGCGCCGCCGTTGTCGACCCACCCGAGGACATCGGCGAACAGGGTGGCGGAAGTGAGCTCCATGCCCTCGGGGCTGCGGCCCGTCGCCCAGTACGAGAGCCCGATGGCGCACGCCGCGGCGATGGTCCTGTCGGAGTAGTCACCGGTACGCCGGCGCACGTCGGCCAGGCGCGTGGAGGAAAGCCGTACGAGACGAGCGGTCGATTCCGTCATCGAAGACTCAACGCCCCTTCCAGTTCTGAAAGTTGACCCACCAGAATCAGGACGGGCTAGCTGCCCTCCCGCCAAGCCCGCCACAGTCGCGCGTACCGGCCGCCCAGGGCCACCAGCTCCTCGTGCGTGCCGTGCTCCACCACGCGCCCCTCGTCCAGCACGGCGATCCGGTCCGCCGCCATCGCCTGCGTCAGCCGGTGCGCCACGAACAAGGTGGTCCGGCCCGCGCACGCGGCCAGCACCGCCCGCTCCAGCTCGGCCGCGCCCTCACTGCCCGCCTCCGCCGTCGACTCGTCGAGCACCACCACCGGCGACCGGCCCAGCACCAGCCGGGCCAGGGCGATCTGGGCGACCTTGGTGACGTCCAGGCGCTCACCGCCCTCGCCGACCGGGGTGTGCAGCCCCTCGGGCAGCGCGTCGACCCATCCCTGCGCGCCGACGGTGCGCACGGCGTCCATCAGCTCCGCGTCGGTCGCGTCCGGCGCGGCCAGCCGGAGGTCGTCGGCGAGCCGACCGGAGAACACGTGCGTCTCCTGCGTCAGGATGCTCACCAGGGCCCGCGCCCCGGCCTCGTCCAGACCGGCGAGGTCGGTCGGCCCGACGCGCACCGACCCGCTCCCGGGGGTGCCGATGCCCGCGATCAGCGCGGCCAGGGTCGACTTGCCCGCGCCCGTCGCCCCCACCAGCGCGAGCGAGCCGCCGGCCGGGATGGCCAGGTCTACGTCCCGCAGGACCGGCTCGTCGGTGTCGGGGTAGCTGAACGTCAGCCCCTGCACCGTCACCGCGTACGGGATGCCGCCCGCCGCTGCGCCGGCCGCCGGTGCGACGGCGGGGGCTCCCACCAGCCGGTCCTCCGCGTCCTCCCCCAGCACCCCGACCAGCCGGGTCAGGCTCGCCCCCGACTTCTGCGCCTCGTCGAAGGTGAACATGATGGAGCCCAGCGGGGTGAACAGCCGGTGGAACAGCAGCGGGGCCGCCGACACGTCGCCCAGGCTCGCGGCATCGGCCTCCAGCAGGGCGTACCCCACCACGAGGATCAGCGCCAGCCCGATGAACTCGGCCCGGTTCTCCCTGCCGACGAACCGGCCGAAGAGCCGGAACACCTCGATGCCGAGGTCGCGCACCCGCCACGACTCGCGGGTGACCTTCTCCCGGACGGCTCCCTCCAGGCGGTACGCCCGGACGGTGTCGATCCCGTTCAGTCCGCTGATCAAGGCCTGCGCACGGTCGGCCTGCACCGCCCGCTGCTTGCGGTAGAGCGGGGCCGACCGGGGAAGGTACCAGCGCAGGGCCAGGGCGTACGCGGGCAGCGCGCCGGCGCCCGCCAGTCCGAGGCGCCAGTCCAGGCCGAACATGCCGACGGTGGCGATGGCCACCAGCACGCCCGCCGAGAACACCGTGGGGACGGCCGTGCGGATGCCCTTGGAGAGCACGGCCACGTCGTCACCGACCCTGGAGAGCACGTCTCCCCGGCCGACCTGCTCGATCCGTGCGCTCGGCATCCCGAGGACCGCCCGGACGGCGCCTTCCCGCAGCCGCGCGAGCAGATCCGCGCCGAGCCGCCCGACCAGGTAGGTGGACAGCGCGGTGGCCGCCGCGCCGAGCAGCGCGGCGGCCACCATGAGCACCCCTGTCGTGACCAGGATCGAGCGCGGTTCGCCCTCGACGACCCCGTCGACGACCCGGCCGAGCAGCAGCAGCGGGAGTACCTGGAGCGCCGCCCCGGCCACCGTGGTGAGCACGGTGGATGCGGTCAGCCACGGCACGTCGCGGCAGTGCGCCGCGACCCAGCGGGTGGCCTCGCGTCCGGTCGCCGTGCGCAGGGTCGACGGGGCGACGCGCGTGTCGGTGGTGCTCACACCTGGCCGGCCGACTTGACGAGCTCGTCGATCGCGTACGGCAGGGACAGCAGGGTGCCCTGGGACATGGCCGCTCCGACCGCCGGCCCTTCGCCGTCCAGGAGGTACGACACCTTCCCGTTCTTGACCGCGGAGAGGTTGGTGAACAGCTCGAACTTCTTCAGCGCCTCCTGGTCCGCCTTGTCGTTGATGACGAAGATGCGGTCGACGTCGATCAGGTCCATGCGCTCGGGGGAGAGCACGGTGTAGAACTTGCCGTCCGCGATCTTGTCGATCTCGGTCTGGCCCTTGAAGCCGATGCCCGTCACCAGCCGGCCGCGCACGTCGGTGGTGGTGAACGGTGCCGCCGAGTCCTTGTACCAGGACAGCGCGACGGCCGTCTGGTTCGCGAACTCGGGGTGCGCCTTGCGGGCCGCTTCGAGCTTGTCCCCGATGCCCTTCACCAGCTCGGCGCCCTTGTCCCCTTGGCCCAGCGCCTTGGCGATGTGCAGGGCGTTGTCCTGCCAGGGGGCGCTGAACGGCTCCTTCTCGGCCTTGGTGCGGCCCACGGTCGGGGCGATCTTGGAGAGCTTCGCGTAGGCGGCCTGGTCGATTTCGGAGTAGACCGCGATGATCAGGTCCGGCCGCAGGGCGGCGATCTTCTCGTAGTTGGGGCCGGCGTCGCCGTTGTTCATGACGACCTCGGGCCGGGTGCCGCCCCACTTCTCCTTCACCCAGGGCCACTGGGTGTTGACGTCGGGGGTCGTTCCCGGCGGGTTCGGGTACTGGTCGACCATGCCGACCGGCTTGATGCCGAGCGCCAGGATGGCCTGGTCGTCGGTGTAGCCGACGGCGACGACCCGCTGGGGAGCCTTGGCGATCTTCGTCGATCCGAACGCGTGCTCCACGGTGGCCGGGAAGGTACCGGCGGCGGCCGGGGCGTCGTCGCTCTTCGTGTCGGCCCGGTCGCCCGAGTCGGAACCGCATCCGGAGAGGAGGCCGAGCCCGAGGGCCGCGGCGGACAGCACCGCGGCCGTCCGCCGCCAGGAGTTCGTAACTGTCGTTCGATGGAGCAGCATCCGCAATCCCTTGCTTTCGTGCCATCCATTGCAGCCCCGCCCGAGGGCAGGCAAACCCTACCGCGCCCAAGTGAGGCTAGCCTAGCCTTACTTGAACCGTATCTTTGTCCAAGCTAGCCGAGCTGGACGTGGGTGCGGCCGATCGGCACGATCAGCGGCCGGTCCCCCACCGGGTCGTCGATCACCTTGGCACGCAGCCCGAACGCCTCGTGCAGCAACTCCGCGGTGACCACGTCACGCGGGTGCCCCTGCGCCAGGATCGACCCGGCCCTCATCACGATGAGGTTGTCGCTGTAGCGCGTGGCCAGGTTCAGGTCGTGCAGCACCATGACCACGGTGCATCCCGACTCGTGCAGGTCGTCCACCAGGTCGAGCACGTCGATCGCGTGCGCCAGGTCCAGGTAGGTCGTCGGCTCGTCCAGCAGCAGCAGGTCGGTGCCCTGCGCCAGCGTCATCGAGATCCAGACGCGCTGACGCTGTCCGCCGGACAGCGCGTCGACCGGACGGTCGGCCAGGTCGGACACCCCGGTCATGGCCAGCGCCCGCTCCACGACCGAGGCGTCGTCCGAGGACCACTGCCGCAGCCAGCTCTGGTGCGGGTGGCGGCCCCTGGCCACCAGGTCGGCGACCGTGAGCCCGTCCGGTGCGACCGGCGCCTGCGGCAGGAGGCCGAGCTTCTTCGCCACGTCCCTGGTCCTGAGCCGGGCGATGTCCTCGCCGTCCAGTACGACCGTCCCCCTGGCCGGCTTGAGCAGCCGCGACAGGGTCCGCAACAGGGTCGACTTCCCGCAGCCGTTGGAACCTATGATCGTGGTGACGACCCCCGGCGGGATCTCCACGTGGAGATCGTCGATGACGGTCCTGCCGCCGTACCCGACCGTGACGCCCCTGGCCGCCAGTCGTGAGGCGTCACCACTCCCGGAATCGCTCCCGGACCCGACCCCGGTGATGTGCTGAGCGGCCACGAGTTCCCCTGTTCTGTGCGTGCCTGATCGCATGTCGGTCACCGGCGGTTCGCCCGCACCAGCAGATGGATGAGGAAGGGGCCGCCGATCGCGGCGGTGACCACGCCGACCGGGAGGGTGATCGGCAGCGCCGTGCGCGCGACCAGGTCGGCGCCGGTCAGCAACAGGGCTCCCACCATGCCGGACGCCACCATCGGCGGGGTCGGGCATCTCGCCAGACGCATCGCCACCTGCGGCGCCACCAGTGCGACGAACGGGACGGGCCCCGCCGCGC
The DNA here is from genome assembly GCF_055565795.1 of Streptomyces sp. NPDC028314. NCBI lineage: Bacteria > Bacillati > Actinomycetota > Actinomycetes > Kitasatosporales > Streptomycetaceae > Streptomyces > Streptomyces sp. NPDC028314. The sequence goes on from NZ_JBVHTP010000001.1 coordinate 789,350, forward strand.
TCACCGCCACGCCGGCCAGCAGGACCGCGCACAGGAGCAGGACCGCCCGGACCGCCGAGTACCGGACGCCCAGGCCCGCGGCCACTTCGTCGCCGAGGTGCATCGGCTTGAACTGGAACGCCGTACCCGCCACGACGGCCATCAGGGCGAGCGTGCACCAGAGCGCCACCCGGATGTCGTCCCACGACCGGTTGTCCAGCGAGCCGATCAGCCATGCCTGAGCGCGGGCCACGTCCCTGATGTCGGCCTGTACCAGCAGCCAGGTCGTGACGGCCTCCATCACGGCGCTCACCGAGATGCCGATGAGGATGAGCCTGAAGCCGTCGATCCCGCGCCGCCACGCCAGGAAGTACACCAGGAGACCCGTACCGAGACCGCCCGCGAGCGCCGCTCCGGACAGGCCCACGGAGTCGACGACCGCCGCGGCGGTCCCGCCCGACACCGTCACCAGGAACACCGCGACCGCGCCCGCTCCCCCGGTGATCCCCAGGATGTCCGGGCTGGCCAGCGGATTGCGCGCGATGGACTGGGTGATCGCCCCTGACACCCCCAGCGCGATGCCCACGACGCACCCGGCCAGGGCGCGCGGCATCCGCAGGTCCATGATCACGAACTCGTCGACCTGCTCGCCCCGGCCGAGGATCGTGGCGATCACCTGGGGCAGACCGATGGGGAAGTCCCCGACGCCGATGGACAGGCAGAACACGAGGAAGGTCGCCGCCACCAGCAACAGGGTGACGCACACGATCCACGGCCGCCAGACGAACGACACACGGCCGAACCGCACGCCCGGCGCCACCACCACCGGCTTCACATCGGCCCCGTTCACGCGTTCTTGAACTTTCCGCGCCACACCAGGACCGCGAAGAACGGCGCGCCGAGGAGGGCCACGACGACACCCGCGTCCAACTCGCCCGGCCGCACCAGCAGGCGCCCCGCGATATCGCAGACCAGCAGGACGACGGCCCCGAGCAGACCCGCGTACGGCACCAGCCAGCGGTAGTCCGGCCCGGTCAGGTACCGGGCCACGTGGGCCACCATGAGGCCGAGGAACGCGATGGGGCCGCAGGCCGCCGTCGCCGCCCCGGCCAGCAGGGTGATGGCGGTGATGCCGACCGTCCGGGTCACGGTGATGTTCACCCCCAGGCCCCGCGCCACGTCGTCGCCCAGGTTCAGCAGGTTGAGGGCGGGCAGCGTGGTCAGTGCCAGCACCAGCCCGACGGCGATGAACGCGACCACGGGCCAGATGACGTCGAATCCGACACCGGCCACGGAGCCCGCGTTCCAGAAGCGCAGCGCGTTCAGCGACGCCTGGTCCGACATGGCGACCGCCGTGGTCATCGCCGCGAGGAACACCGTGACCCCTTGCCCGGCCAGGGCGAGCGTCAACGGGTTGCCGGCCCCCCGGCCGATGCTCGCCAGCCCGAACACGACGACGCCGGCGACCGCCGCCCCCAGGAAGGCGAACCAGACGTACTGGAACGGGTCGGCGAAGCCGAACAGGGCGATCACCGTCACCACCGCGAACGAGGCGCCCGAGTTGACCCCGAGCAGGCCCGTGTCGGCGATCGGGTTGCGCGTGTAGCCCTGGATCAGCGCCCCGCCGACCCCCAGGGCCGCGCCCGCCACGACCGCGAGCACCGTCCGGGGCACCCGTACGGTCTGCACGATGAGTCTGATCTCGGTGAGCCGCCGGTCGGAGTCCGGCGCATCGAGCAACCCGTGCCACACCTCGGCGGGACTCAGTGCGCGCGCACCGACGGCCAACGACACCACCGCTGCCGCCAGAAGGATCAGCACGAGCACGGCGAAACCCGCAACTCGTCGCCGACGTGGCCCTGTTGTGCCTTTGGGCACGGGGCGCTCGACTGCAATCGTGCCCATGTCGCTGTACGTTATCCCTTCGCTCCACCGGCGAAACCTCGTCGGTGGCACTCGCCACCGCCCCGCTATCGGGCCGTGCTGCCCGTCCCGTCGACTACCGTCCGCACCTCGTCGGCATCGGACTTGCGGCCCCGGTCGAGGAGCGAGTCCAGGATCTCGCCCACCCTGATGGCGGTGTTGGACAGCAGGGACGACGTGATGCCGTGCGTGTGCTCCGTTCCGCCCTGCACGTAGATGCCGCAGCGCAGTTCGGGGTCGGTCACGATGCGGTAGTCGCGCTCGACGCGGACACGGCCCTCGTCGTCGACGAGGCAGCGGTCGGCGACCTCACCGAGGAGGCCGAGCGGGTCGGCGGGGCGGTAGCCGGTGGCGAAGACCACCACGTCCGCGTCCAGGGGGGTCTCCTCTCCGGTGACGAGGGACTGCACGGTCGCCCGGACCTTGGCCGGCGCCTCCTTGACCGCGGTCAGCCGGGAGACGTTGAGGAAGCGCAGCCGCTCGGTGCCGAGGACCTTCTCCTGGTACATCTGCCGGTACAGGTCGTCGATCAGGTCGATGTCCACGACGGAGTAGTTGGTGTTGCCGTGGTAGTCCATCAGCCTGCGCTTGACGTTCTCGGGCGCGGCGAAGTACTCCCCCACCGCCTCCGGGTCGAAGATGCGGTTGGCGAAGCTGCTGTCGTCGGCGGGGCTGTACCCGTACCGGGAGAAGACGGCGCAGACCTCGGCCCCGGGGAAGCGGCGGTGCAGGTAGGCGACGTTCTCGGCGGCGCTCTGCCCGGCGCCGACGACGATGAACCGGGACGGGGCGGTACCCGCCAACGCGTCGACCTTCGTCAGCAGGTCGCAGTTGTGCCAGACGCGGTCGGTACGCTCCACGCCGTCCGGCATGAGGGGGCGCAGGCCGGTGCCGATGACGAGGTTGCGGGCCCGGTGGAGCGCGAGCCCCTCCCCCGACCGGACCGTCACGTCCAGGTGGTCCACCACGCCGTCGCGGACGACGGGCGTGACCCCCACGACCTCGTGGCCGTAGGAGACCATGTCGTCGACCTGGTCCGCGGCCCATTCGAAGTAGTCGTGGAACTCGACCCGCAGCGGGAAGAGGTTCTTGTGGTTGATGAAGTCGATCAGCCGTCCCCTGCTCTTCAGGTAGCACAGGAAGCTGAACTCGCTGGCCGGGTTGCGGAGCGTCACCAGGTCCTTGAGGAAGGACACCTGCATGGTCGCGTCGTCGATGAGCATGCCTCGGTGCCACCCGAAGCCCGGCTGCTGCTCGAAGAAGCGAGCGGTCATCGCTCCTCCTCTGCCGACGCGTGCGTTGTGCTCGCCGACCGCGATGGCCATGGCCACGTTGGACGGCCCGAAGCCGATGCCAATGAGGTCGTGAATCAACGGGGCGTCGCCAGGACGAGCCTGTGCCATGTCACTCCCATCGTGCGGGGGCAGCCGCCGTACCGGGTGAGCAGGCAGCCGTCGGTCGAGCATCGGGAAGCACGGAAGTCGGGCACGCCGACGGAGCCGCGACCCAAAACTTAGGCAAGGCTAAGCTCATCACGATGAGCCTGTCGATAGACAAATCGGGCGGCCGGCGGCGGGGGAGATCGCCAACTCGGCTACCGGCAGGCACCGTTGCGGACTTAGGCAAGCCTTGCTTTACTCAAGTTTGGCCAGCCCCCTGCTCCGAGGAGGAACCCCATGCGGGTCGTCATGTTCGGTTACCAGACCTGGGGCCACCGCACCCTGCAAGCCCTCCTGGACTCCGAGCACGACGTGGTACTGGTCGTGACCCACCCCAAGAGCGAACACGCCTACGAGAAGATCTGGAGCGACTCCGTCGCCGACCTCGCCGAGGAGCACGGCGTCCCGGTGCTGATCCGCAACCGCCCTGACGACGACGAGCTGTTCGAGCGCCTCAAGGAGGCCGACCCGGACGTCATCGTGGCCAACAACTGGCGCACCTGGCTGCCCCCGCGCGTCTTCGGCCTCCCGCGCCACGGCACGCTCAACGTGCACGACGCGCTGCTGCCGAAGTACGCGGGCTTCTCCCCGTTGATCTGGGCCCTGATCAACGGCGAGACCGAAGTGGGCGTCACCGCGCACATGATGAACGACGAACTCGACGCCGGCGACATCGTGCGGCAGGAGGCGGTACCGGTAGGACCGAGGGACACCGCCACCGACCTCTTCCACAAGACCGTCGACCTCATCGCCCCGGTCACCGTCGGCGCGCTCGACCTCATCGCCTCCGGACGGACGGAGTTCACCCGGCAGGACCGGTCCCGGGCGAGCTTCTTCCACAAACGGTCCGTCGAGGACAGCCGCATCGACTGGGCCTGGCCCGCCGAAGACCTGGACCGTCTGGTCCGCGCCCAGTCCGAGCCGTACCCCAGCGCCTTCACCTTCCACAAGGGCAGGCGGCTCGAGGTACTGGCCGCACGCGTGTCCCAGGGCCGGTACGGCGGCACGCCCGGCCGCGTCTTCTACCGCGAGGGCGACGGCGTGGTGATCGTCGCCGGCGCCGACGCCCGCACCGGCCGCAACCACGGGCTGGCCATCACCCGCGTACGGACCGAGGACGGCCGGGAGCTGCCCGCGACCGAATACTTCACCTCCATGGGCGGATACCTGACCGCCCGGCCCTGACCGCCCGGTACGGGGCGAGCTGGGGCGGTGCGATGACGGCCCGTTGGTTCACGGTGTCGCGCGGGGTGCGGGCAGGGTGAGACGGGTGGCGGGCACCTCCGTCGCGGACCGCGTGCCGCTGATCCACGTCGTGAGGGTGAACCGGTGGTCGGCGAACCGCCCGCTGGGGCAGGTGGACGGGACGACCTCGTGGAAGGCCCCGGCAGGGAAGAACACGATGGTGTCGTGCTCGGGTTCGACGGTGCGGTAGGACTCCGCCGGCTGGGCCCCGCCCTCGTGGAGCAGCGTGTCGTACAGCCGGAGCTGGCCGCCGTCGAAGCCGCGGGGCCTGCGGTGGAGGTAGTACACCGCCGACAGGGCCGTCCTGAACGGGGTGGTCGGCGTCGTCGAAGGGGCACATGGGGGCGCACGGGAGTACGCCGCCCCTGTGCCGTGTACCGACCGTCGCGGGGGGTGGCCGGCCCGCGGCCTCGACAGGGGCGGTGACGAGCGCGTGACCACCCTGGGCCGAGTCCCGTGCGCCGGTCCGAAGCCTCCGAGAGGAGGCCCCTGTTCACCGGACCGGTGTGACCGTACGATTCGTCTGCCCGGCCAGGCCGGGCGGACAACTGAATCGCCGTGTGATCTGGGGGAAGCCGGTGGGAATCCGGCGCTGACCTGCAACCGTGTGGGGCGCATCCGCGCTCCGAGTCGGGGAGCCCGGCATGCGGTGCGTACCGCTTCCCACTGTCATGGTCTACAGCGCGGAGCCTTGGGTCGCCGACTCGCCGATCACCCGTGCCGTTCCCCGGTGGAGCGCCGACGGGCCGTCGTGCGTGCGGCCGGGGTCGCGATGTGGGACCGCGCCCCGCCAGGAAGGCAACTCATGCGCCCGAACCTCGTCCGCCGCACCCTCGTCACCACGGCCGCCCTGGGGCTCGCGCTCGCCACGGCTCCCGCCGTCGCCCACGCCAAGCCCGCGCCGCACACGAATGCCCCGGTCAAGGTCAACGTCACCGTCCAGGGGCCCAGCGGGCTGCTGTTCCAGGGCAAGGTCAAGACCAAGGGCCACGACGTGACCACGGCCACCGGTGGAACGCACAAGTGCGACGGCACGAACGGTTCGGCCAACTCCACTGCCGTGCCCACGCCCACCGCCGCCCTGGACGACGCCGCCAAGAAGAAGCACTTCACCTGGGACGGCGCCTGGTACGCCTCCTTCGACGACTTCTCCGTCGACACGATCAAGAACGTCAGCGGCGGTGGCTCCGCCTACTGGAGCATCTCCGTCAACGGCACCCCCACGCCGGTCGGCGGCTGCCAGTTCAAGCTGAAGGCCGGCGACCAGGTGGCCTTCACCTGGACCGCCTTCTAGTGCTGTGACCGGATAGGTTCGCCGGGTCTGACGACGAGACGAGGAGCGGACGGTGGCGGGCGTGGGGGCGGGCGATGAGTGACAACTACCTGACGGTGATTCCGACCGATCCGTACTGGCAGCCCAGTAAGGATGCGGCGGACCGTGCTGCGGTTGTGTTGTCCGGGATGCTTTCTGACGACGACGCCCGACGTGGTCTGGAAGCCAAGTGGCACGACAGCGTCGAGGTGGTCCACTGCTTCGCCAACCTGGAGAGGATCTCCTGCCCGCAGTGCGGCACGGAGCTCGCACCTGGCTGGTGGGGTGATGCTGTCTCGCAGTGCTACGACGAGGGCTTTTCGACGCTCATGGTGACGGTTCCCTGCTGCGACGTTGAGACGTCGCTTAACGAGCTGGTGTACGACTGGCCGATGGGGTTCGCGCGGTTCAGGATCGAGGTTTTGTATCCCAACCGGGCTTGGCTGACCGACGGGGAGTTGGCCTCTCTCGCGGGTGCGCTCGGACATCCCCTGCGACAGATTCTCATCCATATCTAGGGCTGTGACCAGGCAGGTTCGGCGGCGTGGTCAGGCTGCGGTTTTGAGGGGGCGTCCGCCCCAGCGGATGCCCTCTTCGATGCGGATGCGGGCGCGCTCGCGGCGTTGGGCGGTCAGGACGTCGGGGTGGCGGGCGTTGGCATTGCGCCAGCGCAGGTGCCGGTGCAGTTCACGGGTCTGGACGGCGTGGTTGGGGTGGTTCGAGTTGGCGAGAGTGAACTGTCGCAGCGGCCCGAAGTGGGCTTCGATCGGGTTGGCCCAGGAGGCGTTGGTCGGGGTGAAGCACAGTTCCACCTTGTTCTTCTTCGCCCAGGTGCGGATCTTGGCGCCTTTGTGGGCGGAGAGGTTGTCCATGATCACGTAGATCGGGGCGCCGTCCGGCCGGGCCGCGCGGATCGACCGGATCGCGGCCAGGGAGTTCACGGCGCCTTTGCGGCGGTGGTTGACACCCCACAAGGTGTCGTCGCCGACGGAGTAGCAGCCGTGGAAGTAGGTGACGCCGTAGGTGCGGTGGTAGGTCGCCGGGACCCGGTCGGGACGGCCCGGCTTCGCCCAGCAGGATCCGCCGGTGGGGCGGATGCCCAGCGGCCCGAACTCGTCGAACGCGAACACGCGGTCCGGTAAGTGCTGAAGGACGTGCTCGATGCGGTCGAGTTTGGCGTCCCGGTCAGGGTCGGTGGATTCCTTCCACGTCTTGGTGCGCTGGAAGGTGACGCCGCGGCGGGCGAGCAGGCAGCGCAGGGCTTCACGCCTGATCCGGATCGTCCGGACGCGGACCGTGCGCAGGTAGGCGGCGAGTTTGCGGATCGACCAGCGGGTGCAGGGCCGGCCGAGCTTGGTCGGGCGGGTGGTGGCCGTCGCCACGACGAGGTCCTCGTCGTCAGGGCTGAGCAGGCGGGGACGGCCTCCCGCCCACCGAGGGTCCAGGCAGGCCAGCCCGATCTCGTTGAACCGGTGGATCAGGTCACGCACCGTGTCCTCGTCGGCCGCCACCAGTTGGGCGATGACCGGCACGCGGTTCCCGCCGGCCGAGGCCAGCAGCATCATCGCCCGCCGGTACCGCACCGTGCTGGTGCTGCCCCGCCGCACGATCTGCTGCAGCTTCTGTCCCTCTTGATCCGTCAGACGCCGCACCTTGACCGGTTCCGCCACCACGCCTCCACACGCTCGATCAGATGTCAGCCTCCATCCAACCGGCCCCACCCGCAGAAGGGGCCCGAACCCGGCGAACCAACGCGGTCACAGCACTAGCCGGCGGTCGGTGCGGGTCGGCCGGGACCGGACGCTGCGCGAGAGCCGCACCCGGTGGCACCGCAATCGGGCCGGAACATGACAAGGCAGCCGTTCCGGCCCGAAAGCGCATCAGAGCGTGCCGACGGCCTCCGTACGGACCTCACGGGCCGCGGCGACCAGGTTCTCCAGGGAGGCCCGGGTCTCGGCCCAGCCGCGGGTCTTCAGACCGCAGTCGGGGTTGACCCACAGGCGCTCGGCCGGGATGGCCTCAAGTCCCTTGCGCAGCAGGGCGGCCGCCTCCTCGACGGACGGGATGCGCGGGGAGTGGATGTCCCAGACGCCGGGACCGGCCTCGCGCGGGTACCCGTGCGAGGCGAGCTCGCGCGCGACCTGCATGTGGGAACGGGCCGCCTCCAGGCTGATGACGTCGGCGTCGAGGTCGTCGATGGCCTGGACGATGTCGCCGAACTCCGCGTAGCACATGTGCGTGTGGATCTGGGTGTCCGGCCGCACGCCGGAGGTCGTGAGCCGGAAGGACTCGGTGGCCCACGCCAGGTAGTCGGCGTGGCCGTCGCCGCGCAGCGGCAGGGTCTCGCGCAGCGCCGGCTCGTCCACCTGGATGACCGATGTCCCGGCCGCCTCGAGGTCGTCGACCTCGTCGCGCAGGGCGAGTCCGACCTGGCGGGCGGTCTCGCCGAGGGGCTGGTCGTCGCGTACGAAGGACCAGGCGAGCATGGTGACCGGGCCGGTCAGCATGCCCTTGACCGGCCGGGCCGTCAGCGACTGCGCGTACGTCGTCCAGCGCACGGTCATCGGCTCCGGGCGGGAGATGTCCCCGGCCAGGACCGGCGGGCGCACGTAGCGGGTGCCGTAGGACTGGACCCAGCCGTGCTGGGTCGCGAGGTAGCCGGTGAGCTGCTCGGCGAAGTACTGCACCATGTCGTTGCGTTCGGGTTCGCCGTGCACGAGGACGTCGATCCCGGCCTTCTCCTGGAAGGAGAGGACCTCTCGGATCTCGTCCCTGATGCGCTCCTCGTACCCGGCGGTGTCGATGCGGCCGGCCCGCAGGTCCGCGCGGGCCACGCGCAGTTCGTCGGTCTGCGGGAAGGACCCGATGGTCGTCGTGGGCAGCAGCGGCAGGCCCAGGTGGGCGCGCTGGGCGGCGGCGCGCTCGGCGTAGGGCTGGGCGCGGCGGCCGTCCTCGTCGGTGACGGCGGCGGTGCGGGCGCGGACCGCCGGGTCGTGGGTGATCGCGGAGTGGGCGCGGGAGGCCAGATCGGCCCGGTTGGCGGCGAGTTCGGCCGCGATCGCGTCGGTGCCCTGGGCCAGGCCGCGCGCCAGGGTGGTGATCTCGGCGGTCTTCTGCCGGGCGAAGGCCAGCCAGCGCCGGATCTGGGGGTCGATGTCCCGCTCGACGGCCGCGTCCAGCGGGACGTGCAGCAGGGAGCAGGAGGCGGCGACGTCGACCCGGTCGGCGAGGCCCAGCAGGGTGCCGAGGGTGGTCAGCGACTTCTGGTGGTCGTTGATCCAGATGTTGCGGCCGTTGACGACTCCGGCGACCAGGCGCTTGCCCGGCAGCCCGCCCACGGCCGCGAGGTCGGCGAGGTTGGCGGCCGCCCGGTCGGTGAAGTCCAGCGCGAGGCCCTCGACGGGCGCCTTGGCCAGGACGGGCAGGGCTTCGCCGAGCCGGTCGAAGTAGGAGGCGACGAGCAGCTTGGGGCGCTCGGTCAGGGCGCCGAGCTCCCGGTAGGTGCGGGCGGCGGCGTTCAGGTCGGCCGGGGTGCGGTCCTGGACCAGGGCCGGCTCGTCGAGTTGGACCCACTCGGCGCCCGCGGCCCGCAGCTCTGCCAGCACCCGGGCGTAGACGGGCAGCAGCCGGTCCAGCAGGGTGATCGGCTCGAAGCCGGCGGGGACTCCGGGGGCGGGCTTGGCCAGGAGCAGGTAGGTGACCGGGCCGACCAGCACGGGCCGGGCGGTGTGGCCGAGGGCGAGGGCCTCCGTCAGCTCGGTGACCTGCTGGGCGGGGTCCGCGGTGAAGACGGTGTCGGGGCCGAGCTCGGGGACCAGGTAGTGGTAGTTGGTGTCGAACCACTTGGTCATCTCCAGCGGGGCCACGTCCTGGGTGCCGCGGGCCATCGCGAAGTACCCGTCGAGCGGGTCGGCTTCGACGGCGGCGCGGTGGCGGGCCGGGATCGCGCCGACCATCACGCTGGTGTCGAGGACGTGGTCGTAGTACGAGAAGTCGCCGGTCGGAACCTCGTCGATGCCGGCGTCCGCCAGCTGCTGCCAGGCGCCGCGGCGCAGGTCCCGGGCGGTCTCCTGGAGGGCTTCGGCGCTGACGCGGCCCTTCCAGTACCCCTCTACGGCCTTCTTCAGTTCCCGGTTCTGTCCCTGGCGGGGGTATCCGTACACGGTGGCCTGTGTTGCCGCGGCTGCGGGCTTGCGGGTCACGGAACTCTCCTTCGCGAGCATGTCTCCATGGACCCGGTGACGGGTCGGGGCGCGAAGGGATGACGAACCGGGCGGACCGCCGCTGGCGCGTACACGGGGGTACGCGCGGACGCCCGCCTGATGTGTGTCGCCGACCCGCCCACGAGGTCACCGGATTTCCGTGCGCGATCGGTCGCGCGCGGGCAACGGGCAGGTCTTCGGACTCGTGGGCGCGTCGCCCGTTCGGGCGGACTCCTACTGGCCGTCGCTTCCCAGACCCGTACGGGCCCAGTGCGTATGACGGCGGTCGTTCCCACTCACCGCTGCGGGGCAGTCCCGGATTCCCACCGGGTTCCCTCTTACGACGCATTCCGCCTGGCGGACGGGGCGAACCAGCTGCGACACCCACCCTAGGTCGGTCGACCGGAACACGAACACAGGTGTCCAGATGCCGGACGGCCGAATGAGACGCGGCGCGGGTGGGGCGACACCACTCGCCCCACCCGCGCCGTTCTCCCGCGTCTCCGGCGCACCCTCTGCCCTGGAGACGTGCCGGAACCCCTCAGCCCCGGCCGTATGTGTGGAACCCCCGGGCGCTCTTGCGGCCCAACAGCCCCGCCTGAACCATCCGCTGGAGCAGCGGGGGCGGGGCGTACAGGGGTTCCTTGAACTCCTCGTAGAGGGACTCGGCGATCGCCGCGACCGTGTCCAGGCCGATCAGGTCGGCGAGCTTGAGCGGGCCCATCGGGTGGGCGCAGCCCAGTTCCATCCCGGCGTCCACGTCGGCGGGACTGGCGAAGCCGGATTCGGCCATGCGGATGGCCGAGAGGAGGTAGGGGATCAGCAGCGCGTTGACCACGAAGCCGGCCCGGTCCTGGGACCGGACCGTGGTCTTGCCCAGGGCGTCACGGGCGAAGGCCTCGACGGCGGCGACCGTCTCCCGGGAGGTGTGGAGGGAGGAGACGACCTCCACCAGCGGCAGCACGGGGACGGGGTTGAAGAAGTGCAGGCCCACCACCCGGTCGGCGCGGCGGGTGGCCATGCCGAGCCGCATGATGGGGATCGCGGAGGTGTTGGTGGCGAGGATCGCCTCCGGATCCTCCACGATCTTGTCGAGGCTGGTGAAGACGTCCGACTTGGCCTCGGGGTTCTCGGTGACGGCCTCGATGACGAGCTGCCGGTCGGCGAGATCCTCCAGGTCGCCGGTGAACACCAGGCGGGCCAGGGCGTCCTCGGCGGAGATCCGGTCGAGTTTGCCCCGCTGGACCGCGCGCTCCAAGGAGACGGCGACACGCTCCCGGGCGGCGCGGGCGGCGGTGGCGTCCGCCTCGGCGACGACGGTGTCGAGGCCGGCGCGGGCACACACCTCCGCGATGCCGGCGCCCATCTGGCCTCCGCCGACGACCCCGACGCGCAGGATGCGGGCCGGCTGCGCGGGGGCGCTCACGCGGACACCTGCGCGGCGGCGCGGCGCACGAGGTGGCGGGTGTAGGCCTCGGGGGTGAAGAAGGCGGGCAGCCGGACCGAGAGTGCGGTGTCCACGAAGACCTCCCGGGCTTCGAGCGCGAGCGCCTGCGGGTCCTCGGCCTCCAGGGCGGCGCATTCGGCGTCGAGGAGGTCGATGACCGTCCCCCGGTCCACCCTGTCGTGGCGGAGCCACTGCCAGATCTGCACGCGGGCGATCTCGGCGGTCGCGGCGTCCTCCATCAGCCCGTTCAGCGCGACGGCGCCGCTGCCGCGCAGCCAGGCGTCGAAGTAGCGCAGCGCCACGGCCACGTTGGAGCGGATGCCCTCGCGGGTGGGCGGGGCGGCGATCCGGCGGACGGACAGCAGGTCGGCGGGCGTGACCTCGACGTCCTCACGCGTCCGCTCCAGTTGGTTGGGCCGTTCCTCCAGGACTCCGTCGAAGACCTCGCGGCATACCGGTACCAGCCCCGGGTGGGCGACCCAGGAGCCGTCGAAGCCGTCCTCGGCCTCCCGCTCCTTGTCGAGGCGGACCTTCGCGAGGGCGGCGGTGTTGGCTTCCGCGTCCCGGCTGGGGACGTGCGCGGCCATGCCGCCGATGGCGTGGGCCCCGCGCCGGTGGCAGGTGCGCACGAGCAGCTCCGTGTAGGCGCGCATGAAGGGGGCGGTCATGGTGACCTTGGCGCGGTCGGGGAGCTGGAAGTCGGTGCGATGGCCGAAGGTCTTGATCAGGCTGAAGAGGTAGTCCCAGCGGCCCGCGTTGAGACCGGCGCTGTGCTCGCGCAGTTCGTGGAGGATCTCCTCCATCTCGAACGCGGCCGTGATCGTCTCGATGAGCACCGTCGCGCGGACGGTGCCGCGGGGGATGCCGAGGAGTTCCTGCGCGAGCAGGAAGACGTCGTTCCACAGGCGGGCCTCGTACCGGTTCTCCAGCTTGGGGAGGTAGAAGTACGGGCCGTGGCCGGCGTCGATCTGGCGCCGGGCGCAGTGGAAGAAGTACAGGCCGAAGTCGACGAGCGACGCGGACAGGGGGCGGCCGTCGGTCTCCAGGTGTTCCTCGGTGAGGTGCCAGCCCCGCGGGCGGACCATGATGGTCGCGAGGTTCTCGCCGAGGCGGTACTCCTTGCCCTCGGGGGTGGTGAAGTCGATGCGCCGTTCGATGGCGTCGAGCAGGTTGAGCTGGCCGCCGATGACGTTGTCCCAGGTGGGGGCCGTGGCGTCCTCAAAGTCGGCCATCCACACCTGGGCGCCGGAGTTCAGGGCGTTGACGGCCATCCGCCGATCGGGCGGGCCGGTGATCTCGACGCGGCGGTCGGTGAGGCCGGGTCCGGGCGGTGCGACCCTCCACCCGGGATCGTCGCGGACGGTGCGCGTGGCGAGCGGGAAGTCGAGCGGGGTGCCGCCGGCCAGGTGGCCCGAGCGGCGGCGGCGCTCCTTGAGGATCTCCAGGCGGCGGTCCGCGAACGCGGCGTCGAGCCGGCCGATGAACTCCAGGGCCTCGGGGGTGAGGATCTCCTCGTGGCGTTCACCCGGTGCACCGAGAACCTGGACACTGCTGGTCAGGGACGAGAGGGGCATGCGGTTCTCCTCAACGGGGGCGGTGGGTGCCCGAGGGGGACGTCCCCGGGCACCCGTCGGAAATCGGCTTGGCCGGCTGACTGAGTCGTCTAGTGGAACTGCTCTTCCTCGGTGGAACCGGCGAGCGCGGTGGTCGAGGAAGCCGGGTTGACGGCGGTGGAGACCAGGTCGAAGTAGCCGGTGCCGACCTCGCGCTGGTGCTTGACGGCGGTGAACCCCTGCGCCTGGGCGGCGAACTCGCGCTCCTGGAGGTCGACGTAGGCGGTCATGCCGTGCTCGGCGTAGCCGCGGGCCAGGTCGAACATGCCGTGGTTGAGGGAGTGGAAGCCCGCCAGGGTGATGAACTGGAAGCGGTAGCCCATCGCGCCGAGCTCGCGCTGGAACTTGGCGATCTGGTCGTCGTCCAGGGCCGCCTTCCAGTTGAAGGAGGGCGAGCAGTTGTACGCCAGCATCTGGTCGGGGTACTGGGCGTGGATGGCCTCGGCGAACTCGCGGGCCTGGGCCAGGTCCGGGGTGCCGGTCTCGACCCAGATGAGGTCGGCGTACGGGGCGTAGGCGAGGCCGCGGGCGATGACCGGTGCCATGCCGTTCTGCACCCGGTAGAAGCCCTCCGCGGTGCGCTCCCCCGTCGCGAACTGCGCGTCGCGCTCGTCGACGTCGCTGGTCAGCAGGTTCGCGGCCAGGGCGTCGGTACGTGCGATGACCAGGGTGGGGGTGTCGGCGATGTCGGCGGCGAGGCGGGCCGCGTTGAGGGTGCGGATGTGCTGCGAGGTGGGGACGAGCACCTTGCCGCCGAGGTGGCCGCACTTCTTCTCCGAGGCGAGCTGGTCCTCGTAGTGGATGCCGGCCGCACCGGCCGCGATCATGGCCTTGGTCAGCTCGAACGCGTTGAGCGGGCCGCCGAAGCCGGCCTCGGCGTCCGCGACGATGGGGGCCAGCCAGTCCGTGGTGTCCGCGCCGCCCTCGGCGGTGGCGATCTGGTCGGCGCGCAGCAGCGCGTTGTTGATCCGGCGCACCACCTGCGGCACCGAGTTGACCGGGTACAGGCTCTGGTCCGGGTAGGTGTGGCCGGCCTGGTTCGCGTCGGCCGCCACCTGCCAGCCGGAGAGGTAGATCGCCTGGAGTCCGGCCCGCACCTGCTGGACCGCCTGGCCTCCGGTCAGGGCGCCCAGGGCGTGGATGTAGTCCTGCTCGTGGAGCTGGCGCCACAGCCGCTCGGCGCCGCGCCGGGCCAGCGTGTGCTCCTCGCGGACACTGCCCGAGAGCCGGACCACGTCCTCGGCCGTGTAGGTGCGCTCGATGCCCGACCACCGCGGGTCCGTCGCCCAGCGCTGCTTGAGCTGCTCGGCCGCCGCCGTCGTGTTCGCCTCTGCCATGACCGTCACCGTTTCCATCCGTCGCTTGTCTTGCCAATGAGCCGGACCTGCACCTGGGCAGGCACCCTGGGGATTGGCACTCTGTGCCTGTAAAGGAGGTGCGGCCGCCGAACCCGGCTGCGGGCCGAAGCTGAGCAATGCTGCCGAGCCGCCGATTCGAGCTGCCAGGATCCCTGAAATCAGGGCGTGAATCAGGCCCGGCAGCCCGCCTCGGCCGCCAGGTCCGGCGGGCCGCAGCACCGACTCTGGCATTGACACTGAGTGCCATCAAGGAGGTACATCTGCCAAGCTTTGCGAATCTTCGAGGCCGGAATTGCCAAGGTTGCGAAGCCCCTCGGCCGCGCCTGCCCCCGTATCCTGGCGGCGCGTGTCCAACGGCGGAGGAGTGCGGTGAGCAAGACGTACGCGGGAGCACGGCTGCGGCGGCTGCGCGAGGAGCGGCGGATGACCCAGGCCGATCTGGCCAGGGTGCTCGCCATCTCGCCCAGCTACCTCAACCAGATGGAGCACGACTCCAGGCCGCTCACCGTTCCCGTACTGCTGCGGCTGACCGAGGCGTTCGGGGTCGATCCGGGGTTCTTCTCGGAGCGCGACACCAGCCGCCTGGTCGCGGACCTGCGCGAGGCGCTCGCCCAGCAGGTCGCCGAGGCCCGCGTTTCCCCGTCCGACCTGGCCGAACTGGCCACCCGGATGCCCGCCGTCGCCTCGGTCCTGCTCGATCTGGGCCGGCGCAGCCAGCTCCTGACCGAGCGCCTCGCCGACGCCGCCGACGGCCGGAACGAGGTGGCGGACGCGCCGCGCTCGCCCCACGAGGAGATCCGCGAGTTCTTCTACCGGCGGCAGAACTACCTCCATGACACCGATCTCGCCGCGGAGGCACTGGCCCGCGAGATCGGCATCCGCCCCGGGGACGTCATCCGCGCCCTGACCCGCCGGCTCTCCGACCGGCACGGGGTCGGGACCGCCGCGGACTCCGACCGGCTGCACCACTACGACGGGACCGCCCGGGTCCTGCACCTGTCGAACCGGCTTCGGCCGGGCCAGCAGGCATTCCGGATGGCCACCCAGCTGGCACTGATCGAGTACGGAGGTGAGCTGGACCGGCTCGCCGCCGAGGACTTCCCGCCCGGCTCCCCCGTTCACGCCCTGGCGAGGATCGGCATCGCCAACTACTTCGCGGCCGCGCTGATCCTCCCGTACACGGCCTTCCACACCGCCGCCGAGGAGTTCCGCTACGACATCGAGCGGCTCACCGACCATTTCGGGATCGGCTACGAGACGGTCTGCCACCGCCTGAGCACCCTGCAACGCCCCAGGCTGCGCGGGGTGCCGTTCTCCTTCGTCCGGGTGGACCGGGCAGGGAACATGTCCAAGCGGCAGTCGGCCACCGGATTCCACTTCTCCCGTGCGGGCGGCACCTGCCCGTTGTGGAACGTGTACGAGGCCTTCGCGGCGCCCGGCCGCATCCACGTCCAGGTGGCCGCCATGCCCGACGGGCAGCGCTACCTGTGGACCGCCCGCGCCGTCACCCGGCACCGGGGCGGCTGGGGCGAGCCCGGCAAGACCTTCGCCATCGGCCTGGGCTGCGAGATCCGGCACGCCTCCCGCCTCGTGTACGCCGACGGGCTCGACCTCGACAACAGGGCGGCGGCCACCCCGATCGGGATGGGCTGCAGGCTCTGCGAGCGCCTCGACTGCCCCCAGCGGGCCGTGCCGCCGCTCGGCCGGGCCCTGGCCGTCGACGAGAACAGCAGCACCTTCATCCCCTACCCGGTCAAGGGTGCCCCCGACCCGGCCCGGGGCTGACCGGGCCCCGCAGGCTCACTCCAGGCGGCGGGCCTCGCCCGCGGCCACCGGCTCGCCCGCCCGGACGGCGTGCAGGACGTGGGCGAGCACTTCGGCGCCGCGCACGACACGCGGTCCGGGGCGGTTGAAGTAGGCGGGCCCGTCCAGGACCCAGACCTCCCCGGCCCGTACGGCGGGCAGTTGGTCCCAGCCGGGGAGGGACGTCAGGAGGTCACGTTCCCGCAGGGTCCGCTCCGGCGGGAAGCCGCACGGCAGGAGCAGCACGACGTCGGGGCGGGCGGCACGAACGGCGTCCCAGGTCATCGGCTCGGTGTGCTCGCCCGGTGCGGCGAGAAGCGGTTCTCCCCCGGCGCAGGTGATCTGCTCGGGCACCCAGTGCCCGGCGGGCCACAGCGGGTCGAGCCATTCGATGGCCACCACCCGGGGCCGGGGCCGGCCGGCGGTCAGCCGCCGCACCTGCGCCAGCCGTGCCCGCAGTTCCGTGCGCCGCCGCTCGGCCCGCTCCCGTACGCCCAGCAGTTCGCCCACGGTGACCAGGCAGTCCAGTACGTCGTCGAGGGTGCGCGGTTCCAGGCTCAGGACGCGGGGTCCGGCGTCCAGCAGGCGCACCGCGCGCGAGACTCCCTCGTAGGACACCGCGCAGACGTCGCACAGGTCCTGGGTGAGCACGATCTCCGGTTCGAGCGCGGCGAGCGCCTCGGTGTCCAGGGTGTAGAGCGAGGAGCCCGAGTGGGCGGCCCCGCCCACGGCCTCGGAGATCTCCCGGCTGCTGAGTTCCTCCGCGGCGAACCCGGCCCTCGTGACCACCGGAACGCAGGCGACCGCCTCCGGCGGCCAGTCGCATTCGTGGGTACGTCCGACCAGGTCGGCGGCGAGGCCGAGGTCCGCCACGATGTCCGTGGCGGCCGGGAGCAGGGAGACGATGCGCATGCACCGACTGTAGGCGCGCGGTGGCGGGTCTGGACTTACTAGGACGTCCAACTATATGTTCGTGGCACAAGGTCCGCGGTGCAGGGAAGCCGGTGAGAATCCGGCACGGTCCCGCCACTGTGACCGGGGAGTGTGCTGCCATCCACACGCCACTGACGAGGTCTGTCGGGAAGGCGGGCGGCACGCGTGGATCCGGGAGTCAGGATACCGGCCGCGGAACGTTCCGTGTTGTCCACGAGGATGGAGCAGACACGCATGGCACCGGTTTGTACCCACGACCCTGGTGATCCGGCGGAGCGCGCACACCACCTGTCCACGCGCTCGTAGTTCTCACGGCCCCTCCCAGCGGCGCACCCCACCGGGTCCGTCCGCGGCCGGGCCGTGCCATCCCCGGATCCAACCTGACGAGAGCAGGCATCCATGGTCCGCGAACTCACCCATTTCATCGGCGGCAAGCACACCACCGGGGCGTCCGGCCTCTTCGCCGACGTGTACGACCCCAACACCGGCGCGGTCCAGGCACGCGTCCCGCTCGCCGGGCGCGCCGACACCGAGGCCGCCATCGCGAACGCCGAGGAGGCGCAGGCCGACTGGGGGCAGTGGAACCCGCAGCGCCGCGCCCGCGTCATGCTGCGCTTCCTCCAGCTGGTCGAGGGCGAACGGGACTCCCTCGCACGGCTGTTGTCGGCCGAGCACGGCAAGACCGTCGCCGACGCGCACGGCGACTTGCAACGCGGCCTGGAGGTGGTCGAGTTCGCCGCCGGGATCCCGCACCTGCTGAAGGGGGAGTTCACCGACAACGCGGGCACCGGGATCGACGTGCACTCCCTGCGCGCGCCGCTGGGCGTGGTCGCCGGGATCACCCCCTTCAACTTCCCCGCGATGATCCCCCTGTGGCAGGCCGCACCCGCCCTGGCGTGCGGCAACTCCTTCATCCTGAAGCCCTCGGAGCGGGACCCGTCCGTACCGCTGCGCCTGGCGGAGCTCTTCCTGGAGGCCGGTCTGCCGCCCGGTGTGCTGAACGTGGTCAACGGCGGCAAGGAAGCCGTGGACACCCTCCTCGAAGACCCCCGCGTGCAGGCCCTCGGATTCGTCGGATCGACCCCGATCGCCGCGCACATCTACGCCACCGCCGCCGCCCACGGCAAGCGCGCCCAGTGCTTCGGCGGCGCCAAGAACCACATGATCGTGATGCCCGACGCCGACCTGGACCAGGCCGTGGAGGCCCTGATCGGCGCCGGCTACGGCTCCGCCGGCGAACGCTGCATGGCCATCGCCGTCGCCGTCCCCGTCGGCGAGGAGACCGCGAACGCCCTGGTGGCCAGGTTGAAGGAACGCATCGCCACCCTGCGCGTCGGCCGCTCCGACGACCCCGAGGCCGACTTCGGGCCGCTGGTCAGCCGTGACGCGCTCGACCGGGTCGACCGCTACGTCGGCATCGGCGCCACCGAGGGCGCCGAACTCGTCGTCGACGGGCGGGGATTCACCCTGCCCGGCCACGAGAACGGCTACTTCGCCGGAGCCACCCTCTTCGACCGCGTCACCCCCGGCATGAGGATCTACCGCGAGGAGATCTTCGGCCCGGTGCTGAGCGTCGTACGGGCCGCGGACTACGAGGAGGCGCTGCGCCTGCCCACGGAGCACCCGTACGGCAACGGCGTCGCGATCTTCACCCGCGACGGCGACACCGCCCGCGACTTCACCCGCCGGGTGGGCGCCGGCATGGTGGGCGTCAACGTCCCGATCCCCGTCCCGGTGGCCTACCACACCTTCGGCGGCTGGAAGCGCTCCGGCTTCGGGGACCTGAACCAGCACGGTCCCGACTCCATCCGCTTCTACACCCGCACCAAGACCGTCACCTCGCGCTGGCCCTCCGGGGCCAAGGAGGGCGCGAGCTTCACCATCCCGACGATGGGATGAGCGCCGTGGCCACCCTCACCGAGGACCAGCTCGCCCTCGCCGAGGTCACCCTCGACTTCGCCCAGGAGCACCTCGCGCCGCACGCCGTCGCCTGGGACCGGGACAAGCACTTCCCCGTCGACGTCATCCGCAGGGCCGCGGTCCTGGGCCTCGGCGGCGTGTACGTACGGGAGGAGCACGGCGGTTCGGGGCTCGGCCGCGGCGACGGGGTCCTCGTCTTCGAGACCCTCGCGACCGGCTGCCCGTCCATCGCCGGATACCTCTCCATCCACAACATGGTCGCCTGGATGATCGACCGCTACGGAGACCGCGCACAGCGCGAGCGCTGGCTGCCCGGCCTCTGCACGGCCGACACCCTGGGCAGCTACTGCCTCACCGAACCCGGCGCCGGCTCCGACGCGGGCGCCCTGCGCACCCGCGCCGAGCGGGACGGCGACCACTACGTGCTGACCGGCGTCAAGCAGTTCATCTCCGGCGCCGGAGCCGCCGGGGTCTACGTCGTCATGGCCCGCACCGGGGAGGCCGGGCCCGGCGGGATCTCCGCCTTCGTCGTCGAACGGGAGGACCCCGGGGTCTCCTTCGGCCCGAACGAGCACAAGATGGGCTGGAACGCGCAGCCCACCCGCCAGGTCGTCCTCGACGGGGTGCGCGTGGCCGCCGACCGGCTGCTCGGAGCCGAGGGCGAGGGCTTCCGCATCGCCATGAACGGCCTCAACGGCGGCCGGCTCGGCATCGCCGCCTGCTCGCTCGGCGGTGCGCAGAGCGCCCTGGACCGCAGCCTGGCGTACCTCGCCGACCGCGAGGCCTTCGGCGGGCGGCTCCTGGACGCACAGGCGCTCCAGTTCCGTCTCGCGGACATGGCCACCGAACTGGCCGCCGCCCGCGCCCTGCTCCGGCAGGCCGCCCAGGCCCTCGACTCCGGCGATCCGCTGGCCCCTCGGCTGTGCGCGATGGCCAAGCGGTTCGCCACCGACACGGGCTACACGGTCGCCGACCGGGCCCTCCAGCTCCACGGGGGCTACGGCTACCTCGGCGAGTACGGCATCGAGAAGATCGTCCGCGACCTGCGCGTCCACCAGATCCTCGAAGGCACCAACGAGGTCATGCGCGTCATCGTCGCCCGCGGACTCACGGAGACCCTGCGATGAACAACGAATCCCCCCAAGACGACCACGTCCTGCTGCGTACCGAGGGCCACGCCGCGTACATCACCCTCAACCGCCCCGAGGCCCTCAACGCCCTCAGCCACCCCATGGTGCTCCGCATCGACGCGGCACTCGCCGCCTGGCAGCACGACCCGGCCGTCGAGACCGTCGTCATCCAGGGCGCCGGTGAACGCGGCCTGTGCGCCGGAGGCGACATCCGCGCCATCTACGACGATGCCAGGGCCGGGAACACCGCCTCGGCGGACTTCTGGCACGACGAGTACCGGCTCAACGCCCGTATCGCCCGCTACCCCAAGCCGTACGTCGCCCTCATGGACGGCATCGTCATGGGCGGCGGTGTGGGGATCTCGGCCCACGGGACCGTACGGATCGTCACCGAACGCTCCCGCGTCGCCATGCCCGAGACCGGCATCGGCTTCGTCCCCGACGTCGGCGGCACCTACCTGCTGGCCCTCGCGCCGGGCGGGCTCGGCACCCATCTGGCCCTCACCGGTACGGCGGTCGGGGCGGCCGACGCGCTCCTGTGCGGGCTCGCGGACCACTTCGTCCCCGCGGCCGAGCTCCCCGCGCTGGCCGCCGACCTCGCGCGGACCTCCGTACACGAGGCGCTCGGCAGCCGGGTCCGGACGCCGCCGGCCGGTGAACTGGCCGCCGCGCGCGGGTGGATCGACCACTGCTACGCGGCCGACAGCGTCGAGGGGATCGTCCGACGGCTCCTCGCCGACGGCCTTCCGGCTGCGAAGGAGGCGGCGGCCGCGCTGACCGCGAAATCACCGACGGCCCTCAAGGTCACCCTGGCCGCATTGCGCCGGGCCCGCGAACTGGGCCCGCTGGAAAGGGTCCTGGAGCAGGAGTTCCGGGTCTCCTGCGCGGCCCTGTCCTCCCCCGACCTGGTGGAGGGCATCCGCGCCCAGGTGATCGACAAGGACCGCAGCCCGCACTGGAGTCCGCCCACCCTCGCGGAGGTCGAACCGGCCGGTGTGGAGCGGTTCTTCGCCCCGCTCGGCGAGCGCGAACTGCGGCTGGCGGCGAACGATTCGACTCAGGAGGTGCCCTGGTGAGCAGTACCGTGGCGTTCGTCGGACTGGGCCACATGGGTGGCCCGATGGCGGCCAACCTGGTGAGGGCCGGGCACCGCGTCCTCGGCTTCGACCTGGTGCCGGAGCTCCTGGCCGCCGCCGCGGCGACGGGGGTGGAGCCGGCCTCCTCGGCCGGCGCGGCGGCCGCCGAGGCCGACGTGGTGATCACCATGCTGCCGGCGGGCAGGCACGTCCTCGCCCTGTACCGGGAGGACGGGCTGCTGGCCGCCGCGCGACCCGGAACCCTGTTCGTCGACTGCTCCACCATCGACGTGGCCGACGCCCGGGCCGCGCACGAGGCCGCCGGGGCGGCCGGTCACCGCTCGCTGGACGCGCCCGTCTCGGGCGGGGTGGTGGGCGCGCAGGCCGCGAGCCTCACCTTCATGGCGGGCGGCGGCGCCCCCGAGTTCGCGGCGGCCGAGCCGCTGCTCGCCGCGATGGGCAGGAAGGCCGTGCACTGCGGGGCGGCGGGTGCCGGGCAGGCCGCGAAGATCTGCAACAACATGATCCTCGCCGTCTCGATGATCGGGGTCAGCGAGGCCTTCGTCCTCGCCGAGAGCCTCGGCCTGGACCACCAGGCCCTCTACGACGTGGCCTCCACCGCCTCCGGGCAGTGCTGGGCGCTCACCGTCAACTGCCCCGTACCCGGACCGGTCCCGGCCAGCCCCGCCAACCGGGAGTACCGGCCCGGCTTCGCCGCGCCCCTGATGGCCAAGGACCTCACCCTGGCCGCGAACGCCCTGCGGGCGGGCGGGGTCGACGCGCCGCTCGGTCTCAAGGCATCCGAGATGTACGCCGCATTCGCCGAGGGCGAGGGCGCCGCCCTGGACTTCTCGGCGATCGTCCGCACCCTCCGACCGCAGAACGGAACACCCGCATGACCTACGAGACCATCCTGCTGGAACGCAAGGGCCGGGTGGCCGTGATCACCCTCAACCGGCCGGAAGCCCTCAACGCCCTCAACCTCCAGGTCATGACCGAGGTGGTGGCCGCGGCGGAGGAACTGGACCGGGACCCGGACGTGGGCTGCATCGTCCTGACCGGCTCCGCGAAGGCCTTCGCGGCGGGCGCGGACATCAAGGAGATGCGGCCGCGGAGCTACATGGACATGTACCTCTCCGACTGGTTCACCGCCTGGGACCGCCTCGGCCAGGTCCGTACGCCCACGGTCGCGGCAGTCTCCGGCTACGCGCTGGGCGGCGGCTGCGAGCTGGCGATGCTCTGCGACATCCTGCTCGCCGCCGACACCGCGAAGTTCGGACAGCCCGAGATCAAACTCGGCGTCATCCCCGGCATCGGCGGCTCGCAGCGGCTCACCCGCGCCGTCGGCAAGGCCAAGGCGATGGATCTCTGTCTGACCGGCCGCACCATGGGGGCCGAGGAGGCCGAACGCGCCGGGCTCGTCTCCCGGATCGTCCCGGCCGACGAACTGGCGGCCGAGGCGCTGTCCGTGGCCGAGGCCGTGGCCGGGATGTCGAAGCCGGTCGCGATGATGGCCAAGGAGGCTGTGAACCGGGCCTTCGAGACGACCCTCACCGAGGGCGTCCGCTTCGAACGGCGGCTGTTCCACGCGGTGTTCGCCACGGCCGACCAGAAGGAGGGCATGTCCGCCTTCGTGGACAAGCGCCCGCCGCACTTCACCCACGGCTGAGCCTCCGGGGGCGCCCGGGCGGGCGCACCCGAAGTCCGGTGTCCGGGTCGGCCGGTGAGCGGCCGACCCGGACACCGGCGGGCTCAGGAGAGGTCGAACCGGTCGAGGTTCATGACCTTGTTCCAGGCGGCCGCGAAATCGCGGACGAACTTCTCCTTCGCGTCCTCGCAGGCGTAGACTTCCGAGATGGCCCGGAGCGCGGCGTGCGAACCGAAGACGAGGTCGACGGCGGTGGCGGTCCCCTTGGGCTCGCCCGTGACGCGGTCCCGGCCTTCGAACTCGCCCTCGGTCGAGACGGACGGCTTCCACTCCGTACCCATGTCGAGGAGGGTGACGAAGAAGTCGTTCGTCAACGTCCCCGGCCGGTCGGTGAAGACACCGTTGCGGGACTTCCCGGAGTTGGCGTTCAGCGCCCGCATGCCGCCGATCAGGACCGTCATCTCCGGGGCCGTCAGCGTCAACATGCCGGCGCGGTCCAGCAGCAGGGTCTCCGGCGCCAGCTTCTCCCCGGCCTGGACGTAGTTGCGGAAGCCGTCCGCGGTCGGTTCGAGCACGGCGAACGAGTCCACGTCGGTCTGCTCCTGCGAGGCGTCCGTGCGTCCCGGCGCGAAGGGGACGGTGACGGCGTGCCCGGCATTCTTCGCCGCCTGCTCGACGGCGGCGCACCCGCCCAGGACGATCAGGTCGGCGAGCGAGACCTTCGTACCGCCCGACTGGGAGGCGTTGAAGTCCTGCTGGATCTGCTCCAGGGTCCGCAGCACCCCGGCCAGTTCGGCCGGGTCGTTGACCGCCCAGTCCCTTTGCGGCGCGAGCCGGATCCGCGCCCCGTTGGCGCCGCCCCGCTTGTCGGTGCCGCGGAAGCTCGCCGCCGACGCCCAAGCGGTGGAGACCAGCTGGGGGATCGACAGCCCGGAGGCGAGGATCCGCTCCTTGAGGGCGGCGATGTCCGCGTCCCCGACCAGCTCGTGATCGACCGCGGGGACGGGGTCCTGCCACAGCTGGGGCTCGGGGATCCAGGGGCCGAGGTAGCGCGAGAGGGGTCCCATGTCGCGGTGCAGCAGCTTGTACCACGCCTTGGCGAACGCGTCCGCGAGCTCGTCCGGGTTCTCGTGGAAGCGCTTCGCGATCGGCCCGTAGATCGGATCCAGCCTCAGCGCGAGGTCGGTCGTCAGCATCATCGGGGCGTGCCTCTTCGACGGATCATGGGCATCGGGCACCGTGCCCTGGGCCGCGGGATCCTTGGGAGTCCACTGCTTCGCGCCGGCGGGGCTCGTCGTCAGCTCCCAGTCGTAGGCGAACAGGTTGTCCAGGTAGCCGTTGTCCCACTTCGTCGGCTCGCTCGTCCAGGCGCCCTCCAGGCCGCTGGTGAGCGTGTCCGCGCCCTTGCCGGTGCCGAAGGTGTTCTTCCATCCGATGCCCTGCGCCTCCACGGGGCAGGCCTCGGGTTCCGGACCGATGTACTGGGGATCGACCGCGCCGTGGCACTTGCCGAAGGTGTGGCCGCCGATGATGAGCGCGGCCGTCTCCTCGTCGTTCATCGCCATGCGCGCGAACGTCTCGCGGATGTCCCTGGCGGCGGCCAACGGGTCCGGGTTGCCGTTGGGCCCCTCCGGATTCACGTAGATCAGGCCCATCTGCACGGCACCGAACGGACCGGTGAGCTCTCGGTCGCCGCTGTAGCGCTCGTCACCGAGCCAGGTGTCCTCGGGCCCCCAGAAGATCTCCTCGGGTTCCCAGATGTCCTGCCGCCCGAAGCCGAACCCGAACGTCTTGAACCCCATCGATTCCATGGCGCAGTTGCCGGCGAAGACCAGCAGGTCCGCCCAGGAGATCTTCCGTCCGTACTTCTGCTTGACCGGCCAGAGCAGCCGGCGGGCCTTGTCGAGGCTGGCGTTGTCCGGCCAGCTGTTGAGGGGGGCGAACCGCTGGGCGCCGGAGCCGCCTCCGCCCCGGCCGTCGGCGATGCGGTACGTGCCCGCGGCGTGCCAGCTCATCCGGATGAAGAGCGGCCCGTAGTGACCGTAGTCGGCAGGCCACCAGTCCTGCGACGCCGTCATGACCTCGAAGACGTCCCGCTTCAGCGCGTCGAGGTCGAGGGTCCCCAGCTCCTGCGCGTAGTCGAAGTCCTCGCCCATCGGGTTGGACCGGGGCGAGGGCTGGTGCAGGACCTGGAGGTCCAGCTGATTCGGCCACCAGTCCCGGTTCGTCCTGGGCCGAGTCGGCGCGGGGGTCGGGGAAGGGATTACCGGGTTCTCGCTTTCGCTGCCGGACACGTCGGCCCTTCTTCCTGTCTCAGTGTTCCTTTTGCTGGCTGCTTGCTCGTGACGACTGGTGTCGAGCGCTGTGACCCGCGCCACGGCGCCCGCCGCCGTCCACATGGTCGTGCACCGCGCACCGCACGGTCACGAGAACACGCAGGGCAACCGCGACAGCATTCGCGCGGGAAGTCGTTTTCGTGTCCTGGCGCGAGAAGCGGAAAATATGTGCGGGCCCGGCACGCGCCGGGACCGCGGCCGGTCACCGAAGGGGAACGGGGACGCGCGTGCGGCCCTCAGCTCTTCTTGCCGGCCTCGGCCGCCTTGGCGGCGATGTCCTCCAGGACGGCCTTCGGGTCGCCGGACGGTTCCACGGCGCGGCCGATGTTGCGCTTGATGGTGTCACTGACCGTCACCCAGGACGGGTCGTTCACCGGGTAGAGACGGGCGGTCCGCAGCGCACCGAGGAAGTCCAGATCGGTCTGCCCGAGGCCTCCGCCGGCCGGGGTGCGCGCGGCGGAAGCGGTGGACGGCAGCAGGTGGTAGCGGCCGACGAAGTCCGACAGGTTCTTGTCCTGGTAGACGAATTCCAGGAACGTGCCGATCTCCTCCCGCTTGCCGTTCTTCTTGAACGCCATCATCCAGTCGGCCACGCCCACGGTCGGCGGGCTCTCCGCGGAGCGGAGCGAGTCCGCGACCGGCATGGCGACGGTGCCGACGCCCATGCCCTTCGCGGCCGCCTCGTGGGCGAGCGAGGGGTAGCCGTTGAGCATGCCGACCTCGCCGCGCAGGAAGGCCGCGAAGGCGTCGGCGCGGTTGAGCTGGGACGGCGGGGTGGGCCCGACCAGGCCCGGGGCGACCATGTTGTCCTTGACCCACTGCCAGGTCCGGATGTTCTGGTCGGAGTCCAGGCTGTAGTTGCCGCTGTTGTCGGCGTAGCCGCCGCCGTTGCTGAGCTCCCAGATCAAGGCCTCGGCGTGCGCCTCCTCCGGGCCCAGGGGCATGGCGTACGGGAACTTCACGCCCTTGTCCTTGAGCGCCTTGGCGGCGGACTTGAGCTGGGACCAGGTCTTGGGCGGCTCGGTGATCCCGGCCTTGGCGAAGAGCGCCTCGTTGTAGAACAGGAGACGGCTGCTCGCGACGAAAGGCAGGCCGTAGAGGCGGCTGTTGACGGTCCCCGCCTCTGCGAGGGGCTGCAGGAAGTTCGCCTCGGCGCCGACCGAGAGGATCTCTTCCGCCGAATAGAGCATTCCCTGGGCCGCGAAGTCCGAGTACGAGCCCATGAGCGCCATGTCCGGCGCATGGCCCGCCTTGACCATGCGGGAGACCTCGCGGTCGATGTCGGCCCACGGCAGGAGCTGGACCTGGACCTTGATACCGGGGTGGGCGGCGGTGAAGGCGCCGGTCAGCTTGTCCCAGTAGGCCTTGGAACTGGTGGCCGGGGTGTCGCCGTACTCGGCGGCCACCAGGTGGAGCGTGCCGCTGCCGTCCGCGCCGTCATCCCAGGCACCGCAGGCGGACAGTGGTATCAGCAGGCCGAACACGGCCGCGGTGGCGGCCGTGCCGAATGTCCTTCGTCGCACGGGTGTCTTCCCCTGATCTCGCTCGAATCCCGCTACTGCTCATGGCACATCGGGCCGGGAAGTACCCGGCGGTCCGGTGGCCCGGTGGCCGGAATTCTCGCCTGATGTTGGAGTGGTTGATTCCACTCCCGGCGCATGTGTGGTGGATGACCCAACCGGTGCTCTGCCTGCTGGTGCTTTCCCACATGCGCTCCACGAGGGCGACGCGCGTAGACGGGGGTGGTGCGGTCAGCGGGCGGCCTGCCCGGGGTCTCCTCGAACCAGCGCGCCTTGTAGGCGAGCCCCTTCAGATCCAGTGCCCCAGCCGACTCCTGCCCGGCGCGGGTGAAGAGGCGGACCTTCTCACGCATCGTGGAGTCGCGGTCCTTGCCGCAGGACAGCGGCTCGGCCTCGTCGTCCCGGTACGCGTAACCCACCAGACGCCCGTGGACCTTCCCCGACGTCTCGGGCCATACGTCGGCTCCCGCCGCCCACAGCGTGCGCTCGGCTCGTCCCAGACCAGCGCGTGGTGTCGTGGTCTCCCTGGGGGCTTGCGCCGTGCACGTTCCACACCCGTCCGGCGCACAGAAGGATCACCCGGAGCTTGACCGTTCCCGCAATGGACATGACCACCCGCTCAGCCCAGCAGTCTGCCCGGCGCGCCGCTGCGCCGGTCAACGGAGTTCCTCTCAGAGGCAGTTGCGGGAACCTTTCAGCGGCAGGGCGGCAGCCCGGGGCGGGGTCGTGGTCCGTGATCGCGCACGCCACGACGGAGCCCCGGCCGTCGGGCCGGACGCCGTTCGATGAGCGCGTTCCGGAACGACACCGCGATGAGCCCTCCTCGCCGCTCTGGCCGTCGGGCCGCGGACACGTGAGAATGCCGCCATGACCGACATCCCGGCGGCACCGGAAGAACAGGGCGGCGCGCCCTCCGTCCGCGTCGAGCGTGACGGGCCCGTGACGACCGTGGTGTTGTCGCGGCCCGCCGCGCGGAACGCGGTGGACGGGCCGACGGCCAGGCAACTGGCCGATGCATTCAGGGAGTTCGAGGCGGACGACGACGCCTCGGTCGCGGTGCTGTGGGGCGAGGGCGGTACGTTCTGCGCGGGCGCCGACCTCAAGGCCGTCGGCACCGAACGCGGAAACCGCGTGGAGCCCGACGGCGACGGCCCGATGGGGCCGACCCGGTTGCGCCTGACCAAGCCGGTCATCGCGGCCGTCACCGGCCATGCCGTGGCCGGCGGACTCGAACTGGCCCTGTGGTGCGACCTGCGCGTGGTCGAGGAGGACGCGGTCCTCGGGGTGTTCTGCCGCCGGTGGGGGGTGCCGCTGATCGACGGCGGCACGGTCCGGCTGCCCCGGCTGATCGGCGAGAGCCGCGCCATGGACCTGATCCTGACCGGCCGGCCCGTTCCGGCCGCCGAGGCGTACGCGATCGGGCTCGCGAACCGTCTCGTACCGCCGGGGCGGGCCCGGCACGCGGCGGAGGAACTCGCGCGGGAGATCGCGGCGTTCCCGCAGCTGTGCCTGCGCCACGACCGGCTGTCCGTACGGGAGCAGCACGGGCTGGCGGAGCCCGAGGCGCTGGCCGCCGAGTTGCGGCACGGCATGGTGCCGCTGTCGGCCGGCGAGACCCTCTCGGGTGCCGCGCGCTTCGCGTCCGGGGCGGGACGGCACGGTTCCTTCCACGGCTGAGCCGTCCCCGGCCCGTCCAGGGGGCAGGTCCCGCCAAGCCGGGAGAAGTGGAAGACGGTCGCCCTGATCCGCCCCTCGGCGCGTACACCGGTCCCCCACAGCGGCCGCTGCCGCGGGCGCTCTGACGGCCGGTGCGATCCGAGGCCGGGTGCGGGGCCCGGCGTACGGGGCCCCGCACCCGGAACGGGATCAGGCGCCCCAGCGCAGGGCGATCGTGTCACCCACGTTGATGACCTTCTCGCGCAGCGCACCGGCGAAGGCCGAGCCGTCGACGCTGACCTTCCAGGTGTTCGAGCCGCTGTTGGCCTTGCCGTTGACGGTGGTGATCGTCCCGGTGCCGGAGGACGGGGTCACGCCGGTGACGCAGCCCGACGGGGTGGCGGCGCCGGTCGCGGCGGCCAGTACGTCACCGAGGGTGGTGGTCGTACCGGTCGGGGTGAAGGCCACCGAGCACACCTTGAGGTTGCCCGCGCCGTCGTCGACGCTCAGCGCCAGCTTCGTGGCGGTGCCGGCGGTGAAGGCGGACTGGGCGACCCACTGCGGGGCCCCGGCGGTGACCGGGACCGGCGGGGCCGTGGTGAAGCCGCCGCCGGCGACGGCGCGCAGGGCGTCGATGGAGGAGTAGGCGGACGGGCTGGTGTCGGAGGGCTTGTACTTGAAGCCGCCCGCCGGGTTGTACTGGTTGGCGATCAGGAAGTCGACGGGGGTCTTGCCGAGTCCGGTGAGGAAGTCACCGGACTGCGGGTTGAAGCCGCAGGCGTTGAGGCCGGCGACGCCCCAGCCGTTGGAGCTGGTGTTGACCCCGTAGAGGGAGTTGAAGGCACCGCTGTTGGCGACCAGCGTGCTCTTGAGGAAGTTCTTGGCCTGGACGACGTCCGCGTCGGTGTTGGGGACTCCGGAGGCGCAGAGGGCGGCCATGGCGGCGCCGGTCATGTCGACGTCGCCCGCGGAGTTCAGGACGGTGGGGTTGCCCTCGGCCTTCTGGTAGGTCCAGCCGCCGTCCACGTGCTGGTTGGCGCGGATACGGGTGACCATCGAGTCGGTCAGGGCCTGGGGGATGCGGCTGCCGCCGGCCTGGGTCTTGGCTCCGCCCAGCGAAAGGGCCGCGAAAACGGTGCCGTTGAAGTTCCCGGACGGGCCGAAGTAGCCCGCCTCGGCCGTCTGCCAGTAGGAGTAGATGTTCGCCACGAGGTTGCGCGAGGCCGAGACGCGGGCCGGGTCGATGCCGGCCGCGTACGCGTTGAGGGTGCCGCGCTCGTAGTCCGTGACCACCGGGGAGGCCTGCGGCCAGCCCGCCGTCGACAACAGGTTGCGGTAGACGGTGCGGGCGTTCTTCGTCGTGTCGCCGCCGGGCACCACGTCGACGACGGCCGTACCGGCCGCGGCGAAGGCGCTGAACGCCCACTCGTTGGACAGCCCGGAGCCGGCGTACGAACCGTCCGCCGCCTGGAGCGACTTGAGGTAGGCGACACCGTTCGTCTTGGACGTGGCGATCTGCGCGGGGCTGGAGGTCGCGAAGGCGGGCAGCGCGGTGAGGGCGAAGGCGCCCAGCACGGCGGGCACCGCGAGCGCGAGGCGGCGGGAGGTACGGGGACGGGACATGGCCTGCTCCTGGAATCGGCGGACGCCAGCCGCTCCCCGCGCCGGGCAGCCGTGCGCGAGCACGGCCGGGCATGCCGGGGGGCCGCCGTCCGGAACGCGTGGTACGGCTTCCTGTACTGCATCGCCGTATGGGCATTCGGGCTCGGAGACGGCCCCCGCCGTCCCACACCGCTGCGCGTCAGCTCCGGCTTCGCACCGGATTCCCCCATGTGGCAGCGCAGGACGCTACCCGAGTGATCAAGGGTCCGCCAGCGTCCCGGCGAACCCTCGGGCGGGGAC
This sequence comes from Streptomyces sp. NPDC028314, assembly GCF_055565795.1. Classification (NCBI taxonomy): domain Bacteria; kingdom Bacillati; phylum Actinomycetota; class Actinomycetes; order Kitasatosporales; family Streptomycetaceae; genus Streptomyces; species Streptomyces sp. NPDC028314. Next base: position 819,792 of record NZ_JBVHTP010000001.1, read on the forward strand.
GGGCCGATGAGATGCACGCCACCTTGACGCCCTCACGGGATCCGTGTTGCACTCCGGCTGATAAGTACTCAGCACCAGGGGAAGCCGGTCGAAGTCCGGCGCTGACCCGCAACCGTAGGCCCGGAGCGATCCGGGCGAGTCGGAATGCCTGGCGCAGTGTCATGAAACGAAGAACGCCGTCGCGGACTACGGCGTGGTCGTCCCGCCTCCCCACGGCACCGCCGTGCGGGGGCTCCTCGCCACGTTTCCGGTCCCGTACGGCAGAGACGAGGGCCGCGGTGGGGACCGAACAACAGGCGAAACGGCAGTCGGGGACGAGACGGCGGTTCTTCTCCCTCGTGACCGCGTCCTTCCTGACGCTCGGTGCGGGCGTGGCCTTCCTCACGGTTCCCTCGTCCGCCAATGCCGATCCGATCGAGCAGTGCACGGCCACCACCGGCGCCATCGTCGCCGTGGACTTCGGCCCCTTCGGCGGCAAGGTCGAGCGCGGCTGCGACACCACCCCGACGACCGGCTACGAGCTGCTGCACACGGGCGGCTTCACCACCACCGGCACCGTCCACGACGGTGACGGGTTCATCTGCCGCATAGGCAACGGCTCCTTCAACACCGGTACGCAGTACCCCACTCCGGACAAGGAGGACTGCGTGCTCACCCCGCAGGCCACCGCGTACTGGTCGTACTGGATCGCATCCCCCGGTCAGAAGAACTGGACCTACAGCCCGCTCGGCGCCATGGCGCGCACCCCGAAGCCCGGCGACGTGGACGCCTGGGTCTACGGCGGCACCGACATCGGCGGCACCTCGGGCAAGCCCGCCTTCTCCCCCGACGACGTGCGCGCCGGGGGCAGTGCCCCCTCGCCGGACCCGACCGGACCGACGGGACCCCCGACGGTGCCTCCGGGCGCGGTCGACGTTCCCGCCGCCACCCGCTGGCTCGCCGGACAGCTGACGGACGGGGAGCGCGTCGTCGACGAGGGTGCCACGACCCCGAACCACCTGTTCACGACGGAGGTCGTCTACGCCCTGGCCGGCGCCGATCCCAAGAGCCCGGCCGCCCGGAAGGCCGCCGACTTCCTCGCCACGCCCGCGCAGACGGACGCGTACGCCTACCCGGCCGGCAAGGACGGGATCCCCGACGCCACCGCCGCCGCGCGCCTCGCGCTCGTCGCCGAGGCCACCGGGAAGGATCCCCGCGCCTTCGGCGGCCACGACCTGCTCGGGGACCTCGTCACGTACGTGTGTCCCAGGGACATCGGCGACGGCGAGACGGTCGAAGGCTGCCTCACCAAGGGCGACTTCCGCACCACCGGCCAGTCCGACGCCCAGGCCATGGCCGTCATCGCCCTGCTCAACGGCGGTGTGACGCCCCCCGCCGACGCCGTTCACCGGCTGACCGGCCTCCAGTGCGAGGACGGCGGCTTCACCGGCATCCTCATCCGCTCCGGCGGGTGGTGCGACAGCGACGCCGCCTCCACCGGACTGATCACCCTGGCCCTCAAGCGAGCCGGCGGCCACGACGCGGTGGTCGAGAAGGCCCGGGCCTACCTCAAGAAGTCCCAGCTCCCGACGGGCGCCTGGCCCTCCGCCTCGTACCTGACGACCGGCAGCGCGAACTCCACCGGCTGGGCGGCGCAGGCCCTGCGCGCCCTGGGCGATGCGGGTCACGCGGACGCGGGTGTCTCCTGGCTCTCCAAGCAGCAGCTTCCGCAGGGTGGCTTCGGCTTCGAGGAGGGCGACACCGACCCGCGGCTGTTCGCCACCACCCCGGTCGTGATCGCGGGCGCCGAGAGCGACCTGGTCGCGCTGACCACCAGGCAGCCCGACCCGACGACCCCGCCGACCACACCTCCGACCACTCCGCCCACCACTCCCCCGACCACTCCGCCCACGACCCCGCCGACCACGCCGCCGACGACGACGCCCACGACCCCACCCACCACGCCTCCGACCACTCCGCCGGGTGAAGGGCCCGACGTGAAGAAGGGCTCGGCGTACCTCTCGGACCCCAGTCGGCTGATCCAGGGCCGCTTCTACGAGAGCAGCCCGGGCACCGGCTTCGCGGACTACGGCATGACCATCGACGGCGCCTACGCGCTGGCGGCCACCGGCGAGAACAACGCCACCCTGCGCAACATCGTCGACTTCCTCGACAAAGGCGGCAAGGACGGCAAGGGCCGCGGCATCCACGACTGGACCCTGATCGGCACCAAGTACGCCGGCGGCGGCTCCATCGGCAAGGCGGCCCTCCTCGCGGAAGCCGTGGGCCGCGACCCGCGCGCCTTCGGCGGGCAGGACCTGATCGGCGCGCTCGCCAAGGCGGTCTGCCCCGCCTCGTCTCCGGCCCCGGTCCGCTGCGCGGCCAAGGGCAACTACACCAACGCCACCTCCGTCTTCTCGCAGTCCCTGGGTGTCATCGCCCAGGTTCGCGCGGGCGAGACGGCCGCCGCGGCAGAGCCGATCGCCTACCTCAAGAACCTCCAGGACCCCTCGGGTGCCTGGCCGAGCCTGATCGGCGAGGCGAGCCAGGCCGAGGTCGACTCCACCGCGATGGCCGCCATGGCCCTCGACCTGCTCCCCGACGCCGCCTCGCAGACGGCCGTGGACAAGGCGGTCGCCTGGCTGGCGACGCAGCAGAAGGACGACGGCGGCTTTCCCGGCGCCTCCGGCAACTCCGTCAACTCGGCGGCCCTCGCCGTGCAGGGCCTGTCCCTGGAAGGTACGAAGTACGCGGACCACATCGCCAAGGCCCGTAAGTTCCTGGCCTCGCAGCAGAACGGCGACGGCGGCTTCAACATCGCCAAGGGCTCCCAGCCCGGATCCGACGTCCGCGCCTCCGCGCAGGCCGTGGGCGGCGCCACCGGCATCTCCTTCGGCACCCTCGCCCGCAGCCTCGAAGGCACCACCCCGGAACCCGTCCCCAGCACCTCCGGAGGCACCACGGGCGGCACGACCGGCGGCGGCACCACCGGCGGCACGACCGGCGGCACCACGGGCGGGACGACGGGCGGGACGACCGGCGGGACATCCGGCGGCACGAGCGGCGGCACCACGGGCGGCACCACCGGCTCCTCGTCCGGCACTTCCTCCGGCTCCTCCTCCGCTCCCGTGATCGTGACCCCGGGCGAGGAGACGGGCGGGACGGGCTCGGCCGGCGGGACGAACACCTCGGGCGGAACAGGCCCCTCGGGCGGAACCAACACCTCCGGCGGAACGGGTACGTCCGGCGAAACGGGCAGCGGCTCAGGTTCGGGCTCAGGCAAAGGCTCAGGCTCAGGCTCAGGCTCAGGCTCAGGCGGCAACCTCGCCTCCACCGGCGCCCAGGTCGGCGGTCTCGCCGCCGCGTCAGTGCTCCTGGTCCTCGGCGGCTGGGGCGTCACCCGCGCCGCGAAGCGCCGCCGCGAGACCACCGGAGGCAGCGCATGAGCGGCAACCCCGTGCTCCGCGCCCTGGCCCGTACGGCCGCCGCGCTCGGGCTGACGGTGGCGGCCCTCGCCGCCACCGCCGGCCCGGCCGGGGCCGCCCCGCAGCCCATGGGACAGTGCACCACCTCCTCCGGAGCCGTCCTCGCCGTGGACTTCAGCCACTGGGGCGGCCCCGTCTACCGCTCCTGCGGCACCACGCCCACCACCGGCTACGAACTCCTCAACCAGGGCGGCTGGGCCACCACCGGCACCGGCCACGACGGCCCCGCCTTCATCTGCCGCATCGGCTACAGCGGCTACCAGGGCGGCAAGCAGTTCCCGACCCCGCAGCAGGACGACTGCGTCCTGACGCCGCCCGCCTCGGCCTACTGGTCGTACTGGCACGCCGACCCGGGCCAGAACACCTGGGAGTACAGCCAGCTCGGGGCGATGCTCTACAAGCCGAAGCCCGGCAGCGTCGATCTGTGGATCTTCGGCAGCACGAACATCGAGGGCACCGAGGGCCGGCCCACCGTCACCCCCGACCAGCTGCGCGCCAAGAACGCCCAGCCGATGGGCGGCAACCAGCCGCTCCCCAAGGACACCCGCACCGCGGCGCCCCTGCCGCCGAACGTCAACACGGGCCCCAAGCCGGAGAACCCGCCACCGGCCGACCCCGCGCCTCCCGCCCCCGCGACGACACAGCCGCCGAGCGCCCCGGCTTCGCAGGGCCCCCCGGCAGGCCCCTCCGAGAGCGCCTCGCCGACTCCTTCCGCGACTCCGACGACCGCGACGACCCCGACGACCCCGACGACCAGCGCTCCCGCGGCAGCCGCGCCCGCCCCCGGCCCCAAGGTGGTCGAGGCCGCGCCCGCCGCGGACGCCGCCCATGACGCGGGCTCGTACCTGCCCGCCGTCGCCACCGGAGCGCTGGTGCTGCTGATCGGCGCCGCCGCCGTGTTCGCGGCCAAGCGCCGCCGCCGTACGGAGTAGCCGCGTGTCACGTACCGCCACGGCCGCGGCCAAGCCGCCCGCGTCCGGCCTCGCGCCGGACGCGGGCGGCCGCCGTCTGCCCCGCACCCTGCACCCGGTCGCCTGGTGGGTCTGGGCCCTCGCCCTCGCCACCGCCGTCAGCCGCACCAACAACCCGCTGCTGCTGTTCCTCGTCCTCGCCGTCCTCGGCTACGTGATCACCATGCGACGTACCGAAGCGCCCTGGGCGCGCGGCTTCAAGTACTACCTGTACCTGGCGCTGACCGTGGTCGCGATCCGGGTGCTCTTCCGGGCGGTCTTCGCCACCGGCATCACCCCCCGCGACCACTTCCTCTTCTCCCTCCCCCACATCCCCACCCCCGACTGGTACGCGGGCATCCAACTCGGCGGCCCCGTCTCGCTGGAGGCACTGCTCTCGGCCGCCACCGACGGGCTCCGCCTGGCCTGCATGCTCTGCTGCATCGGCGCCGCCAACACCCTCGCCAACCCCAAGCGGGCGCTGCGCGTCCTGCCCGGCGCCCTCTACGAACTCGGCGTCGCCGTCACCGTGTCCATCAGCGTCGCCCCGCAGCTCGTGCAGAGCGTGCAGCGCGTGCACCGGGCCCGGCGCCTGCGGGCCGGTCGCGCCAAGGGCCTGCGGGCGCTGCGCGGGATCATCGTGCCCGTGCTGGAGGACGCGCTGGAGCGCTCGTTGCGGCTGGCCGCGGCGATGGACTCGCGCGGCTACGGCCGCGCCGGCACCGCCACCCGCCGCTCCCGCCGTCTGACCGGCGCCCTGATGCTGCTCGGGATGTGCGGCCTGTGCGCCGGGGCCTACGGTCTCCTCGACGCCACCGCGCCGAAGCTGCTGGGCCTGCCCGCCATGGGTGCGGGCGCCCTGCTGTGCTTCGCGGGCCTGCGCCTCGGCGGCCGCCGCATCACCCGGACCAGCTACCGGCCCGACCCCTGGCGCCTGGCCGAATGGGCCGTGGCCGGCTGCGGGGTCCTCTCCGCCGTCCTGCTGTTCACCAACGTCGGCTTCAACGCCGCCGAGCTCAACCCCTCGATCTATCCGCTCAGCTGGCCCACCCTGCCGTTCGTCCCGGCCGCCGCGATCCTCCTCGCGGGGACCGCCGGATTCCTGGCCCCGCCACCGACCGCCCCCGCCCGCCCGGCCGTCCCCGCACAGCGCACCGAGGAATCCAAGTGATCATCTTCGACCAGGTCACCGTCCAGTACGAGGACACGGCCGAACCGGTCCTGCGGGACGTGGACCTGACCGTCGAGGAGGGCGAACTCTGCCTGGTCGTCGGCCACACCGGCGTCGGCAAGTCCACGCTCCTCGGCGCCGTCAACGGTCTGGTCCCGCACTTCACCGGCGGCACCCTCCACGGCCGCGTCCTGGTCGACGGCCGGGACACGGCGGCGCATCCCCCTCGTGAACTCGCCGACGTCGTGGGCGTGGTGGGCCAGGACCCGCTCGACGGCTTCGTCACCGACACCGTCGAGGAGGAACTCGCCTACGCGATGGAACAGTTGGCTGTCCCCCCGGCCACCATGCGCAAGCGCGTCGAGGAGACCCTCGACCTCCTCGGCCTCGCCGACCTGCGCCATCGCGCGCTGCACGAGCTCTCCGGCGGCCAGCAGCAGCGCGTGGCCATCGGCTCCGTCCTCACCGCCCACCCGCGGATCCTCGTCCTCGACGAACCCACGTCCGCCCTGGACCCGACCGCCGCCGAAGAGGTACTGGCCGCCGTCACCCGCCTCGTCCACGACCTCGGCGTCACCGTGCTGCTCGCCGAACACCGTCTGGAGCGCGTGGTCCAGTACGCCGACCGCGTCATCCACCTCCCGGGCGACGGCCGCGTCGTGTCCGGACCGCCCCACGAGATCTTCCGTACGTCGTCCATCGCCCCGCCCGTCGTCGAACTGGGCCGTACGGCGGGCTGGTCCCCGCTCCCGCTCTCGATCCGAGACGCCCGGCGCGCGGCCGCGCCGCTGCGCACCCGCCTGGCCGACACCGCGGCGCCGCCGGTGCGGCCCGCTGCGGCGGCGGACCGTACGGAACTCCTCACGGCGCGCGGCATCACCGTCACCTACCACGGCGTACCGGCCGTACGCGAGGTCGACCTGAGCCTGCGCGGCGGGGAGGTCACCGCGCTCATGGGCCGCAACGGGTCCGGCAAGTCCTCCCTGCTGTGGGCCCTCCAGGGGTCCGGGCCCCGCAAGGCCGGCTCCGTGGCCGTCGCGGCGCCCGGCGGCGCGAAGCCGCAGGATCCGCGGAAGCTCTCCGCCGCGCAGGCCCGGCAACTGGTCGGGCTGGTTCCCCAGACCCCGACCGACCTCCTCTACCTGGAGAGCGTCAAGCAGGAACTCGACCAGGCCGACGCCGAGTCCGAGGTCGCCGAGGACGGGATCCGGGCCCGCGCCGTCCTGGACCGGCTGGCGCCGGGCATCCCCGACACCACGCACCCCCGCGACCTGTCCGAGGGCCAGAAACTCGCCCTCGTCCTCGCGATCCAGCTGACCGCCGCCCCCCGGGTGCTGCTGCTGGACGAGCCCACCCGCGGCCTGGACTACCGCGCCAAGAACGAACTGATCCGCATCGTGGACGATCTCGCCGCGGAGGGCCGGGCCGTCGTGATCTCCACCCACGACGTCGAGTTCGTCGCCCGGGCCGCCGACCGCGTGCTGGTCATGGCCGAGGGGGACGTCGTCGCCGACGGCCCCACCACCGAGGTCATCGTCGCCTCCCCCGTCTTCGCCCCGCAGACCGCGAAGATCCTGGCCCCGCTGCCCTTCCTCACCGTGGACCAGCTGGCCGCCGTACTCCCCGCCGACGGAACGGACCCGCAGTCGTGAGCACGTACACCGCGGCCATCCGCATCCGCGCCCGGGCCGGGATCGTCATTGGCATGGCCGCGTTCCTCGGCATCGTCGCGTTCTTCTGGCCGTTCCTCGTCGCCCCGGGCAAGTTCGGCTCGAACTACGCCCCGCCGCTGATCTTCGGTGTCCTGCTGGTGATCGTGCTGTGCGTGGTGATCTCGGAGATCGCCGAGGGCGGCATCAACTCCAAGGCCCTGGCCATGCTCGGGGTGCTGTCCGCCGTCAACGCCGCCATCCGCCCGCTGGGCGCCGGCACCGCCGGGATCGAGACGGTCTTCTTCATCCTCGTGCTGGCCGGACGGGTCTTCGGGCCGGGCTTCGGCTTCACCCTGGGCTGCACCTCGCTCTTCGCTTCCGCCCTCATCACGGGCGGCGTCGGGCCGTGGATGCCGTACCAGATGTTCGGCTGCGCCTTCGTGGGCATGCTCGCCGGGTTCCTCCCCAAGGCCGCCGGCCGCCGGGAGGTGGCCATGCTCGCCGTCTACGGATCGGTCTCCGGCTACCTCTTCGGCTTCCTCCTCAACCTCTCGTTCTGGCCGTTCTCCCTCGACCCGAACAGCTCCATCGCCTACCTCCCCGGCCTCCCCTTCACCGAGCAGTTCCACCGCTACCTCGCCTTCGACCTCGCCACCTCCCTCGGCTGGGACACCGGCCGCGCCGTCACCAACCTGGTCTGCATCTGCCTGGCCGGCCCGGCCGTCCTCACGGTCTTCCGCCGCGCCGCCCGCAGGGCCCGCTTCCAGGCCCCGATCCGCTTCGCACCCGGCACGCTCCCGGCCGGGCAGGCCCCTGCGAAGCAACCGGCGCCCTGACGCGCGACCGGGCCGCACGCAGCGCAACGGCGCTGACGGGGACGATGGCGATCATCAGGGCACCGCAGCCGACGAGGACGGCGGGGGCGCCGGTCCGGTCGAGGAGGAATCCACCGAACGCCGCTCCGAGGGGGGAGCCCGTCAGGAGTACGGCGCTGCGAGCGGCCAGGACCGTGGTGAGCGAGCCGGCGGGCGCGCGGCTCTGGATCAGGGTGATGGACAGCGCGGAGTAGGGGCCGTAGATGAGTCCGGCGAAAGCGAAGCCGATCAGGGAGGGGAGGGGGGTGTGCGTGAGGGCGAACGGGAGCATGCCGATGCCGTGGCCCGCGATGATGCCGAGCATGGCCGGCCACAGCGGCAGCCGTCCGGCCGCGCTCAGCGCGAGGGCGCCGACGACGGCGCCGATGCCGAAGGCGGCCCAGTAGGCGCCGAGCAGCCCCGGGCCGGCGTGGAGGTCGTCGGTGACGAACAGGGGCAGGGCGACTTCGACGGGGCCGAAGGCGAAGTTGAACACCCAGGTCACGACGAGCAGGCCGAGGAGTTCCGGCTGGCGGAGCAGAATGCTCAGCCCTCGCTGTGCGCCGCCGGTCACCGGCACCGGCTCCGGGCCCGGTTCCGGGGAGGGGGGCAGGGCGGTGCGGCCCACCTGGACGGCGAGCACGGCGAACGTGGCTGCGTCCAAGCCGATGATCCATGCCGGGGACACCACTCCCACGAGAAGGCCCGCGAGAGCAGGGCCCGCGATGGTCGCGCTCCACAGGCTGGTGCTGAGCACACTGTTGGCCGTCAGACGCTGGCCGTCCGTGAGCAGGGGGACGAACAGCGCGTGCTTGCCGGCCTTGCCCCAGGCGTGCAGCAGCGAGGAGGCGCCCAGGAGCCCGACGTACAGGGGTGGTGTGAGCAGCCCGGCCACGTGCGCGAGCGGGACCGCCCCCAGCAGCACGGCTCGTAGCGCGGAGTCGGTGACCAGGAGCCGCCGTGCGGGAAGCCGCCGCATCCACCGTCCCAGGACCAGCGCGCCCAGCGCACCGGGAAGGACGTAGGCGGCGACGGCGATGCCGGCCAGCGCGCCCTGGCCGCCGTCGGGCCCCAGCGCGAGCGCCAGCCACGCGACGGCGACGACGCTCATGCCGTCGCCCAGGTCGGACAGCGCGAAGACCGGTAAGAGCCGCCGAAACGTCCGGTCGGCGAACAGCGAGCGGTAGGGGCCGGGCACCAGGCGTCCCGGAGCAACTGAGAACATGCGGGTCACAGTCGTCCTTCAAGCACGCTTGAAGTCAAGGCCGGACAAGGAAGAGGGCTGGCATGCGGTACCTGCCCATCGGTGAACTCGCGGACAAGGCCCGCGTGCGCGCTTCGGCACTGCGCTACTGGGAGGAGCGCGGTCTCCTGCCCGGCGCTCGCCGCGAAGGCGGACGCCGGGTGTGGCCCGCGACCGCCGTCCGCCGGGTCGCCCTGATCAAGATGGCCCAGCGAGCCGGTTTCACCCTCGCCGAGATCACGCAGCTGCTGGCCGGCAGCGCCACACCGTCCGCCACCCGCCAGTGGCGGGACATGGCCACGCGCAAGCTGCCCGAGCTCGACGAGCACATTGCACGCACCCAGGCGCTGCGGAAGGCGGTCGCGGACTGTCTGGAGTGCGGCTGCATGAACTTCGACCAGTGCGTACTGCTCGACACCACGGACGCGGCGCCGTGACCGCGGGCGCGCCCGTCGGCAGCGCTCAGGCGGCCGTCCCTCCGGGTTCGAGAACGGCTTCGACGTCGACCACGACATCGACCAGCGCACTGACGACCACTCCACCCCGGTCAACGACGTCGTTCCAACTCACCCCGAAGTCATGGCGGTTGAGTCGCGTCGTGGCGGTGAAACCGGCACGCCGTCTGGGCCCGAGGTTCTGCCCCTCCTCCCACCAGGGGGTGTCCCACTGCCCCAGGCAGGTGACGTCGAAGGTGACGGGGCGCGTCACGCCGCGCACGGTCAGATCTCCGGTGACCTCGAACTCGGTTCCGCTCACCTGGTGAACGCGCGACCCGACGAAGGTCCACGTCGGGTGGTGCTCGACGTCGAAGAAGTCGGCACTGCGCAGGTGGGCGTCCCGCTGGGGCTGGCCGGTGTACACCTGGGTCGCGTCCACCGTCGCCTCGACGCGCGCCCCCTCCGGCTCGTCGGGATCGACCTCAAGCCGGCCGCGCACGTTCTTGAGCTGCCCGCGCACGTGGGTGACCATCATGTGCCTGGCGCGGAACTCCGCCGCGGTATGACCGGGCTCGAAGAACCATGTGGTCATGCCCATCTGCGCTCCTGACCTGCCCCGTCAGGCGCCCGCCGACGGGCTCTCGGTGCGTCACCGGCATTCGTTCACGCCGTCGACGATCAGGGAGACGCCGATACCCAGCAGCCAGACGTCCTTGGCCAGCGCGATTCCCTGCTCGGTCGGGCGCAGGCTGCCTTCCTGCCGCATCCCCGGCGTACGCAGGTAGAGCCCGAGGGTGCCGACGGAGAACGCGGTCAGCGCGGCCCCGGCGGCCGCGGCGGGGACGACCGGCACGAGCAGTGAGGCGGCGATGGCGAGCTCCCCGAAGGAGAGCAGCCGTACGAATTTCTGCGCGTCCTGCTTGCCCAGGAACGGGTAGGTCATGGCGGCGAACTGGTGGAGACCCTCGGCCGTGGCCTCGTCCGCACCGCGTTTCGAGAGCGCGGAGCTCAGGAAGAACGTACCCGCCGTCAGCCTCAGCGGAAGTTGCCGCGCTGCGGAATGCCATACCGAACCGGATGCCATGCGGAGCCTCCCAACATCGACCCCACCTACCACCCTGCCATCCCTTCGGGGCATGTCAAACGGGGGCCGGTCCAGTCGGGGTCGCCCCCCGGAGACGGCGGCTGGGGGAAGACCCCCCGGAGCCTCTGGACGCGTCCGCTGTTGCGGAACATGAGCACTCCGCCGGCCACAGCTCGGAGATCTCCCCTCCGTGTCGGCGGAAGCGTCGTGGTCGAGACCGTCCAGGCCGGGCGTCTCCCGCTTGGCGCGCAGGCGCGTCCGGGAGGAGTTGCGTACGTCGGCCCGCAACCACGCCTCCACGGCCGCGCCGTCCCGGACGTCTCCGATGCGCCGCAACAGCAGGCGCGGTCCGCGATGACCGACGACCAGGTGCGCCGGACATGGCCCAGCCCGACGAGCTGACCCACCCGGCCCCCAGCGCCACCGGCCCGGCCCGGCCCGGCCACGGCGCGGGTACCCGTGTGGAGGCGCTCAGTGGCGGTAGGCGGCGGTCGCGATCTGGACGAACGAGCGGATCAGCGGGTTCGTGTCGCCCTCGTTCCATACCGCCACCGCGCGGCTCGGCGGCATGTCGGTCAACGGCACCACGGTGAGCCCCTGCGCCGGCTCGTGGTCCAGGAGGGTCATGCCGACCGTGCCGTTCCAGAGAACGGCTTGCCGGCATTCCACGACGGCGCGCACCACCGGACCCTCACGAAGTTCTCCGCCGTTCCAGTACGACTGCCAGACGGGGTCGGTGCCCTCCGGGAAGACGAACCAGCGGCGGTCGGCCAGGTCGGACAAGGTGAGGTCGTCGCGGCGGGCCAGCGGATCGTCGGCGCGCAGCAGCGCTCCCACCGGGTCGGCGCGCAGCGCGTGCACGACGAGGCCGGTGTCGTCGAACGGCCCGCGGGTCAGGGCGACGTCGACGAGTCCGGCGCGCAGCCCGCAGGTGGGATCGGTCAGGTCGGTCTCGCGGATGCGGACCTCGACGCGCGGGTGACGCCGGCGGTATGCGCCGGCGAGCCGGGTGATGCCCTGGTCTGAGCTGTCGCCCAGGATGCCGACGGTGACGGCCGCGGCGCCGGCCGCCGCGGCCACGCGTTCGCGTACCCGGTCGGCCTGGTCGAGCAGGGCGCCCGCCTCGTCGAGCAGCACCGCCCCCACCGGAGTGAGCGCGACACCGGCGGACGACCGGTCGAACAGCGCGGCACCGACCTCGGTCTCCAGCCGCTTGATCGCCCGGCTCAGGGGCGGCTGACTCATGTGCAGCCGGACGGCGGCCCGGCCGAAGTGGAGTTCCTCGGCGACCGCCACGAAGTAGCGCAGCGTGCGTAGCTCCATGGCGCAACGATACCCGTGCGGTATCGAGGTCACAGAAAGGGTCTTGGACACGCGCAGCCCCGCGGCAGTGGAATCGACGCGTGACCGACGAACCGAAGGTCACCTGCAACCGGCTACCGCCAACCGGTAACCGGTAACCACGGATGGGGAATCGTGAACCTCGCATTTTGGATCGTCGGTGGCCTGCTCGCTCTCTTCTACCTCTACGGCGGCGGGGTGAAGGTCGTCCGGAGCCGTGAGCAGCTCCGACCGATGATGGCCTGGGTGGACAGCACGCCGATGCCGGTCGTCAGAGCCATCGGGACGGTCGAAGTGCTCGGCGCGATCGGGCTGGTCCTCCCGCCGCTGACCGGCATCACGCCCTGGCTGGCCCTGGCCGCGGCCGTCGGGTTCGTGGTCCTGCAGATCGGCGCGACCGGGGTTCACCTGAGTCGGGGAGACCGCCGGATCGCCCTCAACGTCACGCTCCTTGCCGCCGCGTCCGTGGCCACCTGGCTGGCGACGACATGGCTGTGACGTCAGCAGGGCGAAAATTTGCGGTCCGGACCAGCACCACACGCGCCTCGTACCCGTCTCAATGAGGCGGGCACCGGTGGGCGGTGCCGCCGGGCACGGGCTGTCAGGCCGGAACAAGCCGGAACAAGGGGGAAGGGAAGCCGTCATGGCGTCCGCGGGAGAGAGACTGAGCACCGCGCGGGTTCGGGCCTTCATCGGCCGGGACGAGCACATCGCGCGGTTCGGAGAGGCTTTGGCCGGCGACCCGCAGGCGCCGTTCGCGTTCTACGTGTGCGGGCCTGCGCATGGCGGCGGAGACCGAGGGGGCGGCCCCCGCGGACTGGTCCGCTGCCGGGCGCAGCGCCAGCCGCGGGCCTTCAGCGTCTGCCGCCTCGTCAGCAAGGGCCGCTTCGTGGCGTTCACGGCCCGACTGGCGCTGCCCGCTCACCAGGTCGGCGACGCCCGCATGCCCGGCGAAGCGGTGTTCGTCCCCGCGGCCGGGGCCGCCAACGAGGACGACGGCTACCTCCTGACCGCCTTGGACCGCCCCAAGGCCTGACACGGCCTGCCGGCCCGCGAGACCTTCGCGGGCCGGCACCGCCGCAGCGCCTCGGTCACACCGGGCACAGGGCTGACGGCAGTCAGCCCGCAGCCTGACGAAACGTCAGGAGATAACGCCAGAACAGCAGTCTGCGCATCGTGAACCCGGGCAACAGCTCGGCCGCCTCCGACCGGATCTCCTCGTACGACATGACGGGCTGCAACACCGGGGCCTGGACATGAGACAGACCGTCATCACGCGGCTCCGGAGACCGGCGTACGCGTTCGCGTGCGGCCACCAGCAACCGGGCGAGCGCATTGGCCGGAACTGCCGCCAGGCTCCAGGCCCAGTCCAGCCGCGACCGTTCCGGATAGCAGCCCAGAACGACCAGGACTCCGCCCGGAGCCAGAGCCTCGCGCAGCCTGCCCACCGTTCCGAAGGGCATGTGGTGAAGGCTCGCCAGGCAGGCGATGAAATCGTAGTGCCCGTGAGGCAATTCCATCTCGGTCACATCCGCGGCCTGAAATCGGGGCTGCTTTGCCCCGCCGCGGCCCCTCATCGCATCGGCTCGCGCCACATCGATCACTTCCGGGGAGGGGTCGACGGCATCCACGTCCATGCCCGATGCCGCCAGCCGACGAGCGAATCGGCCCGTACCGCAACCCACGTCCAAAGCGGTATGGCAATTCTTCGGAACCTGCCGCATCAGCAAGCGATGGTAGTGGTCATTGTGATCGAAGGACATAACCCAATACTGTCATACCGGTGGGAGTTCAGCCAGCACTCCGCCTGCTACGAATCTATTCTGGCCGGCGCCCGCCGCCACCTCTTCGAAAAGCATCTCGAACCCCCTGAAGAACCGCCCCGACATACTTCACGTTACCCTCGCGCAGTGCCCCACCAGTACGCAGGAGGAGGTAGTAGACCAGATACATCCAGTGAATGGCCAGCTGGCGTCCGAGGAAATTCTTCCGGGCGAGATATATCCTGTTCCGCATCTTGTAGTAGCCGATGTTGGGATGGAACTCCACACCCCAGCTCTTCGACACTTTATGAACAATTCTCGATTCCGCACAGTAGAAGAGCCGAAACCCAGCCCGAACGGCTCTGATGTTGAAATCGCTCTCCTCGCCGTAGATGAAGTAGTACTCGTCGAACAGCCCGATCGTCTCGAATACCCTTCTGGAGACGAGCATGCAGCACCCTACGACGTTATTGATCTCCTGAGTGACATCCGGAGAGACCTTACGACTGAGCGACGGAAAATAGTAGTTGACGTGTGAGGGCTGCCACCACACCGTTTCCGGCTCGCTGTCGCGGACGATGCGAGGGCCGACGATATCCGCCGCGTTTTCCTGGGCGCACCGCACGAGCAGTGTCAAGAAATCGCGGTCCACCAGGGTGTCATTGTTCAGTATGAGAGTGTATTCCGCACCCGATTCCGCACCGAGCCTGATTCCGGTGTTGCACCCGCCGGCGAACCCGAGATTCTCGCGATTACCCAGCACCGTGACGCGCGATTCTGAATGGAACAGCGAGCTCAGCCTGTCACATTCGTCTCCCTCCGAGCCATTGTCGATCAGGACGACACGGAAGTTGGCGTACTCGTTCTCCAGCACGGAGTTCACGCAGCTCACCGTGTCCTCGAAGCCGTTCCAGTTGAGGACGACGATGCAGACCTCGGGCGTCGGCGGCTTCACAGGATCCGCTCGGTCCATGTCACCGGCGTCCGGCTGCTCACGATTTCCAGCGGCAGATGGTAATCGAACTCCCGAGGCCCCTGAGCCGATATCCAGTCGGCCATGGCGGCCACGGCCTCACGCAGCCCGACCTCTGTGCGGTAGCCAAGGAGTGCACGCGCCTTGTCGGAACTGCAGGTGGCTTGATGCACCTCGAGCGGCCGCCCGGGGACGAAGATCGGGTCGCACGGGACATCCAGGACATCGGCGATCGTCTGCGCCAGCTCGAGGATGGTCACGGGGTTCTCGTCGGGCCCGACATTGATCACCTCACCCTGGATTCCCTTGTTGAGCCCGAGCTCGATCAGACTCGGCACGACGTCCGATACGTAACTGAAGCAGCGCCGCTGCGATCCGTCTCCGTAGATCACCGGCGGAAGCCCCCGGAGCATCCTGTTGATCATGATGGCCGCAACATTGCGATACGGGTCGTCGAAGCGCTGCCGCGGCCCGATCACGTTGTGCGGGACAGCGATGTTGAATTCGATTCCGTGCTCCTGGCAGAGCGACCGGATCGTCAGCTCGGCCGCGTACTTGGCGATGCCGTAGGGGTCCACCGGGGCCGGCGCCATGTCCTCGGTGAAAGGAGGAGATCCGGCCCCGTAGCGGGCCATCGACGAACAGTAGACGAAGCGCTCGACTCCCGCGGCCACGGATGCCGAGAGGACGGCGATCGTCGAACTGCAGGTGTGCTCGTGGACGAGGTACGGCGAGAAGACGCTCAGCCCCTCGTACGGAGCTGCCGCGCAGTGGTAGACGACCTCCACGCCCTCCAGCATGTCGGCGTACTCCGACATCTCCCGGCAATCCGCCGTCCGGTATTCGATGACCGACGGAATGTTGTCCTTGTATCCGCCGAGCAGGTTGTCGATGCCCCTGACCTCGTGGCCGCGCCGCGCGAGCTCCTCGGCCGTATGGCTGCCCAACAGCCCCGCGACCCCCGTAACGAATACCGGCTTCTTCACAAAGACTCCTCTGCGTTCTCATGACAGGTCTGTCGGGCCCGGGGCCGTGGGGCGCTCTCCGTGATGGGGCAGGCCCCCTAAGATGACGTGGTGATCGACATTCCGATAGCTCTCGCCCGGGGCACCGTGGCGCGCGAGGGCCGTGCAGGTTCCGACTGGATCGCCTCGCTCCCCGGGCTGGCCGGGGAACTCCTGACCCGGTGGGACCTCACCCCCACGGCACCTGCCCTTCACGGGCAGGTCGCGATCGTCATTCCGGTACGGGTCGGGGACGGTTCGGCCGCCGTACTCAAGATCTCGTTCCCGCACCCGGGCAATGTCCACGAGCCCGACGCGTTCGCGGCCTGGGCAGGACGCGGCGCAGTCCTGCTGTACCGGCGCGACGACCCTTTGTTCGCCATGCTGTTGGAGACGGCCGGCCAGGACACGCTGACTTCAGTGGCGCGGGTCGATGACGCGGTGGCCGCAGCCGGCCGGCTCGTTCGCCGGCTGGCCACGCCCGCTCCGGCGGCCGTGCCCCGGCTACGGGACGCGGCAGGACAGTGGGAACAGGAACTCCGCGACGACGCAGCCCTTCTCCACCATCCCCTGCCCCGCCGCGTCGTGGACGCGGCGGCCGCGACCCTGCGGGAACTCGGCGTCGACCAGCCGGAGACACTCGTCCACGGCGATCTGCACTTCACCAACGTCCTGCGCGCCGAGCGCGAGCCGTGGCTGGCCATCGACCCGAAGGGCTACGCGGGAGATCCCGCCTACGACGGCATCACGCTGCTGCGCGGCCGTCCTGAGGACTTCCTTGCGGACCCGGATCCCGATGCGCATCTCCTGCGCCGCCTGGCGGTGTTCTCGGAAGCCGCGGAGATCGACCCCGAACGCTGCCGCCGCTGGGCCCAGGCGCGCGCCGTACAGGCCTCGCTCTGGGGCCGCAAGCACGGCGACCCGGACTGGGTCATCGGGATGAGCGACCACATCGCGAACCTGCTCGCCTGAGGGGCGGGCAGCGCAGGCGCCCGGCGCTGCCGGGCCCCGGTGCGGGGCATGCGTCCGGGATCCGCCCGGTCAGCCGTGGAAGACGAGGATGCGGTCCGGGACGACGCGTACGACGACGCGCTCGTCTCCGGGGGCGTCCCAGGGATAGGGGCGGGTCCCTCGGTGGCGCTCGTGGAGGAAATCGATCAGCTCCCGGCCGCCGTCCTCTATCTGGGCCCTGCCCCGGATCTCCACGTAGTGGTCCTCGCTGTCCGGAGGAGTGATCAGGACGGTGACGTGGGAATTGCGCACGATGTTGTCGTACTTCCGGCGGCCCTTGACGGTCGCGAACAGCACGTCGTGCTCGGTGTAGTGCGCCCACACCACCGAGAGCTGCGGCCGCCCGTCGGGCTCGACCGTGGCGATCGTGGCGCATGCCTTGGCTTCGAGCCAGAGGCCGACCTCTTCCGGAAGCCGCTGCTTGTCACGCGGGACGGGCGGTGTCCAGGGGTGGCCGTTCGATGCGGTCGTCATGGGGGTTCTCCTTTCGGTTCAGGGCGGCGGCGGTCAGCGGACTTCGTATCCCTCGAAGAGCTGCCGGTCCAGGAGAGAGGTCAGCACCATCGGCGCGTCCTGAGGGGTCTCCGCGGCGGCGAAGTCCCAGAAGATCTCACGGAGCTTCGCGTCGCTGAACTCCTCCTGCTCCCGCACGAGTTGCTCCTGACCCTCGTCCCAGATCCGGGAGACGGGCGCATCCTTGACGTTGCCCAGCGGATGCGCGCTGTACAGGCGGCTCATGGTCACGTCACCCGTCGCGGAGATCGCGACGCTGGTGTCCTTCACCAGGTACGGGAACATCACGACGTCCTGGTACGAGGCGAGCTCTTCCCCCGGGATGAGGTAGGGCGCGTTGAGGTTCAGGTCGAAGTCGATGGCCGGGACCCGGCGGCGGAACTCCTGGACCTTCTCGTGGATCTCCATCGTCTCGGCCTCGGTGAGCAGCAGCCGGTTGCGGCCGCCGCGCCCGTGCGACCGGACCAGGATGAGGTCCTGCCGCCGGAAACCGTGCTTGCGCAGGTCGTCGGCCAGGTCGAAGACGTTGTGCTGATTGGTCTTCATCACCGTGGTCAGCACCTTGAAGCTGTCGACACGGTCCCGCAGGTAGGCCGAGTTCTCCATGACCTGGTCGTACCGGTCGACGAGGCGGACCGCCTCGAAGGTCTCCCTGGTTCCGTCCATGCTGACGCGAAGGGAGGAGATGCCGCTGTCGATGATTCTGTCCATCTGGTCGCGGCTGAGGTTGGCCGCGTTGGTGATGAGCGTCACCGTGGAGTGCTTGAGCTTGGGGACGACGTCGAGGAGGTCCCAGAACCCCTTGCGGATCGTCGGCTCGCCACCGGTCAGAGTGATCTCGAAGGTCTCCATGCGGTCGAGGTCGAGCATGACCTCCTGGATCT
This sequence comes from Streptomyces sp. NPDC028314, assembly GCF_055565795.1. NCBI lineage: Bacteria > Bacillati > Actinomycetota > Actinomycetes > Kitasatosporales > Streptomycetaceae > Streptomyces > Streptomyces sp. NPDC028314. Next base: position 838,136 of record NZ_JBVHTP010000001.1, read on the forward strand.
GCTCGATCGACAGCATGCGGCGCCGGATGTGCACCGGGATCTCGCCGGTGTTCGTACGGCAATGGATGCAACGGAGGTCACAGGCGTACGTGACGTCCAGGCTTGCGCGCACCGGTCCGCGGTACCCACTCATCGGGCGAACTCCTTGTCGAGGTCTTGCACGAATGTCTCGGTCATGAGGCGGGATTTCCACCATGCGTAGGTCAGTTCCACGCCTTCGGCGAGGCCCACCGGGGCGGTCAGCGGCCCGAGGAGCGTGCGCTCCAGCGTCACATCGGCGCGGAATTCCCGGATTTCGTTCTTCCGCTCCGGCAGCCGCCGCACGGTGGTCCCGGAGTGCAGCCGGCTCACGGCGTCGGCCACCTCCGCCACCGAATGTGTGGCGCCGCTGCCCAGGTTGAGGGTGGGCACCGAGGAAAGGGTGGCCACCCGGGCCAGCCGCGGGATGAGGTCCGAGATGTACGTCAGGTCCCGGCGCTGGCGGGCGGATCCTTCCAGCGGGAGCGGCTGGCCCTCCAACACGCTCTTGCACAGTCGCGGCACGAGGGCGTCGGGGCGTTCGTGCGGTCCGTAGACGTTGAAGAAGCGGACCACCGTGACGTCGACACCGAGGCCGGCGGCCTCCTGGTAGGCGCGGGAGATCATCTCCAGAGCGACCTTCGTCGCCGCGTACGGCGACCTCGGCGCGAGCGGGTCGCCCTCGGCCGACGGCAACGCGGCCGCCTCCCCGTAGACCTCGCAGGTGCTGGCGATGACGACCTTCGGCGTGCCGGCAGCCGCTGCCAGCCCCAGAAGATGCGACACGGAGGCGACGTTGTCCAGGTATTCGAGGGGGCGGCTGAACGACTCGGGCACGCTCTTGTGGGAAGCGAGGTGGTAGACGACGTCCACCCCGTCCAGATCACTCGCGTCCATGTGGAGCACCGGCTTCTGCCGGAACTCTCCGCGTACCGCCGTGAGCGGCTCCACCCGGAGGTCGTCGATCGTGACGACCTCGGCCCCCAGGGATTCCCAGAAGGCGACGAGGTGGCTGCCGATGAAACCGGCGCCGCCGGTCACCAGGACCTTCCTCGCATCCGATAGCTGGCGCAGCATATGAGTCAGTTCCCCCATGTGATTTTCCCGTCGGCACCGGTGTGCGGTGGCGCCCACGTCTGAATTGATCGAGTTGCAAATCCGGAAGGCGGTGGTCAGCCGCGATACAGGTGCCGGATGAAGCCGGCCACGTCCACGAGGTGTGCGGGACGGGGGACGTCGGGGAGCAGCCGACCGTACGCGCGGAAGAATCCGTTCATGCTCGGAGAGTCGGGGAGGTATCCGTGCGACGCGGAGGCGACGGTCTCGCGAGCCGGGCCGGGGCCGTACTGGAACTCGCGATGCGGCCCGCAGGTGATCGCCAGCCGGCCCAGCCTCGGGCTGCCCCAGGGCAGGCTCCACCGCTCGGCGGTCTCTTCCGTGACGGCTTCCACCGTGTCGTCCACTGCCGTCAGCGCCTGGGACAGCCTCTGGATCTCCTCGGGGGAGAGCGGGGTGTCGGCGTAGAGGTAGGCGATGTTGCTGTCCCCGCGGAAGGTCATTTCCTGCCCGAGGCCCAGCCCGGCGAGTACGGCGTTGGGGCGCAGGTGCGTCTCGACGTAGTCGATGCCGTGGTCCGAGAAGAAGACGTAGTCGGCCTCGTCCCCCACCTGAAGCGCGATCTCCCGGACCTGGCGCTCGATCAGCCGGTAGGCGTCGAGGATCTGTTCCTGCGCGCGTTCCCGCTGTGCGATGTCGCCGCGGACCGCGTGCCAGTACAGGTATTCCTGGGCGTGGTCGGCCTGGTTGAAGCGGACGAACAGCACGTCCGGGTCGATGTCCGCGAGCACCGCGAGAGCCATGTCCTTGACCCACGGCGCGCGCGGGGACTCGTGGAAGTCGTGGTCGGGGTTGGCCGTGTAGTCGGGGGCCAGCGTACTCGCGCCGTGTTCGGGGTCCGCCTTGGCCAGGAGGTCTTCCATGACCGCGCCGTACGGGGTGCTGAGCACGGCTGTACCGGCAGTGAACCCGATTTCCGAAGGGGTGATCTGACGGATCGTCAACGGTATGGAGAGATGGCCCGCTCCGGCCGGCCGGACTTCCAGGCGCCGTGTGACACCGAGTTCGAAGCGCACCTCGGTGGCGCCCGGCTCGCCGGTCACCAGGACCTGGCCGTTCTCGCGCGGGCGGAACGTGAGGCGCACGGTGCGGCCGAAGTACGTCAGCTGCGCCGTTCCCGTGCCGCTCTCCAGCGCGACGGTCGCCGAGCGGGCCGGAGCGTACAGGCAGTACACGCTCGGGATCGCCGTCTCGCCGCCCGCGCGCGAGAAGGTGTGCGGGAACTGCACCGCGGCAGCGGACAGCCCGTTCTCCTCACACCAGTCGAGCAGGGAGGGGGCGGTCAGGGTGGATCGTTCGTACGGGTGTATGGAGGCCAAGGGGTTGCCGGACAGCGCCTCGATCTCCGCGACGGGCTCGTCGGACCAGAAGGCGTTGCCCACGATGCCGTGGTCCTGAGGATGCCGGCCGGTGAGGAACGAGGCGTGCGCGGGTGCCGTCGAGGAGGGGAACACCGTGGGCAGCGCGCAGACCGGAGTGGACCGGAGTCCCGGTACCCAGCGGTCCACGGCGAAGAAGTCGTGCCGGTCGACGATCCCCGGCACTCCGCCGTCGATGCAGAAGATGAGCAGCTTGCGCCGCTTCCTCGGTTCGGTTGCCTGCATAGTGCGTCTCCGGAAGCTCCGGCGGCCTAGGCGGCCGGTGCGTGGTTCGGGTGGTCGAGGTGGGTCGTGTCGTTGTGGCTGTGCAGCAGCCAGGAACCGGCGGGGCAGCCCGGCCGGTACTCCCAGTGGGTCACCGCGGTATGCGCGACGGCGAGTTCGACGCGCTGTCCCGTGCCGCAGAGGATCTCGAACATCGCGTCGAAGACCCCGCTGTGGGTCACCAGGACGACCTGTCTCTGCGGTGCGCTCGCGCGGCACAGCTCGGACAGGAACGCCGAGACCCGTTCCAGGAAACGGTCCCAGGTTTCGGCGCCGCCGGTGTCCGGGCCGCACGATGGTGCGCGCAGCCGTTCGCGGGGCCCGGGAAGTCCGAAGTCGTCGGCCGTTCCCGGGCGGATCTCGTCCAGCCGGTGGTCGACCTCCGCCACGATGCCGGTGGCGCGGGCGATCTCCCGGGCGGTCTCCCGTGCCCGGTCCAGCGCCGCCGTCCTCAGGTCGGTGACGCCGCTGTGCCCGAACCGCTGCGCGACCGCCCTGGCCTGGCGCACGCCGTCCGCGGTCAGGCTCCGGTCTCCCCGCCGGGTGTCCCGGCCGTGCCGTACGAGGTGGATGTGCACGGCCCGTTCACCCCGCGTCGGGTGCGGTGTGCCAGCTCCAGGCGGAGCTGAGGATTTCGTGCAGGCCGTATTCGGCACGCCAGCCGAAGGTGCGCTCCACGAGCCCCGCGTCCGCCCAGGAGGCCGCCATGTCACCGGGCCGGCGGGGGGCGAAGTCCAGGGGTACCTCCGCGCCGCTGATCCCGCGCAGCCGTTCCACCAGGGCCAGCACGCTGACGCCCTCGCCGCGGCCGAGGTTGTAGGTGCCGCAGCGCCCGGCTTCGCCCAGTCCCTCGGCGACATGGACATGGGCCCGGGCCAGGTCCATGACGTGGATGTAGTCGCGCACCGCCGTCCCGTCCTCGGTCGGGTAGTCGGTGCCGAAGACCTTCAGATCCGGCAGCAGGTCACGGGCCACCGCGACGGCCCGCGGCACGAGCTGTCGCGCTTCGGTGCCGGAGTACTCCCCGAGCGAGGCGTCCGGCGCCGCTCCCGCCACGTTGAAGTAGCGCAGGCAGGCGTACTGCATCCCGCTCGCGGAAGACTGGCTCGCCACCAGCCGCTCCCCGACGTACTTCGACTCGCCGTATGGACTCTGCGGGGCGGCGGGGGCCGTCTCGTCCACCGGACACACCTGCGGTGTGCCGTACACGGCGGCCGAGGAGGAGAAGACGAAGCGTTCCACCCCGTAACGGGACGCCGCGCGGAGGAGGTTGACCGTTCCGCCGACATTGACGTCGAAGTAGCGGGCGGGGTCCTGGCACGACTCCTCGGGGGACTTCAGGGCGGCGAGGTGGATGACGCATGCGGGCCGGAACCGGTCGAAGGTCTCCATCACGGCCTTCTCGTCGCGGATGTCGGCGACGACGAGGGGCGTACCGGCGATCGCTTCCTCGCGACCGGACGAGAGGTTGTCGATCACCTGGATCTCGTGGCCGCGCGCCGTCAGTTCCCGCACGACGAAGGAGCCGATGTACCCCGCGCCTCCCGTGAGCAGGACCTTCATGCGGCACCTTCCGTTCCGGCCTGCGCCGTGACGAGCTCCCGGCCCAGGACGAACGCCTCGGCCCCCCGGACGCCCACCTGGACTCCCCGGTAGCCGGCCAGTGCCCGGACGCCGTGGGGTGACCTCGGGTGCGGTGCGTCGAAGACCTCGTAGTGATAGGCCTCCAGAGCGTGGCATTTGGCGTCGACGAACTCACCGATGTCCTGGTAGACGGTCGGCAGGAAGGCCTCGGACGGCCGTGTCTGCTGCTCCGTCGACGACAGGACCTCGAAGTGGAGGACGCGCCGGACGGTGCCGGCCGCCATGATGCGGGTGGCGTAGACGACCGACCGGGCCAGCAGCCGGTGATCGGCATGGATGTCCCCCGCGTGGTGGGTCAGCACGGTCTCGGGCCGTACGTTCTCGAGGACTTCGGCGACCAGCGAGACGACCCGGCTCTGCGGGCCGTCCGCGATGAGCGTCCCGTCAGTGGAGAAACCGCCGAACCGTACGTCCTTGACGCCGAGGCGGCGGGCCGCCTCCCGGCAGGTCTCGCGTGCCTGCTCCAGGGTGATGTCCCGGTGTCTGAGCGAGACTCCTTCGGCGACGATCAGGATGGTGACCGCCTGTCCGGCGGCGGCCAGGGCGGCGATGGTCCCTCCGGCACCGAGCACTTCGTCGTCCGGGTGGGCGACGACGACGAGTGTGCTCATCGTTCCTTCCTGTCGAAGCGTCCGCGCCGGACGAGTGCGCCCATGCGGAACAAGGTGGCCACCAGCTCCCGGTGCGCGGGCTCGTCCGAACCGGCGAGCAGCAGGGGGTCACCTGCGGCGACCGACCGCTCGATGAGTTCCCGGGCCGGCGCGTCGACCGGCAGGAGCTGCGAGGTGCGGGGCACGAAGACGAATCCGCCCTCGCTCTCGGTGCGCAGCCGTACGCCGTCCCACTGCGTTTCGCCGAGTGCGACGTCCAGCGGCAGCTGCTCGATCGCCAGCAAGTCCAGGCGCCAGGAGAGGAACTGGGTGCGCCGCTCCAGCCGGTGCTCCGTCAGAATCGCGTCGAGGCCGCGCCGTCCCAGCTCGGCGGCGAACGCCTCGTCCAGGATCAGCCGGCGCATCGCCTCCCGCAGCTGGTCGGCGTTCTCGACCAGGAGCCCGTTCACCTCGTCCGTGACGAACTCGGGGATGCCGCCGATGCGCGTGGCGATCACGGGCCGGGCCGCAGCCATGGCCTCCTTGAGCGCAAGCGGGCCCGTCTCGGGCACGCTGCTGGTGAGGAGGACGGCGTCGACGGCGGCGAGCACCTCGGGGATGTCGTCGCGGTGGCCGACGAAGTCCACCCGGTCCGACACACCCAGGTCAGCGGCCTGCTTCTGCAGTTCGCCGAGCATCGGGCCGTCGCCCACCACCAGCAGGCTGGCGGCCATGCCGTCTTCTTCCAGGACGAGTTGGGCGAAGGCCTCGATCGCCTGGCCTATGTTCTTCTCCCAGGACAGGCGCGCCACGACGGCGAGGATGAAGTCCTCGGAGTCGAGACCCAGTTCCTTGCGGACGGTCGAGCGACGCGCGGTGGCGGCGCGCTCCACGAATTCCGGGCTGACGCCGCTGGTGATGACTTCCACCCGGTCCTGGAGCCCCGGGATGCCGGTGGCGGCGAACTGGCGCTCGGCCTGCTCCTTCGACGTTGCGATGATCAGGCCGGTACGGGACAGCAGCCGCTCGGTGTCCGCCCCGGGTTCCAGCGGGAACGCGGAGTGGCGGTAGAGGACCAGGGCGGGTCGCAGTTCGTGGGACTCTTCGGAGGCCAGCCAGGCCGCGGAATCATGACGGCCCGTCACGCAGACGATGTCGGGCCGCTCCACGCCTGCCGCCTCGGCAAGAGCGGCGGCTGCGGCCTCTCGCGACCCGCCGAAGGGCGGTACCTCGACCACGGGCAGTTCAGCCGCGCGCAGGCGGTCACCCATGGCGCTGTCCTTCTCGACAACGGTCGTGACGGCGTGTCCGGCCGCCCGCAGGTCGCGGACGGTGTCGAACATGTAACGATGCTTGCCGCCCCACACCTGGTCGGAAACGGTAACCAGAATTCGCATCAGCGGGAATCTTGCCTTTCTTGGTTCTGTGATGGCGGGAAGCCGGACTCCGCGCTCGGCCCCGAGTCGGGGTTCACACCCTCAACCTTCGTGATTCACACTGGCGTCGGCCCCGATGAACTTGGCCAGTTCCAAAGGGGTGGGAGCTTCGTGAATTTCTACGATGCTCACCCGCACCCCGACCTTCCGGTGCAGTCTTGCCGCGAGGCGGGTGGCGAGCAGCGAATGTCCGCCATTTCGGAAGAAATGACTCGTCGGACCCAGTCCGGGATCCTTCAGAATGGTTCGCCACAGCTCCACGAGCTGGGAAAGGAGTTCCTCGTCCACTTCTCCCGGATGAGGCAGCACTTCCTGTGCCACGCCTGCATCGCGATAGCCGGCCGACTTTTCCCCCAGTACGGCAAGCGCTCCGTAATCTACCTTGTCATTGGCCGTTATCGGAAGTGCTTCAACTCGGACAATACGGGAAGGATGCGCGTAAGACGGCAGTGTTTTTTGGATGTGTTCCCAGATACAGTCGTCCGCCGGCGAATCCGGGCCGCTCGCACGGATGAAAGCGACCAGGCTCGGGTCGTCCCCGGGCGTGATGACGGCCACAGCCGCTTCGGCCACCTCGGGAAGGCGCATCAGTACCGCCTCGATCTCGCCCGGTTCCAGCCGGTGGCCGCGCACCTTGACCTGGCGGTCGGAGCGGCCGAGCAGGCACAGTTCCCCTTCGTGCGTCCAATGGCCCCGGTCGCCCGTCCGGTACAGGCGTCCGTGTCGGGGGTGGTCCACGAAACGCTCGGCCGTGAGACCGGGCCGGTCGAGATAACCCAGTGCCACGCCCTCGCCCCCGATGCACAGTTCGCCCGGCAGGCCGGGAGGGAGGTCGCGGCCGGCCGCGTCCAGGATGTGGATGTGCGTGTTGGCGACCGGAGTGCCGATGGTGACGGGTCCGGATCCGGTGACCTCACCGGCCGTCGACCAGATCGTGGTCTCCGTCGGGCCGTAGACGTTGAACAGCCGGCAACCCGTCTCCAACAGCCGCTGCGCCAGCGCCTCGGGCAGCGGCTCCCCGCCGCAGAGCACTCTGGTCCCCGCGAGGGCACCGGGTCCCCATGCTTCCACCGCCAGGCGCCACGTGGTCGGCGTGGCCTGGAGCACGTCCGGGCGGTGACGGGCGATCAGCGCGGCAAGCACCTCCGGCTCCGACCGCGCCTCGTCCGGTGCCACGAGGACGCTGCCCCCGACCGTCAGCGGAAGGAACAGTTCGAGCGCGGAGATGTCGAAGGCGAAAGTGGTGAGCCACAGCATCGACTCCCCTGCCGCCATCCCGAGCAGCTCGGCGAACGATTCGGTGACGTTGCGCAGGTTGCCGTGGGACAGCCGGACGCCCTTGGGCCTGCCGGTGGAACCGGACGTGAAGATGACGTACGCGGGAGTGCCGGCGTCGAGCGGCACCACCGGTGCGAGGGTGTCGGCCGAGAGTTGCGCCGCCTCGTCGAAGGCCGCGGCCGCCACCGTCGTACGGCCGGCGAGGCAGGCCGGGTCGAGGGCGCCGTCGTCGATGACGCACGAGACCGAGGCGTCGGCCAGATGGTCGGCCAGACGCTCGACGGGGTGCGCCGGATCGAGGGGGAGGTAGTGCGCCCCGGCGGCCCAGATGCCCAGTGCCGCAGCGGCGGTCCGGGCGCTTCGGGGGCCCGCCAGGGCGACCGCGGTGCCCGGCTCCACGCCCGCCGCGATCAGGCGGTCGCGGACCCGTTCGGCCGCCGTCACCAGGGCCCGGTAGGAGATCCGCTCCTCGCCGTCCGTCACCGCGAGGGCGTCCGGGTCGGCCAGGGCCCGGCCGCGGACCGCGTCCAGCACGTTCGGTGCTCCCGGCCGGCTGCGTGCGGTGGCGTTCGCCCGGGCCACCACGGCCGCGTCCGCGTCCGTGCCGCACGTCAGGTCGCCGAGGGCGCGGTCGGGGTCCGCGGCCACTTGGGCGAGGAGTGCTTCGAAGCGCAGGAGCATGGCCAGTGCCTGCTGCCGCGTATGGACTTCCGTGCTGTAGACGGCTTGCAGGGAGAGGCCCGCGGCCGACCGTTCGGCGACCATTTCGAGGTCCAGTCTGCTGTGTCCGGTATCCGCCTCGGCAAGCCGAAGGCGCCGGGCCGGGCCGCCGGCGAACCACATGTCCGCCTCGGAGCGGTCCAGGAAGTTGAACATGTGACGGAATACCGGCCGGTGCCAGAGGCCCTCCGCCGGGCCGTCCGTCCGCACGGTCTCGAACGGGGCGTCCGCATGGCTGATGCCCTCGGTCAGACCGTCCCGGACCTGCTCGACGAGCTCGCGGAAGGTCATGCCCTGCGTGGTGTGCGCCGTCAGGGCCAGGGTGGTGACGAAGTAGCCGACCGCGTCGGCGTACTGGGGGCGGCGCAGGTTGAGGGGAATCCCGACCACCAGGTCGGGGCCCGCGCCGTGGCCGGCGAGCACCGCGTAGAAGAGGCTGAGGAGCACGGCGTTGTCGCTCGCCCGGAGCTCTCTGCGCAACCGGGGCAGTGCCTCGGCGGTACCGGGGCTGCACTGGTGGACGAGCCGCGAACCGGCGAAGGTCGGGTTCTGTCCGATCTCCCGTGCGCCGTGCAGCTCCATGGCACCGGGCCCGACGGCGGCGAGCCGGTCGCGCCAGTAGGCCAGGCTGGTGTCGGAGGGCTCGGGGTCCGGCGCGGGCAGTGGCACGGGAGGCAGGTCCCGGGGGAAGTCGCCGGTCGCCATGAGCGCTGCGAACGCGGCCTCGACCTGCTCCAGGAAGACCGGGGTCGATCCGCCGTCGAAGACGATGTGGTGCACCGCGAAGGCGATCGTGCTGCCTCCGTCGGGCAGGACGAACTGCCCGGCCCGGACGAGGAGGTCCGACGCGAGGTCGAATGCCGGACGGGCGAAATCCCGGATTTGATCGTGGAGGGTGTCGGCGCAGGCCGCGTGAATTTCCACGTTCACCTGGACGGCGCTGGCGGGGCGGATTCTCCGGACCGGTACTCCGCCGGCTTCCACGAAGTACGATCGGAGCGCCGGCTGGCGGCGGACCACCCAGTTCACCGCTTCGGCAAGAACGGCGGTGTCAACGGGATGAGCACATTCCACGCCGACGATCACGTTGGAGACTCCGGCGTCGGGGACCAGCTCCTGAAGCAGCCAGAAGGCCTGCTCTCTGGGGCCCACCGGCCACTGCTCGACGGCAGGGACCGCCGGTCCCCCGGCAACAGCGCTGAAGTTCATTTCCGTCTTTTCTCGTCGGTGCTGAAGAATTACGATGTGCTGGGCCGGATGCGCAGACCGCTGGAAGCGGTGCGCTCACGGCGGCACCTTCTCAATCTTTGTTAGGAATTTCATGGACGCCGTAGCGGTGACTCTCGACTATCCCGGCCATCAGGAAAGGACGCGTATCAGCGATCTGGCGGATCACACACCGGGAATCGAACTGCACTCCCTGATGTCGACCCCGTTGCCTCACGAGTTCTCGGCGGACGCGTACGCCCGCCGCCTTCTGGAGAACCGGCCGCCGCAGTCCCCCGTCCGGGCGGTCGTCTCGTACTGCCTGGCGTCTCCGATCGGTTACGCGGTGGCCCGGCTGCTGTCCCGCGAGGAACCCGCTCCCGTGCTGGTGGTGCTCGACGGTTCGCCGTGCCCCGCCGACTCGGTGCGCGAGGCCTACCGGGAGGCCGTCGTCCGGTTCGCCGAGCGGGACGTCACCCCGGCCGTACGGTTCACCGCGGACGACCTGACCGGGCGTCCGGAGCAGGTTCTGGGCGAAATGGAGGGCGAGTTGCGGGCCATGGCCGCCCGCAGTCTGCGCGAGGAGGACCCCGAGGACGACTTCGAGGACGACGTCCTGGAGGCTCTGGTGACGGATCTGGTCGGCCACACCATTGCCTGGCTGACCCACCTGATCGCCTCCCACAACGCGGTGTTCCCCGAGTGGGACGGTGAGGTCCTCATGGTGATGTCCAGAGACCACGCGTTCGGCGGCCCCTGGCCGGGGGCCCGCGCCACCCGGGTGATCTCGGTGGACTGCACGCGCGCCGAACTGGTGTCGCACCCGGAGGTCCGTGCCGTACTCGCCGGGTTCGCCCCGGCCGCCCGCGCCTGACCGACCCGTGCCGCCAGGCCCCCGGGAAGATGTCCCGGGGGCCTTCGCCGTCAGGACTCCCACGGCAGACCCGTCGCGCCCGACGCGCCTTCACGGCGGCGCAGTTCATGCGCGAGCTCCGCGACGGTGGGGTGTCGGAAGAGGTCGTTGAACGTGACCTTCACGCCGTCCGCCACGAGGCGTTCGCTGATCCGCAGCAGTTGCAGTGAGGTCAGCCCCGCGACGAAGAAGCCCATGGTCTCGCTGAATTCCGCGTCGGCGTGCAGTTCCGCTCGGAAGGCCGCGTACAGCCGGGAGGTCACGTCGTCCATCTCAGACCTCCCGTTCCCGGCCGGCCGCGCCGCCGGCGAGGAAACCGCGCAGTTCGTGCCCGATCGCCTCGGGCAGCCGCGCGGCGGGCTCCTCCAGCAGCCAATGCGCTCCGTCGAGCAGCCGGAGGCCGAAACCGGCCGAGGTGTAGCCCTGCCACTCCAGGAGTTCGGCTGCGGGAAGCACCGGGTCGCGACGGCCGCCGAGCACGGTGATCGGTACGTCGAGCGGTCGCACGCCCTCGTCGCGGTACGCCGCGACGAGGGCGTGGTCCGCGCGCAGCGAGGGCTCGAAGAGCTCGCGGTACTCCGGGCGCGATACGAGGACCTCCGGCACTCCTCCGTAGGAGAGGATTTCCCGCCAGAAGTCCTCGCTCTCCAGGGTGTGCACCTGCTCGAAGCCGCTCGGGCGGTGCGGTGCGCGGAACGAGATCACCACGAGACCCTCGGGCAGTGCCAGGCCGCGTTCCTTGAGCGCAGCCGTCAGCATGAGCGCGAGGAGGCTGCCGGAGCAGTAGCCCACGAAGGCGTACGGACCGTCGACGAACCGGGGGAAGGCGTCGGCGATCTCCTCGACCAGCGGGTAGAGGTCGGAGCGGGCGGGTTCCGCGAAGCGGGCCTGGCGGCCGGGAAGGTTGAGTCCCCACACGTCCAGGCCCGGCCCCATGGAGCGGGCGGCGGCGCCGAAGGTTGCGCAGCCACCGCCCGCCTGGGGAAGGGTGAAGACGCGCAGGCTCGCCTGGTCGGACTTCGACTGCGGGATGAACCAATCGGTTTCGGATGTCACTGTGCTGTCCCATGGGGTGCCGGTCGGAATGCGGGTGCGTGGTCACGGTCGTCCACGGCGACGACGCGGAACTCCGAGGTGTAGTGCTCACCGGCCGCGTCGGTGAGCCAGAGGTCGTCGCGCCCCGGCAGCATCTCGACCACGCTGAGATGTACTTCGCCCGCCCGGTCCTGCGGTACGCGGGCCACCGCGCGCCGCAGGTTCCTTACGAGCAGGGGGGCGTCGAGGTCGACGTAGAACGGCTTGGGCTCCGTGGGCAGTTTGACGAAGACCGACCGGGGCACCCCGGCGGCGATCAGCCGGTCGCGCAGTGCCGCTTCGGCCGCGGGGCCGCCACGGCCCCTCCCCGGCAGCGCTGCCACGGGGAAGGACCACGAGGCACGGCGCACCACCAGGTCTCCCAGATGGACGCGCGGTGCGCGGGGGGCGTCCGCTGTGAGCTGGAAGCGGTTGACGACGAGTGCGGTCAGGAAGTCGCCGAAGAACTCCAGCACCGGGGCCTGTGGTCCGCCGTCGCGGGGCCCGGCGAGGAGTTCGCCGTCGCGCTCGCTGACGAGCAGGGCGGTGGAGGGCAGTCCGGCTCCGCCGTCCGGGTCTCCGGCGTCCTGGGCGTACGACCAGTAGACGTACTGACCCGGCACGTGGACGGAGGCCGGCGGATAGGTCCGCGGGCTCACCTCGGGCGAACTGTTGGGGTAGAGCGGCAGGATCCGGCCGTCGGTCAGGTCGGCGGCGGTTGCCGAGACCAGGGCCTGCGGGTCGTCGGACTGGGTGTGGAAGACCCGGCTCTCCATCGTGTTGAGGGCCATGTGGAGTTCCCCGAGGACCCAGGAGTGCCCGCCGTCCGGCCGTTTGCAGAGCATCAGGTCCGGGCTGTGGTAGCGGGCCTGCGTCCAGCCGAGCCGCCCCGGCGGGAAGAGGGCGCGCACCAGCGGCGCGGCCGTGGCGCAGTCCAGCCGCAGGGCGCCGGTTTCCGGGTCCGGGGTGGCGCAGCCGAGCACTTCGGCCCAGCGGGCCTGGAAGTCCTCGACGATCTCCCAGATGACCGTGGAGGGTGCGCCGGAAAGCACGTCACTGGCCGCGAACAGCAGGCTGTCCAGGGTCACTTCACCGGACGCGTTCCGGCTCAGGGTCCGATGGCGGCGCACCAGCTCCGCCGAGACCTCTCGGGCCGTCTCCGCGACGAACCAGCGTGCACTGGCGAGGAGCAGGGCGAGCGGCCCCCTGAGGTCTTCCAGCAGGTCGGTGCCGAGGGACACGTCCAGATCCCGGCGGCAGTCCAGGTACACCAGGGTGCGGCCGGCCGGGGCCGATGTCCCTGCGCGGCTGGGGGCCGCTCCGGTGAGCGCGGCGAACCGCTCGTCGAGGGCGGTCAGCGCGTCGAGGAGCGAGACCGGGTCGGCGCACCGGGCCACCTCGTCGCGGAGCCCGGTCAGGGAGCCGAGTTCGTCGAGGAGGCGGCGTCGCAGGGCGGGGTGGCCGATGCCGGACGCCCATTCCCGCAGCGCGGCCTCGGGACGCTCGTTGAGCGGGACCGCGACGCCGACCGTCACCATGCCGAGTGCTTCGAGCGCCCGCAGTTCGCCGTGGACGGCCTCGGGCACCGCCGGGTGCGCCGCCGTGACCCGGGCCGTCAGCTGCCGTACGTCGGCCGGCTCCCCCGCACCGGTCCACAGCGCCTCGACGAGCGCGGCGCGCAGGCCGAGGAGGTGCTCCGGTGCTCGATGCGGTCGGTGCACGCCCCGCGGGCTGACGGACACGGTCGGGTGGAGTCGTACGGGAAGGTGGTCGAACACCTCGGGGTCGTGTGCCCATGCCGCGGCGAGGGCCTCGACCGCCCAGGTCTCGAAGAAGACGCCGCTGCGGGCGACGGCGCCGGTGCCGGTCGCGGTCACCCCTTCTGCGGACGGCGCGAACTCGGCCCACGACACCGGTCCGAAGAAGCCGATGGTGTCGTTCTTCGCGCAGTAGCGCTGGGCGTAGTGGGCCAGCAGCGCTTCCCGCTTGGCGCTTCGGGGTGCTGCGCCGTCCGCGGCGGCGTGACGGGCAAGCCAGTTGCGCAGGACCGTCGGGTTCTGCCAGGTCAGGGCGGCCAGGAAGTCGTCCTGGCCGATGAAGTGTCCGGTGCCGCGCCCCTGGGGGCGCAGCTCCTCCAGCCAGCCGAAGGGGAGGCCTGCGCCGCGGAGGACGGCCTGCCGCCACAGCGACCAGCCGGGGGCGAGCGCCACCCGGTGGTCGGCTGCGGTGGCGGGCCGCCGCGTCCTCTGATCGGTACTGATCACCTTCAGTGCGCTCCCTGGTCCCGGAGCACGCCGGCGAGCGCGGAGAGGGTGCGGTACTCGAAGAGGGACCCGATGCTCAGCTCGACGGCGAAGGCGTCCCGGATGCGGGACATCATCTCGACGGCGGTCAGCGAGTTGCCTCCCAGGTCGAAGAAGTCGTCGTCGGGCTCGATGGTCATCGAGCCCAGCACCGCCTCCCAGACTCCGCGCAGCCGGTCCTCGACCGAGGCCTCCGCGGCGCCGGGGGCGGGCGGGGCCGCCGGGACGGGGGCCGGGGCCTGCGGCCGCGCCGGCTCCGCCGTGGCGGGCGGAGCGGAGGTGACAGCGGCAGCGGGCACGCCGGGTGCGAGCCCTGTCGCCGACGTGGCGAAGACGGGGTCGAGGCCGGCCGGGCGGCCGTCGCGGTACGGCCGGACCGTCACCTGGGCCGGGGTCCGGCTCTCGAGCAGGTCGAAGAGGAGCTGAACGCCCTGCTGCGGACCGACACCGTCCACCGGGCGGTTCGCCTGCCCGGCCGGCGCAGCCGGTTCCGGGGTGTCGAGGAAGGAACTCCCCTCCACCAGACGCATGGTGAAGCCCTCGATCTCGGCGATCACCAGGCCGTCCTCACCGATCAGGGTGATGTCGGCGGTGATCGTGCCGGTCGGCTCGGGGCGGCGCCGGATGTGGCTCAGCAGCCGCTGCGGAAGCGCCTGGTACACCGAGAGGGCGCCGTAGAGGAACGGCAGGTGGAACGGCTCGGCGGCGTCCCGCGCCGAGGCGGTGGCCGTGTCCAGCATCGTGGGGTGCAGCGGGTGTTCGACCCGGTCACCCGCGAACGCCTCGGGGAGCGTGATCTCCACGAGCTTCTCGCCGTCGGCCGCCCAGGTCCGTCCGGCGTTCTGCCAGCGCGGTCCGAGGGTGAACAGGCGCTTGTGGGCGGGGCGGCGGGCCGGCGCCTCCTGCTCTTCCAGCCTGCTCCGCAGTTCGTCCAGGTCCACCCGGCGGGCTGCGGCTTCCGCCGTCGCGATCCGTCCGGTGACGTGCGTGGTCCATGCCCCGCGCGGCCGGGCCGTGGGCTGCGAATCGACGGCGAACGTCCAGCTCGCCCCGTCGGGGGTGTACGTGATCTTGACCCGGCGCGGTTCCCGGGCCACGAGAGGACGGCGGAACACCACGTCCGCGAAGCGCACGGTCTGCCACTCGGTGCTCGGGGCGACCTTGTCCCGGAACACGCTCAGCAGCAGGTCGAGGTGGCCGGTGCCGGGAAGCAGCGCCACCCCGGCGGCCCGGTGTTCATCGAGGACCCAGTGGGTGTCGGCGGCCACGGTGGTCTCCCACTCGACGGCCTGGTCGCGCACGCGCTCCGATACGGCGCTGACGTCGGCGAGGCTGCTGACGTCGGCGGTGGAGTCGGCCGCCATGCCGACCTCGGCCCAGCTGGGCCAGTCGATGCTCAGGGCGCGGGTCCACGTGGCAGCCGTCGCGTGGGCGTCGAGGAAGGCGTTGGCGGCGGCGTAGTCGGCGCTGCCGACGAGCCCGCCGACGCCGGCCCGGCTGGCGAAGGAGATGAAGAAGTCCAGGGCTCCCCGCTCGCGCAGCAGCCGTTCCAGCAGCAGTGTGCCCTGGATCTTGGGACGCAGTATCTCGGTCACCTGGGCGCGGCTCCGGAAGTGGATCATGCCGTCGCCGGGCAGGCCGGCCAGGTGCAGCACGCCGTCGATCCGGCCGAAGTGGGCGGTGGTGGTGTCCAGGGCCCGGCGCAGGGAGCGTTCGTCGGCCACGTCACAGGCCAGGACGCGCACCTCGGCGCCGAGGGCCTCCATCTCCGCGATCGCGGCGCGCGCCGTGTCGAACGCCGGATCGGCCGCGGTGTCCTGCGGCAGGCCCCGACGGCCGAGCAGCACGATACGGGGCCGCATGCCGGTGCCGGCCAGCCGGCCCGCCACCTCCAGTCCGAGTCCGCCGAGTCCGCCCGTGACCAGGTAGACGCCCTGGGGCCGGATGACCTCGGTGTTCTCCGGAGCCGGGGTGAAGGGGAGTTCGCGGCGGGTCCAGCGGCGCAGGCCTCGCAGGGCCACGATGCCGCCGGCCGCGTTGCGGATCTCGTCGACCAGTTCGGCGTCCGGGGTGCCCGGGGCCACGTCGACGAGGGTGCACTGCACTCCGGGCAGTTCCTGAGCGGCGGTGCGCACGATTCCGTGCAGGGTGGCCTTGACCAGGTCGGTGGCCTCGGTGCCGGTGAGGTCGACGGAACGGGTGGTCAGGGTGAGCAGGGACGGCAGCTTGCCGCGTACCGCGCTGCGCGTGCCCTGCTGGATCAGCGCGAAGAGGCTGTGGACGGTCAGGTCGAGCTGCTCGTCGACGCTGTCGGTGTCGGCGGCGTTCCAGGTGTCCGCGGACCACGCGTGGACCAGGGTCTCGGGGGCCAGGCCCCGCGCCGTGACGTCGGCGATCACCTTGCCGAGGTCTTCCGGCTCGCCGGGGCGCACCCAGTACTCCTCGCCCTTCACCTCGTACCGCGAGCCGGGGCGGACCCGGATCGGGCGGTAGCCGCTGCGCTGGAGGACGAGCTGAAGGGCCAGGGCGCGCTGCGGGTTCTCGGGAAGGAGCGCGAGCGCCGGCACATTGCGGGCGCGCTCCGACCGGGTCGGTTCGCGGCGCTCCTCCACCCAGCTGAGGATCCCGAAGGGGGACACCTCCGATGCGGGCGACTGCGGCGCGGCGGCCGGTGCCGCTTCCACGGGGGGCTGCTCCGGGGTCGCGGCCGCCGATGCGGTGGGCGGCACGGCGGGAGCGGTTGCGGGCGGCGCGCCGTAGACGCCGGCGACCTGGGCGACGGGGCCGCTGAGCTGCTGCGACTCGATCCAGTGCCGGGTGCGCTGGTAGGCGTAGCCGGGGACGGGAACACGCCGCAGGGGGCTGTCCTGGTCCACCGCGGCCCAGTCGACGTCCTGGCCCTCCACCCACAGCTTGGCCAGCGACGTGAGGGCGGTGGTGAGGTCGTCCTCGCCGCGCTCGGCGTTCCGGGGCAGCGAGGGGACGGCGATGCTGCGCTTCTCCCGGAGGGCGGGCAGCCGGCGGGCCAGGCCGGTGAGCGTCTGGGCCGGGCCGACCTCGACCAGGGCGAGGTCCTGGTCCGCCAGGGCGGCGTCGAGGGCCTGGCCGAACCGGACCGGGTTCACCAGTTGTTCCGCCCAGAATTCGGGGCGCAGCGCGTCACCGGCGGTGAGCAGCGCCCCCGCGGCGGCGGAGTAGAGCGGGATCCGGGGCTCGTTCAGGGTGACGTCGGAGAATCCGGCCAGGTACTCCTGGACGGCGGGTGCCATGGCGGGGCTGTGGAAGGCGTGGGAGGCGGGCAGGGCACTGGCGGCGACGCGCCGGTCGGCCAGGATCTCCCGTACGGCCGCCAGCGCCTCGGGCGTGCCCGAGAGCACCGTTTCGCCGGGGCCGTTGGCCGCGGCAAGGCTGACCTCGTCGCCGAGCAGGTCGCGGAGCTTCTCGGCGGGCGCTGCGACGGCGAGCATCGCGCCGGGCCGCATGTTCTGCATGGCACGCGAGCGCAGGACGATCAGGCGCAGCGCGTCCCCGAGTTCGAAGACTCCGGCGATGGTGGCTGCGGCCATCTCACCGACGCTGTGGCCGACCAGGACCGCGGGCTCGACGCCCCAGGACTGCCACATCCGAGCGAGCGCGTATTCGACGGCGAACAGCAGGGGCTGGGCGTTCTCGGTGCGGGCGAGCGTCGCCGCGTCCTGGTTGTCCTGCCACATCGGGCGCAGGTCCAGACCCTGTTCCGCGAGGATTTCGAAGCAGGTGTCGAGCGTGTGGGTGAACGTCTTGTCCACGCCGTACAGGCCGGCGGCCATGCCCGGGTACTGGGCGCCCTGGCCGGGGAACAGGAAGGCCACGGGGCGCGCCTTGGGCGCCGTACGGGGCTTGCTGCGCTCCGGGCTCGTGCGCAGAACGCCGCTGTCGCCATCGGCCGCCAGCAGCCGCGCCGCCGCCTCCGCGCTCTGCGCCACCACGGCGCCGCGCGCCTTGTGGGCGGCGCGGCCGCGCTGCAGCGTCGCCACCGACTCGGCGAAGTGACGGCGGCCGTGCCAGCCGAAGTCCTCCGCGAGCTTGGCGCGCAGGGCTTCCTCCGCCTCGACGGACTTGCCGGACCAGACGACGACGCGGGGCCGGCCGTCCTCCGGGGCCGGGGACGTCGCCGGCGCCTCCTCGATGATCGCGTGCACGTTCGTGCCGCCGATGCCGAGCGAGCTCATCGCGGCACGGCGCGGCGCCGACGCGTCGCGCTTCCAGGGGCTCAGCCGGTCGTTGACGTAGAAGGGCGTCTTTTCGAGTTCCAGCTTGGGGTTGGGCTCGGTGAAGTTGATGCTGGCCGGCAGCTGCTCGTTCTCCAGCGAGAGGATCACCTTGATCAGTCCGGCGATACCGGCCACCGGCCCGAGGTGACCCACGTTCGACTTCACCGAACCGATGGGGCAGGAGCCGGGCTGAAGTTCGGTGCCGTCGTACGTCGACCATGCCTGGCGCAGCGCCGCGACCTCGATGGGGTCGCCGAGGGCGGTACCGGTGCCGTGCGCCTCGACGTAGGAGATGTCGGAGGGCCGCAGGTCCGCGAGGGTCAGCGCCTCCTGGATGCAGGCGACCTGCCCGGCCACACTCGGGGCGCTGAAGCTCACCTTGTCGGAACCGTCGTTGTTGACGGCGAGTCCGCGGATGACAGCGCGGATGGAGTCGCCGTCCGCGATGGCGTCGGAGAGGCGCTTGAGCATCACCACGGCCGCTCCGCTGCCGAAGATGGTGCCGGTGGCCTGCGCATCGAAGGGGCGGCAGTGGCCGTCCTTGGTCCGTACGCTGCCCGGGGTCCACCAGTGGCCGTGCCCGTAGGGCAGTTCGACGCCTGCCCCGCCCGCGAGTGCGAGGTCGCACTCACCGAGGCGCAGGGCCTGGGAGGCCAGGTGGACGGCGACCAGGGAGCTGGAGCATGCGGTGACCACCGACATGCTCGGCCCCCGCAGGTTCAGCTTGTACGAGCTGAAGGTGGCCAGGTAGTCGACGTTGTTGAACGCCGAGATCATCTCTCCGGGGCTGTTCGCGTAGTCGGGGTGGCTCCGGATGTTCAGGGCCGCGTACTCGTTCGCGGTGGCCGAGCCGAACACGCCGACGCTCTCGCGGATCGTCGCCGGGTCGTATCCCGCGTTCTCGATCGCGCCGTGCGCCGATTCCAGGAAGAGCCGCAGCTGGGGATCGCACAGCTGCGCCTCACGGGGCGTCATGCCGAAGAAGGACGCATCGAAGTCGCGCATCCCGGGAAGCATGGGCCGGGCCTTGACGTACGCGGGGTTCGTGAGCCACTCGGCCGGGACTCCGGCCTCCAGCAGCTCCTCGTCCGAGAGGAACGAGACCGACTCCTTGCCGTCGCGCAGGTTCAGCCAGAACTGCTGCACGTTGCACGCACCGGGAAATCTTCCCGCGAGACCGATGACCGCGATGGGTTCCAGCATCATTGCCACTCCTTATTCCTTGCTCTCCATACGAATCCGCTCACGGACGTCACGGCGTGCCTTCACGACCTGAGTCAGGAAGGCGGCGTCCAGGCGGACACCGGAACCGGATCGTGCGGGAGTTTCCTCTCCTTCCGGGGCGGCGGATTCTCCGCTCAGGAAGCGTGCCAACGACCGGATGTTCGGGAAGTGGAACATCGCGGTCACCGGAAGATCGGTGCGGTTCAGCGACTGCGCGATCCGCGCGTGCAGCCGAACCAGCGAAATCGAGTCGAGGCCCGCGTCGAAGAAGTTCTCGTCGGCGCCGATCTCACGTCGCAGGGTCTCGTGCACCAGCTCCGAGATCCGTCGGGCTGCCGGCGTCGCTTCGGCCGGCCGCGGTCCGGGCGGGCGCCGTTCACCGTGCCCGTCCCCCGCCCGGGCGGCCGCCTTGAGGTTTCCGCTGAGCGCGAGGCGCCCGTCGACGAGCACGGCCCCCGGTACCGCCGGGAGCGCCAGGATGCCGCGCAGGTGCCTTCGTACGCTGTCGGCGGGCAGCTCCGCGCCGGGCACCGCGACGACGCGCAGCGTGAGGGCGGGACCCGCGGGAGTGTCGTCCACGGAGGCGAGTGCCTGGCGGATCGCCGGGTGGCGCAGGGCAGCGGCTTCGATCTCGTCGAGTTCCACCCGGTGTCCGTTGACGGATACCTGCCGGTCCGAGCGCCCCTCGATGTGCAGAGCGCCTTCGGTGTCATAGCGACCGAAGTCCCCCGTGCGGTAGGTCCGCACACCGCTTTCGGCGTCGTCGGTGAAACCGGGGCGCGGCCTGCCGGGCCCTACGTATCCCGAAGCGAGGTTGCGGCCGCGGACGGCCACCTCTCCGCGCTCCCCCAGTCCGGCGACCCGTCCCAGGGAGTCCAGTACGACGACCTGATGGCCGTGGGCGGCCCGGCCCACGGGAAGGACCGCAGCGTCCGGGACGTCCGGGCCGGGGTCGGCGTCCGCCCGGGCGACGATCTGCGGGGTCTCGGTCGTGCCGTACGCGTTGACGATGCGGGCCGAGGTGAACGCCCGGACCCGGCGGACGAGCCCGGCGCTCAGCGGGGCGCCGCCGACCACGAGCAGGCGCAGCGCGCCGAGCCGGTCGGCGGGCCGCGACGCGTGCGCGGCGGCCAGCAGCTCCAGCAGGGCCGGCGTGGCGTGCACGACCGTGACCTCCGTGGAGGCGAGCCAGCCGAACAGCCGGTCCGGCGCCATGACCAGCCCCGGCTCGGGCACGTACAGGGCGGCGCCCACGTGGAGCGGGGTCAGTGCGTCGCGCAGCATGGGGTCGTGGCCGGGGCCGGCGAGGAACGCGAACCGGTCGGAGGCGTCGAAGCCGTACTCGCGCACGTACCACCGGAGGAAGTCCCGCAGCGGGCCGTGCGGAACGGCCACGGCCGAGGGTTCTCCGGTCGTACCCGAGGTGAAGAGGTAGTGGCTGGTGCCCCCCTCGGCCGTCACGGGGGCGGCGGGAGCCGACCCGGCCCCGCCGTCCAGCAGCCTCGGCACGGACAGCGCCGTCCCCGAGGCCGCGCTGTCGTCACCGAAGACCAGCACCGCCTTGGCGGGCACCCGGTCGGCGCAGGCCCGCAGGCGGGCGGCGGGCAGTGCGGCGTCCACCACGGACACCGCGGCGCCCGCCCACCAGACGGCGAGCAGCGCCACGGGCAGGAGCGGATGCCGTTCGGCGCGTACGGCGACCGTATCGCCGGACCGGATGCCCCGGGCGGCGAGTTCGCCGCCCAGCCGTGCGACGAGCCTGGCCACGGCGGCGTGGTCCAGGACGCCGGCGGCGGAGACCAGGGCGGGGAGTGCGCCGTGCCGGCCGGTCGCCTGGAGGATGTCGGCGAGCGGGCTGGTGCGCGGTCCCGCCGGGGGCGGGGAGTCGTCGGGCGCGACCGGGAGCAGCGCGTCCGCCCGCTCGGTGCGCAGGCTGAGCGAGGCCAGCGGCCGCGCGTCGTCGCGAACCGCCTGCCGTGCCACGCGCAGACAGGATTCGAGGAGTTCGACCGCCACGTCACGGCTGAACACATCGCGGTCCCAGACCAGTTGGCAGACGTAGCCGCCGTCCGCGTCACGGTGGACGTACAGCCCGATGTCGAACAGCGAGAACTGTGTGGGCACCCGCCGGAAGGAGGTGTGCAGCCCTGGCACGGCGGGTGCCGGGGCCGCTTGCGTCAGATCGTTGAACCACACCTGGAAGAGCGGGTTGCGGTCCGGTCGGGAGCCGATGTCCAGGGCGTCGACGATGGAGTCGAAGGTGGGACCGGCATGGTCGAGGGCTTTGGTGTACTGCTCGGTCACATGACCCAGCAGGTCACCGAAGCCCCGGTCGGCCGCGAGGTCGATCCGCACCGGCAGGGTGTCGACGAGGAAGCCGGCGAGGTCCTGTTCCTCGTCGGAGCGCCGGCGTGAGGCGGGCATGCCGATGACGACGGTCCCCTCCCCCGCCCACCTGCCCAGTACCACGGCCAGGCAGGCGAGGAAGAATCCGGCGGGGGTGGCCGCCCGACCGGCGAGCCGGGCGTCGATGCCGGTGCTCTCCTCGCGGCCCAGGTGCACGACGTGGTCGGCGCCGCCGAAGGCGGGCACGACCGGACGCTGCCCCCGGAAGGGCAGGTTCAGCTGACGTGGCGCGTCCGCCAGGGCCTCGCGCCAGTAGTCCAGGTCGGCCTGCCGGCGCGGGGAGCCCTCGCGGGCGGCTGCCCGTAGGGCGTACGCCCGGTAGGAGGGGCCCTGGGTGTCGGCGGGCCGGGCGCCGGTGTGCAGCTCCGCGTACGCCTCGGCCCACTGTGCGAGGACGAGGTCCACGGTCCGCTGATCGGCGACCAGGTGGTTGAAGGCGAGGGTGAGCAGCGCGTGCCCGGCGCCGGGCGAGTACCACAGCGCGGCCCTCGCCATGGGGGCCGTGTCGTCCGGCAGCACCCTCGTGTGGAAGTCGCGCAGCAGGGCGTCCTCAGCCGACTCGGTGAGTTCGTCCTGGAGTTCCTCGACGTGCAGGGGCAGGGTGGCGCCCGGTGCGTGTTCGAGGAGGGGTTCGCCGTCGGCGTCCTGCACGATGCGCGAGCAGAGGATGTCGTGGCGGGCCGCGACGGCTGCCAGCGCGCCGCGCAGAGCCGGTACGTCGAGTTCGCCGCGCAGCCGCAGGGCGGTCACGACGTTGTAGGCGGGTGAGTCGGGGAAGAGCCGTCCGAGCAGCCACAGCCTGCGCTGCTCGGGCGCGAGCGGCACCCGGGCGCCGGGGCCGTGTGCTTCGGCCGGGCCCTGGTCCTCGCGGGGGGCCGCGGCGACGAAGCGGCGCAGTTCCGCGAGGGTCGCGTTGTCGGAGAGCAGCAGGGAGAGGGGGACGTCGACCCCGCAGGCCGCGCGCACTGCGCCGACCAGCCGGGCTGCGGCGAGAGAGTGGCCGCCCAGGGACAGGAAGCGTTGCTCCTCGGTGACGGTGGGGGCGCCGAGGGTGCGCTGCCACAGTACGGCGAGCGTGTCGTCCGGCAGGGCCGGGACCGCCGAGCGCCGGCCCTGCCACCAGGAGGTGAGGGTGGCGCGCACCGCGTGCCGGTCGAGCTTGCCGCTGCGGTTGACGGGCGGGCGACGCACGAGGTGGATGCCGCTGGGCTGCCAGCCGGCCGGCAGCCGCCGCGCCAGGTGCTCGCGTACCCGCTCCCGGACCGTCTCGGGGTCCGCCGCGATCCCGCCGGGGTCCGAGGCGGTCAGGGTGACGCCGACGACGAGGTCGGTGGTGTCCTCCGCGGTGTCCCGGACGACGGTGGCGACGGCGTGTTCCACGCCGGGGGCCGCGGCCAGGGCCGCCTCGACCTCGCGCAGTTCGATCCGGACGCCACGGACCTTGACCTGCTCGTCGCGCCGGCCCAGGTACTCGAGCTGCCCGTCCCGTACGCGTACCAGGTCTCCGGTGCGGTAGCGGCGTTCGGCGCCCACCGTCGTGAAGGCTGCCTCGGTGAGGTCGGGGCGGCCCGTGTAGCCGCGGGCGACGGCCGGCCCGCCGATCCACAGTTCGCCGGGCTCACCGGCGGCAGCGGCACGCCCGGTGGCATCGAGGACGTACAGCGTGACGTTGTCGATCGGTGCGCCGATCAGGACGCGGCCGTCCGGGGTCAGCTCCCGGGGCACCCGCCAGTGCGTCACGTCGATGGCGGCCTCAGTGGGGCCGTACAGGTTGTGCAGTTCGGCGCGGGACAGCCGGTGGAACCGGTGTGCGAGGCCGGGCGGCAGCGCTTCGCCGCTCGAGAAGACCGCGCGCAGCGGTGCCAGGCCCTCGGCGGCCCCCGGGTGGCGCAGGAACTCCGCCAGCATCGACGGGACGAAGTGGCACAGCGTGATCCGCGCCCGGGACATCAGGCGTACCAGGGCGGCGGGATCGCGGTGCGCGCCGGGGGCGGCGATGACGCACCGCGCGCCGCTCACCAGGGGGAGGAACAGCTCCCATCCCGAGACGTCGAAGGTGTAGGGCGTCTTGTGAAGGATTCGGTCCTCGGGGGTCACGGCGTACTGATCGCGCATCCAGCGCAGCCGGTTGACGAAGCCCCACGTGCCCTGGACGACTCCCTTGGGTTCGCCCGTGGACCCGGAGGTGAACATCACGTACGCAGGGGTGTCGGGATCCGGGTGCGGCAGCGGCCGGGGGTGCGCGTCCGCGGGGACGTCACGTCCCACGGTGTGGTGCGGCAGCGCCGCAAGACAGTCCCGGCGCGGCAGGTCCGCTTCGCACACCACGGCAACGGGGCGGGCGTCGCGCACCATGCCGGCGAGCCGGGCTTCCGGCTCCTCGGGGTCGAGCGGGAGGTAGGGCCGGCCGGCCTTGAGCACGCCGGTCATCGCGACGAGGACGTCCACGCCGCGGTGCATGAGCAGAGCCACGGGCCGTTGTCCGGGGTCGACCCCCAGCTGCTCGGCGAACGCGTCACTGAGCCGGTCGAGTTCCCGGTACGTGAGGGCGCGGTCCGCGTCCTCACAGGCGATGCGGTCCGGGCCCGCCTCGACGGCTTCCCGGATCAGGCCCGGGATGCCCTGCGGGGCGGGCGAGGGGACGCGCTGTCCGTACAGGACCGGACGCGGTTCGACGGTCATCGGCGGCCTCCCGCGAGCGCGCGCAGACGGCCCGCCATCGCGGCCGGGGTGGGGGCCTGGAACACTGCCTGGAGGCCGAGCTGCGTCCCGGTCGACTCCTCGATCCGCGCGGTCAGCTGCGCTGCGAGGAGGGACTGGCCACCGTTGAGGAAGAAATTGTCCCGGGCGGTCAGTCGGGGGTTGTCCAGCACTTCGCGCCACAGTCCGGTGAGCATCAGGGTGACCCGGTCCGCATCCGTGTCCGCATCCGTGTCCGCAGGGGAGCCGGCGGTCCGCCCGGCTTCGTCGGGGGCTTCGGCGGCGGGCAGCGCCCGGTAGTCGGTCTTGCCGTTGTTCGTCGTGGGGAGCCGGTCGAGCACGGTGATGCGCGCGGGGAGGCTGTAGGCCGGCAGCCGCTCCCGCAGGTGCTGCCACAGCTGGTCGGCGAGCCCGTCGGCGGGGCCGTGCGCCGTGACGAAGGCGACGAGGTGGCCGTCCGCGTCGAGGTCGCCGCGGGCCACGACCGCGGCGGCGGCGACCCGGGGGTGCTCCTCGACGACGGCCTCGACCTCGCCGAGTTCGATGCGGTGGGCGCGCAGCTTGATCTGCCGGTCGCCGCGACCGAGGAGCTCCAGGGTCCCGTCGGCACGCAGCCGGGCGATGTCGCCGGTCCGGTAGTGGCGTCTGCCGTCCGGGCCGGTGACGAAGCGTTCCGCGGTCAGTTCCGGGCGGTTGAGATAGTCCAGGGCAACTCCGTCGCCGGCCAGCCACAACTCGCCGGGGAGGCCGACGGGGACCGGGGATCCGGCAGGGTCGGCCACGAGCGCCGCGGTGTTGGCGATGGGGACGCCGACGCTCACGGGGTCGGTGAGCGTGTCCGCGCGCAGTTCTGCCGCTGTGGACCAGATGGTGGTCTCGGTCGGCCCGTAGACGTTGAACAGCCGGCAGCCGGTGGCGAGGAGCTTGTGCGTGAGCACCGTCGACAGCGGTTCGCCGCCGCAGAGGACGCGTACGCCGTCGAGGGCGCCGCGCATCCGGGGCGCGAGCAGCCGCCAGGTCGTCGGGGTCGCCTGTACCAGGCTCACCTCGTGACGCCGCAGCAGGTCTCCCAGTACGTCGGGACGGGTCTGGGCCTCGTCGGGCGCGGTCACCACGCAGGCGCCGTTGGCGAGCGGCAGCAGCACCTCCAGCGCCGAGATGTCGAAGGCGAAGGTGGTGAGCCACAGCATCCGGTCGGCCTCGGTCACGGTGAGCAGTTCCCCGAAGGAGTGCACGACGTTGGCGAGGTTGCGGTGCGACAGGCGCACGCCCTTGGGACGTCCGGTGGACCCGGAGGTGAAGATCACGTACGCGGGTGCGTCCTGCTCCGGGCGCATCCAGGCGGACGGGTCCGCCTCCGGCAGGCCCTCGTCGGGGAGAGCCTCCCAGGACAGCCGGGTACGGCCGGCCAGCACGGCCTCGGGCAGCGGTCCCCCGTCGGTGACGACGACCCCGACGGCGGCCTCGTCGAGCTGGAACGACAGCCTCTGGGCCGGATGCGTCGGGTCGAGGGGCAGGTAGACGGCGCCCAGGGACCAGACCGCGAGGACGGCCGCGCCCAGCAGCCCGCCGCGGGGAGCGGCCAGCGCGACCACGTCCCCTTCGCGGACGCCTGCGGCGGCGAGCTTGCCGCGCAGCCGCTCGGTGTGCCCGAGCAGCTGCGCGTAGGTCAGCTGCGAACCGTCCGGCTCGATGAAGGCCGGGGCCTGGGCCGCGCGTCCGGCAGCGCCGACGACGCGGTCGAGCACGGTGGGCTCCGCGGCGGCCCACTGCCGCGCGGTGTCGTTGGCCGCGGCCAGCACGGCCGCGTCGGACGCGGTGAGGAGGGGCAGCGCGGCCAGCGGCCGCTCCGGCTCCCCGGCGGCCGCCTGGATGAGCAGCTCGTAGCGCTGCAGCATGCCTGCGACCTGGGCGGGCTGGAAGACCTCGGTGCTGTGGACCGCGGTCACCGCCTTGCGGCCGTGGTGCGGGGTGACCACGAATTCGAGGTCCATCCGACTGTGCGGATCGATGTCCAGCATCTCCAGAGGGCGCCCGTCGATGTTCAGGGTGCCGGTGCTGGACGGGAAGAAGTTGAACATGTGCCGGAACAGTGGCGCACGCCAGTCGGCAGTGCCGCTGTCGTTGCGCCATACGTCCTCGAACGAGGCGGAGGAGTGTTCCAGTGCACCGAGGAACGCGTCGCGGACCGAACGGACGAGGTCCGCGAAGCCCTTGGTCGGATCTGCGGTGACGCACAGGGCGAGGGTCGTGACGTGGTAGCCGACGGCCTGGGCGTCCTCCCTGCGCCGGCGGCTGTTCACCGGGACGCCGACCACCAGGTCTGGTCCGGCGCCGTGGCGCAGCAGGAGCAGCAGGTACGCCGCCAGCATGACGATGTTCTCGGTGACCTTCAGATCCCGGCACAGCTCGTCCAGGCCCCGCACGGTGGCGGGCTCCAGGACATGGACGCTGCGGGCGCCGGCGAAGGTCGGTTCGGCCGGCGGAGCCTGGCCCACGACGAGGTCCATCGTGGCGCCGTCCGCGCCCGCCAGGCGCTCACGCCAATAGCGCACGTCGCGCTCGTCGGGTTCCGGTTCCCGGTGGACCGCACCGGATCCGGCCGGCCAGGGCGGCTCCGTGGCTCCTGCGGCGAACGCGTCGTAGGCGGCCGCGATCTCCTGGGCGACGGCCACTGCGGACACGCGGTCGAAGACGAGGTGGTGTGCCACGAAGCAGAAGGCGCCGCCCTCGGGCAGCAGGAACTGCGCCGCACGGACGAGCAGCCCGCCGTCCATCTCGAAGGCACGGGCGGCGAAGGCCGCGAGGTCGGCCTCGAGGGTCGCTTCCGTGGAGGCGATGGCCTCCACGTCCAGCACGACGTCGCGGGCGTCGAGCTGCCGGCGTGTCGGCCCCTGCTCCCCCTGGGGGAACACGGTGCGCAGGGCGGCGTGCCGCGCGACGACCCCGTTGACCGCTTCCTGCAACGGCCACCAGCGCAGTGCTCCCTGATGGCGGAAGGCCATCGGGACATTGCTGACGCCGCGCCCGGGCGAGAACTTCTGGAACAGCCACATCGACTGCTCCTTGCGGGAGAGTGCGGTGTCGCTCGGGCTCATCCGGTCACCGGCCTGTGCAACGGGGTGCTCAGCTCCATGCCGCCGTCGACGGTGAGGTTGACGCCGGTGATCCAGCTGGCCGCGGGAGAGCAGAGGAACACCGCGGCGCTGGCGATCTGCTCCGGTGTCCCCAGGCCCCCGAGCGCCGCCACGTCGCTGTGCTCCGCGAAGGCGCCGGGTACGTCCGCGGCGTCCTTGCCGAGCATGTTGACGGTGACGCCCTCCGTGGGGACGGGGCCCGGCGCCAGGGCGTTGACCCTGATGCCGTGGCGGCCCCACTCGCGCGCCCACGAGCCGGTGAGCGAGATGATCCCCGCCTTGGCCGCCCCGGCATGCGAGAAGCCCGGGAAGCCGCGGTACACGGAGGGAACCGTGATGCTCAGGATGGCTCCGCGGCGCGCTTCGATCATGTCGGGCACGAAGGCGCGGGTCACCGCGAAGGTGCCCATCAGGTCGATGTCGACGACCGTCTCCATGGCCCGCCTCGTCATGCGCTCCGCGGGCATGTGGAAGTTGGCGGCGGCGTTGTTGACGAGGATGCTGCCCTTGCCGAACCGGCTGTTGACGTAGTCGCGCAGGCGCGCGATCTCGTCGTCGTTGCGGACGTCGCAGGGGAAGCCCGCGCACAGCCGTCCGGTCTCCTCCGCGATCCGCAGCTCGGCCTCCTCCAGCCGGGTCGCGGAACGCGAGGTGATGACCACGTCGGCTCCGCAGGCCACCAGGTCCCGGGCGATGGCGTAGCCGAGGCCCGACCCCCCGCCGGTGACCACGGCCACCTCACCGGCGAGGAGGTCCGCCGAGTAGAAACGCCGGATGTTCACGCCGTCTCCCGCACGATCTCGTCCGCGAGCAGACGGATGGTGTTCAGCTCGAACATGCTGCCCGCTCCGAGTTCGATGCCGAAGCGCTCCTTCATGCGGGCGATGAGCTGGACGGCGGCGAGGGAGTTCCCGCCGAGCTCGAAGAAGTCCTCGTCCTCGTCGATCTGCTCGATGCCGAGGGCCTCGCTCCACAGTTCCTTGAGACCGGCCATGACCTCCTGGACGCCTCCGGCCTGGGCCGACGCGACGGGCGCGGCAGGCACGACGGGCGCGAGCGGCGCGGCAGCGGCCTGGGGAGCGGAAGGGGCGACGGGAAGCGCGACGGCCGTCGGCACGGTGCGTGCCTGACGGAGCTCGGTGGCCGGGGGCGCGGCCGTGTCGGTCCAAGCCAGAGCACGCGCCCGCATCCGGGGGCCGGGCGCGTCGACGATCACCGCCGGCGGGTACGAGCCGTTCACCAGCTCCAGGAAGACCTCGGCGCCCTGGAGCGGGCTGAGCAGTCCCGGTCCGGTCCGGTCGGCCGGGCTCGCGGCGGCCACGACGGCGGCCGGAGCCTGGGGCTTCTTCTGCGGTGCGGGGCGGCGGGCGGCCGGGCGCGCGGGCTCGGCGAGCGCGCGGACGAAGTCCTCCGGCTGCACCTCGCGCAGCGTGAAGCTGCCCACGCTGACCCGCAGTTCGCCGGATGCCGGGTCGTACAGGTCCAAGTCCATGGTCCGTACGCCCTTCTCCCCGTCGCCGAGTTTGGCGTGCACGACGATGTGCGCGGGGAGCGGGCCGAAGAAGGTGAGGCGGCGGTAGAGGAACGGGATGTACTTGGCGTCGGTCTCGCTCAGCGGCAGCAGGGCGGTCGCCACGTCCAGCAGGGCGGCGTGCAACGGGTGCGTCTGCACGTCCTCCTGGAACTCCTCCGGCAGGCGCAGATGGGCCACGCGCTCGGTGAAGGTGCCCGACACCGGACCGACGGTGTTCCAGCGCGGTCCGAAACTGATCCAGTTGGTGAGGCCGACGTTCTGGATCGGCTCGAACCGGGAGGTGAGCTCGGAGATCTCCACCGGTGCCGGCTGCGGGATCGAGGCAGTGGCCAGGACGCCGTTGGCGTGGAGGGTCCACGGCTCGTCGGTGCCGGCAGGGCGGGTCTGGACCCGGAACCGGTGCATGCCCGCCATGGGCGAGAAGACGACGCCGAACTCGGTCGGGCCGGAGGGCCTGACCGGCGCCAGGAAGACGCTCTCACGCAGCTCGATCGGGGTGCCGGGGGCATGGATGCGCTGTTCGAGGGCCGCCGTGACCACCAGTTCGAGCAGGGCGGTGCCAGGCGGAACGGGGTGGCCGTCGAACTGGTGCTCGTCGACCTCCCAACTCTCGCCAGGAGTCAGCACGCGGCGGAACTCACCCTCGTTCTCGGAGCGGTTCGCCGTCGGACGCGGGTCGTCCGCCCCGGTCAGCAGCGTGAGGGACACGTCCGACTGGGCCGCCATGCCGACCTCGGCCCAGCCGGGCCAGTCGATGGCCACGGTCCACCGGTCTCCGGTGGCTGCCCGGGCGTGGGCGTCGAGGAACGCGTTGGCCGCCGCGTAGTCGCCGCTGCCGGGAAGGCCGACCACACCCGCCTGGCTGGAGAACAGCGTCAGGAAGTCGAGTTCGGCACGAGACGCGAAGACCTCCTCGATGACCAGGGCGCCGCGGACCTTCACACCGAGGACCGCGTCGATGTCCCGGCGCGACCGGCGCTCCAGGAGGCCGCCCCCGGGGAGGCCGGCGCTGTGCACGACACCGTGGACGGCGCCGAACACCGTCTCGACCTCGGACACGGCGGCGCGCAGCGACTCCAGGTCGCTCGCGTCGCCCCGTACGACGACGACCTCCGCGCCCGCTTCCTCCATCTCCGCCACCGCGGCGGCCACGGTACGGCCCCGCTCGGTGGCGGGGTCGGGCATGCCGGACCTGCCCAGCAGGGCGATCCGCGGCCGCAGCCCGGTCTCGGCCAGGGCGTTGGCGACGGTCAGACCGATACCGCCCAGACCGCCGGTCACCAGGTAGACACCCCGCTGGCGCAGCCGCAGGCGGCCGGGACGGGCCGTGCGCTCCAGCGGCCGCAGGACGGGCGCCCAGAGGGTGGTGCCGCGCAGGGCCAGCAACGGCTCGTCGAGCGTGGCCAGTTGGGCGCTCAGCGCCCCGACACGCGTGTCGGGGGCGACGTCCAGGAGCACGCAGCGGATGTTCGGGTACTCCTGCTCGATGGTCCGGGTCAGGCCCACGACCATGGCGGATGCCGGGTTGACGGATTCGGCGCCGGTGACGTCGACCGCGTGGCGGACCAGGACCGCGAGCGTCACCGGACGCCTGTGTCGCCGCTGGGCGCGGCTGATCGCCTTGGCGCAGCCGAGCAGGGCGTGGAAGCCCCGCTCGAGTTGCGCGTCGAGGGTGTCGAGGGTGACGGTGTCGCCGGCGTCGAGCAGGGCGCCGTACGCGACGACCGTGGACGGGCGGCGCTCGTCGGCGCGCTGGAACAGCTCGTCCCACGCCTGCTCGGACCCGAGGTCGAAGCCCTCGTCGTCGCTGTCGCCTGCGCGGACGCGCACGGTGTGGTACCCGGCCTGCTGGAGGGCCGTCCGCATGAGAACGGCGTCCTCCCGGCCCGCCGGCAGGACGGTCACGGCGGTGGTGCCGTCCGCCTCGGCGTCCGCGACCGGGCTGATACCAGTGCTGCGGCGGATCCATTCCAGGGAACCGAGCGTCCACGTGGTCTCGGAGACCGGATCGTTCACCACTGCCTCCGCGGCGGGTTCGGCGGCCGGCCGGCTCTGTGCGGCTTCGGCGGGGGTGGACGGTGCCTGCTGCGCCTTGGCCACGGGTTCGACCGGCGTCTGGCGGGCCTTGCGTACGGAGCTCCGCTCGATCCAGTGGCGCTTGCGCTGGTACGGGTACCCGGGCACGGCCACCCGCTGGGCGTCCGAGGCGGCGTCGAGGCGGGCGAAGTCGACGGGTACCCCGGCCACCCACAGCCGGCCCAGGGTCCGGGACAGCTGGAGCAGGTCGCCGCCCGTCTCGTCCGGCTCCTCCTGCGCCATGGAGGGTGCGATGACGGACTCTCCGGAGCGGACCTCGGGCCGGGACCGCAGCAGTGCGGACAGCGTCTGTCCGGGGCCGGTCTCGATCAGGAACGTGGGACCGCCCGCGAGTACCGTCGAGGCCGCCTCGGAGAAGCGCACCGGCTCGACCAGCTGGCGGGCCCAGAAGGCGGGCGAGACCGCTTCGTCGGCGGTGAGCTCGGCGCCGGTCGCGCCGGAGATCAAGGGGATGCGGGGCGCGTTGAGGGTGAGGGACGCGAGGAACTTCTCGAAGTCCTCGGCGGCCGGTCCCATCATCGCGGAGTGGAAGGCGTGCGAGGTACCGAGCGGACGGCAGGCGATGCGGGCCTCACGCAGGCGCTCAGCGATCTCGGAGAGCGCCTCCTGCGGCCCGGCCAGGACCGACTGCCGGGGTCCGTTGAAGGCTGCCGCCGAGACCTCGCCGCCGATGTACGGAGCCAGTGCCTCCTGCGGCGCCGCGACCGCGAGCATCCCGCCGCGGGGCATGTCCTGCATCAGGGTGGAACGCGCGGCGACGGCGCGCAGTCCGTCGGAGAAGCTGAAGACGCCTGCGACGGCGGCCGCCGCGACCTCTCCGATGCTGTGTCCGGCGAGCCGGTCCGGGCGGACACCCCAGTGCATGAGGCAGTGCGCCCAGGTGTAGCCGATCACGTAGAGCAGCGGCTGGGCGACCGAGGTCTCCGAGATGGCGTCCTGATCGGCGTCGGAGAGCCACAGCTCGCGCAGGTCCCGGCCGAGGAGGGGCTCCAGCTCGTCGAAGGCCCGGTCACAGCCCTGCCGGAACAGCGGCACCGACTCGTAGAGGGAGCGGGCCATCGCCGGGAACTGGGCACCCTGTCCCGGGAAGAGGAAGGTGATGTCGCGCTTGACCTTGTCCCCCCGGACGATCTGCGCGGTGTCCCGCAGCAGCCCGGCCGCCTCCGCCGCGGAGCCCGCCACGGCGGCCGCGCGCACGCGCCGCGCCGACCGGCCGACCCGCAGCGTGTGCGCGGTGTCCGCGAAGCGGTCCTCGGCGAGGGAGCCGAAGTGTCCTGCGAGACGGTCGCGCAGCGCTTCGGCCGCGGCGTCGTCCGCGGCCGACCACACGATCAGTTCGGGCTTGCCCGGCGCGGGGGTGGCGGGCCGGCTCGGCGCCTCTTCGAGGATCAGGTGGGCGTTGGTTCCGCCGATACCGAACGAGCTGACCGCCGCGCGGCGCGGGGCGTCCGCGGTTCGCGGCCAGGGCCGGAGCTCGGAATTGATGTAGAAGGGCGTGTTGGCGAGGTCCAACTTGGGGTTGGGAACCGAGTAGTTGATGCTCGCCGGGATCTGCTCGTTGACCAGGGCCAGGATGGTCTTGATGAGTCCGGATATGCCCGCGGCCTGGCCGAGGTGACCGACGTTGGACTTCACGGACCCGAGGCCGCACGAGCCGGCCGCGAGGGGCTGCTCGGCGACGGACCGGTACGCCTCGGTCAGCCCGGCCACCTCGATGGGGTCGCCCATCACGGTTCCCGTGCCGTGTGCCTCGACGTACGAGATGGTCTCCGGCGGCGTCTCGGAGTTGGTGAGGGCCTCGATGATGCAGGCCGTCTGGCCGGAGGGACTGGGTGCGCTGAAGCCGACCTTGCGGTCGCCGTCGTTGTTGATCGCCGAGCCGCGTATCACGGCGTAGACGGTGTCCCCGTCGGCGAGGGCGTCGGACAGGCGCTTGAGCAGCACGGCACCGACCCCGTTCCCGAAGTTGGTGCCGCCGGCATCCTTGTCGAACGGCCTGGGGGTGCCGTCGGGGGCGGAGATCCCGCCCTCCATGTACTGGTAACCGCGGTTGAGCGGCATCTCCAGGTTGGCACCGCCGGCGATGGCCATGTCGCACTCGCCCATCCGCAGGCCGGAGCAGGCCATGTGAACGGCGACGAGCGAGGTGGAGCAGGCGGTCTGGATCGTCATGCTCGGGCCCTTGAGGCCCAGTTTGTAGGAGACGAACGTCGACAGGTAGTCGGGGGCGTTGGCGATCTCCAGGGCGATCCAGCCGACGCTGTCGACGATGTCCGGCTCTTCGACGTGGTCGATGCGGTACCGGTTGACGTTGGTGCCGGCGTAGACACCGATGCCACCGTCGAACGTGCGCGGGTCGTAGCCGCCGTGCTCCAGGACGGAGTGCGCGGTCTCCAGGAAGAGCCGCTGCTGCGGGTCGCGGATCTCCGTCTCGCGCGGGGTCATGGCGAATGCGGGAGCGTCGAAGGCCTCGACGTCGGCGATCAGCGGCCGGCGCCGGACGTAGGAGGGATCGGCGAGTTCCTCGGCGGGCACTCCTGCGGCCAGCAGGGTCTCTTCGTCAAGATCGGCGATGCAGTCCCGGCCCTCGACGAGGTTCTTCCAGTACTGATCGAGATCGCTGGCGCCGGGAAACCTTCCGGCCATGCCGATGACGGCAATGGGCTCCAGCGGTTTCATGATCAGACTCCTTGATGTGAACGCGAGTCATCCCCCGCCGGGTGAGGGCAGGCCGGACTCGCTGCGATCTGAGGGAGAGGAGAGGGGGCGCGGCGGCCCGGGCCGGTCAGGAGAGCTCGAGGCGCCCGGTGGACCGGTCGGATTCGACGAACAGGTGCAGCAACAGTCCCGCGAGGGACAGCCAGCCCACGCCGATGGCGATTTCGGCCAGGAGGTGCAGGGGCACGTCGACCGGAGGAATCTGACCCAGGAGTCCGCGCACGGCGAGCAGTCCGTGGGTGAGCGGAAGGAACTGCGCCAAGAGCTGGACGGGGCCCGGCCAGTAGTCGATCGGGACGTTGACGCCGCAGATCATAGTGATCAGCAGGTAGGCGAGATTGGTGGAAGTGTCCCTGAAATTACGGAACTTGTAGACGAGGGCGCCGAAGAACCAGCCGTAGCCGTAGCAGGAGCACGCGACGATCACCAGGATGGGCAGCAGCGCGGGAAGCCGCACCCACGGGAAGTCCAGGCGCATCACGGCGAGCACGGTGACCAGGACGATGGTGGAGCTGGCGGTCGCCAGGCCGATCCTGAGCAGCCCTCGGGAGAACATGCTCACGACGACGCTGCCCGGGCTGAGCACCAGGCTGGTGAGCGTCCCCTGATCACGCTCGGCGGATGCGGCATGGGCGACTACGGCGCCTTCCAGCGCGAGGACCGCGAGGGCGTTGCCGACCAGGAGGAAGGAGATCTGGACGTCTCCCGCGACGTAGAGGCCCGCCAGGGAGAAGAACAGGACCTGGAAGAAGAGCCGGACCACCCAGCCGCCCAGCCAGAGCCTGAGCGTGAAGAAGACGCGAAATTCGTGGTACCCGGCGATCGCGGACTCGCGCACCACGGGCCACACGCTGAGAGCACGTGTCATCCTGCAATCAACTTTCCGGTCTTCTGAAGCCTGGTCATGATCAACGAGATGAGCCATCCGCCACTCGCGAACGCGACGGCTCCGAGGGCGAGTACGGCGCCGAGCTGGAGCCACGGGTTGGCGAGCTCGTTCGGACTCAGCGTCTCGCGCAGCAGGTCCGCCGCCCACGACAGGAAGATCAGGCGGCTGATCGGGTGGACCCAGACGGGCAGCAGGGCAACCGGCGTGAAGATGCCGGCCAGCACGAAGATCGGGTAGTTGAGGAAGTTCTGCTGGGCGTCCGGCGCCCGCGACAGGGCCGCGACGGCGGCCAGCACGGCGGAGGTGGCCACGGTGGCGAACGCGGTTCCCATGATGGCCGCGGCGAACCAGACGGGGTGCCAGATCACCGGCGGAAGGTCCACGACGGCGATCGCGAACAGCCACGACTCCGCGAAGGCCAGGAGGCCGACGGCCGCGGATGCCAGCATCCGCCCCCAGAGGTAGGCCTTGACGGAAGCGGACGAGCTGACGATCAACTCCAGCGTTCCATGGCCCCGCTCGCTCGTGATGCTGTTGGCCCCGAGCGCGAGGGCCACGGACCAGATGCCGGAGAGCGCGGGCGCCAGGACGACCGCGGCATACAGATCGGTGCGCCCTGAAACCTCCACTATGGAAAGGAAGTTGATGACGTAGAAGGGAATGGCCAGCAGGATCGTGACGCTTCCGATCCGGGCCCGGAACGTCATCCACTGGAACCAGAACCCCGCCCGGAGTCCTCTCATCGGCCGACGCCGATCTTCCGGTCCTCGAGCAGGGCGACGTAGACGTCACTCAGGTCGGGCCGCACCGTGCGCAGCCGTGTGCAGCCTGCGGCCACGAGCTTGGCCAGGACTCGGCCCGCGGCGCCGTCGGCACCGAGCTGGATACGCGTCCCTCCACCGGGCCGGCCGTGGACGCCGATGACGCCCGGCAGCATCTCCACCTCGGCGAGTACGTCCGCGGCGGCATCGTCGACATCCACGTTCTCGTACTCGGACAGCCAGCGCGACAGGGTTTCCGGTGTCTCACTGGCGATGATCCTGCCCTTGTCGACGAGGCTGACCCGGTCGCACACGGCTTCCGCTTCCGCCATGTCGTGGGTGGTGATGACGATGCTCTTGCCTTCCTCCTTGAGGGAGAGGATCAGCTTGCGGAAGTCCAGAGCGCCCACCGGGTCCATACCGATGGTCGGCTCGTCGAGGAAGAGCACCTGCGGATCGGCGAGCAGCGCACGCGCCAGGTGCAGGCGCTGGCGCATGCCGCGCGAGTAGGTCTCGATCCGGGAATCCGCACGTTCGAGGAGGCCGAAGCGGCCGAGCAGCACCTCGGCCCGAGCTTCTGTCTCGCTCTTGGTCAGTCCGTACATCGAGCCCCAGAAAGACATGGTCTGACGGGCCGTCAACATAAAGTGGTGCCCCCGGTCGCCACCGAAGGTGACACCGAGGTACGAGCGAACCCGCGCGGCTTCCCGCACCACGTCGTGGCCCATGATCCGGACCTCGCCCGCGGTGGGAAGCAGGACGGTGCACAGCACCTTCACCAGCGTGGTCTTGCCGGCGCCGTTGGGCCCGAGCAGGCCGTGCACCTCACCCTGCGGCACGGTCAGGGAGAGCGAATCCAGAGCGACTTTCGGCTCCTGCTTGCGAAACTTGCGCCCGGTGTCCTTGTAGATCCGGGTCAGCTCGCGCACTTCGATCGCCAAAGGTCTGCCGCCGGGACTCTCCTCAAGAGAATGGCCAGCATGCACAGCAACGCCCCCCAAGCGTTTACTCATGAAATGAAGACACGTGAGGCCTAAGCCTCCGCGAAAAGGTTCACACTGCAATTGATTTGCGCATGAGGTGGTCAGCCTCTGCGGCAACCAAGCG
Organism: Streptomyces sp. NPDC028314; assembly: GCF_055565795.1. Taxonomy (NCBI): domain Bacteria; kingdom Bacillati; phylum Actinomycetota; class Actinomycetes; order Kitasatosporales; family Streptomycetaceae; genus Streptomyces; species Streptomyces sp. NPDC028314. The sequence continues at coordinate 874,903 of NZ_JBVHTP010000001.1, forward strand.
AACTCGACGGCTCCTTGGGCAACACAAGAAGACTCACGAAAGATGAGTCGAATGTCCGGTTGGCCCCGTTGCACCCAAGGTGCCGCCCCGCGACTGAAAACCGGTCATCAGCCGTGGACTTGGTCGATCGGAGTCTACGCACAAAGTCGCAGATCAGAGCCGTGACCCTCGTCACATGACGCACACAACGCATCATCACGACAAGGTTGTTACCGGCCGGAAACTGTGCTTATCCTCAAGGCCACCTCCCCCTGGCGCGCGATCTGACGCGGGGACCCGGGTGCGCGCTCCGGCCGCCTTCCGCCGGACCTTCATTCCTCTATTTCCAGCCGCCGTACAGGCTGCCGCAATCGAGCGGAAACCGGGAAAAACACCAAATGATCACTTCCACGCATCACGACGGGGACGCTCCGGCAGATGAACCCTTGAGCACACTGGTGGCGATGTGGCAGAGCGTCCTCAAGGACGAGTCACTCGACGCCGCCAGTGGATTCGAAGCCCACGGCGGGACCTCGCTGAAGGCCGTCAGGATTCGAGCCCGAATTCGTAAGAGATTCAACAAAGACATCAGCCTGCTGGAGGTCGTCACCCTGTCGACGCCCACCGCTGTGGCCGACGCTCTCGACTCCTTGCCCGACTGGGCCGATGACGAGTAGCGCGCGGGAAGGGACGAAGGCGTTGCACCTGCACAACCTCCTGGACTATCAGCTGCCGGGTGAAGTGGAGCTCCATCCGGACGGCACCCGGATCGCGTTCACCGTCAAGGAATCCGCGGCCGCGCTCGACCGCGTCGTCACCACACTCCGGCTCGCCGACGCGGACGGCAGCCTGACACACCGGCCCGCCGCGCCCACCGGGGCCGGTTCGCCGCGCTGGTCCCCGCTCGGCGACGCCCTCGCCTACCTGGCGCCCTCCGGCGACCGGGCTGCGGGTGCCCTGCGCATCCAGCCGGACGGTTCCGGTGAACCGCGCGCCCTCCTGCCCGGTGTCCGCGGGGTCAGCCAGCCCAGCTGGTCGCCCGACGGACGCCTGATCTCCTTCCTCGCACCCGACTTCGCCGCCACCGACCTGGCGGACCGCAAGCCGCACGAGCCGACCGTCGTGCGCCGTCTGTCGTACAAGGCCGACGGCGTCGGGCTGGTCCCGGCCATCCGCCGCCACCTCTTCACGGTGGACGTCTCCACGGGTGAAGTGCGGCAGCTCACGTCCGGCGACTACGACGTGCACGCCCCCTCCTGGTCGCCGGACGGCAGCCGCATCGCCTTCAGTTCCGCCCGACACCCCGAACGCGAACTCGACCGGATCACCCGCCCGTTCATCGTCGAGGTCGCCGACGGGACCGTCCGACAGGCGGCCGACTGGAACGGCACCGTCAGCTGGACGGCATGGGAGCCGGACGGCCGCACTCTGCTGTTGGCCGGCCAGCACCTGCCGGGCCCGAACCGGCTCACCACGCTCTTCCGGCTCGACCTCGACAGCGGCCGGGCGACGGACCTGCTGCCCCGATTCGACCGGCGCGTCCTGGTCCCCTCGTCCGGCGGCGCCGGGTCCGTCGTACGGACCGAGAACGGCGACCTCATCTTCTGTGCCCGCGAGCAGGGCTGCACCTGGGTGTACCGCCTCGCTGCCGGCGAGACCCGGCCCCTGCCCCTGCTGTCGGGTCCCGCCACCGTGGTCACCGCCCTCAGCCAGGCTGCCGGGGGGAAGCTGCTCGCCGTGGCCGTGTCCGACGGCACGAACCCCGGCGACATCCACCTGCTCGACCCGGCCTCGCCCGAACTCGTGCGCGTCACCGATCTGCACCCCGCCCTCGACCGGGCCCGCATCCGGCAAGCCGAGCCCTTCGCTGCGCGCACCGCCGACGGGGTGGACCTGCACGGCTACCTCGTGCGCGCAGCCGACTCCGCCGACGGCACGCCGCCACCGCTGCTGGTGGACATCCACGGGGGACCCGACAACGCCTGGCGGCCCAATTTCTCCCCGTACTACCTCTACCGCCAGGTACTCGCGGAACGCGGCTGGAACATCCTGCTGCTCAACCCGCGGGGCAGCGACGGGTACGGCGAGGAATACATGCGGGCGGCGATGGGCCGCCTCGGCTTCAGCGAGGAGGAGGACTTCCTCGCCGCAGTCGACGCCCTCGTGCAACGGGGTCTGGCCGACCCCGCCCGGGTCGCCGTGATGGGGTCCAGCCACGGGGGGTTCATGACCACCTGGCTGACCGCGCGCACCAACCGCTTCGCCGCGGGCATCTCTGTCGCCTGCATTTCCAACTGGCTCAGCCTGTACGGTACTTCGTCGGGCATATCCGGTTTCATCACGGAGCAGATGGGTGGCAGCCCCTACGAGGTTCCCGAGGTCTACCGGGATTCGTCGCCCCTCACGTACGCCGAGGACGTCCGCACGCCGACCCTGATCGTCCACGGCGAGTACGACTTCGCGAATCCGGTCGGGCAGTCGGAGGAGTGGCACACGGCACTGCTGCGCCAGGGGTGCGAGGTCGAATTCGTCCGCTACCCCGAGGCCAGCCACCTCTTCATGTACAACGGGCGCCTCTCGCACCAGCTCGACTACGCCGAGCGCATCGTGAACTGGCTGGTGACCCATGCCGAGTGAGCGCACCCCGCACCGGCGGCGGAAGCACCGCACGACGGCCCGGCGGCTCGCGGGCCTCGTCGTGGCGGCGGGTCTGGCCCTCACCGGCTGCACGTCCGGACCGGCGGCGCCGCCCACCGCCCCTGCGGCGCCCGCCAAGGCGCTCCCGCGGCCGGAGAAGACCGTCGTGGTCGTCTTCGAGAACAAGCAGTACACGCGGATCATCGGCAACCCGCAGGCCCCGTACATCAACGAGCTGGCGAAGGGCGGCGCGAGCTTCACCCGCATGCTCGCGAATTCCCCCGCGAGCCAGCCGAACTACTACCAGATGTTCTCGGGTGGCAACCAGGGCAGGACCGACAACAACTGCTACCCGGACAAGGTCGACGCCCCCAACCTGGGCCGGAGCCTGCTCGACAAGAACCTGGGCTTCGCCGGCTACTCGGAGGGACTCCCGCACGAGGGCTCCGACGAGTGCACGTCCGGCAACTACGCCCGCAAGCACAATCCGTGGGCCGGGTTCGCCAATCTGCCGCCCTCGACGAACAAGCCCTTCAGCGCGTTCCCCAGCGATTTCTCGACCCTGCCGACCGTTTCCTTCGTCGTTCCCGACCTGTGCAACGACATGCACAACGAGGACCAGGGATGCACGATCGCCGTCGGTGACAGCTGGCTGAAGGCCAACCTGGACGCCTATGCCCGCTGGGCAACGGCCAACAACAGCCTCCTCGTCGTCACCTTCGACGAGGGAACGCGCGAGGACGCCCGCATCCCGCTCGTCTTCCACGGCCCGATGGTCAAGCCCGGCAACTACGGCCGGCTGCTGAACCACTACGGCGTGCTGCGCACGCTGGAGGACATGTACGGCCTCCAGCACTCGGGCAACGCAGCGGGCGCAGAACCCATCAGCGAGATCTGGCAGTGAAGCGGGGAAGCTGAGGAATGTACCTCTCCACCTCCCGGGCCGCCGAACCGGCGGCCCGGGCACGGGACGAGCAGCCGCCGTTGCCCTCCGGCAGTTCGTTCAGCCTCGTCAAGAGCAACGTGCTCGTCCTGGGGACCGTCAGCCTGGTCACGGACATCTCGTCGGAGATGACGAGTGCGGCGCTGCCCGTGTACCTCGTCCTCGGCCTCGGGCTGTCGCCGTTCCTCTTCGGGGTGCTCGACGGTGTCTACAGCGGTTCGGGGGCCCTGCTGCGCGTGCTGTTCGGCTACGCGTCGGACCGCCGGCAGCGCCGCAAACCGGTTGCCGCCGCCGGGTACGCCCTCTCGGCGGTCTGCAAGCTGGGCCTGCTGGTGGCGGGCACTGCCTCGACGATCGGGCTCGTGATCTTCGCGGACCGGGCCGGCAAGAGCATCCGGGCCGCCCCTCGCGACGCCCTGATCTCCATGTCCGCGCCTCCCGAGGCGCAGGGTCGCGCCTTCGGGCTGCATCGCGCCATGGACACCGTCGGCGCCCTGCTGGGGCCCCTGGTGGCCTTCGTACTGCTCAGCCAGGTCGACGGCGGCTACCACGCCGTGTTCTTCGTCAGCTTCTGCGTCGCGGTGCCCGCCGTCGCCCTGCTGTGGCTGTTCGTGCGGGAAGACACCCCGGGAGCGACGGCGGCCGGACCGGCGAAGCCGCCGGCGCTGTCCTGGCGGGCCCCCCTTCGCCTTCGCACCCACCGCGGCTTCGTCCGCGTCTGGTGGTGCGCCGCCGTTCTGGGACTGGTCACCGTCAGCGATTCCTTCCTGTACCTGATGCTCCAGCAGCGCTTCACCCTGCCCACCGCGCAGTTCCCTCTCCTGCCGCTGGGCACGGCTGCCGGATTCCTGCTGTTCGCCCTCCCGGTCGGGCGCCTGGCCGACCGGTTCGGGCGGTGGCGGATCTTTCTCGCCGGGCACGTGAGCCTGCTCGGCGCGTACGGGGTGCTGCTCTTCGAGGGCGGAAGTCCGACCGCCGTCACCACGACCGTGCTGGTCCTGCACGGGATCTTCTACGCCGCGACCGACGGAGTCCTCATGGCACTGGTCGCCCCCTGTTTTCCCGACGGGCTCAAAGCCACCGGGATGGGCCTGGTCCAGAGCGGGCAGGCCGTCGCCAGGCTTGTCTGCTCCCTGCTGTTCGGGGCGGCCTGGACGGCTTGGGGGCAACACGTCGCGCTCCTCGCCGCCACCCTCGCGCTGGCGTGCGGTGTCCTGTCCGTCCTGGCGCTGCGCCCCCGTGCCGACGATCCGGACCGGCCGGCGAAGAAGGCCTCCGGGAGCCCGTCGTGAACCGGGCGGCACGCCTCGGCGTCCTCGCCACCGTCACCGCCCTGTGCCTCGCCCTGGCCGCGGGGTACGTCGTGCGGACCGCGCGGGATGCGGACACCCGGGGCCGGTCCGCCGTCGGCGGACCGGGGGAACACCCGGGTGAGATCCGGGCGAACGCACCGGGAGAGCTTCTCTTTCGCAACGAGGCCTGGGGACCGACCCGTTCCCTCCTGGCAGCGGTGCCGCTCACCGCACCGGACGGCGAGCGCACCACGGGCCCGCTGTCGTGCCAGCGGTTCTACAGCGCGCGCGACACCGCCGTCTGCCTCCAGGCACCACAAGGACTCACAGGTTCGTACCAGGCGGTCATCCTCGACGCCTCGCTGCGTGAGGTCGCGCGCACGCCGATGAGCGGGACACCGAGCCGGGCCCGTGTCTCGCCCAGCGGCCGGTTCGCCACCTGGACCACCTTCGTCAGCGGGGATTCCTACGCCGCCGCCGGGTTCTCCACCCGGGTGACGATCCACGACACCGCCTCGGGCCGCGCGCTGCCCGACCTCGAATCCTGGTCCCTGTTCCTGGACGGCGCGGCGTACCGCTCCCCCGACGTCAACTTCTGGGGGGTGACCTTCGCCGACGACCGCACCTTCTACCTCACGCTGGGCACGGGCGGGAAGACGTACCTGGTGCGCGGCGACCTGGTGGACCGGACCCTGTCCACGTTGCGCACGAATGCCGAATGTCCTTCGCTCTCACCGGACGGAACCCGGCTGGCTTTCAAGAAGCGGGCCCCGCACCGCGATCCGGACAGCCCTTGGCAGCTGGTGGTGCTGGACCTGCGCAGCATGGCCGAGAACGAGCTGGCGGAGTCGGCCAGTGTCGACGACCAGGTCGAATGGCTGGACGACCGTACGGTGCTCTACTCCAAGCCGGGGGACGTCGGCTCGGACCTCTGGCAGGTCTCGGCCGACGGCACGGGTCGGCCGCGCCTGACCGTACGGGCCGCGTCCTCCCCGGTGGTGATCCGCTGAGCACCGGGCCCGCCCGGCACGCCTGCGGACAGGTCAGGGGAGACGGCGACGCGCCGACCGCGAGTGCTGCGGTCGGCGCGTCGCCGTCTCCTGCCGTTGCCGCGTCGGCCGGTCGGGGTGTCAGGCCGGCCTTGCGGCGAGCGCCCCGATCTCCACGAGGTCGCCGTGGACGGCCTGACACATCCGGGTCATCCGGAACCCGGCCACCGCCGAGCTGATGAAGCTGTTGAACGAGAAGGCCAGGACCAGCCCGCTGTCGGCGTCCGCCATGGCCATGACCGTCTTCTCGCCCGGCTGGCCGAACACCCTCGGGGAGACCTCGGGGCAGTACATCCCCCGGTCCGTCACGAAACCCCGGGACCAGTTCATGGAGTTGATCGCCCAGCCGGCCGACCAGTTCTCCCAGTCCTCCGGCGCCTCGGGAACCATGTGCCGCCGGCGCAGCAGGGCTGAGGCCCCCTTCCAGGCCGGCTCACCCCCGGCCGGCCCGTGGCCGAGCAGTGCCTCGTACAGCCGGGCGAGGTCCCGCATGGTCCCCATCGCGCCGATCCCGGGAATGCAGGCGGCCCGCAGCTCGGGCACCCCCATGACGAAGGCGTCGTTGGCATGGCCCGAGTCGGGGTTGCGCACCCCTCCGTACGTCATGGCGCGCAGGTCGTCCTCGGCGGCGGCGTACTCCGCGGCCGTCATCCCGAGGTGGGTGCGGTCCATGCCGAGCGGTCCGAGGACGGTGCCCCGCAGAACGTCCCCGTACTCCCCGCCGGCCGCCCTCGAAACGACCTCCGCGAGCACGTGGGAGTTGATCCAGGCGCTGTACGTCCTGACGCCGCCGATCTCCATGGCCTCGTCGACCGGGGCCGCACAGGCCGCGGCGAGGTTCTCCTGCCAGTCCAGCGAGGCGATGTACTGCGAGGCCCCGTCCCGGTAGGGCACGGTGTGGGCCAGCAGATCGCCGATCCGGGCCCCCTCCTTGCCTGCCTGCCCGTACTCGGGAACGAAGCGCGTCACCGGGTCGTCGAGCCCGAGCACACCCTCCTCGATCAGCAGCGCGACGGCCACCGAGGTCAGAGGCTTGGAAGCGCACAGCCAGTGGAGCCGGGAGTCGGTCGTCAGCGCCCGGCCGAGGGCCTGTCCGTACGCGAAGTCCGCCACCGGGGTCCCGGAAACGGAAGCGAAGAGCTGGAAGCCCTGGTGCAAGTCTTTGGCATGGTCCTCGCGCAGGAACGCGCGGGTCCGTCCGAAGCCGTCCGGAACCACCACGGCCTCCGGGTCCGGGAGTGCGTCGGTGTTCGGCGGGTGCTCGGTCATGGGGTCTTCCACCCTGTCGCCTGTTCTGGTCGTCGGTGTCGGCGGGGTCATGTCCGCGCCGTCGTGCCGGGCAGCGACCCGATGGTGCGCTGCCCTTCGTGCACCCACAGGGGCACGCCCTCGGCGGAGTTCAGGGCGTCCTCCAGGCGGGGCCGGTACAGCGGGTGCAGCAGTTCCCGGGCCGTGGCGAGATCCGCCCAGCGGACCTCGGATGCCTCCGTGCTCGGCCGGGGCGCGCCGCCGGCCGCGACGGCGACGAAGACGGCCGCCAGGATGCCCTTGCTCGGGTGCTGGTACACCCCGGCGAGGCGCTGGACCCGGACGGTGACTCCCGTCTCCTCCTCGGCCTCCCTGGCCGCGGCGTCGTGCAGGTGCTCCCCCGGTTCCACGAGACCGCCCGGCAGCTCCCAGCGCACCGGTGAACGGCGGAGCTGGATCAGGACGTTGCCCTCGTCGTCGAAGACGACGCAGGTGGCACCGAGCCGGTAGCGGCCGGGGTCGTCCTGGGCGGGTACTGCCGTGTCCGTCATCGTGATCCATCCATCGCTCGTGTGTCGCGCACCGAGACCAGTTCGGCCCTGTGGTCCACGAGCAGCCACCGCAGCCGCTCGTCGCACCCCGACTCAAGCACACGGTCCACCTGCTCCAGCACGTCGGATCCGGTGTGGAAGTCGGGGAGCAGCAGCCTGCTGAGCCGGGACGCCGCACGCGCCTCGTGCCGTTCCCAGAGACCTGGCAGGAGGCCGAGCGCCCGGGTCGCGTACGCGGCGGTCAGCGCGGGCTGGTCAGGCCTGAACAGTCCGCGGGCGTGCCCCTCCAGGATCGGCAGCGCAGAGCCGCCCGGCGCCGCCAGCAGGGCGATGGCCTCCTCCTTGGCGGCGGGCACCGGACGGGCGGTGAGAGCGGTGGCCGCGGCCGTCGTACCGCCGTGCGTGCCGTCGCGGGCCAGTTCGGCCAGGATCTCCCGACGGCCGGACACCCCGGCGGCCGCGAGCCGGGTCACGATGCGCCATCGGTCGGCCTGGGAGCCGTGTGCCGGGCCGGCCGCGCCCAGTCGGGCCGCGAGGGCGGCCAGTTCGGGCTCCGTGGTGGCGCATTCGACGGCAGCCGCTTCGAAGACCGGGCGGCAGCGGTTGCCGGGCCGCGCGGCGAGTGCGGCGTACCAGGGAGCCAGCCGTCGCAGTCTGGCCTCGCGCAGCGACGGGCTGCCCAGCCGGTCCACGGCCTGCCGCAGCCGGTCCACGGCGGCCCCGGTGAGTGCGGGTTCGGTCTCCGTCTCCAGAGCGGCGCAGGAGGCGTCCAGGAATGCGGCAACGGGCAGCTGCGCGTCACGGGTCATGTGCCACAGCGCCTGCCAGGCCACGCCCCGGGCGGTGGAGTCCGTGAGGCGGCCGAGGGAGTGTCGCATGGTGGCCGTGGAGACCGCGTCGAGACGGACCGTGGCCCATGCCTCGTCGGTCTCGTTCACCAGCAGGAGCGCCGGACGCTGTCCGCCGGCGAGGCCCGGCACCTCGGTCCGCCTGCCCGAGACGTCCAGCCGCAGGCTGTCGCGCTTGACCAGAGCGGCGCCCTCTCGGTCGTACACGCCGATCTCGAGGGTGTGCGCGCGCTCCAGCGGGTAGGCCGCGGGCGCGTCCTGCACGATCTCGACGCGGCCGACCCGTCCGTCCGGGGTCTCCTGCACCTCGGTGCGCAGGGTGTTGACACCCGGGGTGTACAGCCAGTCGTCGGTCCAGTCCTCCAGGTCCTCGCCGCTCGCCTCCTCCAGGGCTGCGAGCAGGTCCGGCAGGGAGAGGTTCGCGTAGGAACGCTGGCGGAGCACCTCGCGTACGCCGGCCAGGAAGGGCTCGCGGCCGAGGCGGGCCATCAGCTGGCGCAGGACGGCGGCGCCCTTGGCGTAGGTGATTCCGTCGAGGTGGAGCATGACGCCGGCCGTGCCGCGGATCTCCGAGACGACCGGATGGGTCGAGGGCCGCCGGTCGGCCTCATGGCCCCATTCCTTGCGGCCGGCGCAGAAGGCCGTCCACGCCGATGCGAACTCGGTCCGCTCGGCGACCACGAGGAAGGCCAGCAGTTCTGCGAAGCCCTCGTTCAGCCAGAGGTCGTCCCACCAGCGCGGAGTCACCAGGTTGCCGAACCACATGTGCGCCATCTCGTGCGCGAGGACCACGGCCCGGGTCTGGCGGTCCTCGTAGGTGGCCGTCGTGTCGAGCACGAAGGTGTCCCGGAGCATCACGAGCCCTGGGTTCTCCATTGCCCCGGCGTTGAACTCCGGGACGAAGACGTGGTCGTACGTCGCGAAGGGGTAAGGAATTCCGAACAGGTCCTCGAAGCCGGTGAGGCAGGAACTCGCCGTCGTGAGGATTTCCCTGGCGTCGGCATCGAGTCGGGCAGCGAGCGAACGTCGCGCGTAGAGCCCGGCCGGCATATCGCCGACCGCGCCCCGCACTTCATGAAAATGGCCTGCCGCCACGGCGAAGAGATACGTGGAGAGCCGCTCGGTGGGCTCGAAGTCCCATTGTCCGGATTCCTCGCCGATCCGGGGTGTCATTCCCAGGACGATCCAGTCTTCCGGTGCGCGCACGCTCAGTCTGAGGCGGGCCTTCAGGTCGGGCTGGTCGAAACAGGCGAGAAAGCGGTGCGCGTCATGGGCCTGGGCGTACGAATAGACGTACACCCCTGCGTCCACCGGGTCGGTGAACTGCTGCAGGCCCTGGCCGTCCGAGGTGTACGCGTAGACGGCGTCGACGTCGAGGACGTTGGCCTCGGCCAGCCCGTCCAGCAGGATCCGGCTCCCGTCGAACACCTCGTCCACGGGCAGTTCCACACCGTTGAGGACGATGCGGTCCACCCGGGCCGCGGCGCACTCCACGAAACTGCCCGCCCCGGGACGGCGACAGGTGAACGTGATCCTGGTGCGCGACAGGAAGGTCTCGCCGGGCGCCACCAGGTCGAGTTCGAGGCGGTACTCCTCGACCCTCAGCAGCCGGGATCGCGATCGGGCCTCGGCGTACGAGAGGTCGCGCACGGAGGTCACCGGCTCGGGGCGGGCGACGCCGCTCCGCCGGCGCCCGCCTTGGAGCAGGCGTCCACGATGGGGGTGGCGTGGATGTCGACCTGGGATTCCGCGAAGTCGATGTCACGCCACGAGGCCGCCGCCATGCTCACGTCCTTGTCGCTCGAATTCAGCAGGGCGAGGGCATCTCTGTTCAAGTCGTCCCGCGAGACGCTGCCGCGATCGCTCTTGAATGACTCATAGGTCTTGATAAAGGCCTGGCAGCCCTTCTTATCGGCCTCCGAGAAACCCTGGGAGCAGGCAGTCAAGGCGAATGCAGATATTCCGGCGACAGCCACGACGGCGCGGCGGAATAGAATACTGGAAGGCATGGTCATTTCGCGAACAATACAGCCACAATTACTTTTCATCATGTGAACCGGATCACGGGAGAGGGGGCCGACAGCTCTCTGGCGCGTCCGGTTGGAGAAGAGGGTGAATCGTCGATCCGCGTGGCGACCGACCGACACGGCCCCGGCACTCTCGCGCAGTCCGGGAGTCTCGTCAAGTGCCAACTCCCTCACATGAGGAGAGGATTGACAGGGACCGGGCCGGGTGGCACGGTTGGATCTTGGCTGTCGGCTCGGTGCCGTGCGGCCCCTTTGCTGTTTCTCTCGCTCGACCGGCTCCGGCAGCACCCGGGGCGGCCCGCGGGAGGTGGGGGCGAGCGGGGGTTCATCCCTGCTGGACCTGTCACGTACACGGCGCAGCGCCTGTTTCCGGAGCTCTTCGCAGCCGTCCGAGTGGCCTGGCTCTCCCCATCTGCCGTCTTGTTCCGGCGAACCCGTTCTTCCTGCCGCCTAGGTTCAGGTGACCCCTCATGCAGCTGTCCGCGTCCGCCCATGTCGACACGTTCTGTCGTGATCAACTGCCTCCCGTGTCCCAGTGGCCCGACCTCCACTTCGACCTGCCTCAACTGCACTACCCCGACCGGTTGAACTGCGCGGCGCGTCTCCTCGACGAGGGCGTCGAGCGTTGGGGGCCCGACCGTCCCTGCCTGCTCACCCCGACGGAGGCCTGGTCGTACGGAGATCTCCTCAGGAAGGCCAACCAGGTCGCGCAGGTCCTCACGGAGGACTTCGGACTGGCCCCCGGCAACCGGGTGCTGTTGCGGGGCCCCAACACTCCCTGGCTCGTGGCCGCCTGGTTCGGTGTACTGAAGGCGGGCGGTGTCGCCGTCACCACCATGCCCTTGCTCCGGTCCGCCGAGCTGGCCGAGCTGACCGAGATCAGCCGGCCGGCCATCGCCCTGTGTGACCACCGCTACCTCGACGAACTCGCCTCGGGCGCACCGGACGTGACGGCAGTCGCCTACGGCGGGTCGGGGCCGGAGGACCTCACCCGGCGGTGCGACACCAAGGCCGGCGTGTTCGCCAACGTCGCGACGGCGGCCGACGACGTGGCGCTGATCGCCTTCACCTCCGGCACCACCGGGCGCCCCAAGGCAACCCTGCACTTCCACCGCGACGTGCTGGCCAACGCGGACACCTTCTCCGCCCACGTCCTCAGGCCTCGGCCCGACGACGTGTTCGCGGGTACCCCGCCGCTGGGCTTCACCTTCGGGCTCGGCGGTCTCGTCGTGTTCCCGCTGCACGCCGGCGCCTCGACGCTGCTGGTGGAACAGGCGTCCCCGGAGCGGCTGGCGGAGCTCGTCGACGAACACAAGGTCACCGTGCTGTTCACGGTGCCGACCGCATACCGCACCATGCTGGCCGCCGGTGCGGTCCCCCGGCTGAAGGGCCTGCGCCGCTGCGTGTCGGCCGGCGAAGCCTTGCCGGAGCATGTCTGGCGGGAGTTCCACGATGCCACCGGACTGCGCATCATCGATGGCATCGGCTCCACGGAAATGCTCCACGTGTTCATCTCCGCCGCCGACGACGACATCCGTCCGGGCTCCACGGGCAAGCCCATCCCGGGCTACCGCGCCACCGTGATCGACGAGACGGGCAGCCCCGTTCCCGACGGGGAGCCCGGCCTGCTGGCCGTGACCGGGCCCACGGGCTGCCGATATCTCGCCGACTCGCGCCAGACGACGTACGTACGCGACGGCTGGAACGTCACCGGTGACGTCTATGTCCGGGACTCCGACGGCTACTTCTGGTACGTGGCGCGCAGCGACGACATGATCGTGTCCTCCGGCTACAACATCGCCGGGCCCGAAGTGGAACGGGCGCTCGCCGGCCACCCAGGTGTGTCGGAGTCCGGCGTCGTGGGCGTGTCGGATGCCCAGCGCGGCATGCTCATCAAGGCGTACGTGGTACTGCGAGCCGGTTTCGCCGCCGACGAGGCCACCGCCCGTGACCTGCAAGCGCATGTCAAGCAGGTCATCGCACCCCACAAGTACCCGCGCGCGGTGGAGTTCGTCACGACGTTGCCGCGCAACAGCAGCGGAAAGCTGCTGCGCAGCGAACTGCGTTTGCGCGCCGCGAAGTCGGCCGCCCGGTAACACGGCAATTCGGCAATTGCGGCCTGCCGGAGAGCAGTGCCGTGGGGGAAGCACGAGGAGTTCTGGATGCGCATCGCAGTGGTGGGGGCGGGGCCGGGCGGGCTGTACTTCGCGGCGCTGGCCCGCCAGTCGCTCCCACAGGCGCACATCACGGTGTGGGAGCGGAACGGCGCCGACGCCGCTTTCGGGTTCGGCGTGGTGTTCTCCGACGGAACCCTGGAGAAGATCGCGAAGGCCGACGCGGAGGTGTTCGCCGCCATACAGAGGGATTTCGCGTACTGGGACACCATCGACGTCCGCTTCAAGGGCGAGTCCGTCTCCGCGCGCGGCCATGGCTTCGCCGCGTTGGGCCGGACCCGTCTGCTGCAGGTCCTGCGCGACCGGTGCGTCGGGCTGGGCGTGGAGCTGCGGCACCACAGCGCTGCGCCGCCGGTCGCGGAACTGGCTGCCCGGTACGACCTCGTGGTGGCTGCCGACGGTGCGCACTCGTCCACCCGGTCCGGATACGCCGAGGAGTTCGGGACCAGCCTCGACGAGCGTCCCTCCCGCTATATGTGGCTCGGCACGGACAAGCACTTCGACCACTTCACCTTCGCCGTCGACGCACACGACTTCGGTACGGTGAACGTACATGCCTACCCCTACGAAGCGGGGCGCAGCACGTTCATCGTGGAGATGGACGAGAGCAGTTGGCGGCGAGCGGGCCTCGGGGGGCCGGACACGCAGACCCTTCCGGCGGGCGCCAGCGACACGGCCGGCATCCGGTGGTGCGAGGAGACCCTTGCCGGGCATCTGGACGGCCACCGGCTCACGGGAAACAACTCGCGCTGGTCCAAGTTCACCACCGTGCGCAACCGGACCTGGCGCCGTGGCAACGTCGTGCTGCTCGGGGACGCGGCGCACACGGTGCACTTCTCCATCGGCTCGGGCACCAAGCTGGCGATGGAGGACGCGCTGTCCCTCGTGTCCTGCCTGCGCGAGCACCCCTCGGTCGATTTCGCGCTCGCCGTGTACGAGGCCGAACGCGCGCCCGCAGCGGCATCGGCCCAGCGGGCGGCTCAGGCCAGTCTGGAGTGGTTCGAGCACACGGGACGCTACACGCGCCAGGAGCCGGGGCAGTTCGCGTTCAACCTCCTCACGCGCAGCCGCCGGGTCACGTACGACAACCTACGCTCCAGGGACCGGGAATTCGTCGACTCGGTGGCACTCCCGGGCGCGTCCGACGACTGCGGGCCGGCCGCTGACGGCCTGCCTCCCACGCCACCGATGTTCCGGCCCTTCCCGTTGGGCGGACTGCACCTGCGCAACCGGATCGTGGTGCCGCCGATGGCCCTCTACACCGCGTGCGACGGCATGCCCGGCGACTTCGAGCTCGTCCACCTGAGCGTCCACGCGCTGGGTGGGGCGGCCCTGGTCTTCGCGGGGATGACGGCCGTCAGCGCGGACGGCCGCGCCACAGCGGGCTGCCCCGGCCTGTACACCGATGCGCAGGAAGAGGCATGGCGCCGCATCGTGGCCTTCGTGCGCGGCCAGTCCGAGGCCCGCCTGGGCATCCAGCTGACCCACGCCGGGCGCCGTGGGGCGACCGCGGTCCCCACGCGGGACGGGCGGTGCGTACCGCTCGGCGATCAGGGCTGGCCCCTGGTCGCCGCCTCGCCGATCCCCTGGGACGAGCTGAGCGGCGTCCCGAGGGAGGCGACCCGCGCCGACATGGACGCCATCGCCGAGGACTTCGTGGCGGCCGCGCGCCGGGCCTTGCGGGCCGGCTTCGACGCACTGGAACTCCAGTACGGACACGGGCATTTGATGTCCGGATTCCTGTCTCCACTGACCAACCGGCGGACCGACCGGTACGGCGGGCCGACCTCGTCCCGGCTGCGGTTCCCTCTTGAGGTCCTGCGCGCGGTCCGGGCCGTGTGGCCGGACGACCGCGCCCTGGTGGTGCGCATCTCCGCCGCCGACTGGGCGCGGCACGGCATCACGGAGTCCGATGTGGTGGAGATCTGCCGGGCGCTGGGCGAGGCCGGAGCCGACGCCGTGGACGTGTCCACCGGTGAGGTCGTGGCCGAGGAGCGGCCCCCGTACGGCAGGAGTTACCAGACCCCCTACGCCGACCTGGTCCGCAACACCACGGGACTTCCCACGATCGCGGTCGGCGCCCTCTCCGGCCACGACGACGTGAACTCGATCATCCTGGCGGGCCGGGCCGACCTGTGCGCGGTGGGCCGGGCCCAGCTGCACGATCCCCTGTGGACGCTGCACGCGGCGGCATCCCAGGGCTACACGGGCCCGGGGATCCACTGGCATCCCTCGTGGCAGGCCGGCAGCGGGGTACGCCACGGCGCCGGCACAGGCGGACGAGACACGCACGGCGGTGCATACGGAAGGGTTTCCAGTGGCTGACTTTCATGCGGTGGACCGGCTCGGGGCCGAATCCGCGAGTGTCCTGTCCGATACCAGGTTCGGCTTCTACAGCAGCGCCCCCTGGTTGCGGGCGACTCAGGGATTGGACGGGGTCGCCCCCGGCTACCTGACGGCGGTGGCCGACGGGGAGGTCTGTGGTGTCGCCCCGATTTCGTTCCCGGCCCGGGAGGACAACACCGGTTACACACCGCATTTGCTGTTCCCCTACCGGCCGGAGGCCCCGTACGCCCTCATCGGACCGCGCCGCGGCTACCGCGCGCATCTCATGGTCCGGCACACTGCTCCGGCCGAGATCGTGGGCGGGTTCTTCGAGGCGGCGGGGGAGGCAGCCGCATCCCGTAAGACCGACTGGACCTACGCACTGCACCTCACCACCGAGTCGGCGGTCGCGCTCGTCGAGAGCGGTGTGGCCCGCCCCATCCTGTCGCCGCTGATGGACAGTTGGGTGCCGGCGCCGGGCAGCTCGATGGACGACTACTACGCGTCGTGCCGCGGTGGCCGCGCGATCCGCCGTGAGCGGCGCCGTGCCGCTGCCGCTGCCGCAGCCGCTGGGGTCGACGTGACACGCGAACGGCTCGCGGACTGTGTCGACGAAGTGGCGGCGCTCGCCTGGCAGTCCCTGCGGCGCCACGGTTCCCTGCGCTCGCTCGAAAGCCTCACGGAGGAGATCCGGAGCACCGCGCAACACGCGGCCGGCCACGAGGTCCTGACCACGATGCGGCGTGGTCCGGCCGGGCCCCTGCTGGGGTACAGCCTGGACTACGTGTGGGGCGACATGCTCTGGGGCCGCTCCAGCGGGATGGTGGACGAGATACGCACCAACGCCAGTGGCCTGTCGTTCGAGTTGCTGTTCTACCTCCCGCTGGAGCTGTGTTACGAGCGCGGACTGCGCGGTGTCCATCTGGGACCCACCAACCTCGCCGCGAAGGTCCGCCGGGGCGCCGAGCTCGTCCCGCTCTGGCAGGCCGGCCTCTACCGCGGCAAGGACGTCTTCCCGGTCGAGGGGACGCGGCCCTGGACCTCTCACGTGCTGGAGACGGTGCGCGCCCAGTGCGTGCCGCACACGGTCGACGCACGGCTGGCCGCGATCGAGGAGCTGGCGCTGGCCTTCGGGCGCGGCGCCGGAGGTGGTGCGCCGCGCGCCGATGCGGGTGGGCAGTAGCGGGAGTCCGGAGCGTCAGGCCAGGGCCGCCAGCTCTTCCAGGGCGGCCTCCAGCGCCTTCCGCAGCTCCTCGGCCTCGGCTTCGCCGATGCCGTCGGCGCGCCGGAGCAGCACGACCTCCCAGGAACCGTCCGGCTGCGGGAAGGCCTCGACCATCAGTTCCAGCGCCGTCGTGGGCGGCGGGATCCGGATCGCCTCGATGCCCAGGCCTTGCGAGAACTCGCCGTGCGGGGGCTGCTGTTGCAGTACCACCCAGGCCTGGAACCAGGGATGCCTGCCTTCCCGGGCCGGCCGCAGCGCGCGCACCACGTCGTCGAACGGGGTGCGGGCGTGCTCCAGCGCATCGGTCACCGTCCGGGCGGTCCGCCCCAGCAGTTCACCGGCATCCAGGTCCCGCGAACCATTCAGCGGGATCGCCAGGGGATTGACGAAATAGCCCACCGCCCCGTCGAGTGCGGGGTCGAAGCGGCCCGCGGTCGCCGTGCCCAGGCATACGTCCGCCGCGCCGAGAGTCCGGGCGATGGCCCGGCCGGACGCCGCGAGCAGGGCCGCGAGGGGCGGGCCGCCGTACCCCGCCGCGGTGCGGGCCAATGCCGCCACGGTCTCCGGGGCCACCCGGAAGACCGACTCCGACCGGGGCGCCTCGCCCACAGCGGCCGGGGCGGGCAGAGCGGGAGCCGGGGTGTGTCCGAGGGTCCGGCGCCAGAAGGGCAGGTCCCGCCGCGACCGGTCGCCCAGCCGCTCGTGCTCCCGGGCCGCGTGGTCCTCGGAGGCGTCGGCCGGGCCGAAGTCGGGAGTGCGACCGGCCGAGCGCGCCGCGTAGGCGGTGCCCAGATCCTTCATCAGCACGGACTCGGATTGTCCGTCGAAGGCGATGTGGTGCAGGTGCAGGAGCAGCAGATGACTGCCGTCCCTCAGCCGGCACCAGCGGGCCCGCAGTGGAATCTCGTCCTCGAGCGAGAAGGGGCGCCCCCACCAGTCCTGCGTGAGCTGCCGGGCCACGAGTGCCGGATCCGTGGGACCCGCCGTCTGCGGTCCGGCCCCCTGGGAGACGGGGTGCACCCGCTCCAGCGGTACGGCCACCGCCCCCGCGTCCCTCACCTGCCGCACGGGGAAGTCGTCTTCCCAGCGGAAGACGGTCCGCAGGACCGGGTGCCGGCCCACCACGTCCCGCAGGGCCTGCCCGAGCGCCTCCGGGTCGAGGGCTCCGCGCAGCCGGTAGGCCAGGACGAGCATGTTGTCGGCGTCGCCGGGGGCCACCTGCTCGGCCATCCAGAAGCGCCGCTGGGCGTGGGTCAAGGGCAGCGGCCCCCTCGGCGCCACCATCGCAACGGCGACGGGGGGCGCGTCCCGGGGTGCCTCACGGCTGTACTCGCGGAGCGCGTCCAGGGAACGCAGCCGGTAGACGTCCCCCACCGTGATCCGGGCCCCGGACCAGCCCCCGATCCGGTCGGCCAGCCGGATGGCGTCCAGTGAGGTCGCGCCGGCTCCGATGAGGTCGTCCCCGGCGCCGAGCCCCGGGAGACCGAGCAGTGCGCGTGCGTCCGCGAGCTGCGGGTCCGAGGTGCAGGTCCCGTCCGTACCCACGGCCTTTGCGGACGAGGAGCTCCGCTGCTCCCGGATCAGGATCCCGCTGAGCAGGCCTTCTGCCGCATCCCGGTCCAGTTTGCCGGTGGCGCCCAGCGGGAGCCGATCCACCGGGCGCAGCAGCGCGGGGACCATGGGTGCGAGCAGCACCCTGCCGGCGAAGGCGCGCAGTTCCTCCTCGTCCGGCTCCCTCTCCCCCGTCGTGGTGTAGAGGCAGGCCAGCTCGGGACGCCCGGCGACGCGCTCCACTCGCAGGGCGCAGCACGCGGCGACCGCCGGGTGCGCTTCGAGTGTCCGCTCGACCTCGCCGGGCTCGATGCGCACGCCGCGGATCTTGAACTGGCCGTCGGTGCGGCCCCGGTAGCGGAGCCGGCCCGAACCGTCCCTCACGGCCAGGTCGCCGGTGCGGTAGTACCGCACGCCGTCGTGGACGAAGAACCGCCTGGCCGTCTCCTGCGGATCTCCGAGGTATCCGGCGGCCAGTCCATCGCCGGACAGGGCGATCTCACCGGCTGCCCGGGTGGTCACGCGGTCGGTGCCCGGTTCCAGCAGGACGAAGCCCGTCCGCGGCACGGGGAGTCCGATGGGGATCTCTTCGCTGTCGTCCGCCACGTCGGCGGGTCCGATCACGTGTGTGGTGGCGAAGATCGTGCTTTCGGCGGGCCCGTACCCGTTGACCAGGTTCAGACCGGGGAACCGGTGCAGCATCGCGCGGGCGTGCGGCACCGAGACCCGCTCCCCGCCGACGAGCAACAGCCGCAGCAGGCCGAGGAGTTCCGGAGCCTGGTCCGTAAGGACGTTGAAGAGCGAAGCGGTGAGGAACATCGTGTTCACGCCCCGCACGAGGATGGCGTCGCGCAGTGCCTCGACGTCCAGGACTCCGGTCCCCCGCGGCAGCAGCACGCACCGCCCGCCGTTCATGAGCGGCCCCCACAGCTCCATGGCGAAGGCGTCCCAGGGCAGCGGGGCCGCCTGCAGGAAGACGGTGGTGTGGTCGAGCGGGACGGTCGGGCAGTCCACGAGCGTACGTATCGTGCCCCGGTGCGGCGAGACCACCCCTTTGGGCCTCCCCGTCGATCCGGAGGTGAAGAACACGCAGGCGGCCTGGGTGCCGTCGGTGAACCGCGGTACTTCCTCCTGGTGTTCCGGGGCGTCGATGGGCAGCCGGATGACAGGAACCCCCAGCGGGACGCCGTCGGCGGCCCCACACCCGTCGGCCACCAGCAGCGGGGCCGTCGCCCCCCGCCGCACCACGTCCTCGATCCGCTCGCGCGGCCAGGCGGGGTCCAAGGCGATGTACGCGGCCCCGGCCGTGAGCACTCCCAGCAGCGTCACCGCCAGCTGCGGTGAACGCTCCATGAGGACGGGGACGTAGTCGCCGGGGCCGATCCCGGACACCCGCAGAGCGGCCGCGACCCGCTCGCCACCGTCGCGCAGTTCGCGGAAAGTCAGTGTCTCGTGGCCCTGTTGGACGGCCACCCGGTCGGGGGTACGGGCGGCGTGCACCGCGACGACGCGTTCGATGCGCTCACCCGAGACGTAGCCGGGGTCGGCGGGGGGAAGGGGCATGGGGAAGCTCACTGGGTCGGTAACGGACGTGCGTGCGTACGGGACTTCGCGCCTCAGACGATCTCCACCGGCATGTGGGTGGTGCCCAGGATGAAATTGGAACGGAGTCTGCCCCGCGGGCCGGCGGACCGGATGCGCAGTCCGGGTGCCAGCATCCGCTCGACCAGGAGCATCAGTTCCGCCTGGGCGACGGGCGCGCCGATGCAGCGGTGGATCCCCGCGCCGTAGCTCACGTGCCGGTTGGGCGTGCGCGCGGCATCGAAGCGCCCCGGGTCGGTGAACTGTTCCTCGTCCCGGTTCGCGGAGACGTTCCACAGCGTGACGGAGTCCCCCTTGCGGATCTGCGCGTTGCCACGGACCACGTCCCGCAGCGCGACCCGCTGGACGTACGCGTTGGTGGAGCTCCACCGCAGCATCTCCTCGATGGCGCCCGGCAGCAGCGCCGGATCGCTCTGGACGCGCTCGTACTGATCGGGATGGTCGATCAGCGCCTGCAGCCCGGAACAGGCCGTGTGGGACGTGGTCTCGTTCCCGCCGACCGCCACGTTCAGGCAGTTGTAGAGGATCTCTTCCTCCGACAGCGGGCGCCCATTGACCCTGGCCTGGATCAGTACGCTGACGAGGTCCGCTCCGGGCCGCGCGCGGCGCAGCTCCACGAGGTCCGCGAAGAAGTCGAAGATCTCAGCCTGGAGCCAGGCGAGACGCAGCCTGGCTTCGCCCCCGGTGTCGACGAACGTCTCGTCCTGGAATCCCACCATGCGGCGGGTCAGCCCGATCAGGTGGTGCGCCTCCTCGTGGCCGATGCCCATGACCACCATCAGGGCTCCGGCGGGGAGTTCGGTGGCGATGTCGACCGCGAAATCGCAGCCGCCTTCCCTCCTGGCCCTCTCGAAGGCCCGGTCGAGCAGCTGAGCCACCTGCCTTCCGACCTGTTGCACGACCGAGGCGGACAGCGCGGGATGGATCTGCTGCTTGAGCAGCCGGTGGCGGGGCAGATCCGAGGCCACGAGCATCCGCCCCCCGGCCGTGTCCTCGTTGCTGCGGAAGGAGCCGCCGAGGATCGCCCCGCGCTGCGAGCCGAAGACCGCGTGCTCGCGGTACGCCCACAGCACGTCCTCATGACGGGTGAGCGCCCAGAAGCGGTTGCCGTCGGCCCCCTCGTTCCAGTAGACGGGCTCCTCGCGGCGCAGCCTGGTGAACGCCTCGTTGTGCTCGCCGCGGAGGAACAGCCCGGTGTCGGTCAGGTCGATGCGGGGCTCGGCCGTCATGCGAAGTCCACCTCGCCCAGGGCATCGTCGATTTCGGCGGCGAGGGCGGCGAGAACGGGACGGGCCAACAGGTTGCGGTACTCCAAGGCGACGCCGAACTCGCGCTTGACCCTGTTCTGCATCCGCAGGGCCAGGAGCGAGTGGCCGCCCAGGCTGAAGAAGTCGTCGTTGGCGCCGATCTTCTCCACGCCCAGGAGAGCCTCCCACAGGGAGGCGAGGATGCGTTCGGTCTCGGTCGCCGGGGGAACGTGGCCGTCCTGCCGCGACCGGTGCTCGTCGAGCAGGTTCCGCAGCGCCGCCATGTCCCGCTTCCCGTGCTCGTTCGCCGGGATTTCGGGTACGACGACGAAGTGACCGGGCACCATGAAGTCGGGCAGTACCGACTCGGCGTGGGCCCGTACGTCCTTGAGGTCCGGTGAACCGTCCAGGACCACGAAGGCCACCAGACGACGGCTGTCGCCTTCGCCACTGGGCAGCACCACGGCCTCGTGCACCTGCGCGTGCTGCCGCAGGGAGCGTTCGACCTCGCCGAGTTCGACCCGGTAGCCGCGGATCTTGAGCTGGCTGTCGATCCGTCCGGCGAACTCCATGCTCCCGTCGGTTCGTTCGCGCACGAGGTCGCCCGTGCGGTACAGCCTGGCCGGGCTGTCAGCGAACGGGTTGGCCACGAACCGCTCGTCCGTGAGGTCGGGCGCGTCGAGGTAGCCGCGGGCCACGCCGGGGCCGCCGACGTACAGTTCGCCCGTCTCTCCCGGTGTGACGGGCAGGAGCTCCGGTGTGAGGACGTACGCGGTGACCCCGTCCAGCGGGACACCGATCGGGACGCGGTCCCGCCCCGCCTCCGCGGAGGTCACCCGCTGCGCGGTGCAGGCCGTGGTGATCTCGGCCGGCCCGTAGAGGTTGTACAGCTCCCCCTCGAACCGGCCGGACAGCAGTTCGCGGCAGGCGGACGGCAGGATGACGTCGCCGCCCGTGTGAAGCAGCCGCAGCGGGGCGAAGGCGTCGCGGTCCTCCCGTACGACGTGATTGACCACCATCGTCGGAACGAGCATGGCCGTGATCCGCCGGCGCTTCAGCTCGCGCTGGAAGTCCGCGGCCAGCAGCTCGGGAACGGGGGGCAGGATCACCGCCTCCGCCCCCTGTGCGAGCGTCGACCACATCTCGAAGTGGAAGGCGTCGAACGACAGGCTGGAGATCTGCCCGGTGCGGTCACCGGGCCGCAGGGCCGGCATGCTCCGGTTCCGGGCGAACGAGACGATGTTGCGGTGCTCGAGCACGATGGCCTTGGGAATGCCGGACGAGCCCGAAGTGAACAGTACGCTCGCCGCGCCGTCGGCCACGGCCGCGTCCTGCGGGGCGGCAGCCTCGGTCGACCCGCTGCGGAAGGGGAGGACGGCCAGTTCCAGGTGGGTGAGCCGATCCTGCCATTCGGGCCGCGTCAGAACGAGCTCCGCGCCGCTGTGCGTGAGCATGAGGTCACGTCGGGCGTCGGGATACCGCGGGTCCACGGCCACGTAGGCACCCCCGGCCTTGAGGATGCCGAGAATGGCTACGAAGACGTCGACGGAGCGGTCGAGGTAGAGCCCCACGCGGTCCTCGCCGCGGATGCCACGCGCGCGCAGGGTCGCGGCGAGGGCGTCCGTCCTTCGGTCCAACTCCGCGTAGCTGAGGGACTGCTGGTCGTCAGAGACGGCCGGCCGCTCGGCGAACCGGGCGACGCTTGCGGCCAACAGCCTGGTCAGGGTTGCGGCGGCGGAATCCGGCGTGGCCTCGGAAGGCAATGTGGTCTCCAAGAAACTCGATGGAAGGCGCGTCGCGTCAGGATGCCGAGGCGGGTGCGACAAAGACGCCGCGCGACGTCACCGGGACAGAGCTCCGCTCTCTGCCCGGACGTCAGGCAACGCTCACCGGATCCCCCTGCGGCCACACCATGGAGGTGCGACACCAAGCCCCCGTCCCCCTGACCGCGCTGTTCAGCCGGCACCGTTTCCCCACGGTGCGGCGATGGAGAGCACGTTCTCCATGGTCGCTGGGATCATAATCAGCCAACGCCTGACATGAACACGTGACGATCGTCACGTGTCTGCGACATGCGGCTTCTCCAGTACGGTGAAGCTCCTGGCCATCCGGAGTGACGACTCCCCGGAAGAGCCAGAGCGACCGGTTTCGGCATACAGAACGCGCAACCCGGAACACACCCATCGGAAGAGCGGGAAAGGCAGGCCTCGCCGTGCTTCAGGGCGCAGACCACAGAAGATTCCTTCCGTGTGACAGTGTCGAAACCTTCCTCGCGCTCTCCGGGAAATTTCTCGACGGTCCATCAATCTCCGTCCCGTTCCTGTCAGTCGGGCGCCCGGACCTGAACGAATCCGCAGCGCGTGCGGAGATCCTGTACGACGCACCGGTCCGCCCCGGGCCGACGGACTGCGGACTCGACCTTCTCGACAGCTCACCCGAGGCGGACGCCGTTCGCCTGCTCCTCCGTCCGCTCGCCCTGGACTGGAAGCGGGATCCGGACGCACTGCCCGACGCCGGATCGCTGATCGTCTGCGGCCTCCACGCGGACCTGCCGTCGCGGACCGTGGCTCCACTCGTGGGCTTCGGTGCCGCGCGCTCGACGTCCCTGCTCACCGGCCGCGACCTGCCCTCGCTCAGCTGGATGATCGCAAAGCAGTACGTCACCGTGCGGGAGGAGATAACCCACCGGGTACTGCTGACCGGCGAGGACCCGTTCGCCTCCCCGCCCCCGGATCTGGAGGTCCTGACCCACGAGGACTTCGAGACCCTCGACATCCGGGAGTACCTGACGGCCTCACCGTGGCGTCGCCTCATGTTCGAGGGGCACGGGAAGGACGACCTGATGAACCTCGGCGTCTGGGGGATGCTCGGGCTCAGCGATGTCGAGACTCCGGGCGGCCCGGTCAGCCTGCGCCCTCGGTACGGGTACGGCCACCCGCACCGCAAGGACGACCGCTTCCTGATCCGGGTCAGTGAACTCACCGCTGCCGAGGTGGTCTTGAGCAGTTGCCAGAGCAGTCCGTTCAGTGACACCGCCATGTACGCGGCCCCGTACCAGTTGCTGCTGTCGGCCGTCGACGGCACCGCGCAGACGGTCGTCGGAACGCTGACGGCCAGCGACTCCGGGCGGCCCGAGACGGAACTGCTGCTCCGTCGGCGCCCCGCGGACGAGGATCTCGCGGCGGTACTCAACGCCAGCATCGCCGACGTCGATCCGTATCCGGTCTTCGTGCGCCACGGCATCGTCCGGGAGGCGGCGGCCGAGACGGCCGACGCCTCCGGTACGGCGCACCGCGGCCCCCGGCAGCAGGACACCGAGGATCTGCTCGCCACCGCCCTGGACCGCGCCGTGGCCTGGGCGGAGAGCGGCCTGCTGCCCGCCGAGCACCCCCTGAGAGGGGCCTGCTCCGCCCTGCTGAAGAAGTACACCCGGCTCCTGCGGCGCACCTCGCCGCAGGAGTCGGCGCAGATCCACCGCCGGCTGACGGGCGACCTGGCAGCCCTGGACCGGTCCATCGCCGAGCGGATAGCGGCCAACCCCGACGATCCGATGATGGGTTACTCCGACTATTGGGGCGAGCGCAGTTCCGTGCGCACCGCTGCCCGGCAGGTCTCCTGTGAGGCGTGCGGGAGCATCGCGCAGAGGTTCACCCGGGCGGGAAGGAGCCGCGTCATCCCCGACGTCGACGTCATCGTCTGCCTGCGCTGCGGCGACGGCTACTTCCGCTTCGACGGCGGCCCCCACCTGGCCACCACCTCACCCCGGACCGTCCGTCCCGGCGCCCCGCTGGAGGTGACCGTCGACCTCACCCAGGCGCGTCCCGCCCCGGTGCACTACGGCCTGCTGACGCTCCCCATCTTCGCGGACCACACCCTTGCGGACCCGCTCCGCTCGGCCGCGGCCGCCCCGGACGGCCGCCTCCGCGACCGGTTCACCCTGCAAACGGGGCGGGACACGGTGCCGCAGGGGTACTACTACACCGCCTACGCGGTACAGGACCTCAGCATCAGCATCGCCCGCCACAACTTCGGCGTGATACCCGACGGGGCGGCGTAGACCGGCAGAACTGTTCGGCATCCTCCCGGAAGGGCCTGATCCACTTCCACGCGGAGCCATGAACGAAACCCCCGACCGGCCGACGAACACATCACATTCAACTGGCAAATATGAGACAGAACAAAGGTGTTATCCGCTCGTTATAAAACCGAGGGTGGGGTGGAAATGTCTGCATTTTTCATAGAATCACTGGGTGCATTTGCCGGCGCTTCACACCCCCGGAGGGCATCTGCATCTATCACGAGCCATACCGGTTCCGTAACCCCTCAGGGCCATGCAATGTGCGCCATCCCTGGGTAACTTCGGCCCGCATGACTGCTCATGCAGAACTGGCCCATTACAGGAAGACCCTCCCGTCCACTCCGACCACCTCGACGACGCACATCGACCGCCCCCGCCCAGGTGACGGCCCCCTGCTGTGGCGCCTCGCGCGCGACTCCAGGACGCTGGACCTCAACTCGGCCTACAGCTATCTCCTCTGGTGCCGTGACTTCGCCGGCACCTCGGCGGTGGCCCGCGACCCGTCCGGGCGGGCCGTCGGATTCGTCAGCGGATACCTGCGGCCCGACAGCCCCGGAACCCTGCTCGTCTGGCAGATCGCCGTGGACGAATCCGCCCGCGGCCAGGGAATCGCCGGGGCCCTGCTCGACGGCCTCTCCGCCCGTGTGGCGGCGGAACACGGGCTGAGCTCCCTGGAGACCACCATCTCTCCCGGAAACCTCGCGTCGGAGCGACTGTTCGCCTCTTACGCCGCACGGCACGGCGCCACGCTCACGCGCGAAGTGCTGTTCGCCGCAGAGGAGTTCCCGGACGGCGGGCACGCCCCGGAGGTCCTGCACCGCATCGGGCCGCTCCACTTCTGATCCCGGTCCCGCCTGGCCGCCCGCTGTCCGCGGGCCGCGCCGGCAGCCGCCCGGGTCCCCACCGAACCGAACATCCCGTACCGAACACCCCCAAGCTCATTGGAGAGTTGCCTTGACCATGACCCAGCCGGTCCTGTCCGTCTTCGAGACCGTGGAGTCCGAGGTGCGCAGCTACTGCCGCGCCTGGCCGGTCGTATTCGAGCGCGCCACGGGAAGCCGGCTGTACGACGAACACGGCCGCGGCTACCTGGACTTCTTCGCGGGCGCCGGGTCCTTGAACTACGGCCACAACAACCCCGTCCTGAAGCGGGCCCTGCTCGACTACCTGGAGCGGGACGGCATCACGCACGCGCT
The DNA here is from genome assembly GCF_055565795.1 of Streptomyces sp. NPDC028314. Classification (NCBI taxonomy): domain Bacteria; kingdom Bacillati; phylum Actinomycetota; class Actinomycetes; order Kitasatosporales; family Streptomycetaceae; genus Streptomyces; species Streptomyces sp. NPDC028314. Next base: position 900,875 of record NZ_JBVHTP010000001.1, read on the forward strand.
GGACATGTCGACGACCGCCAAGAGGGCCTTCCTGGAGACCTTCCGGTCCCACGTCCTCGAACCCCGCGCACTGCCCTACAAGGTGATGTTCCCGGGGCCCACCGGGACCAACGCCGTCGAAGCGGCGCTCAAGCTGGCGCGGAAGGCCAAGGGCCGCGAGTCGGTCGTCTCCTTCACCAACGCCTTCCACGGCATGTCGCTCGGCTCGCTCGCCGTCACGGGCAACGCCTTCAAACGGGCCGGCGCCGGCGTCCCCCTGGTGCACGGCACCCCAATGCCCTTCGACAACTACCTCGGCGGCCGGGTCCCCGACTTCCTCTGGTTCGAGCGCCTCCTGGAGGACCAGGGCTCCGGCCTCAACCACCCGGCGGCGGTCATCGTCGAGACGATCCAGGGCGAGGGCGGCATCAACGTGGCCCGCGCGGAATGGCTGCGCGCCCTCGCGGACCTGTGCCGGCGCCGCGACATGCTGCTCATCGTCGACGACATCCAGATGGGCTGCGGCCGGACCGGCGAGTTCTTCTCCTTCGAGGAGGCGGGCATCACCCCGGACATCGTCACGCTGTCCAAGTCCATCAGCGGCTACGGACTCCCCATGTCCCTGTGCCTGTTCAAGCCCGAGCTGGACCTCTGGGAGCCGGGCGAGCACAACGGCACCTTCCGCGGCAACAACCCGGCCTTCGTCACCGCGACCGCGGCCCTGGAGACGTACTGGGGCGACGGCGTCCTGCGCGAGCGGACCCTCGTCCAGGGCGAGCGCGTCGAGCGCGCGCTGCGCGAGCTGTGCGCCGAACACAGCCGGCTGGGCGCGACGTACCGGGGCCGTGGACTGGCCTGGGGCATCGAGTTCACCCACAAGGAGCGCGCCGCGCAGGTGTGCCGCAGGGCCTTCGAGCACGGTCTGCTCGTCGAGACCTCGGGCCCCGAGGGGGAGGTCGTGAAACTGCTCCCGCCGCTCACCATCACCGGCGACGAACTCGACGAGGGCCTCGCCATCCTCGCCCGCTCCGTCCGCGAAGCCGCCTGACCAGCACCCCCATACCACGAAGGGCACCACCATGATCGTCCGCTCGTTCCGGGACATCGAGGGAACCGACCGCCACGTCAGGGCGGCATCCGGCACCTGGGAGAGCAAGCGCATCGTCCTGGCCAAGGAACGCGTCGGCTTCTCCCTGCACGAGACCGTCCTGTACGCCGGCACCGAGACGTCCATGTGGTACGCGAACCACGTGGAGGCCGTCGTCTGCACGGAGGGCGAGGCCGAACTCACGGACGAGGAGACGGGCCTGACCTACACGATCACGCCGGGAACCATGTACCTCCTCGACGGGCACGAGCGGCACACCCTGCGCGTGAAGCGGGACTTCCGCTGCCTGTGCGTCTTCAACCCGCCCGTGACCGGCCGGGAGGACCACGACGAGAACGGCGTGTACCCGCTGCTCACCGAACCCGACTCCAGCTGACGTACGGAAAACGCACAGCGAGAAAGCACAGAGAGGAGAGGCAGGCACCACCATGACCTACGCATCCACCCGCACGGTGACCGACCTGTATCCGACCAGGGGCTCCGAGGAGGTGCTCACCGGCCGCCGGGACCCCGTCGTCTGGTCCGAGCCCGGCACGCCGGGCCCTGTCTGGGCCCACGAGCTGGAGAGCTACGAGCGCGACGGCTTCCTCTCCGTCGACGAACTCATCACGCCCGACGAGGTGGACGTCTACCGGGCCGAGATGGACCGGCTGCTCCGTGACCCCTCGACGCTGGCCGACGAGCGGTCCATCGTGGAGCCGAAGTCCCGGGAAGTGCGCTCCGTCTTCGAGGTCCACCGGATCAGCGAGGTGTTCGCGGCCCTCGCCGCCGATCCGCGCGTCGTGGGCCGGGCGCGCCAGATCCTGGGCTCCGAGGTGTACGTGCACCAGTCCCGGATCAACGTCAAGCCCGGTTTCGGCGCCAGCGGCTTCTACTGGCACTCCGACTTCGAGACCTGGCACGCCGAGGACGGCCTGCCGCACATGCGCACCGTGTCGGTGTCCATCGCCCTGACGCCGAACCACACCACCAACGGCGGGCTGATGATCATGCCCGGCTCCCACCGGAGCTTCCTGGGCTGTGCCGGTGCGACGCCGAAGGACAACTACAAGAAGTCCCTCCAGATGCAGGATGCCGGCACCCCGTCGGACGAGGCGCTGACCAAGTTCGCCTCGGCCTGCGGCATCAAGCTCTTCACCGGCAAGGCGGGCTCGGCCACCTGGTTCGACTGCAACGCGCTGCACGGCTCGGGTGACAACATCACGCCCTACCCGCGCAGCAACGTGTTCCTCGTCTTCAACAGCGTCAAGAACCGTCCGTCGAAGCCCTTCGCCGCCCCGGTGCGCCGCCCCGGGTACATCGCCTCGCAGGACTTCACCCCCGTGCGCTGACGCGTCCGGCCGGCCCGACGCGGCCCGGCCCCTGCCCGGCCGGGTCGGCCGGTCCCCGCACAACTGGTTCCGCGTACGAATACCCGCCACACGCAGTGGCGGGTATTCGTGGAATCCACCGACATCGGCTTGACCGGTGAACCTGCGGCAACGTAACTTCGACCGCATCAACTCGTGAGCCACTGGAAGGGGGCGAAGCCGGATGTCGACCATCTCCGGACTGCTTCGCCTCGCTCACCAGATCGCCTGGGCTCCGGGTCGTGTAGCACACGGCTGCTGAGCAGCCCCTCGCCGGCGTGCCCGATCACGGCCCCGGCACCTTTCCCTCTCTGTCACCGTTTACGGCACGTCGTTGCGTGCCGATTTGTTGCGCTCTGGGTTCTCGAGCTGCGCCACCGAAATAGAAAGCTCCTGAAATGGCGACTAGGACAGTCAGATCGACCGCGCGCCGAAATGAGGACGTGCCATGGTAGCGGCGCGGATCACGGTCAACGGAAAAGAAACGCCGATCTCACCGGCCGCACCCCACACCACAGTGCTGGATTTCCTGCGCGAGCGTGGTCTCACCGGCACCAAGGAGGGCTGCGCCGAGGGTGAATGCGGCGCCTGTTCGGTCCTGGTGGCCCGGCCCGGGGTGAGCAAGCCCACCGACTGGGTGGCGGTCAACGCCTGCCTGGTGCCGGTCGCGGCGCTCGACGGTCAGGAGGTCATCACCTCCGAAGGCCTCGCCACCGTCGGCGAAACCGGCACGCCCCCAGCGCTGCACCCCGTACAGGAGGAGATGGCCGTCCGCGGCGGCTCCCAATGCGGTTACTGCACACCGGGATTCATCTGCAGCATGGCCGCCGAGTACTACCGGCCCGACCGCTGCGCGCACGCGGACTCGAACTCGGACATGGACTCGCGCTCGGACTCGGACGCGGACCCGGCCGGGGTCACCGATTCCGACGCCGAGCACGGTCCGAACGGTTTCGATCTGCACGCGCTGAGCGGAAACCTGTGCCGCTGCACCGGCTACCGCCCGATCCGCGATGCCGCGTACGCCGTCGGTTCGCCCACCGAGGACGACGCCCTGGCGCAGCGCCGCGAGCAGTCCGCGCCCGAACCGGTCGCCACCGAATACACCCGGGACGACAGCGTGTTCCTGCGGCCGGGCACCCTGGCCGATGCGCTGCGGCTGCTGCGCGAGCGGCCCGACGCGGTGGTGGTCGCCGGGAGCACCGATTGGGGCGTGGAGGTGAACATCCGCTCGCGCCGGGCCAATTGCGTGGTCGCCGTCGACAGGCTGCCCGAACTGCGCGAGCTGCGCGTCGAATCCGACCACATCGTGATCGGGGCGGCCCAGACCCTCACCGAGATCGAACGCCGCCTCGACGGCAGCGTCCCGCTGCTGGCAGAGCTTTTCCCGCAGTTCGCGTCCCGTCTCATCCGCAACAGCGCCACCCTCGGCGGCAACCTGGGTACCGGCTCCCCCATCGGTGACAGCCCGCCGGTGCTGCTCGCGCTGGAAGCGTCGCTGGTACTCGCCGGCGCCGACGGTGAGCGCGAGGTACCGATCTGCGACTACTTCACCGGCTACCGGCAGAGCGTGCGCCGTCCCGGCGAGCTGATCCGCGCGGTGCGCGTCCCGCTGCCGCTGTCACCGGTCACGGGATTCCACAAGATCGCCAAACGGCGCTTCGACGACATTTCGAGCGTGGCGGTCGCCTTCGCGCTCGACATCGAGGACGGGATCGTCCGCAAGGCACGCATCGGCCTGGGCGGCGTGGCCGCCACCCCGATCCGCGCCCTCGCCACCGAGGCCGCCCTGGAGGGCGAGCCGTGGTCGGCGGAGACGGTCGAGGCCGCGTCCCGGGTGCTGCGGGCCCAGGGCACACCGATGGACGATCACCGCGCCAGCGCCGGCTACCGCTCCGCGATGCTCGGCCAGAGCCTGCTGAAGCTGTACGCGCAAACCACCGAGGCGGTGTCGTCATGAGCCATTTGTCCGAGCGTCCCGAAAAGCCCGTCGTCGGTGTCTCGATGCCGCACGAAAGCGCCAACCTGCACGTCACCGGCGCCGCGCTCTACACCGACGACCTGGTTCATCGCACCAAGGACGTCCTGCACGCCTACCCCGTCCAGGTCATGAAGGCCCACGGCAGGATCACCGCACTGCGCACCGGGCCCGCGCTCGCCGTGCCCGGCGTGGTCCGCGTACTGACCGTTGCCGACGTGCCCGGCGTCAACGATGCCGGAATGAAGCACGACGAACCGCTGTTCCCCGACGAGGTCATGTTCCACGGACACGCGGTCGCCTGGGTGCTCGGCGAAAGCGTGGAGGCGGCCCGGCTCGGTGCGGCGGCCGTCGAGGTCGAACTCGACGAAAAGCCCTCCCTGATCTCGTTGCAGGACGCGATCGCGGCCGGAAGTTTTCACGGCGCGCGACCCGTGATGCTGACCGGCGACGTCGACGCCGGCTTCGGTGACTCCGCCCATGTGTTCACCGGCGAATTCCAGTTCTCCGATCAAGAACACTTCTACCTCGAGACGCACGCGGCGCTGGCCCACGTCGACGAGAACGGGCAGATGTTCGTCCAGAGCAGCACCCAGCACCCCTCGGAGACACAGGAGATCGTCGCGCACGTCCTCGGCCTGCACAGTCACGAGGTGACCGTGCAGTGCCTGCGGATGGGTGGCGGTTTCGGCGGCAAGGAGATGCAGCCGCACGGGTTCGCGGCCGTCGCCGCGCTCGGCGCCAGGCTGACCGGTCGGCCGGTGCGGGTGCGCCTCAACCGGACGCAGGACCTGACCATGTCCGGCAAGCGCCACGGGTTCCACGCCGAGTGGAAGATCGGCTTCGACACCGAGGGCCGCATCCAGGCCCTGGAAGCCACCTTGACCGCGGACGGCGGCTGGAGCCTGGACCTGTCCGAGCCGGTGGTGGCCCGCGCGCTGTGCCACATCGACAACACCTACTGGATTCCCAACGCGCGCATCGCCGGTCGCATCGCCAAGACCAACAAGGTCTCCAACACCGCCTTCCGCGGCTTCGGCGGACCGCAGGGCATGCTGGTGATCGAGGACATCATGGGCCGGTGCGCGCCGCTGCTCGGCCTGGATCCGATGGAGTTGCGCGAGCGCAACTTCTACCGGCAGGGCCATTCGACTCCGTACGGGCAGCCGGTCCCCCACCCCGAGCGGATCTCGACGATCTGGCAGCAGGTTCAAGGCGACGCCGGCTTCGCCGACCGCAAGCACGAGATCGCGGCCTTCAACGCCGCGCACCCGCACACCAAGCGGGCGCTCGCGATCACCGGGATCAAGTTCGGAATCTCGTTCAACCTCACCGCCTTCAACCAGGCCGGCGCGCTGGTGCTGGTCTACAAGGACGGCTCGGTCCTGATCAACCACGGCGGCACCGAGATGGGGCAGGGTCTGCACACGAAGATGCTCCAGGTGGCCGCGACCACGCTGGGCATCGGGCTGCACAAGGTGCGGCTGGCCCCCACGCGCACGGACAAGGTGCCCAACACCTCTGCCACCGCCGCCAGTGCCGGGGCGGATCTCAACGGTGCGGCGGTGAAGAACGCCTGCGAGCAGATCCGCGAGCGGCTGCTTCAGGTGGCCGGCAGCCAGCTGGGTGCGAACGCCTCCGACGTGCGCATCGTCGAGGGCGTCGCGCGCGTCCTCGGCAACGACAAGGAGCTGGCCTGGGACGACCTGGTGCGCACCGCGTACTTCCAGCGGGTCCAGTTGTCGGCGGCCGGTTTCTACCGGACCGAGGGCCTGCACTGGGACGCGAAGGCGTTCCAGGGGTCGCCGTTCAAGTACTTCTCCTACGGCGCGGCCGCGGCCGAGGTGGAGGTGGACGGCTTCACGGGCGCCTACCGGATCCGGCGGGTGGACATCGTGCACGATGTCGGCGACAGCCTCTCCCCGATGATCGACATCGGTCAGGTCGAGGGCGGTTTCGTGCAGGGCGCGGGCTGGCTGACGCTGGAGGACCTGCGCTGGGACACCGGCGACGGGCCGAACCGCGGTCGGCTGCTGACCCAGGCGGCGAGCACCTACAAGCTGCCGAGCTTTTCGGAGATGCCCGAGGAGTTCAACGTCAGGCTGATGGAGAACGCCACCGAGGAGGGCGCGGTCTACGGGTCCAAGGCGGTGGGTGAGCCCCCGCTGATGCTGGCCTTCTCGGTGCGTGAAGCATTGCGGCAGGCCGCCGCGGCGTTCGGGCCCGTGGGAGCCAGCGTGGAACTCGCCTCCCCCGCGACACCCGAGGCGGTGTACTGGGCGATCGAAGCGGCCCGCAGGGGCGGCGCGCGGCACGACGGTCACGCGCCGGACGGCGGCGAAGTCCCTACCGACGCAAGCGCTTTGAGCAATGCCTGACATGAGCTGGGTGGCCGCGGTCGCGCGGTTGCGGGCACGCCGGGAACCCGGCGTGCTCGTGACCGTCGCGACCGTGCGCGGCCACGCGCCGCGCCGGGCCGGTGCCAAACTCGTCGTGGGACGGACCGAGACGTGGGGTTCGATCGGCGGCGGCAACATCGAGGCCGTCGCCATCGACCGGGCCCGCGAGCTGAACGGCGCGGCCGATCCGGAGCCGGAGCTGATGGAATTCGCCCTCAACGACAAGGTCACCGGCCGGCACGGCGTGCAATGCTGCGGCGGAGCCGTCACCGTACTGCTCGAACCGCTGCCGGTGGTCGAGGCGGTGGCGGTCTTCGGCGTCGGGCACGTCGGACTGGAGCTGGCACGCATCCTGGCCCGCCAGAACCTCGATCTGCACCTGATCGACACCCGCCCCGACATGCTCGCCGACGAACGGCTCGGCGCGCTCGCGGACGCGGTGGCGCAGATCCACGTACACCACACCCCGCTGCTTCCGGAGGAGGTGCTCGCGGAGCTGCCACCCGGCACCCACGTCCTGATCATGACCCACGACCACGCCGAGGACGCCGCGCTGTGCGACGCCGCCCTGCGCACCGCCGGTCTCGGCTCCATCGGATTGATCGGCTCGTCCGCCAAATGGGCGCGGTTCCGGCAGCGCCTGGCCGACGAGGGAGGCCACGACGCCACCACGATCGACCGGATCAAGACCCCGATCGGAATCACCGAGATCACCGGCAAGGAACCCGCCACGATCGCGGTGAGCGTCGCGGCAGACCTTCTCCGGACCTTCGAACAGGACCGCCACTGGGCAGTACCGGACGCGGTCGCCGCGGCGCCGTACCCAGCCGGTGCCGGCAGCCGGCAGCCGGCAGCCGGTAGCCGGTAGCCGGTAGCCGGTAGCGCGAGCAGTCCCGCACCGGGTGACACGCAGGCCCCGGAGCCCGCACGAGGCCGCCGCCCCGGCTCCGCTGGCTGCGACGTGGCAGCCCGGGCCTGGGGTGCAGCCGCCCGGGAGGGGCTGCGCGATGAGTGCGCAAAGGTGACCCCGGGGGCCTTGACGGCTCAGTTGTGAGCGTTAACACTCGTGTCACACCAGGCCGGAGCGGTCCGGTCTGGCGGTGCACCCCAGCGGCCGGCGCCAGCCCCGCGGCCCGGGCATCCGCCCGGGCCGCGTCGGGCCGGGCCCGCCCCCTCATCGCGCCGCGTCACGGCGCATCACTGGAGGAACAGTGCGAAGAATCTCGACAGGCGTGATCGTGGCAGCCCTCGGTCTGGCCCTGACGGCTTGCGGCCAGAGCGCGAACGGCGTCGGGGGCGGGTCGGACGCGGGCGAAGCCAAGGGGGGCCTGGTCGGGATCGCCATGCCGACCAAGTCCTCCGAGCGCTGGATCAACGACGGCGCCAACATGGTCAAGCAGTTCCAGGCCAAGGGTTACAAGACGGATCTCCAGTTCGGCGACAACGTCGTCGAGAACCAGGTCGCCCAGGTCGAGAACATGATCACCAAGGGTGCCAAGCTCCTGGTGATCGCTCCGATCGACGGCTCCTCGCTCAGCGACGTGCTCCAGAAGGCCGCCGACGCGAAGATCCGGGTCATCTCCTACGACCGCCTGATCCGCGGCACCGGGGACGTCGACTACTACGCCACCTTCGACAACTACAAGGTCGGCGTCCTGCAGGCCACGTACATCGCCGACCGGCTCGGTCTCCAGGACGGCAAGGGCCCCTTCAACATCGAGCTCTTCGCCGGATCACCGGACGACAACAACGCCGCATTCTTCTACCAGGGCGCCATGAGCGTCCTGCGGCCCCACATCGACGCCAAGAGGCTCGTGGTCAAGAGCGGCCAGACCGAGTTCACGCAGGCGGCCACCCTGCGCTGGGACGGCGGCCTGGCCCAGTCCCGGATGGACAACCTGCTCAGCAAGGCGTACTCGTCGGCCACCGTCGACGCGGTGCTCTCGCCCTACGACGGCATCTCGATCGGCGTCGTGTCGTCCCTCAAGGGAGTCGGCTACGGCGGCGCGGGCAAGCCGCTGCCCATCGTCACGGGCCAGGACGCCGAGCTCGCCTCCGTGAAGTCCATCATCGCCGGCGAACAGACCCAGACCGTGTACAAGGACACCCGCGAACTCGCCAAGGTGGCCGTACAGATGGGCGACGCACTGCTCAGCGGCCAAAAGCCCGAGGTCAACGACACCAAGCAGTACGACAACGGCGTGAAGGTCGTGCCCTCCTACCTGTTGCAGTCGGTCAGCGTCGACAAGGAGAACTACCGGAAGCTGCTCGTCGACTCCGGGCAGTACACCGCCGACCAGCTGAAGTAGCCGCCACCGGGCCCACCCACCGGGGCCGAAGAGCCGGTGATGCGGCGCGCCCCGACCGGCCCGCCACCTCACCCCAGTCGAACGGACTCACCACCATGGCCGGACCCGTCCTCGAGATGCGTTCGATCAGCAAGTCCTTCCCCGGCGTCAAGGCACTGTCGGACGTCAATCTGACCGTCGCCGCCGGCGAGGTCCACGCCATCTGCGGCGAGAACGGGGCGGGCAAGTCCACCCTGATGAAGGTGCTCAGCGGCGTGCACCCGCACGGTTCCTACGAAGGCGAGATCCGGTTCCAGGGCGAACCGTGCGCCTTCGGCGACATCCGGGCCAGCGAGCGCCGCGGCATTGTGATCATCCATCAGGAACTCGCCCTCATACCCTACTTGTCCATCGCGGAGAACATCTTCCTGGGCAACGAGCACGCCTCGCGCGGGTTCATCAGCTGGCACCGGACGCTCACCCACGCCCAGGCCCTGCTGAGCCGCGTAGGCCTGCCGGACCACCCGCAGACCCGCGTCGCGGACATCGGCGTGGGCAAGCAGCAGCTCGTCGAGATCGCCAAGGCCCTCGCCAAGGAGGTCAAGCTGCTGATCCTGGACGAACCCACGGCCGCGCTCAACGACGAGGACAGCCGCAAACTGCTCGACCTCATCATCGAGCTCAAGGCCCAGGGCATCGCCTGCATCGTCATCTCGCACAAGCTGAACGAGATCGCGCGCGTCACCGACGCCGTGACCATCCTGCGCGACGGCCGGACCATCGAGACCATCTCGGTCGAAGCCGAGGGCATCTCCGAGGACCGGATCATCCGCGGGATGGTCGGCCGCGACCTGGAGCACCGCTATCCCGAGCGCACGCCCGACATCGGCGAGGTGGCGCTGACGGTCGAGGACTGGACCGTCCTGCACCCGATCGACGTGCACCGCAAGGTCGTCGACGGAGCGTCGATCACGGTCCGGCGCGGCGAGATCGTCGGCATGGCGGGCCTGATGGGCGCGGGCCGGACCGAGCTCGCCATGAGCGTCTTCGGCCGCTCCTACGGACGCCGCACCAGCGGCCGGGTCCTGCTCGACGGCAAGGAGATCCGTACGCGCACGGTCCCCGAGGCCATCTCCCACGGCCTCGCCTACGTCACCGAGGACCGCAAGCACCTCGGGCTCAACCTCTCGCAGGACATCCGCCGCAACATCTCGCTGAGCGCGCTCGGCAAGGTCTCCCGCCGGGGCTGGGTGAACCAGCACGAGGAGACCCGCGTCGCGGAGAGGTACCGCCGCACCATGAACATCAAGGCGCCCTCGGTGTTCGCGGAGACCGGAAAGCTCAGCGGCGGCAACCAGCAGAAGGTCGTCCTCAGCAAGTGGATCTTCTCCGAGCCCGAGGTGCTCATCCTCGACGAGCCCACCCGGGGCATCGACATCGGTGCGAAGGCCGAGATCTACGCGGTGATCGCCGAGCTCGCGGCCCAGGGCAAAGCCGTCCTGGTGATCTCTTCGGAACTGCCCGAGCTGCTCGGCCTGTGCGACCGCATCTACACCATGGCCGAGGGACGCATCACCGGCGAGACGACCCGGGCGGACGCGACCCAGGAATCCCTCATGCGCCTCATGACCGTGGGCGCCGCAACCCAGAACGAGCAGGTGTGACGCATGACCCAGACCCAGAGCCCCGCCATCGACGCCCCGGGGACCGCCCCCGGCGGGGAAAAGGGAACCAGCGCGCCTGAAGGTCCGCGCGCCCTCCTCGTGCGCCTGCTGCGCGGCAACGTCCGGCAGTACGGCATGCTGGTCGCCCTGGCGCTGATCATCGTGCTGTTCCAGATCTGGACCGACGGAACACTGCTCAAACCGCTCAACGTCACCAACCTGATCCAGCAGAACGGCTACATCCTCATCCTGGCCATCGGGATGATGATCGTCATCATCGCCGGCCACATCGACCTGTCGGTGGGGTCCCTGGCGGCCTTCGTCGGAGCCGCGGCCGCGGTGATGATGGTGCACCACGACATACCCTGGCCCCTGGCCGCCGCAGCCGCGCTCCTCATCGGGGCCGCGGCCGGAGCCTGGCAGGGCTTCTGGATCGCCTACGTGGGCATCCCCTCGTTCATCGTGACGCTCGCGGGAATGCTGCTCTTCCGGGGCGGGACGCAGATCCTGCTCCAGGGCCAGTCGGTGGCCCCCTTCCCGAAGGGTTTCCGTCAGATCAGCAGCGGTTTCCTGCCGGAGGCCGGCCCGCACACGAACTACCACAACCTCACCCTGCTGCTCGGCTTCGGAGTGCTCGCGCTGGCCGTCGTACAGGAGGTCCGAGGCCGCCGCCAGGCCGCCTCCTACGGGCTGCGGCTGCTGCCGACGGGCCTCTTCCTCGTCAAGCTGGCGGCGATCACCACCGCGGTGACGGTCTTCACCCTGCTGCTCGCGAGCTACCACGGCTTCCCGATCGTGCTGCTCATCCTCGGCGTGCTCCTGGTCGCCTTCGGCTACGTGATGCGCAACTCCATCCTGGGCCGTCACACGTACGCCATCGGCGGCAACGAGCCCGCCGCCAGGCTGTCCGGCGTCAAGAGCAAGCGGATCGTCTTCCTCGCCTTCGTCAACATGGGCGTCCTGGCAGCGCTGGCCGGGCTGGTCTTCGCTGCCCGCCTCAACGCGGGAACGCCGCAGGCCGGCATCAACTTCGAACTGGAGGCGATCGCGGCGGCCTTCATCGGCGGCGCCTCGGCGTCGGGCGGTGTCGGCACCGTACTCGGCGCGATCATCGGCGGTCTGGTGCTGGGCGTACTGAACAACGGCATGTCACTCGTCGGCATCGGAACCGACTACCAGCAGGTCATCAAGGGGCTCGTGCTGTTGGCGGCGGTCGGCTTCGACGTGTGGAACAAGCGCAAGGCCGGCGCCTGAGGGTCGCCGCGCGACGACGGTTCGCCCCGGCCCCCGGCCGGGGCGAACCGTTCGCTTTCCGTGGGCCAAAAGTACGGGGCCGGCCGGCGCCGCAAGCGGGTGACGCGCGGCCGTCGGCGACCCCCGGGGCGTCGTCGGCGGCCGCGCCGCACGGCGTCCGCCACCGGCGCGCGCCCGCCGCGCGCGAGGTGTTCAATGAGATCAGGAGCGTCCTCGATCCTGCCGGAGTGAGACACGCGTGAGCGACAACGGCCCGGGAGAACCCGTCGCAGCAGCGGACTTCCCCACGGCTGTCCTGGTACTCGATGCCGGCGGCAAGGCCCTGACGGGCACACGTGCGGCGGCGACGCTCCTGGGCGTTCCCGAGGCCGTCGGTGGCCCCGGCGCCGGGCAGCTGGATGTGGGACTGCTCTTCGAAGATCCCGGCCTGTGGGCCCGCCTCGTCGCCGGAGCCGTCGGAGGTGCCAGGCGCAGCGCCCGGGCCCGACTGCTACGGCCGGACGGCGGGCAGCTGGAGGCCGACGTCGACATCATCACCCTGCTGGAGGGCTCGTCGGCGCGGTTCCTGCTGCGCCTGCGCCCCGCGGACCCGGACCACCCCGCGCCGGTCGCCGTCGCAGGTGACGTCCGCCGGGCACCGCCCGTACCGCCGGCGGACCAGCGCGCCGCCGAGCGGCTGGCGCTGCTCAACGCGGCCGCCGCGGAGATCGGCAGCTCCCTCGACATGGTGCGTGACGCCGAGCAGCTGGCCGGGGTGCTCGTCCCCGCGTTCGCCGACCTCGCGGCCGTCGACCTCACCGAACCCGTGCTGCTCGGCGAAGAGCCGGGAGAGCTGGTCACCGGGGCGCCGATGCGGCGCGTCGCCGTGCGAGCCGCCGACGGGCGGTGGCCGCCCGAGAGCCACTGCGTGGGCGACACCATCCGTCTCCGGAACATCGAGAGCATCCACCTGCGCGGGGGCTCGGCGGTCTTCCTTCCCGACCTGACCGAGCTCCGCGCGGTGCTCTCGGGCGAGGAGGAACGCGCACGGCTGATGCTTCCGCCGCGGGCCGCCTCGCTCATGCTGATCCCGTTGCAGGCGCGCGGCGCGGTGCTCGGCGCCCTGGTGCTGTGGCGCACCGCGGAGCGCCACCCGTTCGACCAGGAGGACGCGGTCCTCGCCGAGGAGATCGGCTCCAGGGCCTCGCTCAGCATGGACAACGCGCGCCGCTACACCCGGGAGCGCCGTACCGCGCAGGCCCTGCAGCGCAGCCTCCTGCCCAGGCCGGTCATGGACGTCACCGGTGCGGAGACCTCCGGGATCCATCTGCCCACCGCCACGCCCCAGGCCATCGGGGGCAGCTGGTTCGACGTCATCCAACTCCCCTCGACACGGCTCGCGTTCGTCATGGGTACGGTGGCCGGGAACGGCCTCGACGCCACGGCCGCCATGGGGCGTCTGCGGTCGGCCGTGCAGACCCTGGCCGATCTCGACCTCAGTCCGGACGAACTGCTGGCCCATCTCGACGACCTCGTGGTGCGCTTCATCGAGGACGACGACCGCCAGGATCCGGACGCGGACGCGCCGAGCGCGCTGACCGGCGCCACCTGTCTCTACGCGACCTACGACCCAGTGTCCCGCACCTGCGTGCTGGCGGGTGCCGGCCACCCGGCGCCCGTACTGGCCGCCCGGGGACGGACCGGGAGCGGCACGGTGTCGTACCGCCCGGGTCCGGTCCTGGGCACCGGCGGGCAGCCGTTCGAACCGGTGGAACTGTGCCTGGGGCCCGGCGATGTACTGGCCTTCTACGGCGGAGCGCTCGCGAAGGGCACCGACGGGTCGGAGCGGCAGCTGGAGGCGGTCCGGGCGGTCGTGCGGGACGGCGCCGACAGCGGGCGGCCGGTCACCGAGATCGGGCACGGCATCCTGGACGCCCTGTCGCCCGAGCCGCCAGACGACGGCCTCGCACTGCTCGTGGTGCGGGTCAGGGAGGTGTCCGCCGATGCCACCGCGGTGTGGGAGCTGCCCGCCGACCCCTCTCTCGTCGGGCGGGCCCGCGAGCTCGTCGCGGACCGGCTGACCGCTTGGGGACTGGAGGACCTGGTCTTCACCACGGAGCTGATCGTCAGCGAGCTGGTCACGAACTCCATCCGGTACGCGGGCGGTCCGGTCGGCCTGCGGCTGATCAAGGACCGCGTGCTGATCTGCGAGGTCTCCGACCCGAGTCAGACGCAGCCGCATCTGCGCCGGGCGCAGCTCACCGACGAGGGCGGCCGCGGCCTGTTCCTCGTCGCACAGCTCACGCACCGCTGGGGCAGCAGGTACACGGCGGCCGGCAAGACCATCTGGACGGAACAGCTCCTGGCGGAGGGCTGAGGCCCGGGGCCCCCCCCCCCCCGGCGGGGGTGGGGGGGGGGCCGTCGTTGTTCTTGTCGTTGTTCACCAATTCCCCACTTCCCCTCCCCTCCAAGGTTTGTGCACCCAAGCCCCCC